>JAJFFG010000078.1 GCA_021776825.1 Planctomycetota bacterium
CTCCCGCGGCCCAAGGTGCGGCACCCGTACCCGAACGTGCGCTTCGACGCCAAACACCCGAGGTAGGAGCCGTGTGCGGTAGTGCCGCACGCACGGATCTGCGCGGGGGGCACCGGGTGACCGGTGTCCCTACCGCGACCGACGAGTCGGGACTGACATAGGAAGTGGTACGAAGGCTGGAGGCAGGTCAGCACCGTGGAGCAGCCACACCTGCTCAGCGTGACTCCTCCAAGTCGCCCTCAGCTTCTCGGAGGTCGACATGGCGGAGCTCGAACCAGGCAACCCACCCTGGATCGACGGTCACGTCCGATCCATCGCGGACCACGATCGTCGGCCACTCAATCTGGCGACCGGTAGCCACGTACTTGATGCCATCGGTCTCATCTCCCCCCGCTAGCCCGACGAGCCTCAGGAGCGCGTGGATCTTCGTCGATCGCGAACGAACGCGAAGTGCGTGGCCAGCCCCGAAGACAGGCGCTCCGTCCGCGAGGAGAGGCAACTCGGCCCAGTATGAAGCAGTCGGAGCGTGCTGCAACTCATCGAGGCTCGGGAGGGCTTGGGGGGCGCCGACCGGATTGACGAGTCGAGCGTCCTCGCAACTCATCCACAAGTGGCTCGGCGGGGGGGAGGAGTTCAGAGAGGCGAAGATGAGGACCCACGAACCCATCAGTACGGCGATCGCCGCGACCATCCATCGTGAGCGATAGCGCGTCGAGCTCGGTCCGTCCGCAGACTTGCATTCGATCATCCGTCGAGTATGGAGGGGCAGTCCCGCCGTGGGAAGCCACGACTGCAAGCCAACTTCGGCCGCGCGGACCTATCCGAGCGATGTGCGAGCCCGAAGTACCCTACTTGCGTTTGCCTCCTCCGCCGACCGGCACCTGGATTTCCGTGTATCTGTCGCACGGGCAGTGTTTGACGGAATACTGAATCGTGTGCTCAGTCGGCGCCTCCGCTGGGTCGCTGGTCGGCTTCCAGACTCGGATCTTCGCCAATGTCGGGCCTGGTTTCAGTTTCCACTCCAGTTTCTCCACGCCCACCAGCTGCTGCACCTCGTCCGAGTAGGAGTCACCGAAGTAGTCTCCGTTTGCCTTCGTGGGATCCTCGCCACTCGCCAATCTTGAGATCTCCTGCACCCCGAGGGAGGTAGGGGGAAGGATGGCCGTTCTGTGCGTAGGCTCAATTGTTCCCACCCATGTGACGCCACGGCGTAGGACCCAGAGCGCGCACGCCTGCCGGCAGTGCTGGGGGGATTGGTGCCGGTCGAGCAGCTTTGGTCTGGTGGGATCGTCGTGATCCTTCGGTGTGAGCTCTCTCATCTCGACGGTCTTCAAGGAGTACTCGCCTTCATCGCTGGGCCCGGTCGCGTTGTCCTCCCACATCTCCCAGCCGACTAACGTCTCGATCTCCTGCGCAATGACGATTCGAGCATCCTTTGGGAGTTCATCACGCATGCGGATCGGGAGGACGTTTGAGTGAGTGGTCGCCGTTAGTCGAGCTGCGCCCTCCCAGTACTCCCGCCACCGACGAACTCGATCGGCGCGAAGGACGCCGGTCGCGATCTTGTTCATCGTGACCGCGTAACCGGCTGTCCAATCAGTTGGAGCACGCAATAGGTCCTTCTTGCAGTTTCTCGGAGCGACGTACCTGCCCTTGTGATTGTATGGATCGGCGTAGAGTGGCGTGCAATCTGAGACGTAGTCATCTGTGTTCGGAATGACCTCATGCACCTCAACGGCGCCCTGTACATCGATCTTGAACAATTGGAGTTCCCCTTCCTACGACAGGTGATGCGGCAACGTGGGATGATCGCGCTCCCGGAGTGGAGTGATGTCGATGAAGTGAACTTCGTCACGTCGATCAACACCAGCTCCGCCGGCGGGATGGCCGAACACCAACGGCGGCGAGCTCGTCGGGTCGGTGGGCTGTCCGGGCCGGTCTACGTACCCGCCCGGGCGCGTTGTTGTCGAGCGCGGATAGACCATGACAGCCACCCCGCCCTGACACTCAAGCCACGGCCCGCCGCTGAATTGTGTCGTCGGCGCGCCACCGAGGTGGATCTGGCAGGTCGACAGGTCCTGATAGCAGCCAAACTGTCGACACACCGGCCCGCTGCAGCTCACTGACGTGGCGCACCCGGACGGCCCGAACGGCGCCCGCGACTTCGGCGCGATCGCCCCCGCAGGTTGCTGGCCCGGCAAGCCGAAGCTCGAAGCCGGTCCGCCCGGACGCGGAGGAGCGAACGTCCCGAGATCAATGAACACTCCAGGCGGCGACGACGGAGGCAGAGGTGCAAGGGTGTGGCCAGGACGGGTGTCACCTCCACCTCCACCTCCACCGCCACCGCCTCCGCCACCGCCTCCGCCACAGCCGGGTCCGCCGCCACAGCCAG
The DNA here is from genome assembly GCA_021776825.1 of Planctomycetota bacterium. GTDB lineage: Bacteria > Planctomycetota > JAJSAM01 > JAJSAM01 > JAJVHW01 > JAJFFG01. The sequence goes on from JAJFFG010000078.1 coordinate 2,393, forward strand.
GCCCGCCGCCGGTGCCCGCAGCAGGAGGTGCGTCACTGCCGACGCCACCCGGCGGGAGCCGGCCTGGTGGCGCAAGCAGCGTCGACTGGCTGAAGCTCGGCCCGGGTTGCGGTCCGATCCCAGCGATCGCGCCAGTCGCCCCCGGCGGCGGGAGTACAGCGGGGACAGCAAGGCCGAGTCCGCCCGGTGGCACCGCGGGGGCGCATCCGGTTGAACACGACGCTCCAGGTGCACAGGTGCATGGCATCGATCAGTCTCCCCTCATCGGAGTGCACTCCGTCGTCGGAGCAGGGGGCACTAAGGACGGTGCCTACGCCTTGTCGAGGTTCACGAGGATGTCGAAGATCGCGCCGCCGGCTCCGCTGCCAAGCGTCAGCTCCAACTTGACGCGCAGGAACGCGCCCTCGATGTCGCCGACCTTCTTCTGCGTCAGGGGCGCCGACGTCGCGTTCTGCGTGAACGCCGCGGACGGCGCGGTGAACGTGACGCCGTCGTTGCTGACCTCGAGCGTGTACGTGATGTCGGCGCCCGTACCGTGGATGCTGTGGCAATCGAAGATCACGAATGCACGGTCGAGATCGCCGAGCGAGATGGAGTCCGTGTAGGTCGTCGCGACGGCGGTCGAGTCGCCGACCATGACCTGGTTCTTCGCGAAGGGGATCATCATGGCTGTTGTCTCCTGGTGCGCTCACGCGCGGCTGGCGGCGCGATCAAGCGCCGAGGACTCGCTGAAATTCTCTAGATATGGGCGTCGCTCGACGGCACTCCTCGCGCATGCCCGCTCCCAGCAGGGACGCGCCGCGGAGAACCGGCCTCGCATCGCTAGCGACGCCTCTTCGTCAGACTGAGCGTGAGCGAGAACAGCACGCTGCCGGGCGGCGTGTCGTCAAGCGCGTAGCCGTAACTCACGCGCAGGTACCGGCCGTTGATCTCGCCGACGTCGAGGCGCGGTGTCTCGTTGACGTCGTCGACGTCCAGCACCTGAATGCCCTGCGGCACCCAGGTGGCGCGGTCGAGGCTCACTTCCGTCAGGTAGCTGAACTCCCGGCTGTTCGCGTCGGCTCCGCCGAAGATGGCGTGAAGCACGAGCGTGCCAGAGACGTAGTCGAAGCCCTCGATCGGGTAGATCTTCGACTCGTAGCCGTAGGCGCCGGTAGCCCCTGCCGAGATCTCCCGGCCGTCTGCAACGATGATCTCCATGCTCGCTTGCTCCTACTTCCGACGGCTACCGCAAGGCGTTGCGATCGATGTCGAACACGAGCGTAGCGCGCAATCCTGAACGCACAACGGGCACGATTTGGGCGACCGGGGGCACGAATTGGGCGCACGTCAGCGACGCGGTTTCAAGCCCCGGTTCAGCGACGACCGACGCACGAAGCCCACACGAGGTGCGATCGCAGCGCGTCGGAAACCGTCTGCCTCGAGCTGGTCGCAGCGGAAGCGTTGGTAGCACCGGAGGATCGCCTTCGGGGACATTCGTAGAGCCGGCTCGAGGAGCCGCCCGAGAGCGCGTCGCGTGACACGCTGACGTTCACACCACTCCTGCACCCGGAACGCCCTCAGTGACAGCACGGCCTCCAGCGCCCGCCAGCCCTCTTGGCTCAGAAGGTGGAACCGCACGCCGGACGGCAACCAGGAGCGCGGGGGCGCGGCGTCGGCACTCGGCGTATCGACACGCTCCAACGCGGCACGCACGAGGTCGTCGCGTGAGACGATCCGAGTGAAGCCCGCGTCGCTCCACGTCACGACGCGGGCGTAGTCCACAGCGCATGGCGAGAGCCAGACGGCGCGCCCCCCAGCAGGCAGCAACTGGGATGCACGACGCGGGCGAAGTCCGTCAAGCGCATCGTCGCCGAGCACGACGACCTCGGCGCCTTCCAGTGCGGGCGTGTACACGTCGAGGGGCCGAAGCACGCGCGCAACGAATCGCAGAGCCTCGGGCGGGTCGCACTCCCACCCGACGAGCGCGACGGGCTTGGACGCTGATGACATCGGCTCGGCCTTCGAGCTGCGATCTGAAGACCGAAGAGGCTGAACGCCGCGATGGGTCCGCGACCGCCACTTCGAATCCTCTCCTCAACTACCGAGATGCAGTCGATCGCCGAATCGACGGCCGGAATCTGAGAGAACCGTCGATTGAGTGGGACCACGGCCCATGCAGACGACGCGACAACTAGTCCGACACCGGGGGCGCTCCACTCCGTCTCGGGTTCCGTATTACGCGCCCCCGGTCAGCGGTAGTTCCGACGGAGGGTCAGTAAGTCTTGATGCCCGCGTCGCGAACGATCCCGCGCTCGTCGACGTCGAGGAGGAGCCACTCGAAGCGGAAGCGGCGTCCACCGAGAGCCCACACGCGCTCCCAGTCTCCCACCGGGTCGCTTCCCAATCGCTCCGAGGCGTACCCCGTGCCGTCCCATGAATCGTCGACGCCGAGCAGTTGGTCAACGTCACCGACGGTCCGGCCGACGAGGAGGTCGCGATCGAGGAGGTCGTCCACCATCCGGAGTCGGGTCTGACCGTCCGTTGTGTGGGCCTGTCGCCATGCGGCGGCGTCGAAGTCGGTCAGCATCCACCAGTGGTAGCCAATCACCAGCGCCACGAGTCCCACGACCGCGACAACCACTGCGCTGCCTGACCCGATCGCGAACGAAAGCCAGCGCCACTGCGGGCCCTGCCTCCATCTCAGCACGACGATACCGATGCCGAGCGCCCACGGCACCCACGGGAGGAGGTTCACCTTGAACCCGAGACGGAGCGCGATCCCGAGCAGAACGCAGCAGAACCCGAGGGCGAAGAACACGCGTCGCCCCGTCCGGACGTCTGTCGGCGGCTCCCACCAACGGCGCGGATTGCGCGGAGGGAGTTCGGCGGCGCCATCGGACATGCGAACCAGAGTAGCGGCCCGCCGTCGGCGTTCCGGTCTCGTCCGACCTAGAAGGCGTGCTTGAAGGCGATCGTGAGGCACCGAACCCGGTCCGAGTCTTCGCCGCCGAAGAACCGGACCGGGTTCCGTAATCCGGAAGGGGTCGCGGCAGCGACGGACGTAGGGGCGGGACAGCCGCGAGACGAAGCGCACATCGCGGCGGGAGGGTATGCTGCGCAGGCAGGGAAAGAGACCATGACCACCCCCACGTACACCGTGATCTATGAGCCGCAACCAGAGGGCGGCTACACCGTGTCGGTACCGGCACTGCCGGGTTGCGTGACCGAGGGGAACACACTTGAGGAAGCCCGTCGCATGGCCGAGGACGTGATCCGCGGCTACTGCGAGAGCCTTCTCGCGGACGGCGAACTCCTGCCTCCGGATGTGTCCGACCTGCCGGTCCACGAGCGGATCGCGGTCCTCCTCTCGACGGGCTGAGTCGGTGGCGCGTCTACCGGTACTTCGTCCACGCCCGGTCGTCGCTGCTCTCGTTCGCGCAGGCTTCTACGTTCACCACCAGACCGGGAGCCACGCGATCCTGCGAACCCGCGAGAACCCGGTGCGCCGGGTCACCGTTCCGATGCACCGCCGAGATCTCAAGCGCGGCACTCTGCGGAGCATCGTCCGCCAATCGGGCCTCTCCGTGGAGGAGTTCGTCGAACTCCTGTAGCGCACTCTCGGCGCTGCCTCCTTCCGGAGGCGGCCATCCATGTCTTCCCCGACCTAGAACGCGTGCTTGAACGCGATCGCGCCGTAGATGTAGCCGGCGCCGATGGCGGTCAGGACGACGAGGTCGCCCTTCTTCAGGGTGTCGTTCGTCTTGACGATCGTGCCCATCTTGCCGGAGCCGTCCTCCGGCGGAATGCGGTGCATGTTGCCCTGACGCACAGCGTAGTCGAGGGTCAGCATGTTGGTCGCCGCCGACGAGTTGCCGTGCTCGTAGACCGTGCGATAGACGTGGTCCGACTCGAGTCCGAGCGCCTTCTGCAGGCTGTCCACGATGCGGCCGTTGGCCTGGTGGGGGATCAGATGCACCTGCGCGAGGATCTCCCGCAGATCCTCGTTCCCGGCCTTCAGGTCCTTCAGCGTGTAGCCGAAGACCTCGACCACCGACGACGCCATGCGGTTGACGGCGTTGCGCATGACGCGCGGGCCGCCTTCCATGCGGACGAACTCGCGGTGCGTCGTGCGGCTCTGCTCCGGACCGAGGACCATGTCCAGCGGAATGTTCGCGTTGTCCATCTGGATGTTGCCGTCGGCGTAGTCCGTGTACTGGACGCTGTTGCCGATGAAGCCCGTGTCCTCGCCGTCGTCTTTCTTGCCGATGACGACGGCGCCGGCCGCGTCGGCGAACAGGATGGCCGTGATCGGGTCGGACCAGTCGACGACCCGCGACATGCACTCGCAGCCGATCACGAGCACGTTGCGGCACTGACCGGACTGGACGAGCGAACGACCGAGCGTCACGCCGAGCAGCGAGCCGGAGCACGCCGCCGTGAGCACAAACGACGCGCCGGTGATGCCGAACTCCTGCGCGAGCCACGCGTGCACACCCGGGTACATGTCGTGAAACGTGAAGGAGCAGAGAATGACCTGATCGATCGTCCCCGGATCGACGCCCGAGGACTCGATCGCGCCACGCGCGGCCTCGGTCGAGAGCACCTTCACGCCGTCCTCTGCCGGATCCGTGAAGTAGCGCTTCTGGATGTGCGTGACGCGATCCACCCAGACGGCGAAATCGCCGGAGGTCTCGTCGTAGCCGTTGATCCGCTCGAGCAACTCGGCGTTCGTGACACAGTGCTTCGGCACGGCGGAGCCGGTCCCCAGGATGGCCACGGAGCGATCGATTTCGGGCATCACGGAGATGGTAGCGGCGAGCCTCGTGACGGGCCCGAAAACCGGTGATGTCCGGCCTGTCCGGCGCACGGCGTACGGTCGGCTCCGTGACGCGTACCCTTCTCTGCGGCCGGGCCGGCTCTGGCAAGACCCATCGCGTCGTTCAGAGGCTCCTTGAACTCGTCTCGACTCACGACGCGACCGGCCGCTTCGAGCGCTTCGCGGTGGTCGTCCCCACGTACTCGCAGGCTGAGCACCTGAAGCGCCGACTGCTGCGCGGCGACGCGGGGTTGCCGGCCCTGCTCGACCGAGGGATCGGCACGTTCGAGCAGTTGGCCGAACGCGAGACGGGCCTCCGCCTGCACGCGCTGGCGCCGGCCGCCGTGCAGGATGCCGTCGTCGTCCGCGCGCTGCTCGAGCAGGACGCGGAGGCGTTTCGCGACGTCCGTCGGTTCGCGGGCTTCCGACGCGCCGTGCTGCGGCTGTTCAAGGAGGTCAAGGCCTCGGAGCCTGAGCCCGGTCCGGATGCCCTCGCTGCCGCCTCGGAGCGCCTCGCTGCCGCGGCCGGGTCGATCCCCGGCGTGCGTGGCGAACGGCTCGAGGTGCTCGCGGACCTCTTGAGTCGGTATCAGCTTGGCCTCGCTGCGCTGGGTCTGCTCGACCACGAGGACCTGCTGCGGGAACTCCTGGCGACGCTGCGCGAGCGCCCCCCTCAGGATCTGCGACTGTTCGCCCTCGACGGGTTCACCGATCTCACGCAGGTGCAGGAACGCATCGTGCAGAGCTTGGCCGAGTGCGCCGACGAGGCACTGGTCACCTTGCTCGCCGATCCCGGTGGCTCGGAAGCCGGGCCGTTTGCGGCATCGGCGTCGCTGCGTCGTCGGCTCATCGTCGGTTCGGGGCTCGTCGCCGAGGCGCTTCCCGGGAACCCGCGACTCGTCGGCGACCTCCTCCGCGTCGAGCGGCGCGCCGCCGGAGAGGGGGTCGAGCCCGCCTCAGGGGACGGTCGCGTGCGCTTTCTCGCCGGCGCCGATCCCGCTGACGAGGCCGACCGCGTGGCGCGGAGCTGCCGGCGCGTCGCGGCGGAGGGTACGGCGTGGAGCGACATCCTGGTGGTCGTCCGGCGGCTGGACGGCGACACGGGGCGCCGCGTGCTGGATGCGCTCCGGCGGCATGGCGTCCCGCATCGGCCCGCCGGCGGCGCCGGACTCTGCACGTTCCCGGCGGCACGAGTGGCGCTCTGCGGACTGCAGCTCGCGGCGGGAGCCCATCCTGTGGAGGACGCTCTCACGCTCCTCGCCGCCGGTGCCGCGCGCGGCGTGCCGGACCTGGAGTCGGACGCTCTCCGCGAACGCGCGCGTCTTGGCGTGCCGCCCGACGTCGAGTCGCTGCTGGCCCTTGCGGCGCGTGACCCCGAACTGCCGGCTGTCGTCGCCTGGCTGGAGTCGGTGCGCGAGATCGGCTTGGGGCCGCAGCCGGCACCGACGGCCCGCGTCGCCGACGCGCTCCTCGGGGCTCTCGCGACGCTCGTGTCGTGGTCCTACGAGGGCCGGACGGACGACGAGACCGCGGCCCGCGACGCCGCCGCCGTGCAGCGCGTTCGCTCACTCGTGGCGGAGTCGGTCGCGGCAGTTCGTGCCGCGGGGCGAGACGAGATCACGCCGACCGAACTGGTAGGGCTCGTCTCCGAGGCCGCGCAGACCGCGCGCGCCGCTCCTCGCGATGCACGCGTGGATGCCATCAACGTCGTCGACGCGGAAGAGGCGCGCACGTGGGAGGCCCGCGCCGTCGTCGTGGCGGGACTGCGGATGGGCGAGTTCCCCGGCGCCGCGCGAGAGGACCTCTTCCTGCCCGACCACGACCGTGGCGAGGTGGCTCGCGCATCCGGCGTTCGGCTGCCGGCGCGACTCGACGAGGCGCTGCGCCGCGAACGACTGCTCTTCTACAGCGCCGTCACGCGTGCCACGGATCGCCTCGTCCTCACCGCTCCTCTCACCGATGCGCGCGGTGACCCGGCGCTGCCCTCGCCGTTCCTCGAGGAGCTGCGCGAGATCCTCCCCGTCGACGAGCGTGATCCCGACGGCGTCGCTCGCACCCCGGGAGATCAGCGCCCCGAGCCGGGCGAAGCGTTCGGCGACACGGATCTCATCCGCTCTGCGCTCGCCGTCCTCGGTGAGCGGCATGCCCCCGGCAGCGACGGTGCGGCGCGTGCCGACGACGGACTCGCGTTGCTCCAGGCGGTGGCGGCGGAGCTGGTCGACGCGGATGGTTCACTCGCCGACGACGGCGTGCTCGTACGCGCGGCGATCGGCCGCGACCCGGATCAGCCGACGCTGTCTCCTGACGGGGGCGCACGTGCGCGCATGACGGCGCCACGCGCGCGCTCGGCGTCGTCGCTGCGCGACTTCGTCCAGTGTCCGTATCGGCACTTCGCCGCGCGCGGCCTCGATCTGGAGGAACGGCAGGCCGGGCCCGACGACGGACTCTCGGCGATGCTGGCCGGGAACGTCGCGCACCTGGCGCTGGAGCGAGCACTCGACGGCGGTGCGACGACCACCGAGCAGGCGCGCGAGCACTTCGAGTCGGCCTGGCACCAGATCGCGGGGCGCGTGCGGCCGAGCGTCCACGTGCAGCGCGAGCGGGCCGAGATCTGCGCCGCGGTCGAGCGCGTGGTGACCGGGGCGGCTCCGGCCCCCGGCTTCCGACCGGCGTCGTTCGAGCAGCGCGTCGGTTCCGGACCCGAGGGACGCGATCGTCTCGAACTCAGCGAGGACGGCCACGTGGTCGGCGTGTCCGGGCAGATCGACCGCATCGATCGCGACGCGGCGGGACGGGCGATCGTGCTCGACTACAAGTGGTCGCGTCACGGGCGGTACGCGGGTCTCGAACGGAAGATCGACGACGCCGAGGATCTGCAGCTCCCGCTCTACGCGCTGTCTCTGGTGCGAGGGCGCGGTGACGAGGTGGTCGCCGCGGGCTACCTGACGCTGCGGGACCACCGCGTGCGCTGGCTGCGGCTGACCGAGGATGCGCCGGGCGGTCGCGGCAACGTCGACTGGACGGAGGATGCGTCGGACCGTCTCGATGCCGTCGCGCGGCGCATCGTCGAACTTGACGGCCAGATCCGCTCCGCGGCGATCCCCGTGCTCCCGCGCGACCGCGACCAGTGCGCGTGGTGCGCGTACTCGGACCTGTGCCGCGTCGACGAGGTGAGCGGATGAGCCCGGCACCGAACGACGGCCAGCGCCGCGCGATCGAAGCCCGCGGTGCCGACGTATGTGTCGTTGCGGGCGCCGGCACGGGCAAGACGCGCGTGCTCACCGAGCGCATCGTTCAGCGCGTAGTCGATGACGGTGTCGATCTCCGCCGCCTCCTGGCCATCACGTTCACCGAGCGTGCGGCGGGGGAGATGAAGGACCGCCTAGCGCGCGCACTGCTCGAACGCGGTCGCACGACGGCACGCGAGGAGGTCGAGTCGGCGGCCATCTCGACGATCCACGCGTTCTGCGCGCGACTGCTACGCGAACACGCGATCGAGGCCGGTGTGGACCCGGGATTTGTCGTGCTCGACGACGTGCGCGCCACGCGCGTGGAACGCGAGGCTCGGGACGCTCTCATGGCGGAACTCGCGGCCGAGGACCCCGCGCGGCTCGACGCTCTCGGCGTGCTGCCGGGAGCCGATCCGGACGAGACGCTGCTGCACGTCTATCGAGCCGCCCGCGCCAGCACCGACGACGTCGGTGCGTTCGTTCGGAGACTCCCGTATCCCGGTGCTCGCTCCGCGTTGGCCGTGGCTCTCTCGGACGCCACGGCCGCTCTCGCCGAGGTGCGCGGCGTCGGTCCGCCGAAGACGCAGCAGCGTGTCGACCGCGCGTTGGCGGCCGCAGAGCTCGTCCCCGGCGACGACGCTGATGCGGTGGACGCCGCCGCGGCGGTGCACGCGCTGCGCAAGAGTTTCGACCTCTCGTGCAGCGCGGATGTGAAGCCGTTCCTCGCCGACGTCCGCACCGCGGCCGACGACCTGCTGCGTGCGTTGGCGGCCGAGGCGCTGCAACCGTTTCGCGAGCAGCTGGCGGCCACTCTCGCTCGGCTCGCCGAGCTGCACACGGAGGCGAAGGGGCACGGCGCCGCTCTCGACTTCACCGACTTGGAACTGCGCGCCGTGCGGCTTCTCGCCGACCAGTCGTCCGTGCGCCGCGCCGCGCGGTCCCGTTGGGCCGAGGTGCTCGTCGACGAGTTCCAGGACGTCAATCCGCTGCAGGCGCGACTGCTCGATTTGCTGCGACCGGAGAACGCGCTGTTCGTCGTCGGTGACCCGAAGCAGTCGATCTACGGCTTCCGGGGTGCGGACGTCGAGGTGTTCCTCCGACACGAGGAGCGCGCTGCGTCGACCGCGGCGGAGCTCGTGCGGCTGCAGGAGTCGTACCGCGCGCGCCCGGAACTCACCGGCGTCGTGAACGCGTTGTTCGCGTCGGGGCTGTCCGACGCCGATCCCGACACCGGGCTCGTGGCGGTGCCATTCGAGCCGCTGGTGTCCGCGCTCGACTTCGTGGCGAAGGAGGTCCCCAGCGTCGAGGCCGTCTGCGTCCAGACCGAGGACGCGGCGGCTGGCCATCGCGCCGAAGCGCGTTGGATCGCGGAGCGCATCGTCGCCCTCGTGGACGGCGCCGAAGCCCTCACGCTGACGGACCGGAGTGAGGACGACGCCGTTGACGGTCGACCGGCGGGGTACGGCGACGTGGCCGTGCTGCTGCGCGCGACCACCCAGGTCAAGCTGCTCGAGCGCGAGCTGCTCGAGCGGGACGTTCCGTATCTCGTCGTCAAGGGGCGCGGGTTCTACGACGCGCGCGAGGTCGTCGATGTCGCCAACCTGCTGGCGTGCGTGGACGACTCCGGCGACGACGTCGCGCTGGCCGCTGTTCTGCGTTCGCCGCTCTGCGGTATCGACGACGACGCGCTCTTCTGCCTGACGTCGGGTCGAGCCGGGAAACGCGGCGATCGTGAGCCCCTCGCGGCGGTCCTCGCCCGTTGGACGGCTGGCGAAGACGGAGCCCCGCAGCTCGCGGATCGCGACGCCCGTCGCCTGCGTCGCTTCGTCGGGATCTTCGCCGACCTGCGCGCCCGACGCGGCTCCGAGCCACTGGCGGCCCTGATCGATCGCGCTCTTGGCGCGACCGACCTGGACACGATCGTGCTCGCGCGCCGCAATGGGCGTCAGCGCGCCGCGAACCTGCGCAAGGTGCGCGAGATGGCGGTCGCGGCCGACGCCGCCGGAGATCGCACGCTGGGCGAGTTCGCCGCCGAGCTGCGTCGCTTGCGTCAGCTCGAGGTGCGCGAGACCGAGGCTCCGGTAGCCGGCGCGTCGCGCGGGGCCGTCTCGATCCTCACCGTGCATGCTGCGAAAGGCCTCGAGTTCCCGATCGTGGTCGTGCCGGGGCTGGGACGCGAGACGGGTCGCGAGATCGGCGCGATCGCGTCGGACCCCGCACGCGGCCTTGCGGTACGGACCGCTCCGGCGTTCCCGGCGTTCGACGGTGTCGTCCCCCACGACTTCCAGCGACTGCGCGCACGCGAGCAGGCGCGCAGCGTCGCGGAGGAGATGCGCTTGCTCTACGTGGCGCTCACGCGCGCCGAGGAGCATCTCGTTCTCGTGGCGGCGGTCTCACGCCGTTCGGAGCGACCGTGGTGGGATCGCGTCGCGGCGCTCCTCGACGCGGCCGTCATCGACCCGGCCGTAATCGATCCAGCCGTAATCGATCCGGCCGCAATCGACCCGGCGAAGCCCGGTGACATCGACGTCGGTCCGGGTGCCGATGCGGCGCAGCGCACGCGCGCGCTGGTGCGACTGCTCGAGCCGGTCGAGCCGACGCTCGCCTCCGGGCCTCGTTCGCGGCCGCGTCTCGCGACCGTGGCGCCGGCTTTGCGCGCGCGACGTGTCCCCGCTGGGGACGTCCCGGCGGCGTCTTCAGAGTCCGCCGTAGCTCGCGTGGCGGAGTCGCGCCGCCCGCTTCCGCCGGCCACCGGCACGCTCTACGCCACGACCGTCAGCGCGCTCGTCACGTTCGCGCGATGTCCCGAGGAGTTCCATTGCCGGCACGTCCTGGGTCTCCCGGAGTCGCTCGACCTGCGCCTGGGCGCGCTGGGTGATCCCGACCCGAGTGGTGGGGGTGGCGAGCGTCCGGGCGACGACGACGAGTGGGGCCTGCCCCTCGACGCTCGAGCGCGCGGGCGTGCCGCGCACCTCGCACTCGAGCGATTGGTCCCCGATTTCTCGGGCGACATCGAGACGGTTGTGCGCGCGTCGCTGCGGACCGAGACCGGCGGCGCGCCGCCCGATCCGCGCGACGTCCAACGCATCGTCGGTTGGGTGCGTGGGTTCGCGGCATCCGAGATCGGCGCCGCTGTGCGCGGCGTGCCGCGAGAGAGCGTGCGGCGCGAGCAGGCGGTCCTGCTCCGCGCGGGTCGCACGATCGTGCGCGGTCAGATCGATCTTGTCTTCCGCAGCGATGACGGTTGGATCGTGGTCGATCACAAGGCCGGTCGTCTCGCCGAGGCGACGCCGGAGTACACGCTCCAGATGCAGCTCTACGCCCTCGCGCTGCGCGGCGTCACCGGCGAGATCCCCGTGCGCAGCGTGCTGTTCTCGTTGCCGGAGGCCCGGGCCGTGGACATCTCCACCACCGCCGAGGAACTCGCGGACCTCGAGGCGGGTCTGTTGGCCGAGCTGGGACGCCGTACGCGAGATCGGGACTATGCCCCGACCGGCGAGACCCCGTGCGGGACGTGCGCGTATCGCGCCGGCTGCGCGTTCGTGCGCTGAGAAGGTGTTCCCATCCACAACGTGACCGGCGGCGCGCGGTTGGTCGGAACACCTTCTGAGGTCGCGCTACCAGGGGAAGAAACGCGAGAGGCCGGCCGCGATGTCCAGCGCGTCGAAGAACGGCGAGTACCACGGCGACCCGTCGTCGGCCGTCGAGTACGCGGACGTAGGCGTGTTGGGATTCATGGCTGCCTGCGTCGTGGCACGCTGGCCGGCCAACTCGCTGCGGATGTCGGTCAGGCCCTCCGGCGCCGTGCTCTCGGGACGAACGGTGTCCTGCCGGGTCGAGGGCTCGGAGCGCAATGGGCTGTCCGACGCGCACCCCGTCAGGGCGGCCAGCGTCAGCACGCCGGTGGCGAGTGCGGATCTCATCGTCCGGTCCGCTGTTCTCATAGTCCAGACAGCCTCTCACGCCAGCGGCGGGCGACCCACTCCGGATCGGGCACGCCCTCGACGACGACGTTGTCGAAGGCACCCGCGCTGTTGACCATGAACAGTCCCGGCGTCAGCCCCCTGAACTCGTACTTCTTGTCGCCGTAGGCGCTGCCGCGGATCGTGCGTCCGCCAGGGAAGCGCATCCAGACCTCGCCCTCGGCCTTGCCGGCCTTGATCGAGATCGTCTCGCCGACCTTCACGCGCGGCTCCTGAGCGCCGCACTTGCGCACGTAACCGATCTCGCCCGGCGGCGTGTCGGCCCACATGTCCGGTCCGAACAGCACGATCGAGTTCTCGGCGAACTTCTCGCGCACGCCCGGCTTGCCGAGCGTGAAGAAGCTGTTCTGCAGCGTGTAGAGGTAGAAGCGATTCGTCTCGCCCGCCTCGAGAAACATGATCCCGATGTCGTGCGCGCGCCCGGGCTGCACCTCGACCTGGAACGAGAGGAAGTCACTCTGGAAGTGCGCGTCGAGGACGAACGTGCCGGAGCCCTTCGCGCTCACGCCGTCCGAGGCACTCGTCCAGTCGGCTCGCGGCGGCGCCTCGAACGTGTTGACGTCGCGGAAGTCGAGTAGCTGGTCCGCGTCCTCGAAGTCGTACGTGATCCGCCAGCGACCTCGATCGCGCTTTTCGACCTCGCCGCGGAAGAGGTGTTCGATACCGGCGTCGCCGACCGCGAGCGTGGTAATGCGCTTGCGGACCTCGAGGTCGTACTTCGCGCCGGTGGGCGTGGACTTGTACTCACTCAAGAACTCGAGGAACGCCTCCATCGCGTCGGAGTCGTCGCCGGCATCCATCAGCCGCCGGGCCTCCTTGAACGCGGCCAGCGCCTCTTCGTCGCTCACTTCCGCGGTCGGCCCCGGGTCGGGTGGTCGCGTCGGGTCCGGTGGGCGTGTCGGGTCGGGCGGTCGCGTGGGATCGGGGGGACGACCTGGATCCGACGGCGGGTCGCCGCCCGCGGCACCTCCGGAGGACTCGCCATCTCCGGCCAGCGTCGAGTCCATCCGGCGCTTCAGATCGCGCTTCACGGCGATGATCTCGTCGCGCCGGCTGAGCGGAACGTAGTCGAGGATCTGGTCGGCGGCCTGCAGGGCCGTGCGCCAGTCGCGTAGGTCGCGCGCCGCGTGCAGCACGGCCAGGTCCGACTCGACGCGCGCATCGCTCTCGGCCTGCAGGCGTACGATCGCGCGCCGCGCTGCGGCGCCCTCCGGCGAGCTCATGTGCTCGTCGGCCCACGTGCGCAGGCGTCGGAGCGCTGCGTCGAGACGTCCCTCGGCGCTGTCGTCCTCGGCCTTGGCGAGGAGCCGCTCGAACATCTCGCCGCGCGTGGTGCGCGACCGCGCCGAGAGCTCGCCTGCCTCGAGTGCGGCGAGCGCTCCGTAGGCGGTGCCCGAGTAACGCGTCGAGACGTCGACCAGCGCGCGCCGGGCCGAGCCCGGGTCGTCCGGACGTCGACGGAGCAGGTTGCGCGCGGCTTCGTAGGCGACGCGGGCGCGCGCCTCCTGCGTCGATGCGGAGTCGTCGTCGGTGCTGACGCGCTCGAGCTTCGCGGACGCCAGGGTGCGCGCGGCAGTACGCGAGGCGGCCGAGGCCGCGGACGTGGCGTCGCCGACCCGCGACGCCTTCGAACCCGCCCACACCACGGCCAGCAGGCTGCCGACGATGCAGACGATGGTCAGCGCGCGATTGGTTCCACTCTTGCCACGCCGGGCCGCAGCTCCGGTCGCACGCAGGGCCTGACGGGCAGCGCGCTCGTAACGCCCACGGATCACGCCGGCCGCGATGACGTCGCCGTCCTGCAACTCGTGGCGCGTCGTCACCGAGCCGTTCACGCGCACCTCGCCGGCTGCTCCCTCACCGGACAGCGCATGGAGCTCGTCGGCGAAGCGTCCGCGCTCGATCCGGATGAGGGCGTCGGGGAACGACTCGGTCTGGGCCTGGACGTCGATCGCGGTGGCGGGCTTGCCCAGCCAGACGTGATCATCGATCTCGAGCATCGTCTTGCCGAGCCGGCCCTTGACGTACAGCCGCCCCGGGCTGCGCTTCACGGACTCCGGGTCGGGCGCGTTGACCTCGGCTGACGTGGCCGGAGGCTCGGCCGGTGGGGGGGGGGCCGGCGGTGGGGTGGCCGCTGCGGGCCGCGATGCTCGCGGTGACGCGCTCGCGCGTGCAGGCGATGGGGACGGTGAGGGCGGCAGGCCCTGCTCGTCGAGCATGGCGCGAACCGCGCCGACGTCGATGGGGGCGGTCTCGGGTCGCGCGGCATCGACCGGGGCGTCCAGCGGCCCAGCGATCGGCGCGACATCCGCGCCGTCGCCGGGGTCCACCCCGCGCTGCACCGCGCGAAGTGCGCGGGCGGCGGCGTCTGCCGTCGCGAAGCGCTGGTCGGGCGCCGGGGCGAGGAGCCGCGCGAGAACGCGAACGAGACCCGGTGAGGCCCCTGGAACGAGCTCCGTCGGCGGAGGGACGTTGGCGGCGGCCAGCGCGGACGTGGCGCTCGCCCCGGATCCCGGCACCGGTGACTTCGCGGTGAGCGCCTCGACGAGGATCAGGCCGAGCACGTAGAGGTCGCTCCGGACGTCGCCGGGCTCTCCGCGCGCTTCCTCGGGAGCCTGATAGCGCGCGCGACGCGGCGCGAGCGCCGCCGGGACGAGGCGCGGCGGCTGGACCCGGACCTCTCCCTTGCCGGGTAGCCGAATTCGACGTGGAGTGAGGTCGCCGTGCCGCGCCCCGTGCTTCACGAGGGCCGCAAGCACCTCCGCGACGGTTGCCGCGATGCCGAGCGCACGCTCGTGGGCGAGCGCACCACCGCGCCCCAGTAGCTCGTCGAGCGTGCGTCCACCGACGTCCTTGGCCACGGCAAAGACGACGGCGCCCTTGCGGCCGCCCGTCGTGAACGTGACGAGTCCGGGATGCTCGACTCGGGCGGCTCGCCGGACGATCTCGAGGAAGCCGTCGGCGCCGTAGTCCGCGCCCAGCGCCTCCTGATCGGCCAGGTACACGCGGAGCGCAGTTCCGACCGGGTCCGTACCTGCGTGGACCGCCATCACGCCAGAGCTCCGCAGGCGCTCGCCGATGCGGATGCCGCTGATCGTCTCTGGCGGGACGGGCAGACGCTCCTCGGGGCTGCTCACGGTGGCGTGGAACGTAGCGTCCAGAGCGCGAGGATCGACAGCGAAATCGGGAAGCCCCGCTCTGAATCACTGCCTGGACCGGGAGTGTCGCTGCCGGGATCAGCAGTTCAGTCCGAGGCTGCGGATCCCCGAAAGGGAGGTGGGCCCTCCGCGGGCTCGTCCGATCCATTCGACCCTATGTCCGCCCACCCCCCTGACTCCGACCCGTCGCCAGCGACGTTCGATCCGTTTCGGCATCGCCGGGAGATCGAACTCATGGAGCAGCGATTCCGTGAGCGGGCGGAGCGTTCTGGTGGAGGCCCGGTGACCACCGGCGCGATCGACGAGAAGGTTCAGTCGGAGATGCGCCAGTTCTTCTCGGAGTCGGCGCAGCGTCTCGAGGCCGTGGTCCCGGCGATCCAGCATGCCGCCCCGTCGGGGGGCGCACAGAACACGGGCGAGATCCAGGCCAAGATCGACGCGCTGTTCTCCGACGCCGAGGCCGGGATTGCGGCTCAGCCGGCCCCTCCGCGCAAGCGGTTTACCGGGAACGCGCACGGCCCGAGGCTCTCGGCAAGCCCGAACGCCCTGCCCGCTGAGCGCTCGGCGGCGCCGCCCGCGGCGGCCCAGGCACCCGCGAGGCGGGCAGTGGCCCCTCGCCCGTCGATTCCGCCGCTCGCACAGGCTCCGGCTCGCGCCGCCCCAGCGCCTCGCCCGGCCGCTCGGAGCTTCAGCCCGACGGTCGACGCGTCGGGCTCTCGACCCAAGATGGACCTGAAGACGGCGCTCGAGCGCCTGCGCAAACACGGAATCGTGAAGGACGACTCGCCGGCGCCACGTGCGCGGCCGCAGGCTCCCCCCGCCGCTCAGCCCGCGCCCCCTGCCGCCGCGCCTCCGTCGCCGCCGGACCAGCGTCAGGCGACCCCTCAGCAGCCGGTCCCACAGCAAGCCGTCCCACAGCAGGCGACGCCGCGTCACGCTCCGCCGCCGCCGCATCCGGCGGCCCAGCCGTATCCCGCGCACCGCGAGGCGGCCGTCCGTCCCGCCGCGGCACATCCCGCCGCGGCGCCTGCGCCAGCCCAGCGCAGTCCAGCCCAGCCCGTTCCTGTCCAGCCCGTTCCTGTCCAGCACAGCCCAGCCCAGCCCGTTCCCGCCCACTACGCCCCGGCCAATCCCACTGCGGCCACTCCCACCCGGGCCCACGCCGCGCCACCGCGCGCTCAGCCGGCGTACGCACCACCTCCGCGTTCTGCGCCGGTTCAGCGACCCCCGGCTTCAGCTCCGGTCGCCGCACCAGTTCGTGAGCCGGCGCCGGTGCCTCGGCCGTCGCCGACTATTCGTCGTTCGACGGCGGACGCGATCCGTGTTGCGGCCGCAGCGGCCGCCAACGAGGCCGCGCGCCCGGTTACGCCTCCGCGTCGCGAGCCGCCCACGTTGCGTCGCGACGTGCACGCCCGCCAAGCGCCTCCGGCTCGTGCGGCCGCCCCGGCTCCCGTTCGCCCGGCCCCCGTTCGACCGGCCCAGGTTCGACCGGCGCCGCCGCCGGTTCCGGAGCCGGTCTCGCGGCCGGACCCGTGCGCGAGTTTTGATGCGATCTTCGCCGAGGTCGAGGGGCTCGTCATGGGCACCCTCGAGAACTCGGTCTCCGAGTCGTTCGAGGCCGCCCGCGTCGCCGAGCCGGCCATGCAGCAGGCTCGCGTCGTGCCTGAGGTCGACGCCGACGAGTTTGAGGTGACCGAGGCGCCCGCCGCACCGCACGGCCATCGACCGCTCTCGTCGATGCTCTCGCGTCCCGAGGAGGACGAACTCGACGAGCCCGAGCCCGAGCCGGTCGTTGACGGCGCCTACGACTGGGGTGTGAAGGCGGCAGAGCGTCCGGCCGGTGCCTGGCTGCTCGAGGACGGTGCGGAAGAAGCCGCCCGTCGCACCGTGCAGAGCTCAGCGAACAGTTCAGTACAGGGCTCGATCAGCGGCGCCCCGCAGGCCCCGCCGGAGCCCGTCCGCGCCACGCCGCGAGCCACGCCCGTTTCGGCGCCCGTCTCTGTGTCCGTCTCTGGGCCGATCTCCCAGGCGATCTCACAGGCGATCTCCGTCCCGGTCGCCACGCCGCTGCGCGACGAAGAGCCGCCGCCGCCGACGGAGTCGATGGGCGCCAGCGGCGGCGACGCACGGGCGTTCCTGATGAAGAAGTTCAAGGTCGAGATCGCGAGCCTGGGACCGGCGCTCGCGCACCTGAAGGCCGAGGGCCGTCTCTCGCCCGCGATCCTCGGATCGATGGATCCCCTCGAGGACGAGGACGACGACGACGAGCTCTCGGTCGGCAGCTTCCAGGACCATCGCGCTCGCGGCGACGACGCGGTCCTCTCGCCGATGCAGATCATCGAAGAGATCCGCACCGTTCGCCGACTCCACGACGAGGCGTCGCGCGAAGGCCTGCTCAGCTAGTCCACGGCCCGGCTCGCGCCCCGATTGACGCTCGTTCCGGGCTCCCGTACCCTCCCGGCACCCCATGGCAGCCGTCGACACCCCCTCCACCGAGAGCTCCGACGGCACGCCGCAAGCGGTGCCCGATGCGCCGCCGAGCCGCTCGGACCGGGTTCTGGTGGCCGTCTTCTGGGTCTGGGCCGGAGTGCTGCTCGTCGCGACCCTCGCTCAGCTCATGGGCTGGGATGCCGTGCTGGACGTTCTCGACGTCAAGCGCTGGTTCGCGCGTTAGCGCCCTGAGCCACGCGCGAGCGCGCGACCTACGCCCTCGTCGGACCGTGATCCCGAAGTCCGCGTAACCGTTCCGGACTCTCGCGCGTCCCTCTTCTGTGGCGTTCGAACGACTCGCTCGTGCTGCGTTGGATCTGCTTGCTCCGCCCCGGTGCGTGGCCTGCGGGCGCGAGGACCTCGTCCGGCTCGGGCTCGGCGAGGCGTGTCTGCGTCGGATCCCCGGGCGGGCTCCGTCGCCGTGCCCACGCTGCGCTGCGTCGCTCGGTCCCGGCATCCCGTCTCTCGCGTGCCCGGCCTGCGGCGAGTTGCGGCCGCGATTCGCGGCGGCGCGCGCGGCGGCCCCCTATGCCGGGTTCGTCGGCGAGCTCGTCCGGCGAGCCAAGTACGGCCGGGACGTTCTGCTCGCCGGTCCGCTCTCGGGTCTCCTCGTCGACGCGCTCGCGGGGTGGGAGGAACTGGATCGGATCGACGTCGTCGCGTGCGCGCCCGCCGTGCCGCGCCGTCGCGCGGAGCGTGGCTTTCACCTGGCCGAGCTCCTGGCGGAGCGCGTTGCGCAGCACCTGGGGCGCCGCCTTCGCGCCGACTGGCTGGTTCGCGTGGGCGACCCGCCCCCGCAGGCCTCGCTGTCGCGCAGCGAACGCCGTACGGGTGCTCGTGGCACCGTGCTGCCAGCTCTCGTGCGGCGGCGCCCGTTCCGGCCGCGTCAGCCGCGCGCCGTCCCCGGATCGCGTGTTCTGCTCGTCGACGACGTGCTCACGACGGGATCCACCGCCGACGCCTGCGCTCGCGCGCTCCTCGATGCCGGAGTCGCCGAGGTGCTCGTCGCCGTCGTCGCGCGCGCTTAGCCCGACCTGGTGAGAAGGTCGGGCTGGGCAAGCCCACCGCCCGCATCGTTCACGACGACGCCACGCCGGACACAGTACGACGTACGTTCCCGACACGCACCGCCGTGGGTCCCGCGCCGATCCTCGATCTCGCCACGTTCGCGCGGCCCCCTCGTGAACGATGCGGGCTACTCTGCCGCGATGCCTGATGCGAGTGAGCGGGTCCTGGTGGTCGGTGGCGGCGGCTTTCTCGGTCGAGCCTTGGTGGCTCAGCTCGGCGGTTCCTGGGCTGTCGACGCTCCGTCCTCGGCGGAGCTGGACATCGCGGAGCCTGGCGCTGTCGCCCGGTGGATGGCCGTTCGTCCGGCTGTCGCCGTCCTGAACGCGGCCTGCCGCCAGCCGGGGAGTCCGGCATCGGATCTGGAGCGGGTGAACGTCATTGGGGCCGATGCCGTGGCGCGCGCTGCGCACGAGGCGAACGCGCGCTTGATCCACATGTCGACGGACGTCGTCCTTGACGGTCGCCACGCGCCGTACGCCGACGATGCGGCTGCTTGCCCCGTGAACTCCTATGGCCGGTCGAAGGCCGCTGGCGAGGCAGCCGTGCTGGCGGCCCACCGCGCGGCGGTCTGCGTACGGACCTCGCTCATCTGGGACCCGAACGAGATGGACCGCTCCACGGTCTCATTTGCGGAGCGCCTCGCGCGGGGCGAGTCGTGTCGTCTGTTCACGGACGAGGTTCGCTGCCCGATCAGCCGAGTCACGCTCGCCGCGGCGCTGTGCGAACTCGTCGGCCTGTCGGTGCGCGGCACGCTCAACGTCGCCGGGGCGGAGGCGCTCACCCGGGAGGCGTTCGGCCGGATGATGCTGCAGCACTTCGCCGTCGATGGCGCCGATCGGGTCGAGAGCGGTCGCGCGGCCGATCTGCCCTCACGTCCCGGGGAGGCCCGACCCGCGGATCTCACGCTGGACGTGAGCCTCGCGTCGCGCATGCTCTCGACGCCACTGCACGGTGTGACGGACGAGCTACGGCTCGCGAGGAGAACGAACGGATGATCATCCAGCCCCGAACTCGGCGGATCGCTGCCGTCCTGCTGTCGCTGGCCCTGCTCGGCTGCAGCGACGACCAGGCGCCGCAGACCGGTGCCGTCGACAACGAGGAGACGAGCGTGGCGCGCACCCCTGGCGAGTTCGAGGCCCGGGCGTCCTACGTCGCCGACGGACGGCAGATCGGGACCCGCTGGCAACACCGCACGAACGGGCTCAACGTGGTCACCCTCAGCATCCAGTCGGTGCCACAGGTGTTTCTCCACGTCAACACGCCCCCAGTCTCCGACCGCGGGGAGCCCCACACGGGGGAGCACCTGCTCCTCGGCAAGGGGCGCAAGGGGCGCATCCTCTCCGCAGCCGAGTCCAAGTCGCTCATCGGGTCCACGGCGTACACGTCCCAGAGCGACGTCGTCTACGCCTGGAACTGCTCGGCCGGCAACCAGACGTTCCTCGAGTCGGTGGACCGCTACCTCGATGCGCTCCTGCTGCCCGACTACACCGACGAGGAGGTGCGCCGCGAGGTGTGCAACCTCGGTGTGGTCCGCGACGACGCGACGGGCGCGCTGGGTCTCGAGGAGAAGGGCACGATCTACAACGAGATGGTCAGCGCGTACGAGAAGCGCTGGAACGCGTGGCGTGGGCTACGCCGCCGCCTCTGGGGACGGGATCATCCGCTCGGGCGCGCGTCCGGCGGCGAGCCGGCCGCGGTGCGAGAGATGGAGCCGGAGCACATTCACGCGTTCCACCGCGACCACTACCACCTGAGTGGCAACCTCGGGATGATCGTTGCGTTGCCCGACACGCTCGCCGAGGCGACGTTCCTCGAGCACCTCTCGGCCACGATCGCGCGGCTCGATACCGACGAGACGCTGGTCGCGCGCGAGAAGAAGACGCCGGGCATTCCGCCCGCACAGCCCGAGGGCTCGCGCGCGCCGCAGATCGTGCCGTACCCGAACGCCAACGAGGAGGCCGGCGGCGTCGCGCTGTTCGCGTGGCCGCCCGTGCCGCACACGACCCGCCGCGAGCACGTCACGACGGCGATCCTCCTGGGCGCCCTCGGCGAAGGGCAGACCGCAACGCTCTACAAGCGACTCATGGACGGTGCGACCCGCGAGATGGAGATCGACGCCTCCGAGCTGTTCGGATGGCTGGAGTCCTCGAAGGTCGACGAGGCCGCCATCATCGGCTTCGACGGCTTCTCGAAGCGTCACGCCGACCCCGAGAGTCTCGGGCAGATTCAGGCCCTGCTGGCCGACGAGATCGGGCGCGTGGCCGGGCTGGCGGAGGGGAGCGAGGACCTCGCGACGTTCAACGCCATCGCGGACGTGAAGCTGACGGAGTGGGAGAAGTCGCTCCGCAAGTCGCTGAACGCACCGCCGCTGTTCGGGCATCGCAGCTCGGGCGGGTTCTGGCTCGATCATCTCCGACTCGTGGATCGCGAGGGCGGCGATGAGCGCGATCTCACGTTGACGTCGGACTTCTCCGCGCTCCGCGCGGACCTGGCCGCCGGGCGCAACCTGTGGACGGCCGCCATCGAGCGCATGGGCCTCCTCGGTACGCCGTATGTGCACGTCACCGTGCCGAGCGGCGACGAGCTGCAGCGACGGAAGACCGCGCGAGACGGGCGCATCCAGGGCTACACCGCAGATCTGCAGCAGCGCTTCGAGACGGAGGATGCTCAGGCAGCGATCCAGAAGTTGCAGGCCGAGATCGACACGAAGACGGCCGAGATCGCGAAGCTCGACGAGGCCCTGCCGCAGCAGCGGCTGGTGGACGATGTTCCGCTGAACGCCGATCCGACGCTCGTCCTTCGACCGGTCGAGATCGGCGGCGTGAGCGGATACCACGGGGTGTTCGAGAACCTCTCGTTCGTCGAGATCTCACTCGCCATCGACCTGCACCCGCTCGCCGAAGAGGACTGGGTCTGGCTGCCGCTGCTTCCGGCTGCGCTGACCTCCGCGGGGTACGTCGACCAGGGAACGGGTGTCGCGTCAGACGTCGCTGAGTCCCAGCGTGCGACGGAGATTTTCGAGCTCTCCGCCGAGTACGCGATGCGCCCGGATCGCAACCGCCATGAACTGCGGATCACAGCGTCAGGGATGGGACCGGACGAGGCCGCGCGAGCGGTGACCTGGCTTGCTCGGAGCCTGCATTCACCGTGGCTGGCCGAAGCGAACGTGCAGCGCCTGCGCGATCTGGTGGACCAGGCGACGCGCGGCACGCGTAACACGTTGGGTGGCCGCGAGGAGCGCTGGGTGAACAACCCCGCCAACGCCCTGCGCTACGAGCATGACCGGCTGTACCTGTCGGCGCGGTCGCACCACGCTGCGTTGCTCTCGTTGGCGCGCCTCGAGTGGCGGCTGATGGAGCCGCCGTCTCCCGAGCATGCCGCGACGGTCGACGGAGCCCTCGCGGTGCTCGCGAAGATGGAGTCCATGGATCGGGCCCAAGCGCTGGAGATTCTCGATGGCCTGGCGAAGACGTTCGCCGATTCGACGGACGGTCCCGGGCGAACGCTCCGGCCGGTGCTTCAGCGGCTCCGTGAGCTGGCCGGTGACATGGCGCCGACGACCGTCGCATACGACCTGCGCGTGCTGAGTGGCCTCGTCCGCGACGATCTCGCGGTAGCCCCGGCAGACGCGCTCGCACAGCTCGACACGGTGCGGAGCAAGATCCTAAGTCGCTCGGGGATGCGCCTTGCGCTGACCGGTAGCACGGAGAACGTCGACGCGCTGCGCGAGCCGCTGGGCGATCTCTTCCGCGGGTGCAGCAACTGGCCACCGCCGCTCACGACGGAGGCTCCGGCTTCTTCGGGGACCGGCCGAGGGCTCATCACGGCTCGCGCGCGCGTCCGCGACGCGTATCAGATCCCCGCCGTCCACTACGGGCTCGTCCACGGCGGCGGATCGTCGGGCGTGTTCGTCCTGTCCGCCGATGCCGCCGGTCTCGACGACCTGACCGAAGACGCGCTGATCGAGGAACTGGCGTGTCGCGTGATCGGCGGCGCCGGTCCGCATGGCCTGTTCATGCAGACCTGGGGCGCGGGCCTCGCGTACTCGAACGGCATCGGCACCAGTGCCCAGAGCGGTCGCGTGCGGTACTACGCTGAGCGCTGCCCGACCCTGGTCGAGACGATGCGATTCGTGACGGGACGTGCGGAGGCCGCCGCCTCGTTCGACGACGCGACGCTGGTCGAGTACGCCGTCGCGACGGCGGTGGGGGGCTCGCGGGCGAGCGATCGCTTCGAGGATCGGACGCGCGCCATGGCCGATGAGCTCGCCGACGGCGATACGCCGGAACGTGTGGAGCGGTTCCGGCGCGCCGCCCTGGCTCTCCGCGATCGCACCGACCTCTGGCCGCGACTGCGCGAGCGCGTGGTGCACGCCGCCGGACGCGTGCTGCCCGGTGTCGGACCGAAGAGTCGCGACGTCCCGGGTGGGTCGTATCTCACGATCGCGCCGGAACCGTTGCTCGCCGAGTGGGAGCGCTACTTGCAGCAGGAGGAAGGCGAGATCGAGCGCGTCCAGCGCCTGTATCCGCGCGACTTCTGGGTACTCGACGACTAAGCCGGCTGTCGGCGGTTGGGCCTCGACAGGCCGCGCAGGTTGGGGCGACAGCCTGCTAGCCATAGGCCGACTCGAGGGAGGCACGTGGCGGGGGAGCAGCGCGTTCCGGGCCTCTTGAGACGCCACGGACGAACGGTCCTCGCACTCATGCCTGGATCAGCGTCCACCGCGACGACCCTCGGCTGCCCGCCGCGACCTCTAACTCGCAGCCTGTCGCGCCGGCGGTCGTTCGCACGGCGACGCCGCACCTCCGACAGGCTGCGAGCTGCTAGCGCCCTGTGACCGTCACCTCGGCCGTGCGCTGCTCCTCGCCGCGGATGTAGGTGACGGTCACCACGTCGCCGGGCGTGCTGGCGCCGATCAGACCTCCCAGAGCGCCGCCGGACTTCACGACCTCGTCGTTCCACTTCGTCACGAGGTCGCCTGCCTTCAGGCCCGCCTTGCCGGCGCCGAAGCCCGGGAAGACGAAGCCGAGCAGCGCACCGTCGCGATTCGGATCGTCGCCGAGGCGCACGCCGAGCACGGGCCGCGGCGGCCGTTTCGCGAACTCCGGGCGCGTGGGCAGGTTGGCCACCGCGGTCGCCGTCCGAGCCACGACGGTCGCGACGAGCGCGGCTCCGGTCCGGTTCAGCTTCCACCAGTCGTCGCCGGGCTTGTGGTAGTCCGGATGCAGCCCGGTCGTGAAGAAGACGGCCGGGATGTCCTTGGCGTAGAACGCGTAGTGGTCGCTCTGCTCCCAAGCGTTCCAGGTGTGCGCGAAACGGGCGCCGGCGTCGGTCGCTAGCCCCTCGATCAGCTCCGTCAGACCCGAGCCGGTCGCCGCACCACCGAGGTGGATGCCCTGGCCCTTCTCGCCCTCGCGGTAGTACCCAACCATGTCCATGTTCAGGTTGGCAATGGTGTCCGCTAGAGGCCAAGTGGGATCGGCGGCGTAGCTCCGCGAACCGACGAGGCCCTTCTCCTCCGCGCACCACCCGGCGAACACCAGGCTGCGCTTGGTGGGCGGCTGCGCGGCGAGGAACTCCGCGACCTCGAGCAGGGCCGCCGTGCCCGAGCCGTTGTCGTCGGCCCCGTTGTGGATCTGTCCGGCGAAGCGACCGCCACTGCCGAACATGCCCAGCCCGACGTGATCGATGTGTGCGCCGATGACGACGCATTGCTTGGCGAGTTCGGGGTCGCTGCCGCGACGGACCGCGATGACGTTGCGGCCGGTGGGGGACGACAACGCAGCGGCCACGCGGACCTTCACTCCGTCGATGCGCGTGGACCGTGGCGCTCCATCGAGGTCGATGGCGGCCTGCAGTTCCTTGAGGGTCTGCCCGGTGCCCTTCAGGAGCCGATCCGCGACATCGCGCGAGATCGCCAGCACGGGGATCTTGGCGGCCGCTCCGCGCACTCCCACGGGGAGCGAGTCCTCTTCGTGGTTGTAGTCGTTGACCATCAGCACGGCGGCGGCGCCGGCGGCGGCGGCCACCTGGACCTTGGCGGTAAACGACTGCATGCGGCGGGCGGCGAGAGCCTCGGGCGAGCGTCCGCGGATACCCCAAGGGCTACCCTCTTGACCTTCCATCGGGGCGTGGCGCAGGACGATGACGGCGCAGCCGGTCACGTCGACGTCGAGGTAGTCGTCGTACGAGTTCGCGTCGTCGCGGAGGCCGAAGCCAGCGAAGGCCACATGGGCCTCGATCTCGGCGTCCGGGGAGAACCCGAACGGCAGCACGGCGTCGTCCTCGCCGAGCCGCTCATCGCCGGCAGCGTCGAGAATCGTGACGAACGAGCCCGCCGCGTTCGGCGTTCGAGTCGGCAGCTTCACCTCCTGGAAGAACGAACCGTCCGTCCCCATCGGCTCGAGCCCGAAGCGCTCGAACTCGGCGGCGACGTGCGCTTCCGTCGCGTGGCCGAACTCGGTCCCCGTCTCGCGGCCCTGCATGTCGTCCCCGGCGAGGAACGCAGCGCGCGTCAGGAACTGCTCGCCGGTGATCTCCGGCGTGAGCTTGGCCTGCGGCGGAGTCGGGGACTCGGTCTCGGCCAACGACGGCGTCGCCAGCATCGGAAGAAGGGTGGCGAGGCAGAGGAGGTGACGGGCGCGCATGCAGATCTCCGGGACGGCGTCGATTGTGCGCTGGCTGTGACGGCGCGTCCCGCCTCTTCTGTTCCGCACTGCCTCAACGAATGTCCGGAGCGGCAGGGCTAGGTTGGCTCAGCGAGGCGGAGGTCGCGGACCAAGCCCTCGACCTCGGAGGCGCCGCGGAACGAGCTGATCTGTGGTGTGACCGCCACGTCGAGCAGCTCGCCGGAGCGCAGGAGCGGAGCCAGACGATCGGCCGAGCGGAACGCGACGCAGCGCAGCGCGCGCCCGCCAAGTCCGACGTGGAATGCCACGTGCTCGTCCTGGGCTCCCATGCGGCGGGGGCGCCCGACGACCTCGAGACCGCGGAGGGCGATCACCGGCTCCGGGTTCCCGGCCCCGAACGGCTCCAGGCGGGCGAGCTGAGTGGCCGCGGCCCGGTTGAGCTCCTCGAGCGTGCACTCGAGGTCGATCTGAAGCTGGGGCATCCGCGCTTCTGGTGGCAGCGTTTCGGCGACGTGACGCCGGAACGCGTCGCGGAACGCGGGGAAGCGATCCGGCTCGATCGTCAATCCCGCCGCTGCGGCGTGGCCCCCGTGAGCCACGAGGTGCTCGGAGCACGCGGCGAGGGCCTTGTGCAGCGCCAGGCCCGGGACGGAGCGCGCGGAGCCGCGCCCGACCCCCTCGGCCGTGCTGATCATGACCGCGGGTACATGGAACTCGTCGACGAGGCGAGCCGCGACGATGCCGATCACGCCGTGATGCCAGTCCTTGCCGAGCAGCGCAATCCCGCCGTCTGGATGCGGGCCGAACTGCTCGAGAGCGAGCTCCCGCGCCTCCTCAGCCACCTCGCGCTCGATGGCGCGCCGACGCGTGTTCTCCTTGTCGAGATGCTCGGCAAGCTCGCGCGCGCGGTTCGGGTCGTCGGTGAGCAGCAGCTCGAGGGCGAGGTGCGCGTGGCCCAGGCGCCCGGCCGCATTGATGCGCGGTCCGAGCTTGAACCCGATGTCGCTCGCCCGCAGGGGAGCGCGTGCGCGCGAGACGTCGAGGAGCGCCGCGATGCCGGGCGAGGCGCGCTCGGTCAGCACCTTCAGGCCGTGACGCACGATGAGGCGGTTCTCGCCGCGGAGCGGGACGACGTCGGCAACCGTGCCGAGCACGGCGGTCCCCAGGGCGTCGATGAGGAACTCCCGCACGGGATCGGAGACGCGGGCACCCGGTGAGAGCTCCTGGGCGACCGCCCACGCGAGTTTCATCGCGACGCCGGCCCCGCAGAGGTGGGGGAACGCGTACGTCGAGTCCGGGCGTTTGGGGTTCACCACGGCGACGGCCACGGGCAGCTGGGGTGCGATCTCGTGGTGGTCGGCGACGACGACGTCGACGCCGCGAGCCTTCATGAGGGCGATCGGCTCGACCGCAGTTGAGCCGTGATCGACCGAGATGAAGAGCGTCACTCGCTCCTCGTCGGCGATGCGCTCCATGGTCGGCGCGTGGAAGCCGTAGCCCGATCCCGTTCGCTCCGGGATGAAGGGCACGACGCGCTCGGCGCCCATGAGGCGCAGGAAGCGAATCATGATGGATGCGCCGGCGATCCCATCGACGTCGTAATCACCCCAGACGCAGATCACCTCGCGATCACGCAGGGCGCGCCGAATGCGCTCGACCGCCGCGTCGATGTCCGGCAGATCTCCGGGCGGCAGGAGCGAGGAGAGGCTGCCGCTCAGGAACTCGCGAGCCGTCTCGGCATCGGTGACGCCGCGATTGAGCAGACACTGGGCCGTGATCGCGTCGACACCGACAGCGTTCGCGAGCGAGTCTCGCTCAGCGGGCTGTGGGGGTCGCACGACCCAGCGGCGTCGCGGGGGCGACGGGGGGGCTCTCCTGACGATGGCGGGGCTCCAGGGGCACGGCTCGTGGGGCGGGGGCTCGTGAGAACCCGCGCAAGGTAGCCGCGACCGGGGACACGCTACGGTCGCCCCTGCCTGAATCAGAGAGAGCAGACTGCCTGAATCAGAGAGAGCAGACTGCCCGATTCAGAGAGTGCGCAGCGCCCGCTTCAGGGAGTGCGCAGTGCCCGCTTCAGGGAGTGGCAGTGCCCGCTCTAGGGCGTATGCGGCGCCGTCCTCAGGGAGTGCGGAGGACGCGCACGTCACCCTGACGTCGCGTGAACCCCACGGCGTCGAGATGCTCGAGCAGAGGGATTCCGTACTTCCGCGTCGCTCCGACGAGCCGCTTCAGGTCGGCGGGTGTGAGCGTGGTCTCCGTGGCGCAGTGCTCTCGCACGCGCGCCTTCGCCTCCTCCACGGTCTCGGCGGCCAGCACGATGCCGTCGCTGAGGCGAACGATGCGCCCCTGGTGATCCAGGATCGTGAGTAGCTGTTCGACCTCGGCCGGCAGCCCGCTGACCAAGCGCGGGAGCTCCGAGGCCTTCGGCGTCTGCCACGGCTCGGCCGCGAGGAGCTCGACGATGCGCTCCATGCGCTCGGTCTGGGCCGCGCTGGTCTGGGCCCCGTGTCCGGCGAGACGGAGCTGCCCCCCAGCAAGCGGCTCGGTGACGCCTCGCTCACGCAACCGGTCGAGCAGGCCGTCGGTCACGGCCGGCGATGCCTGGACGATCCGCGACAGGAGCGCCTTGCGCATCCCGAGCGCCAGCGGCTGCTTCGCATGGAAGCGCTCGAGGGCTTCGACCAGCGCCTCCTCGCCGCGGCGCACCTCGTCGCCGTGCAGCAGGAGCGAGCGCCCGAGATCGACGGCGGCGTCGGCGGCGATCAATCGCTCGAGCTCCGGTTCGATCTCCTCCTTGCGGCGCAGCAGGGCCCGCACGATGGCGTCGCGCGTCGTGCCCTCGAGTCGCGCGCGCCGAAGCTGCGCCTCCACGGCGACGCCGAGGTCGTGCAATCCGCGCTCGCGCTCTTCGAACTCCGCCGCCAGGGCGCCCCGACGTCGGCGACTCGTGAACGAACCGGCTCCGAGCACGATCCCGCCGCCCAGCGTGATCAGGTGTGACGAAGCGCGCAGGATGAACCGGTCGCCTGGCGCGACCACCGCGTGTCGGTCGAGCTTCAGCCGGGCCCAGGCCGTCTCGCCCGCCGCGATGTGCTTGCCGCTGACGACCAGCACCCGCGCCGCGCACTCGAGCGTGCCCACGTGGAGGCGTGCCTCCTGGTTGTGGCGTAGCGGGCGCGGGACCGTCGGGAGCACGTGCAGCTTTACATCGAGGATCTGGGTCTCGTCGAACACTCCTGCATCGCAGACGACGTCGCCGCGGCGCACCTTCTTGTGCTCGAGCTCGGCGAGGTTGATCGCGGTGCGATGACCGGCCGCGGCGTGCTCCGCCGCGCGGTGGTAGACCTGGAGGCCGCGCACACGGCCGGGGCGCTGCCCGGGGCGCACCAGCACGCGTTCGCCGACCTCGATGCGTCCGGAGGCCGGAATGCCCGTGACGACCGTTCCGAAGCCCGGCGACGTGAACACGCGTAGCACCGGCATCCTGAAGAAGCCGTCGACGTCGCGTCCCGGCGCGGCCCGGACGAGGCGCGCGATCTCGGTGCGAAGCTCCTCGATGCCTTGGCCGCTGATCCCGGAGACCGGGATCAGCTTCGCGCCATCGAGGAACGTCCCCGCGACCAGGTCCTCGACCTCGGAGCCGACGAGTTCTGCCATCTCCGCGTCCACCGTGTCGACCTTGGTCAGCGCGATGACCCCGGAGGTCAGCCCGAGCAGCGACATGATCTGCAGGTGCTCGCGCGTCTGCGGCATCACGCCGTCGTCCGCAGCCACCACGAGGACGACGACGTCGATGCCCGTCGCCCCGGCAACCATGTTCCGGATGAAGCGTTCGTGGCCGGGAACGTCGACGACGCCGACCTCGAGGCCGTCGTCGAGGGCGATCTCGGCGTACCCGACGTCGATGGTCAGCCCGCGCTCGCGCTCCTCCGACAGACGGTCGGTGTCCGACTGCTCGCCGGCCAGCGCACGCAAGAGCGTCGTCTTGCCGTGATCGATGTGCCCCGCCGTCCCGACTGTGACCGGGAGGATGTCGCGTTCGATCTTCTCTCGAGCCATCTAGGTGGACGCTCCGTGGACCGCGCGATGGTACGGGACGTTCGCCGCCCGGCACACGTCGTGGAATCGAAAGGGGCGGAGCCGTTCGGCTCCGCCCCCGAGTTCGCTGTGTGAGGGACTAGCTGTGTGAGGGACTAACTGCGTGAGGGACTAACTGCGTGAGGGACTAGAAGTTGAACTGGAAGTTCACGTCCACCCGATCGACCGACGGCATGAGGTCGGTGCTGGTGTGCCCGTCGTCCAGCTGGAACGTGATGCGCAGGCGCACGAACTTGAACGGGCGGCCCGTGACCTCGCCCGCGATGTCGAAGATCACGTCCGGGCCCTGGGCACCCTTCACGTAGCCGTCCAGCGGGATGGCGCTGAGCGGGTCTTCGGTGTTGTCGAGGATGCGAGCCGGCAGGAAGTCGGTCAGCTCGTCGAAGTTCGCCGAGCTGTGGTCGCCCTGCAGGGCGTCGAGCTTCGCGAAGCCCAGATTGGCCTGGTCCTCGATAGCGAACTGGATCTCGACCAGTACCGCGTCGTTCTGACCGTCAATGTTGAAGTCCTCGGGCTCGAAGTTGAGGAGGCGCGCCTCGTCCACTCCGAGGTTGACGAACTTCGTGTAGAGGACGCTCTGGACGCCGCCGCCGACCGGATCGAACGTGCCGCTCGTCGCGTTGGGCAGGCTGAACGCCGCGAGGGGGTCCTCGACGCGCACATAGCCCAGGCCGCCGACGCCGCCAACGTTCGGGCCGTAGTTGTTGGCCTTGCTGCCGCCCGCGCCGCCCGTGACGTTCGTGGCGGCGAGGGGGCTCGCGATGTCGAAGCCCTGGCTCGACCGCAGAAGGACGGAACCGCCGCCTCCGCCGCCGCCGGAGCCGCCGGAGAACGTCTGCGACCTGCCGCTGCTCTGACCGCCCGTGCCACCGCGCGCCTGGAGCAGGCCCTGGGAGCCGATCTTGAGGATCGAGGCCGTCTGGACCGAGATCGCGCCGCCGCCGCCGCCACCCGAGCCGCCGGCGATGCGCCAGCCCGAGGGGACGTACGAGCCGTTGCCGCCCGCGCCGCCGCCGGCGCCACCGACGAGCGGGTTCAGGTCCTCGTTCGAAGAGCCCGCGCCGCCGGCGCCGCCAGCGCCGCGCCACGACGTGATGGAGCCTGTGCTGGAGCCGCGTGAGCCGGGCGAGCCCGCGAGGCGAGCTCCGCCGCCACCGCCGGAGCCGGCCATGATGTAGGCCGTCGTGCCCTTGGCGACCCGGCCGCCGAGGCCGCCGCGGCCCCCGTCGTCGACGTCGGCGAGAACGCCGTTGGCGTCGATGCCGACCGTGCCCGTGAGGCCGACGCCCTTCTCGACCTGCGTGCCATCGGGGAACAGGTTCGACGTGTTGCCGCCCTTGCCGCCGCCGGGGCCACCCGCGCCGCCGATGCGGACGCGTGTGTTGGCGGTGGAGGTCCAGTTGGCGGAGCCGCCGCCGGTTCCGCCGTTCTGGCCCGGGAGGCCATCGGCGCGCATCTCACCCTCGATCTGGATCTCCAGAGCGCGGATCGTCGCCGGACGCGAGCCGGTGAAGTTCACCACGACGCCGGGCGGGATGAAGACGCGACGCCAGTTGACGGTGTTTCCGGGGAACGCGTCGGTGTTGATCGACTCGCTGGTTCCCGGGAGGTAGTCGCCATCAGCGCCGGAACCACCGGCGATCGTCATGATCGCGGCCGCGGCGCCCGGCACGGTGCCGTCGTAGCTGGCCGTGGAGATCGTGGCGTCGTATCGGCCGTCCGTGTCTTCGAACTCGAACGACAGGGTGCCCTCGGACACGTCCTCGTCGCGGGTGCTGAAGATGAGGTGGATGCGCGGGTCGATCTCGTCCGGGTACGTGTCACCCAGCTCAAGAGCGTTGCGCTTCAGGACGCCGCGTGCGATGGCGTCGACCGGCCAGTCGAAGATCGTGCTGATCGGCGGGTTGGGGAGCTGCTCGAACGGCGTGCCGGGAGAGAGCTGGCGTGCGGTGTCCAGGAACTCCCAGATCTCGCGAAGGCGCAGGCGCTCCGCGTTGCTGGCCGAGTCGAAGCGCTCACTGATGTCCTTGACGTTCTTCGTGACGCGGATCGCGTAGGTCGCCTGGTCGGCGAGCGGGAAGTCCGGGTCGAACACGATGATCGTTGAGTCGAAGTTCTGCTCGACGAAGGCGGAGCTGAGCACCGGCTTGCGGAACGAGGCGTCACCCTTGCGCTCCGTGAGGAGGAACTCGCTATTCTGACCGGAGCGCAGCGTCGACGGGCTCAGCGGGATGCGGTTGCCGAAGAGCGTGACGACGATGTTCGAGGGCACGCCGCGCGTGCCGCCGTGGTTGGCGTACTGGTCGATGACCGACGCGACCTTGTCCACCGGATTGGTGAAGTCCACGACCGGAGGCGGCGTGTCCTGGTACGTGTCGATCGTGAAGGCGAAGTCGCGGGGAGAGATCGGCGCGGTCGCGAAGTCGAACGTCTCGCTCTTGCTGAGGCGACGTCCCTTCGTCGAACGGATCGGGCTCGGGTCCGGGTGCCCGACGATCTCGATCTCGTAGTTCGTGTCGGGCTGCAGGCCGGAGTTCTCGAGCGCGTCGTCGCGGACGTGCCCCTCCGGATAGAACGAGCCGTCCGTCTTGTCCGGGTCGCGCAGGTGCGTCGCGAGCCGCGGGAAGAACCGGACGAGGTTCTTGCGGATCTGGAAACTACCGGGGACCTGCTTCGTGAAGCCGGTGCCGGTTTCGTTCTGCTGACGGATGCGGACCACGGCGGCGTTGACCGTCGCGATGTCGACCGGCTGCGTGAACTTGATCTCGATGATCGAGTTCAGCGGCAGGCCGGCAAACGTGCCCACGTTCACGTCGACGAGACGCATCGGCCCGCCCTTGCGACGCCGCCGATTTCGGGCGTGCGCATCCTCGGGCGTGACGAGAGTCCCGACGAAGAGCGCTACCAGCGCTCCCCCGGTCAGTCCGACAAGAGTCTTTCCAAGCCGCATCGCTGCTCCTTCTACACGGACAGAGGCCGCCCGCGGGGGCGGTCTTCCAGCCTCTCAGTGTGAAGCCTCCTGGGCGATTCGGCAAGCAAGAAGGTCATGCCGAACCCACCGCCCAGGGCGGCCACACCACTCACAGAAGCAACACGTGTGCCAGCCCCTCGGTTGCGTTCCAGGCGCGACAATCGGCCAGATTGAGGCCAACGAGCGCGTCGGTGTGGACCGGAGCGTGCGATACCGCTCGCGGGCGACACCGGAGCGCCGCACGTCGCGCGACTCAGCAGAACGTCGTGCGGACGACGCGAGGGGCACCCTCGGTCTCGCGTCGGATCGCCTTGTAGCGTTCCTCGAGAGCATTGAACTCGTCTTCGGGGAGGTACCCCTGATAGCCGAGTTGAACGAGTTCGTTCAACGCCCGGATGCAGCCAGCGTCGGCGACCAGCGCCTCCCGCAGATGGACCACCGCCTCGGCGTAAGCGGTCTCAGCCTCGGCCTTCCGCCCGTCCTCCCACAGGCGGTTGCCGAGCGCGCGCCAGTAGAGGCCGTAGCCGGTGAGCGCCTCGGCGCGCTTCGTGGCCTCGTCGAGCGTTGCGCCGAGTCGACCTGTATATGCGTCCAGGTGGGCACGCATGCCGGTCAGCTGCCCCTCGCGCCAGTCCAGGTAGGCGAGCTTGGCATGGGGAGCGGCATAGTCGGATTGCCGAGCGAGCGCGGCGCGATGCCAGCGTCGAGCGCCGTCCCAGTCCTGCTGCATGCCCTTCAGGAGCCCGATGTTGTAGTAGTGCACCGCGTTGCCGGGGTCGTCGGCCAGCGCCTCCTTCAGGATCGCCTCGGCCTCGGGGAACTGCCGCACCATCTGGTGCGCCAACGCGAGCCTCTGCGAGAGCTCCGTCGCCGGGCGACGCTTGGCGCGCAGGCTCAACTCCTTGGCCCGTTGCAGGTCGGCGATGACCCGGTCGTGCTGACCCTCGCCGTGCAGCTGCGTCCCTCGGTGCACGTAGCCGAGGAACTCCAACTCCGCTCCGAAGTTGGGGTCCCGGGGTGCCGTTGCGAGCGCGTCGATGTAGGCCGTGAGCTGCTCGACGCCGACGGAACGCTCTCCGTCGAGGATGGCGACGAAGGCGTCCAGGAGCAGGAGCCCAGGGAACTTGGGGTTCTGTTCCACGGCGCGCTCCAGAGCCGCGACTCCGTCCTTCCGGTTGCCCAGTGCGAGGTGCGCGTACGCCAACAGGAACTGATGAGAGAAGTCCGGCTTGCTCTTGTCGACTCGCGTGGCCTCCGCGAGGTCCTGAGCCACCTGCTCGAGGAACACGCGATCGAGCGTCCATACGTAGCGACGCCACGAGGACACGGCGCGCTTGCGATGCCGCTCGGCGGTGCGCGCTGCCGCGCTGCGCGTCTCCTGCGCGTGCGCCGCTGACGGAACGGGCATTGCGATTGCGAGGAGGAGGATTGCGAAGAGGAGGAGACCGGCAAGCGCCGGGAGCACCACGGTGCGACGTCGGGGCATGCCGGGAGACTAGCCCACTTCTCTCACGAGGGCGTCGCGAGATTGCGGCCGCTGGCGAGTCACGGATGGCTCTCACGCCGTTTCGAGGGATCGCCCGGTCAACGTAGATTCTCCTGACGGATTCGGGTGCGGGAGATCTCGTGGCGCAGACGCGCACGCACCTTCGATCCAGTTGTGAAGCGGCAGCGGCGCGGGAGATCGCGTGCCCGGGACCGTCAGGCGTGGCGTCCTCGTGAGAGAAGGGGGGTCGGCACTGTGCGTGCCACGGGCCGCGGCATCGGGAACCTGCCGCGGGGCCGACGCCCGCGCGTATGCTGCTCGCCGTCGAGCGAGGGACACTGTCCGAGGAGGTCGCCGAGAGGTCATGGATCGGAGACGACTGCTGGCGCTCGTCGTGCTGTTCGGGGCGGCTCTGCACCTCCTCGCGCACGTCTCGCCGTCGGCGCCGCATCTGCGCGAGGCGCTCCCCGAGGACGCGCCGGCCCTGCTCGCCAACTCGGCGCTCGACACGGCTCCCGGAGAGGCGGGAGCGGCGCCGCTCATGCGAGCGCTCACCGATCCCTCGGCGGCGTGGGAGCCCGCGGGCGCGGTCGCCGGGCGGCATCGCTTCCGGCCGGTCGCAACGGTGCTGCTCGCCGTGGAGCGGGCCGCCGGCGGGCGACACGCGGCACGCGTTGCGGGGTGGGTCTCGCTGCTCCTGCACCTCGGCCTGGTGGTGCTGGTCCACCGGGTCGTGCGTCGTCTCGGAGGCTCACCGACCGCGCAGATTGCGGCCGCCGCGCTCGTCGCGACGAGCCCGCTGGCTCTCGCCGCGGCCGCGTGGCCCGCTCGTCAGCCGGCGGCGCTCGCAGCCGTCCTCGGAGCGGCCGGCGTCCTGCTGACCCTCGGCGAATCCACACAAGCCCGGTCTCGGGTCGCGCCGCTGCTCGGCGGACTCCTGCTCGGTGCGGCGGTCCTTTCCCACGAGGCGGCGGTCGGACTGGTCGCCGCCGCCGTCGTCCTGCGCTTCACGTTCGGATCCGACTCCGGGGTCGGCACTCGCGCCTTCGTCGTCGCGCGTGCGCTCGTGCCCACCGTCGCTGCGCTGGCCTGGCGCGCCGCGACGCTGGCGCCTCTGAGCCGACCCGAGTCGGCGGTCGGACCCGACGCGTTCGACGGCGCGGTCGGGGCCATCCTGACCTGGCTCGCCCCCGCCCTCCCGGTGCGTGCTCACCTCGCTGACGGCCCGTGGGAGGCGCACGGTGGCGTGCGACTGATCGCTGCGGCAGTCGTCCTCATGACCCTTGCCATGCTCTGGCGCCGTCGCGCTGCGCCCGTCGCCGGAGCGCTGCTCGCCAGCGTCGTCGCCTGTCTCCCGGCCGTCGCGGCGGGGGCGTACGGGCAGGCCCCGTTCTCCGCCACCGCGGCCTACGTGACACTCCCGATCGTCGCGGCGGCACTTGCGTTGGCGTTGACCGCGGCTGCGCGGCGCGGACGTGCGCTCCGGACGGCTTCGATTGGCGCAGGCGTGTTGGTCCTGGTGGCGTCGTCCGTCGCAACCGCCGCGCGAGCTCCGTCGCATCGCGTGCGGGCAGCGTTCATCGAGCGGGCGCGTCGCGACGCGCCCGCGAGCGTCGTCGTGATGGGCTGGCGTCTCGGCTCAGCCGTCGTGACGGCGGAGCAGGCGGCCGGTGACGAGCGCGTCGCGGCGTTGGGTGCCGCCACCGAGATCGCGCGGCCGCTCGCGGAGCGGATCCTCGCGACGGACGGCACGACCACCGCCGAGGGGGCGGGGCTACAGCGCGATGGCGTGGCCGCCACGACCGTCGCCACGGTGCTGGCGTGGTACGCCCGGATCGCCGGCGAGCAGCAGGCTGCCGGCGGCGAAGGAGCTCCGACGCCGTTGGACGTCGAGCGCGCCGGACGCGCCGCCGTCGCGTTGCTGCCCCAGTGGGCCGACGGCTGGGCTGTCCTCGCGGAGTCGCTGGCCCGACTCGGCGCACTTCAGGGTGCTCTGCAGGCTGCCGACGCGGCGGGGGATCTCGAGCCGGAGAGCGTGGACTTCCTCGTTCTGGAGGGTCGGATCGGACTGGCTTTGGGACATGCGCCGCTGGCCGTGATGCGTCTCGGCGAGGCCGACGCCAGCGCGCAGAAGTCGGGATGGGGGACCCCGGAGCAACTGCGCGAGCTGACGCTGCTCCGCGCCGAGGCGCTCGTTGCCGACGCGGCAACGTCCGGACGCCTGAACCAGTTCGAGACCGCGGCGGAGCTCCTCGAGGGCCTGCGCGCGAAGGGAGATCAAGAGTTCGACCTCCGACAGCGGACCTATGACCTGTACCTCGTCTGGGGCGACGAGCTCGCGTCGCTCGACCGCACCGCTCTGGCTCGGATCGCCTACCAGCGGGCCGTGGCGCTCTCCGGGCCACGTAGCTGGGCCGCCGAGCATCTGGCCTGGCTGGACGCGCGCCTCGCGCGCGCATGGGGGGAGGCGACACGAACTCTGCAGCGGGCGCAGGTCGGCGAGGGCAACGTGGCGAACGCGCTTCTCGAACTCGCGATCGTCCTCTGTCGCCGTGGCAAGTGGGACGAGGCCGACGCGGTGTTCGAGAAGCTCTCCGACGCACAGGGGGGAATGAACGCCGCGCTCCGGTACGCGATCGCCGTGCATCGTCACGCTGCCCGGCCTGACGAGTTGACCCAGGCCGAGGCGGAACTCAGGCTGGTTCTGAAGGAGCTGCCGGCGTTCGCGGAGGCGCGCTTCAACCTCGGCGGCGTTCTGGTCCAACAGGGGCGGCTCGAAGAGGCCCGCGAGGAGTATGTGCGCGCGGCGCGGGACGGCCCGGAGTTCGAGTGGAGCTCCGAGGCACTGCAGATCGCGCAGCGCCTCGCCGAGATCCTGCTGCTCGAACGGAACTGATCCGGCTCGGACGGAACTGACTCCTGCTCGATCCGAACTGGCTCCTTCTCGAACGGAATTGGGCACCGGTTCGCGCTCTCGGCGTGAGCGGTGGTTCGCTCGGGGGTTCCGAGGCTCGCTCGGTACACTCCTCCGGCCCATGAGCGATCGCGACGCTGCCGACGAGTTCCTCTACGTGGATCGCCACGACCAGTGGCGCGCCGCAGCGGATCGCATCTGCTCGGCCGACGTGCTGGCCGTCGACAC
This sequence comes from Planctomycetota bacterium, assembly GCA_021776825.1. Classification (GTDB taxonomy): domain Bacteria; phylum Planctomycetota; class JAJSAM01; order JAJSAM01; family JAJVHW01; genus JAJFFG01. Next base: position 39,446 of record JAJFFG010000078.1, read on the forward strand.
CGAGGCGAACAGCATGCACGCGTACGTCGAGCAGGTCTGCCTGGTGCAGATCGCGACGGAGCTGGACGACGCCTTCGTGATCGATCCGCTCGCGCTCGACGATCTCGACGACCTTGCCGAGCCGCTGGCCCATCCCGACGTCGTGACGATCTTCCACGGCGCCGACTTCGACGTGACCAGCCTGCGTCGCGACTTCGGGTTCGAGTTCGCCGGGATCTTCGACACGATGGTCGCCGCACAGCTCCTGGGCGACGAGAAGCTGTCGCTTCGCGATCTCGTCGAGCGCTTCTTCGGTGTCACGCTCGAGAAGGCGCACACGCGCGCCGACTGGGGCAAGCGTCCGCTCACGCGCGATCAGATCGACTACAGCTACCTGGACGTCAAGTACCTGGTGGAACTCTGGCGCGTTCAGCTCGAGCGGCTCGAGGATGCCGATCTGCTCGAGGAGGCGGAGATCGAGTTCGAGCGCCTGGCCTTGCGCGAACCCGCGGAGCGCGGTTTCGATCCGCACGGATGGGCGCGCATCAAGGGCGCGAAGGAGCTGGCTCCCGAGGAGAAGGCCATCCTGGTCGAGCTCTACGCCGTTCGCGATCGCCTGGGGCAGAAGCTGAACCGGCCCGTGTTCAAGGTCCTCGGCAACGACACGATGCTGCGCATCGCTCGAGCGCGTCCGTCCCATCGCGGTCAGCTGACGGACATCAAGGGCGTCTCCTCGTTCGTCGTCGGACGCATGGGCAAGGACATGGTCAACGCCGTCGCGCGCGGCCTCGAGCAGGGCGAGCCCGCGAAGCCTCCTCCGCGTCGACCCGATCCTCGACGTCGACTCGACTACGGCTCGCAGAAGCGCCTCGGTCGTATCCGGGACTGGCGCAACGTGGCGTCCGAGAAGTCCGGCGTGACCACGATGGCGATCCTCCCCAACTATGCGATGTTCGAGATTGCTCGACTGAGGCCGGACTCGCTGGCCGAGCTCGAGCAGGTGCCCGGCGTTGGACGCCGACGGATGGAGAAATGGGGCGACGCGATCCTCGGGCTGGCGCTCTGAACCCGGTCAAGCGGACCGTGACCACGGTGGTCGTCCTCGCGGCGATCACGTGCATCGTGCTGCTGGCGCTCCTCGACCAGATCCAGGGCTTCCAGGCGACGCAGCCGCCACAGGCTCCGCCGCGTCAGACGCCACCGGCGAGCGAGTCGCCCACCTCGACCGACGGGACCCCTGAGGCCGACGACCTCGGCGAGCCGGTCCCCGGTGAGGCCTCTGGACGCGTTCAGTTCTCCGACGGCTCCGCTGCGGCCGGCGTCGAGATCGCCATCTCGATCCTCGGCCAGGACGGTGAGCTGCCACGGGAACTGCGGGTCACGACCGATGCCGACGGAGCGTTCGCTCTACGTGTCGGTGACGGCGGGATCACGACCATCGCCGCCTCGCTCGGACCGCTCTCGGCCTCGATCGAGAACGATCCGAGCGCCGCGGGAGTGCGTGTCACGCTGCGATTCCCCGCGACGTTCGATCTGCGTGGCCGCGTGCAGCGGACCGACAATCGCGCTGGCATCGCCCGCGCGGTCGTCTCCTGCGGCGGGCACGAGTCGCCGACCGATGCGGAGGGCGCGTTCGCGCTGGTTGTTCCGTCGAGCGTCGTCACCGATGGGCGAGCGGAGATCCGGGTCGGCGCTTCCGGCTACGAGTCGCTGGTCGATCTCACGCCGTGGGGGCGCCCGGCGCCGCACTACCGGGATCTGACGTTCCGCCTGACTCCTCGCTGAAGGTCGCTGCGGCATCCTCGAGTTCCAGCGCTGAATCTCGGAGACCCAGCGCTGAATCTCGGAGACCCAGCACGGCACCGCATAGGTAGAGGCTGCCGGTGACGATCACCGTTCCCTCGGCGCGCGCCTGCTCGCGGGCAGCGTCGAGACCGGCGGCGACGGAGTTCGCGCCGGACGCGCCGAGCCCGACCGACCGCGCCGCCGCGGCGATCTCCTCCGGGGACGCGGCACGTCGGCCACCGGTGCTGACGCCGACGATGGCATCGATTGCCGGGGCGAGCGCGGCGAACGAGCCGGCGATGTCCTTGTCCCGCGCCATCGCGAAGAGCGCCACGCGTGGCCGGGGAGCAGCGAGGTCGTCGAGCGCCCGCGCGAGGACGGCGAGGCTGGCTGGACTGTGGGCGCCGTCCACCAGCACGAGCGGGCCGGGGTTGATCAGGCCAGTGTCGATCAGGCCAGTGTCGATCAGGCCGGTGTCGATCAGGCCGGTGTCGATCACGTCGAGACGGGCCCGGAGGCGTGTCGTGGCGACTCCCGATCGGATTGCCTGCGCGTCGATCGGCGGGCCCGACCAGGCGACGACGTCGGCGGTGACGGCAGCCAGGGCGGCGTTCTGGGCCTGATGCGCGCCGCGGAGGGGGGTCGCGAGCGGCTCCGGCGCTCGCCCGGGACGGACGAGGACGAAGCGCGTGCCCGTGTTCCCATCTCGTTCCGCGTCGAGTCGGCTCGTCACGACCTGGTTCACCTCGAAGTCGCGGCCTCGATGGACCAGTGATGCGCCGCACTCGACCGTGCGCGAGGCGATCTCAGCGAACCCGCCGCCGTCCGCCGTGAGCCCACAGAGCAGTGGGCGATCCGATCGGGCCGCCGCGACCTTCTCCCGCGCCACGGCAGCGAGGGTGGTCCCGAGCTGCTCGGTGTGATCCAGCGAGATCGTCGTCAGCACCACACCGAGCGCATCCGCCGCCGTCGTGGCGTCCAGCCGTCCTCCCATGCCCGCCTCGAGCACGACGGCGTCGCAGCCCGCAGCAGCAAAGGCGACGAGCGCGGCCGCCGTGTGGATCTCGAAGAACGTGCAGGGTGTGCCGGCGGCCAGCATTGCCTCGACGTGGGGACGCACGTGCTGCAGCGCGTCGCGGAGCACGTCGTCCGGGGCCGGCACCCCGTCGACGCGGATGCGTTCCCGCGGATGCACGAGGTGCGGCGACGAGTAGAGGCCGGTGCGTCGCCCGGACGCCACGAGGATCGAAGCGAGCGTCGCCGCGGTGCTGCCCTTGCCCTTGCTGCCGACGATCTGCACGACGTCGTAGGCCTGATCTGGGCGGCCCAGCCGAGCGAGGAGCCGGCGGACCCGGTCGAGGCCGTACGTGCGCTCGTCGTAGCGCTGCGCGGCCATGGTCTCGTAGTTCGTGCTCGCGGCGAGCCAGGCGAAGGCCTCGTCGAACGTGCGGAACGGCGCGGTGTTCGACGCGCTGTTCAGCGCGCTGTTCGGCGCAGTGTTCGGAACGCAGTTCGGCGGGGCACTCGAGGCCGGATCTGGCTGAGACGGGGGCGACGACACGCACAGAGTGTCGCCCGCGCGCGGGTGATGCGGCGCGATTCACCGGCCTGGGGTATCCTCGGGACGCCTGTCCGGGTCCCCTCGGAGGTTCCACCGTGTACAAGGTTCCAAAGGGTCCCGACTCTCGGGATTCGTCCGTACCCCCGCCGCCCGGCTTCCTGGTCTCCCCGAAGGCCGGGATCGGCGGTCTCGCGTTTGCCTTCGTCCTCCTCATCGGCGCATTTGCGGCGATGGGGATCTATGGCATGGGCTCCGATGACGAGCCCGAGTCCGTCACGCTCCCTCGTATCGAGATGCAGAACGTCGGTGAGGGCGAACTCGCCGAGATTCTGCCCGAAGAGGTCAGCCGCAAGCTCCAGGACGAGCTCTTCACCTGGTTCCGCGCGAACGACCGCTCCCCGATCTCCGATCGCGAGCCCGTGGCCGAGCAGGAATGGGTCGACCACCTGCTGAGCGGCGACGTGCGCGTGCGGCTGGATCGTCTGCCACCGCGCGTCTTCGGCGGTCTGGACAACGTGCCGCGCGTGATCGACGAGCCGGGTCCGTACCGCGGCGCCCTCGTGCGCGTCTGGGCGCGCGTGGACACCATCACCGAGATCCAGCTCGATTTCTCGGGCTCGACGCAGACGGCATGGCGGCTGAGCAGCGTCGATGCGAACGGCGTCCCGTGGATCATCACGTGCACGTCGGCTCCGCCGAGCGAGGTGGAGTCGGGCTCGTGGGTGAAGGTCTACGGGGTCTTCACGAAGCTCTGGCCCTTGGCGGATCGTCACGAACCGGCGTTCCACGCGCTGTCCGGGCGACGCATCGTCGCCTCGTTCGCGCCGGCGACGAACCGGCGCCCGCAGCTCGAGTGGTTGGAGCAGGTGCGCGACTTCACTCCCGAGGAGTCCGAGAAGCTCGAGGACGAGCCGTTCTACGGGATGCTGAACTACGTCCGGACGCTCGGACCCGAGGGGTACCGCGAGCTCCGCGACAGCGGCGAGATCGACGTGATCGATCTCACGGGCAGCGCCGGCGCGACCGAGCTGAGCGAGAAGCCCCAGGCGTGGCGGTTCACTCCGGTGCGGCTGCGCGTGGCTCCCCTGCTCGACGAGTTTGTCGTCGACAGCTACATCCCCGAGAACCCCGGGAACATCGAGTTCGTCTACCGCGGCTTCGTCGTGGACGACCAGACGCGACCGATCTGGTTCATCACGCCGTTCCGCAAGGGGCAGTTCGACCTGCAGGAGTCGCGGATCGTCGAGGTCGAGGGCTTCTTCTACAAGCGCAAGCACGTGCGCACGGCGACGGGCAAGCGCTACTGGATGCCCATCGTGATCGGCGCGGACGTGCGGCCCGTCGAGCTCGGCAATGTCGGCGGCCCGACCAGTCTGACGGTCGTGCTGGGCGTGGTCGTCGTGGGCTCGATCATCATGCTCTTCGTGTTCCTGTTCGTCTGGCGCAAGGAGCGGCTGCGCGAGCTCGAGACGCGACGCCGAGTGGCCGAGCGTCGCGGACACGGTCGCAGTCCATCGCTGTGATCGCGCCGCGTCGTATCGACGTCGACGTGGCTCCGATGCCGTACGGCGTCACGATCGGATCGGGGCTCCTGGCGTCGCTCGGTGAGCGACTCCGTGCGGACCTCGACCCCGGCCCGTGCGCGCTCGTCACCGACGAGGGCGTGGCGGCGACACCGCATGCCGATGCGGCGACCGATGGACTCCGCGCGGCGGGCTTCGAGCCGGTGCGCGTCGTCGTGCCGACGGGCGAGGCCGCGAAGACGCCACGCGTGGCGGGCTTCGTCTGGAGTGCGCTCGCTGCCGCCGGCCTTGGCCGGGACCGCTGCGTGGTCGCCGTCGGAGGAGGCGCGGTGGGGGATCTCGCGGGCTTCGCCGCCGCAACGTGGATGCGCGGTGTCGATCTCGTGCACGTGCCGACGACGGTGCTGGCGATGGCCGACAGCAGCGTCGGTGGGAAGACCGGCGTGAACCTCTCCGCCGGCAAGAACCTGGTGGGAGCCTTTCACCAGCCCCGTGCCGTGCTGGCGGACGTCGACACGCTGACCACCCTGCCGCGTCGCGACGTCGCATCGGGGCTCGCGGAGGTCGTGAAGTGTGCGGTGCTCGCCGATCGGGCGGCGCTCGCGACGCTGAGCCAGAACGCCGTCGCGCTGCTGAAGGGCGCGCCGGGCCCGCTCGTCGACGCTGTCTCGCTCGGCGTGCGCGTGAAGGCCGAGATCGTGGCCGCCGATCCCTTCGAGCGCAGCGGGCGTCGCGCGCTGCTGAACCTCGGGCACACCACGGGTCATGCGCTGGAGACGGTCACCGGTCACGGCGTGTTGCGGCATGGCGAGGCCGTCGCGATCGGCCTCGTCGTCGCCGCGCGTCTCGCAGCAGCGCGCGGCAGCGGCCCGGCGGATCTCGTGACTACGCTGGAGGATCTGCTCATCGCGCTCGAGCTGCCGATCGCCGTGCCGGATGGCGTGGATCCAGAACACGTCGTCGCGGCCACTGCGCTCGACAAGAAGCGCGCAGCGGGCGAGCGCCGCATGGTGCTGCCGACGCTGGACGGAGCTGAGGTGGTCCCGGTGACCGACGACGCGCTGCGCGCCGCGCTCGCGTAGACGCTCCATCTGCGCCCGCGCCGCGCCGATGGTCAGGGTGGAGCGCCCTCGTGAATCCGGACCCGCCGCCCTCGTCCCGCATGCCGCATGGCTTCGTCACCCTCGTCGTTCTGCTCGTGCTCGGCGCGATCTACGGCGCGCTCGGCGTGGCGCGCGACCACGTCAGCATCCGAGCGCGCTCGAGGCTCGACGGGGTTGTCCGATGGTGGCCGTGGCGCTCTAACATCGGGCACGGGAGCGAGGTCGACGCGGTCGTCACGCTGCGCAATCTCGCGTCCGCGCAGGCGCAGTTCTCGGCCTCCGCTGCCGTCGACCGGGATCGCGACGGACTCGGGGAGTTCGGGACGTTCGCGGAACTGAGCGGCGCTGTCGCTCTGCGTGGTCGCGGCATCTCACTCAACCCGCCGGTTCTCTCCGGGGTCTTTCGCACAGGGAGCGCCGGAGGCGTCGTCCGGCGCAGCGGCTACGAGCTTCGCCTTCACCTGCCGACGAGTGACGGCGTCGCAGGCGTCGATGGAGTCGATGCCGATCCGGATGCGTCCGAACGGCGCTGGTGCGCCTATGCGTGGCCGACGCGATTCGACTACTCGGGGCTCCGCACCTTCGCCATCGACCACAACGGCGAGATCTGGGCGACGACGTCGGAGCTCTATGACGGTCCGAGTGGCCCCGCGCCCGATGCGGCGTACGCGCCGGATGCTGGCGGGCAGATCGGTGACGCGATGTCCGGCATTGTCGGCGCGGACGGCAACGTCTGGCGACGCATCAACTGACACCTGGCAGGCTGTCGGAGCTGCGGCCTCGACGGGCCACCCAGCATGGCGCGACAGCCTGCCAGCCATAGGCCGACTGGGTGCCGAGCGGCGGCGAACGGCCGTGCGGCCGGGCCGCGTGCGGGCCCAGGTGCTGATGCGGACGGTCCCGAGCGGATCTGTCGACGACGTCCCTGACTAGCCGCCTGTCGCGCCGGCGGTCTCTCGCACGGCGACGCCGCAACTCCGACAGGCGGCTAGCTGTGTAACCTTCGCGTCTCCCACGCGTCCCTCTCCTGTGGTGCAGGACGATCCCGAGGATCCAGAGGTGCTGGCACGGCTGCGTCTGGCGCACACGCCTGGCGTGACGCCGCGCGCGGCCTGTCGTCTCGTGGCGGCGTGTGGATCGGCCCGGGCGGGACTTGCGGCGGGGCGCGGCACGTGGAAACGCGTGCTCGGTGCGGCCCGTACCGACGCGCTCGCCGCCGGACCGTCGGAGGATGATGCGCGACGCGAGCTCGCCCGTGTTCGGCGAGGCGGCGCCCAGATCCTCGTTCCCGGTTCGGCGGGCTGGCCCGAGTCGCTCGACGAGCTCTCCGACCCGCCCCTCATCCTGCACGCTCTCGGCGACCTCGTGCCGGCGGACGTCCGCGGCGTGGCGATCGTGGGCGCTCGCCGCGCGTCGGCGTACGGACGCTCGCAGGCGCGACGGCTCGCGACCGAACTCGCGGCGCTCGGGATCACCGTGGTCTCGGGCATGGCTCGCGGTGTCGACGGCGCGGCACATCGGGCCGCGCTCGACGCCGGCGGCCGAACGGTGGCCGTGCTGGGTGCGGGGCTCGCCCGACCGTATCCGCCGGAGCACGCGGCGCTCATGGGCGACATCTCACGCGGCGGCGTCGTGTTGACCGAGTTCGCTCTCGACATGCCGCCGCTCGCGCATCACTTCCCGCGTCGGAACCGGCTCCTCGCGGCGCTCTCACGGGCGGTGATCGTGGTCGAGGCCGGCGAGCGCTCCGGCTCGCTGATCACCGCGGATCACGCGCTTGACCTGGGACGCGACGTTCTGGCGGTTCCAGGACGAGTCGACTCGCCAGGTAGCCGCGGCACGCACCGCCTGCTCCGCGAGGGCGCGGCGCTCTGCGACGGCGTGGCGGACGTGCTCCGGGCGCTGGGGCTCGAGCCGGACGAGACCACTCCGGACGCCGGCGAGCGTGAACTCGGCCGCACCGCCACGGAACGGCGACTCCTCGCGGCGCTTCGTGGCGAGGATCTCGACGCGGATGCGCTTCTGGAGGCGGCGGGAGTGGCCCTCGCAGACGGCCTTGCTGCGATCACCGCGCTGGAGTTGCGCAACGTCGTCCGACTCGGGGCCGACGGGCGCTACTCGCGATCGTGAACGATGCGGTCTGGCTCACATCGTTCACGAGGACGCCACGCCTGACGTCCCCGAGCACGCGATCTCCCGCCCCGGCGCCGCTTCACAACTGGATCAAAGGTGCGTGCGCGTCTCCGGAACGAGAGCTCACACACTCGGAGCCGCCAGGACAGCGTGCGACGGGCGTTCCGGACACGCAACGGTCAGAACCCCACGCTGATCGTCGAACTCGCCGCGTTCGCGCGACGCCCTCGTGAACGATGCGGGCTAGGACCGCCAACTAGTGGAGAGGTAGGCGTACGCGCCGTACGCCAGCGCCCACCCCACGGCGAGGGCGACCGCTGCCACGATGATCATGAAGACGACATCCCGTCGTCGTGGTTGTTCGCTCACACGTCTCCACATGCTGGAACTTGACCAGTTCCGCCATTCCCACCGGGAGTGTGCCTCGCGTTACGCTTCGGGGCAAGAGGGCTGCGACCCGGCCGCGAGCCCAAAGTGATCGTGGAGCGCCCGTCGCGAGGAGTCGAAGGCGAGGTCGGCCCAGGGGACATCCTCTGGAGCGTACCAGGCAGCCTCGAGTGCATCATCGCCCGCGACGAGTGTGGCCGAGGCGACCGAGGCGCTCCATGCGACGACCACGATGCCGGTCCCGACTGCCGCCCCCTCGCCCTCGTCCGCCGGGTAACTGTAGATGCCCAGGAAACGCCCGAGCGTGACCTCGAGGCCCGTCTCTTCGTGCGTCTCGCGCACGGCGCACTGCTCGACGGTCTCATCGATCTCCTGGTACCCGCAGGGGAACGAGAGCAATCCGATGCCCGGCTCGACGCCGCGGCGGATCAGAGCGATTCGCCCCTCATGCTCCGGCACAGTGCCGGCGGCGACCTTGGGGTTCATGTAGAGGACGAAGCCGCAGGCTCCGCAGACGTTCCGCAGTCGCGAGTCGAGCTCGGGAATGCGTCGAACGAGCGCTCCGGCGCAGCGGGGGCAGAACCGCGCCAGCCGCATGTCTCAGCCCTGGGCCTGCGCCACCGACAGGACGAGCTCGACGCAGACCACCAGGAGCGCAATCCCGCCTGCCAGCGCGACGAAGCTCTTGAGCGACTCGCGCACGACCCCGTGCAGACTCGTCGCCCGCATGGCGCCGATCACCATGCTCACGGCCATGCAGACGATGAGGAAGAAGGTCAGTCGGGCCGCGAGGTCGTTCATCCGATGGTCTCGACCTGACTCGGATCGGGCGTCGCGGTCTCGTCGGCTGGGTCGCCGCGCCGGCAGCGCGCCCAGACATCGGCGATGGCCATCAGGTTGAGGAGGCCGGCGACGGCGGTGTAGAGCACCCCGACGCTGCGGTGAGGCAGGTGGCGGGTGATGACGACGTCCTCGGTCAGCAGCGTCGCGAAGGCCGTCGGCAACGCCGCGAGGGACTGCAAACCGAAGTACCACGAGTGACGCACGGGGCTGACGTTCTCGTATCCGGCCAGGTGCATGCCGAGCACGAAGAGCGGCAGAACCGCGCCCGCCACGAACAGAGCCGGCCACGGGCGACGAATGAAGAGATGCCCGCCGCCCGGCACGAGCCAGGCCAGCAGCACAGCGAGGCCAGGCCGGGGGGGCTCGTTACGCGTCATGTCGACGGCCGAACTTAGCCACCCGGCACCGACGCCCGGAGTATCTTCGGCCCCGTGCACACGACTCCTCTCCGAGTTCGCTTCGACGAGGTCGACTCGATGGGGATCGTGCACCACCCGCGGTACCTCGTGTACTTCGAGATCGCACGCACCCAGTACCTGCGCGACCTGGGACTTCCGTACGCATCGCTGATCGCAGCCGGGCTGCATCTGGCCGTCATCGAGGCTGGAGCGCGCTACCTGCGCCCGGCGAGATACGACGACGAGATCACCGTCCACACTCGCTGCACGGAGTGCGGACGCATTCGCCTCTGCCTCGAGTACGAGGTCCGTCGCGGCGCTGAACTTCTCGCCACCGGCCTGTCCCGTCACGCCGGCGTCGGCGACGATGGCAGGCCGCGGCGCCTGCCGCCGGAGATCCGTGATCTGCTCGCGGGGGAAGCCGCCGCAGTGACGAACGCGGAATAGCGTGACTTCGGAGGCGTCCAACTCACCCATGCGCTCGACCACCCGTCTGCTGCTCTCGTTCGCTCTTCTTCTGCCGCTCGCCGGCTGCGTCAGCTCGTCCGACGACCCGACCATCATCTCGGAGGAGACGAAGTCCTCCTCGGTCACGGCCGAGATGGAGATCGGCCGCACCTTGCAGATCCTGGACCGCCAGGTCGACAAGGTGGTCAGCCTGCGGTCGCAGCCCGGCCAGCAGGCATTCGCCGAGCGTAAGATCACCGAGTCGGCGCTCCGGGCAGCCGTGGGGCAGAACACGGATGCGCTCCTCGCTGTGGTTGCCGATCGGACGGAACCCGGCCGTCGGCGGATCGCCGCGAAGGCGCTCGCGTACGCCGACGACCCGCGCGTGGTACCGGCGCTCGCGATGGCGCTCTCCGCCGAGCCCGACTCGCGTGTGCTCGTGAACGCGCTCTATGCGCTCGCGACGATCCGCAGCGCGGACACGCCCACGCGGCCGGTCGTCGAACTGGCGAGTCACGTGAGTGCCGACGTTCGCAATCACGCGCTCATGGTTCTCTCGCACGTCATCCTCGCGCGTCGTCGGGCCGGCAAGTCGCCCCTCGATACGAGTGACCGACAGCTCTTTGGCCCCGCGCTGGAGCTCTCGCTGTTTGATCCCCAGGACCCGTTCGTCCGCGGACACGCCGCGGCATGTGCCGGCGCGCTCGGCGACCCGCGACTCGTCGACACGCTCCTGAACCTCCTGCGCGACAGCCACCCGTTCGTCCGCACGCGGACCGCCATCGCTCTCTCGCGGATCGGCGACCTGAAGGCGATGCCGGCCCTCGCGTCGATCATCGACGACACCCCGCGCGGCTCGACCCGCAGCGCCGTCGTGACCGCGCTGGAGGCGTTGGTGGAGCGCTCCGGCAACACGGTCCCGCCGACGCTCGGAGAGAGCGAGGCCAGCTGGAAGCAGTTCTTGAGAAACACGTACGGCCGCTAGCCCGGACTATTCACGACGACTCACCCACCTGAGCGATCCAGACCGCCGATTTCGGCGTTGCGCCTCCTCCGAGACGGAACGGCATCGCAGTTGTCGGCGCGCCCTGATCTCGACGATCTGTCCTCGCTCAGGACGGGCCACTCGGCGCGAGCCGTGGCCCCCGCATCCAGGCGGCTCCTGTACTCCCGGACGACTGTCGTCACGGAGTGCGCGAGCCTCATGAATAGTCCGAGCTAGCGGCCAGCCGTCGATGGATCGCGACGCGGGAGTGAGTCGTCGGGAGACGCCCTCGCGACCGACGCCCGTGTCGAGCGAGCGAGGGGTTGAGTCCCAACAGTTCCCGTGGAATGGTCAGTTGGGGGGAGTGGCTGACCGAAGAAGGGGGTATGCGGGCCTGGATGCGCCTGATCGCTCTCGTGCTGCTCCTCCTCGCCGCCCCGGCGATGGCGGAGGATGTGCTCGTACTGTCGTCCGGGCGGGAGCTGCGAGGACGGGTCGTCGAGGAGACGCAGTCGAAGGTCCGCTTCGAGACTGGCAGCGGATCGATCTGGTACCCGCGGGACCGCATCCGCGAGGTGCGCAAGGGCGTCGATCCGGTCGTCAAGGCCGCCCCGACGGTCCGCGAGGAGCACGCCGTGCTCTACGCCGGCGAGCGCCGGGTGGGCGCCCGCACGTTGCGCGTGGTCGACCGTGACGACGGCATCCAGTTCGAGGAGCACGTCGTGTTCCTCGACGACTCCGGGAGGCCGGAGCTCGACGTGCGCACGATCGAGCGTTGCGACGCCGACTTCCGCCCCGTGTTCTTCCAGGTCCAGGAGAGACATGGGCTGGAGCCCGGCGGTGACGAGCAGGGCGGTGGCGAGCAGGGCGCTGACGAGCAAGCACGACTCGTGCGCGGCGACGTGGCGGGCACGACTCTGTTGCTCAAGATCTCGCGCGACGGGAAGACGACACGCGAGTCGGGACCGATGCCGTTGCGCGCCCGCTTCTCGTTCGCGGCGCGGGAGCTGTTCCTGCGCGAGCACTCGGCCGTGGATGGTCAGTTCGGTGCCGAGGTGTTCGACGTCCGCGACCGTCGCTGGCGCTCCGTGATCTACCGGGACGGTGGCTCACGTGCGGTGGAGGAGGACGGCCAGGTTGCGCGCGTGCGGATCGTCCGCCGCCGTCGTGGCGACATCGACGAGATCGAGTGGGTGGATGCGGAGCTCCGCACCCGCCTCGCCGACCTGAACGGCGCCGAACTGCGCGCGCATGCCGCCGCGGCCGATGTCGTCGCCGCGATTGCCCGCGGCGAGGGCGACGGCGTCACCGGGCCGGACAGCGCGGCAAAGACCCGGTTCGCCGACCCGGAGCACGGCTTCGCGATCGGCAAGCCCGATCCGTCGTGGACGTTCGAGGAGCCGCCCGTGCGCGGTGCGTCAGCGCTCCTCTCGGTGCGCAACCCCCCGCTCTCGGCCAGCGTCGACGTGCTGCGCGACGAGGCCCCCCCGGAGGACCTCTCGATCCAGCGTGCCGCGGAGTCGCTGCAACGTCTCCTACGTGCCCACGCCACCGAGGTCCGCGTGCTCCGCGACGGCTACGAGGGCGAAGGCGCAGAGCGCTGGTATTGGCTCGAGGCGACGGCAACGACCAAGGGCGAGCGCACACACACGATCGCGCGCGTCCACGTGAAGTCGCGTCGCATTTACCGCCTGCTCGCCGCGTGTCCCGCCGAGCACATCGATGCCGTCCGGCCCGACCTCGAAGCGATCCTCGACTCGTTCGAGCAGCTCTAGGCGCCTTCGGCGGGCGGCAGCTCGATCACGAAACGCGCGCCCCCGGTCGCGGCGCGTTCGACGCGCGCCGAACCGCCGTGGGACTCCGCCGTCGCTCGAACGAGCGAGAGTCCCAGCCCGGTGCCGCGGCCGCGCGGCTTCGTCGTGAAGAACGGCTGGAAGATCGCCTCGGCATCGGCGAGCGGAACTCCCGCGCCATTGTCTTCCACGTCGATCGCCACCGAACCCCCCACGCGTCGCGCACGCACCGACACCTGGCGTCCGGCCGCTCGCGAGGACACGGCGTACTCGGCGTTGGTCACCAGGTTCAGCACCGCCTGGGTCAGGCGATGGAGGTCGCCCATCACGAACGGCAGGTCCTGCTCCACCTCGGTCCGGAGCTCGATCCCGGCGACCTGCGCGGCATATGCGCGGAACTCGACGACCTTCGCCACGACGTCCTGCAGCAGCAGTGGCCGCATCTCGAGGCGCTCGGCGCGGGAGAGGTCGAGCAGGTTCTGGACGATCCGCCGGCAGCGCTCGGCCTCGGACCGGATGCGCTCCACCTCTTCACGAGGCAGGCCAGGGTTGTTCTCCGCGAGCAGCAGCTCCGCGTAGCCCAGCACGCTGGTGAGCGGGTTGTTCAGCTCGTGCGCCACGCTGGAGAGCAGCTCACCGATCGACGCGAGCCGCTCGGCCTGCTCGATGTGCGCGCGCAGGCGGTGACCACCCTCGTCGTCCGTGAGAGCGACGAGCAGGCCACCGGCGGCGCACCGTCCGGCGCGTGCGCGAAGCGGTACGTCGAGTTCGAGGTCCAGCAGCGGGACGGCCGTGCCGTTCCTCGCATCCAGTAGGGCGTCAGCGGCGGCGCCTCCGACGACCTCACCGAGCGCGACGCCTGTCCCGGCTGCGTCGCCGAGCAGCCGACGGGCGTCCTCGTTGAGCGCCAGCACGATGCCCTCGTCTGAGGTCAGCAGTGCCGGCTCAGGCCACATCGCGATCATCCCGACCAACGGATGGGCGTCGGGCGAGGGCGCGGCGGTGGGTCCGAGCGCGGGTTCGTGCACCTCCGGGCTATAGCACGACCTCGGCCGGGCTCCCAGGGGGTTCGCGACGCGATCAGCCGAGTGCGCGGGCGATTCGCTGGCGCGCTGCGGCGTGTCGGGCGGGCGGAACAGTCGCTCAGCAGCGTGACGAGGCACTGAGCTACGAGACACTGAGCTACGGGGCGGAGTGCGACGAGGTTGCGAGGCGACCGACTCCTGCCGCGGGCAGGAGTGGGGGAACAGGCGAAGAGGACCGGACGTGGCTGACAGACTCCTGAGTGGTGTTGGGCATGAGGTGGGTAAGGGTCCATCCGAGACGCGGGTCATCCCGCGCTCGTCAGCACAGCGCTCTGGGTAGGGCATGGAAAGGAAGGAAGACGTGGGGTCGAGCGCGTGCACGACACCGCCGTCCGGCCTCTTCGCCGGTTCATCGACCGGCCGCCTCGTTGTCAATCCGCCGGGGCCCGCTCAGGCGGGCCGCGTGTTCAGTACGCTTTGAGACGCACGTCGCGTGCCGGAAGTCCCGTGTAATTCCGGAACCGCCCTTCGAAACCGCATGGATCGCTGGCGGTGCGCGGAGGCCCAGGAGCCCTTCAGGCCGGTCCTCGCATCCGGGGTCTTCCCCTGCCGACGTCATCGTCCGCGCCGCGCCGCGACTGAGAGTGGAGTCTCCGTGCGCGCTCGATTCGAGCCCGACGCGGCATCGTTGCCTCCCTGCGCGACGCACGCAGTACGATCTCCGCCGTGGACCAGCGTGAACTCCAGCTCGTGGCGCCTCTCGTCGGGGTGGGGGCGCTTCCCCGCGACGGGGCCGAGGAATGCCTGAAGCTCTGGCAGGGGCTCCACAAGCAGGGACGCCCGGTGTCCCTTCTGGTGGTCTTGGTCAAGAAGGGGCTGCTCACCCAGACGCAGGCGCGCGTCCTCGCGGAGCAGCCGCTGGAGAAGCACCAGCCCTTCCCGAACTACCGACTTCTGCGACCCGTCGGCGAAGGCGGGATGGCCGTGGTCTACGAGGCGACGTACGAGCCACTCCAGGCGCGCGTCGCGCTGAAGATCCTGAAGACCGAGTTCGCGCTACAGGAGCGATATCGGGTGCGCTTCAAGCGGGAGGCGCAACTGCTGCTCGCTCTCGATCACCCGAACCTCGTCGACGGTCGCGAGCACGCGACGGCCGACGGAGTCGACTTCTACGCCATGGGCTTCGTCGATGGCATCAACGTCCTCGACCTGCTCGAGCACCCCTCCGCGAAGGACTCCGTCCTGATCACCGAGGGCATGGCGCTCCATATCGCCTGCCAGGTTGGTTCCGCCCTCGAGCACATGCGCGGGAAGGGCGTGGTCCATCGCGACATCAAGCCCGCGAACCTAGTGCTCGACCAGGACGGCACGGTTCGGATCATCGACTTCGGTCTCGCCCGCGTTGTCCAGGGCATGCGCGAGGACACCGCCGAGTCGATGACCGTCGGCACGCCGGAGTACATGTCGCCCGAGCAGGCGCGCGGCGGCGACGTCGACATCCGTGCGGACATCTACTCCCTCGGCATCTCGCTCTTCCACATGATCACCGGCGGACTGCCGTTCACCGGCACGCCGGAGGAGATCATCGTCGCGCAGGTCAAGCAGGACCTGGAGTTCACGCCCGCGCAGATGGCGCGGATCTCGCCGCCGGTCCAGTTCGTCATCCGCAAGGCCATGGCCAAGCAGCCCGATCTTCGCTACGCGACGCCGCAGGAGATGGTCGACGACATCGAGGCCGTCGCCGGCCCGATCATCGCAGCTCGCGGAGCCGTGCCGAAGGTCGTGACTGAGGCCACCGCCGAGGTCGCGCCGATCGCCGAGGTCGCTCCGCTGCCCGGACCCGTGATGCCGAAGCTCCAGTCGTCTCGCGATCGCAAGCGGACGGGCCGTGACCGCCCGGGTGGACGGTCGGGCTCGCGTCGGCGCGGCCGCCGCTGACGGAGAACGCGTGAGCTGGTACGCGGAGGGCGTGCGGTTCGACTGCCAGCGCTGCGGCAACTGCTGTAGCGGGCGCGGCAGCGTGGTGCGCGTGTCCCGCCGAGAGCGCGCGGCGCTGGCACGCTTCCTCGGACTTTCCATCGAGGACTTCGAGGCACAGCACACGCGCGCGACCGCCGCGGCGACCGTCCTGCTCGACAAGGAGGGCAGCGCCGAGTGCGAGTGGCTCGATCGCCGTCCCGACGGGCTCACCGGTTGTCGGGTCAACGACGCGAAGCCCGACCAGTGTCGCTCCTACCCGTTCTGGCCGGGCGTGCTGCGCGATCAGGAGGCGTGGGATGCCGAGGGCGCGAAGTGTCGTGGCATCGGCGCCGGACCGGTCATCCCGCCGGAAGAGGTCGATCGTCGTGCGGGACTGGAGCGGTTCCGCGAGGCGGTCGAGACGCTGTTCGTGGAGCTCGACGCCGAACTCGAGCTCGTCGGTGCCCGCTGCTGGGCTTCTGGGAACTGCTGCGACTTCCCCAACTGGGGACACCGACTGTTCACGTCGCGCGTCGAGGCCGAGCGCTTCGCCGAGGGAGTCGACCTCTCGACCTGGGATCCGGAGAGCGGGCTCTGCCCGGCCTGGAAGGACCGACGCTGCACGGCGCGCGAGCAGCGCCCCTTCGCCTGCCGCAGCTACTACTGCGACCCCGTCACGGAGGAGCGCACGCAGGACGTCACCGAGCGCTACATCACGGCGCTGAAGTCGCTTCACGAGCGCCATCGAGTGCCGTGGGACTACCGCGACTGGATCGATCACCTGCGCTCGCTGCGACCGACCGACAACCATCGTTGACAGGTCCGATGCGATTCCCTGACAGCGCGTCGTGGCGTGCGTGAGTCGAGCGTCACCCGAGGGTGACGCGCGGCCTCGAACCACCCCGGTAACGTCCGGTTTCTTGGATTGCCGGGCAACTGGCAAGCGTTTCGCACGTCGAATCCCAACAGCGCCAGTACGGCGCGCCACCAAGAGGCCGAAGACCGGCCGGGAGCTCACGATGACCACGACCACTCACGTCCAGAACTCGATCTCCGAACTCCGGAGCCGAGCCCGTGTTGTCCGCGCGCTGCGCCGCGAGGGCATTCGCCTCGCTGCCCGCCGGACTCCCGACGACGCCGAGACCGGTGACTTCGTCATCGCGCAGCGCATCGGCAGCGGTCGCTGGTTGCTCGCCATCGGCGATGTCATGGGGCGCGGTCCGGAGGCCGAGGAACTCGCTCGCGAGGTGCGCGCTCACGTTCGTCAACGAGCGGGCCGGACGAAGCGACTCTCCGACGTGCTCGAGAGCGCCAACTCGCTTGTGGTCGAGCTCGCCGGCGGCGATCGCTTCGTCTCTCTGCTCCTCATGGAGGTCGACGCCTCGCGTAGCACGCTCCGCATCGCGAACGCCGGGCACCCCGAGCCGCTTGCGGTGGGACGCGCCGGTGGAGTCATCGCGCTCGAGGGCCACGGCCCAGCGCTGGGTCTCCTGAAGGAGAGCGTGTACCGCGGTGCGGGTCCGCTCCGGATGCCGCCGGGAGTCGTGCTTCTCGCGACCACCGATGGTGTGACCGAGGCACTCGATCAGGACGGTCAGCCCTTCGGCCGCTCGGGGGTCTCGCACTCCCTCGCTGCCGCGCGTCTCGACGGCCCCCGGGCCGCGGTGCGCCGTGTGCTCGAGGACGCCCACGAGCACGCCGACGGTGAGCCGGGCGACGCCGCGACCGTCGTGGCGTTCCGCTTCGAGCGCTGAGTCTCGGCTGCGGCGGTACTGTGTCTTGGCTGAGGCGGTACTGTGCCTTGCCTGCGGCGGTACTGGCCGACGCTACAGTGCCGCCGTGACGCATGAACTCCCGCGCACTCGCGCGGGCCTCGAGCCCCTTCTCGCGGCGCGCGGTCTCCGACCGAGCCGCCGGAGGGGGCAGAACTTCCTCGTCGACGCCGCCCTCGCCGACGCGATCGTGGCCGACGCTGACGTCGGGCCGACGGATCACGTGCTCGAGATCGGACCCGGGGCCGGCGCGCTCACCCAGCCACTGCTCGCCGTAGCGGGTCACGTCACGGCGATCGAGCTCGACCGCGGGCTGGCGGAGCTGCTGCGCGAAGCGCTCGGCGAACACCCCCGACTGACGCTCGTCGAAGGGGATGCTCTCGCGGACGACGGTCCCGGTCGTCTTCACGCGGCGATCGACGATGCGATCCGTGCGGCCCGAGCCGGTGCCTTCGAGCGCGTGCTCGTGGTGGCGAACCTGCCCTACTCCGCCGGCACCGCGATGGTCTCGCGCCTGCTGCGGCGCGACGATCCGCCGGACTCGATCGTGGCCATGCTGCAGCGCGAGGTCGTGGATCGTCTGCGCGCAGAGACCGGGACCAAGGCGTACGGTCCGCTGGCGGTGATCGTCCGGCTGCGGGCCGACGTCAGCGTGCTGCGTCGGGTCCCGCGCGACGTCTTCTTCCCCCGACCCGACGTCGAGAGCGTCGTGTTCCGGCTGGCCCTGCACGGAACGGATCCAGGGGGAACGGGAACCGTCCAGACCGATGGGGGCCAGACCGATGGCGCCGCGGCCCGAGCCGCCGTCGACCTGGCCGAGCGCGGGTTCTCGCAGAGGCGGAAGCGTCTCGCGCGTGTTCTGCGCGGCGTGGTCACGCCCGAGCAACTCGCCGCCTGCGGCATCGACGCCGATGCTCGGGCGGAGCGCGTCTCGCCGGACGCCTGGCGGCAGCTCGCGGCTCTCGTCGAGAACTGCGGCTGATGTGCGGGTTTGCCGGCTGGTTCGATTTGCGACCCGGCGCCCCGCCGCCCGCGTCGGATGCACGTCGACGGGCGCTGGACCTGCTCGCCGCGCGCGGCCCTGACGGTGAGGGTGAGCAGGTCGCGGCCGACGGCTCGTGGGGCCTGCTCCATCGCCGCCTCGCCATCGTCGATCGCGACGGCGGCGCACAGCCGATGGCGGGGCCAAGGCCCGGGAGCTGGCTGGCCTGGAATGGCGAGCTGTTCGACCAAGACGCGCGTCGCGATGGGCTTCGCGCCGCCGGGCGGGTGCTGCGGACGCGGAGCGATACGGAGGTTCTCGCGCACACGCTGGACGCCCACGGCGACGCGGCGCTCGCGGACCTGGCCGGCAACCAGTTCGCCCTCGCGTGGATCGCCGAGCACGAGGGAACGCCGCGTCTTCTTCTCGCTCGCGATCCGGCTGGGGAGAAGCCGCTCTTCCTGGCCCGCCACGGAGATCGGCTCCTGTTCGCGTCGACGCTCGACGCCGTCCGCGCGCTCGGTCAGATGGACGTCGCGATCGAGCCCGAGGCACTCTCGCTCTACCTCTCGTGGGGGTTCGTACCGGCTCCGCTGACGATCTTCCGGGGAGTCTCGAAACTGGCTGCCGGCGAGTGCGTCGCGGCGCGCCGACCCGAGACCGTCCGGCGCTGGTGCCCGCCGCCGGCACCTCGTGAGCCCGAGGAGTCGGAGGGAGACGCCGTCGACCGGCTTCGCGGCGCCCTCGCACTGGCCGCGCGACGCCGACTCGAGTCGAGCGACGTGCCCGTGGGGCTGATGCTCTCCGGTGGTCTCGACTCGCTCGCCGTGGCCGCGGTGCTCCACGATGCGGCAGCGCTGCGCACATTCACCGTGCGAGCGAGCGATCCGCGCTACGACGAGTCGGCCGATGCCGCCCGGTCGGCCGCCGTGCTGGGCGTGGCGCACACCGTCATCGACCCGCCGTCCGACGATCCGGATGCCTGGCGCCGCGTGCTGTTGCGGTTCGGCGAGCCGTTCGGCTCGACGAGCGCCCTCGCGGTCGACGCGGTGGCCCGCGCCGCGAGGGACTCGGGAGTCACCGTCGTCCTGACGGGCGATGGGGGCGACGAGGCGCTCGGGGGGTACCCGCGCCACGTGCTGCTGCGTCGTCTCGCGTCCCTTCCGCGACTTCCGCGCTGGATGGCCCCGGCTGATGGAGCGTTGCTCCGACGTGCGCGCCGCGCAGCGACCCTGCTGACGCAGTCACCGGCGGACCGTTACGCGGCGATGTACGAGGTCTTTGGCGACGTTCGTGCTCAGCTCACGGCGGGTGACGACGGCGGTGCGGCGCGTGACCGCATCCGAGCGCTGTGGGGGCGCGCCGCCGCAGGTGACCTCGCTGCGATGCTGACGGTGGATCGCGCGCTCGAGCTCCCGGACTCGCATTGCGTGAAGCTCGACGTCGCGTGCATGGGCAACGGCGTCGAGCCGCGGAGCCCGTGGCTCGACCCGGACGTCGTCGCGATGTGTGACGAACTCCCGGCTCGCTGGCGGATTCGGGGCACGCGGACCAAGGTCGCCCTGCGCGAACTGATCCGGCGCGAACTGATCCGGCGCGAACTGGTCCGCCGCGAGCTGCGTCCGTCCGCCGTCCGCGAGATCCTCGGCCGACGGAAGCGCGGCTTCACGACTGGGTTCGACAGCGCCCTCGCGGGGACCGCGGTCCGGGACCTGCTCCTCGGTGACGCGCTCGCGCGAGTTCCCGGACTCGACGTCACGCCGGTCGCCACGTTGCTGGAGGAGCACAGGGCGGGGCGCGGAAATCACCGTTTCCGCCTCGGCGTGCTGACCGGTCTCGCGCTCTTCGCGGACGTTCACCTGCGCTGAGCGGGCAGCGTGGCCCTCCGCGTGGGCTCACGCTTCCGGCCCCGAGCCCGTACCGTGTGCTCGACGACCTACGTCACGGCCTGGAGATCGGATGGGACTCCTCTACCGCTGCACGAGCTGCGATCGCGAGATGGTGCTCGAGAGCTACCACCAGGGACGCACCGTGCCGTGCCCGTGGTGCGACGCCAAAGAGGACGTTCCCGAGAACCTCGACTTCGACACGGTCTACTCGAATCGGGCGAAGGACGAGGAGCGCGGGAAGCTGTTGCTCGCACTCTCCGTCGCTGGCGGGCTGCTGTCGTGTCTCCCCGTCACGGCCATCGTCTGGTGGATGAGCTCTGGTCGGATCGCTCTGGCGCGCGAGGAACAGCGCGAGGCGGACCCCCTGCTCCTGAACGCTCGGGTTCTCGCCGCGGTGGCCACGATCGTCCATCTCCTGATCTGGATCGGGATTTGCGTCGGCTCCGGCGTCGTCGGCTGACGCGCCCGTGCGCGTGCTCTTCGCCACGTACGACGGCTTGCTCGCGGGACCGGGACGGGCGCAGTCGATCCCGTACGTTCGGGCATTGCGAGAGGTCGGCCACGAGTTCTGCATGTTGTCGTACGAGAGCCCCGAGCGGCTGGCCGACGCTCCGTCCGTGCGGGCCGTCGAGGCGGCGCTCGACGGCGTACCGTGGACGCGCCTGACGTGGCGTCGCAGCGCGTTGCGCGACTTCGCTGCCGGTCTGCGCGGCCTCCGACGGGCGGCTTCGGAGCACGCCGCCGAGTTGGTCCATGCGCGCGGTTACGTCCCCGCGTTCCTGGCGTCGCGCCTCGGCCTGCCATTCCTGTTCGACATGCGCGGGTTCTGGCCGGACGAGCGCGCCGACGGTGGCCTCTGGCGCCGAGGCGGCGTCTCGTATCGGATCTGGAAGCGAATCGAACGTCGACTCTGCCGCGACGCTCAGGCCATCGTCGTGCTGACCGAGCGCGCGCGAGACGAGCTGCGTCGGCTGAATCTCGCCCCGCGCGAGGCGTCGATCCACGTGATCCCGACGTGCGCGGATCTCGACCGCTTCCGTCCGCTCCCTGCGTCTGAGCGCGTGCCAGAGGCCGCCGGGCCACGCCGGTTCGTGATCCTCGGCGGGACCGGGACGTGGTACCTCGGGGACGAGATGCTCGACCTCGCTGCCCGCGCCCTCTCGGTCGATATCGATGCCGAGGTGCACGTTCTCACCACGGACGACGCCGAGCCGATCCGCGCCGGTCTGGCGCGACGCGGCGTCGCGGAAGGGCGGTGTGTCGTCCGACGCGTGGCCCATGACGACGTACCCCGCTGGATCTCAGGAGCCGTGGCCGGACTCGTGCTCGTGCGACCGACCTGGTCGAAGGGTGCCTCCTGCCCGACGAAGGTGGCGGAATTGCTCGGCTGCGGCGTCCCACTCCTCGTGAACCGGGGCGTCGGTGACCTCGATGGGCTGTTGGCGGACGCCGGGGTCGCGGTCGTTGTCGAGTCGTTCGATGCGCCCGGCTACGACGCGGCGCTTGCCGACCTCGTCACGCTGCACGCCGGCGCCGCTGCCGGCGGAGTGTCGGCGCGCTGCCGCTCTCTGGCCGAGCGGGAACTCGATGTCTCGCGCGGCGCGGCGCGTTATGCCGCGGCGTACGACGTGGCGGGGCGTGAGCGATGACCCCGACGATGCCGTGGGTCGTGATCGCCCTCGCGCTCCCGGCGGCGGCCGTCGCCGTGGTCGTCGGTGGCGCCGGGGCAGCCGGTGCCGTGCTCGTGGTGGGGGGCCTGGTCGGCGGGGCGTCCGCGCTGCTGGTGCGCGCCGAGTCGCCGGGCGTCGCGCGTCGCGGGTCACGCGACGCGACGCAGTTCCTCGGCATGCTGATCATCGCCGCGATCGTCGTGCGACTCGTGGTTGCGGTGGCCCTGCGCGAGTCGGGCATGAACGCCGTCGTCGGCGGTGACGAGGGCACGTTCGAGGCGAACGGGAAAGTCTTCGCGGCGTGGCTCGACGGGCGTCTGCCGTTCGCCTTCCAGGACCGCTTCGCCGGCTCGACACAGGTCGGGTACTTCGTGTTCCTCGGCGTGATCTTCCATGCGATCGGCGTGCTGCCGTACGTGCCGATCCTCGTGAACTGCGTCCTTGGCGCGCTGTGCGCGATCCCCGCCTACCATCTCGCCGCGACCGTGGGCGGACGCTCCGCGGGGCGCGTGGCGGCTGTGTTCGTGAGCTTCTTCCCGTCGCTCATCCTCTGGTCGTGCCTGATGGTGCGCGACGCGCCGACGTTCCTGCTGGTGCTCGTGTGCGCGTTGGTCGGCGAGCGCCTCTTGCGTCGTCCGCGCCTGCGCCAGGTGATCGTGCTCGCTCTCTGTCTGGCCGTGCTGGCGACGCTGCGGACCTACATCTTCCTCCTGCTGGGTGGCGCCATCGTGCTGGGGTTCGTGGTCTCGGGCATCCGCCGCCCTGGCAGAGCGTTCGTCGTCGCCAGCGTGTCGGCGCTCGTGATGGTGCTCCTGGTGCGAGCTGGACTCGGGTTCGAGCTGCTCAGCGATCTGAACCTGGAGCGCGTGGACGAACAACGGCGACTCAACGCGCTCGTGGGTAGCTCCGCGATCGATGTCAGCGGCTTCGATCTCTCGTCGCCCGCCGGTGCGCTCGCGTACCTGCCCGTCGGATTGGCGTACTTCCTCTTCTCCCCGTTCCCGTGGCAGCTCGGCGGGCGCCAGATCATGGCCGCCCCGGACATGCTGCTCTGGTACGCGGCCATGCCGTTCGTCGTGATCGGGGCCATCGCTGCGCTGCGACGCAGCCGAGCCGTCGCGACGGTCCCGCTGATTGCGGCCGGAGCGATCACGGTGCTGTATGCGCTCGTCGAAGGGAACGTCGGGATCATCGTTCGACATCGCGCACAGGTCCTCGTGCTCCTGCTGCCCTACGCGGCGGTCGGGTTCACGCGGCTGCGGGCAGCGGGTGCGAGACGACGGAAGCGTGAGGCGGCCCTCGTCGCGCGCGTGCGGCGACCGCGGCGGATGGGGAGCGCCTGACCATGCGTGCCCTGCTGCTGTCCACCCTGCCCGTCGAAGGTCCCAGCGCGCGTCCGCGGCTCTACGCGTATGAGCGCCATCTCCGCCAGGCCGGCATCGAACCCGTGTTCGCGCCGCTCCTGTCGTCCGCCGCAGCGCGACGCTTTTACGCCCTCGGTCCCACGGCTCGCGCGACCCGCATCGCCCGCGCCGCCGCGGGTGTGCTGGGGCGGCTCGCGCGACTCCTCGCGGCGGGCCGCTTCGACGTCGTGGTCGTCCATCGCGACCTATTGCCTCGTGGCAATCGGCTGGCGCTGCGCGTGCTCCGACGTGCGGGAGTGCCGTTCGTCTACGACTTCGACGATGCCGTCTACCTGTCGCCGCGGGACTTCGTTGCAGAGGGCGTGGCGAGCCACCGCCGCATGGCACGTGGGAAGGACCCGTCCGAGACGGTCGATCTCGCGCGTGCGGCGACGCTCGTGCTCGCCGGGAACGCGACCCTCGCAGAGCGCGCTCGGGAGTGGAACCCGAACGTGCGCGTCCAGCCGACGCCGGTCGACACGGATGTGTTCCGGCCGGCGCTCCGACCGCCGCCCACCGGGGCGCGTCGCGTCGTCGGATGGATCGGCAGCCCCACGGCGGCTTACTGTCTGCTGGAACTGCGCGCGGCCCTCGGCCGACTAGGGCACCGGCATCGCTACGAACTGATGGTCGTCGGTGCCGGCGAGTCGATCGACGTGCCCGGAGTGTCGGTGACGTCGCGGGACTGGGCACTGGAGCGAGAGGCAGACGACTACCGGAGCTTGGACGTCGGCCTCTACCCCCTCCCGGACAACGAATGGACGCGCGGCAAGTGCGGCTACAAGGCGCTGGTCTACATGGCCAGCGGTGTCGTCCCCGTCGTGTCTCCGGTCGGCGTGAACGCCGGGATCGTCGCCGACGGTGTGCGTGGGTTCCATGCGACCGACGACGAGAGCTGGGTCGGGGCCGTGGATCGACTCCTCTCCGACCCGGAGCTCCGCATCGAGATGAGCGTCCGCGGACGTGAGTTCGTCGAGAGCCACTTCAGCGTGCGCGCCCTGCAGGCGGACTTCGTGGCCGCCGTGCGCGACGCCGCGGAGCAGCGCCCGTGAGCGGCGGTCGGTTTTGCCTGAGCGTGGACGTCGAGGGACTGTGGGGCCTGTTCTTCGTGCGCGCCTACGTGGACGACCCGACGCTCGCGAGCGGCGGTCGCGATGCGCTGCCGCGCATGGGCCGGCTGCTCGAGGAGCGCGGGCTCGCCGGCACGTTCGCGTTCGTCGGCCACCTGCTGCTCGACGCGTGCGGACCGTGGGAGGGCAGCGCCCATCCCGAGATCCCGCGACCGACCTACCCGTGGTACGACCGCGACTGGTACGACGACGACCCCGGAACCGACGAGGCCCGAGCTCCGCTCTGGTACGCGCGGTCGCAGGCGCTCGCAATCCACGCGATGGGGCACGAGGTCGCCGCGCACGGATTCGCCCACGCGATCCTGGACGAGTCGCACGTTCCGCGCGCCGTCGCCGACGCCGAACTCACCTCGGCGCAGGCGGCGGCGGTGGACGCCGGCCTACCGACGCTGCGGTCGTTCGTGTATCCGCAGAATGTCGTCGGGCACGTCGACGCGCTCGCTGCAGCGGGCTACGGGTGCTACCGCGAGAGCGACGCCGGCCAACCGGCGCGCGCCGGCCCGCCGGGCGGTCTGCAGCGCGCCGCCAACCTTGCGCGGCACGCGCTTGCCGCCACGCCGTTCGTCGGACATCCGATGGTTCGGGACGACGGTGTCGTGGCCCTGCCGTCGTCGTTCCCGATCCTGGGACGCGAGGGTCTGCGTCGCGTCGTGCGGCGCTCTGCACGCGTGGCCCGTATCGAGAAGGGCCTGCGTCGTGCGGCCACCGAGGGGGCCGTGCTCCACGTCTGGACCCATCCCCATGCCTTCGCGACGGAGGAGGCGCTCGACGATCTCGCCGCCGTGCTCGACGTCGTGGCGGAGTGGAGCGAGCGCGGTGACATCGAGGTGCTGACGATGGCCGACATGGCGGAGCGCGCCCGTGCCGGCTGATGCCTACGAGACGGTCGACTGTCCGCTCTGCGGCCACGACACCTCGCGCGTCGTCGCGAACGTGCGCACGTATGCCACTCCGTTCCTCGTCGCCCGCTGCACGGGTTGCAGCCTGCTCTTCATGAACCCGCGCCCACCCCGGGCGGCGCTCGATGCGCTGTACACCGACGCGTACTACGCCGGCGAGGCGGAGTTCGGGTACGCCGACGAGCGGGAGCAGGAGCCGCAGGTTCGGGTCCGTGCCGCCGGGCGCCTGGCCCGCGTCGAGCGTCTGCTCGCGGCGGACGCCATCACGACCCGTCGAGTCGTTGAGATCGGTTCGGCGTTCGGCGTCTTCCTCGACGAGGCGCGACGTCGCGGGTGGGAGCCGCGCGGCTGCGAGATCTCGCCGGCGAGCGCGACGTGGGCGGAGGAGCACTTCGGACTCACGATCCATCGCACGGACCTGGCCGACGCCGGACTCCCGGACGCGAGCGCCGACCTCGTGACCGGCAGCGAGGTGATCGAGCATCTGACCGACCCGCGCCGAACCGTCGCAGCTGCGTTCCGCGTTCTGGGCCCCGGGGGGATCGTCGTGCTGTCGACTGCCAATGAGGCGAGCGTTGCGCGAGTGCTGCGCGGCGCTCGATGGGGGTACTACATGCCCGGTCACGTCGTGCTCTGGAGCGCGCGCACGTTGTCGCGTCTGCTGCGCGACGCGGGGTTCGAGCGCGTGAAGGTCACGGCGGGCGACGAGCGCGGGCTCGCGAACTTCCGCCGGTTCCGTGAGGCGGCTGGTGCCGGCTCCGTCGCAGGCTGGCTGCTGCGGCGCGTCGGCGTCGGCGGCTGGACGCTCGGGGCCGGAATGGTCGTGACCGCGCGGAAGCCCAGGGGCGACGCCCGTTCGCCGGGGAGTTCATCACGATGAGGCGCGCGCTGGTCCTGTCCGCCGAGACGCCCAGCGCCGTGGCCACGGTGCGCGGACTCCACGATGCCGGATTCGAGGTCGTGGTTCTCGCGCAGGATGTGCTCTCGCCCGCAGCCGCCTCATGGCGGGCCAGCGAGACGCTGCGCGTCGGCGAGTGGCGTTCGGACGAGCTGGTCGAGCACGTCCTCGATGCCAATCCGGACGTGATCGTTCCCGTGACCGAGGGCGACCTCCTGCGGCTGGCGCCGGTTCGCAGCAGCATCGAACGACTGGCGCCGGTCGTCGCTCCCGCGCCGGGGGCGCTCGAGAACGCGACCGACAAGGTGGCGTCGTTGGCGGCGGCCGCCAAGGGCGGGGTGGCCGTCCCCGAACAGGTCGTGATCGAGCCGGCCGACGAGGTCGGTCGCATCGACGCCTCGGACTTCCCGATGGTGGCCAAGCCCCGTCGGTCCCGACGGCTCGTGGACGAGGGTGAGATCTGGGCCGGCACCAGCGTCTGGTGCGCCGACGTCTCGGACCTGCGCGAGGCGAAGCGGACGTTCGCGGCCGCACGCTTGGACACCGTGGTCCAGCGCCCCGTGGCCGGGACGCCCGTGCTGGTCTCGCTGCTCCTGCACCCGGACGGCGCCCCGGCACTGGTCTGCGTGCATCGCCGCGTCCGACAGATGCGTCCGGACGGCGGTCCGAGTGCGTGTGCGATCACGATGCCACCTGACCCCCGCGTCGTCGATCCGGCCCTCACGACCGCGCGCCGCCTGGGCGTGTTCGGCGTTCCGATCCAGTGCGAGTTCCTGCTCCGCGCCGACGGAGTGCCCGTGCTTCTCGACGTCAATCCGCGCCCGTGGGGAACGCTCGGTCTGGCGCTGGACGCAGGTGTCAACTTCGTCGGCTGGGCCGCGCGGCACGCGCTGGGAGACGCACTCCCGAGTGAGCTGCGGGGAAGTCGGATCGGCGTCGTGCGTCACTACCTGCCGTTCGAGATTCGGCGCGTGCTCTCGGTCTGGTTCGGCGCTCCTGCCACCGGGTATCCGGGACGCTGGCCGGGGCGCTTCGAGGCGCTCGTCGAGTGGGGCTACGGCCCTGGCGAGGCGCTGATCTTCCGAGCCGACGATCCCCTGCCCGCGGTCGCCGACGCGCTGCGAACGGCGCGACGCGTCATCACGGGACGATGAGCGGAACGGGACGATGAGCGGAAGAGGTCGGCCGCCGTCGCGACCGCGTCTCGGATCCCTCGGATGGGGGCTCCTGGCCGTCGGACTCGTCGCACGGCTCGCGTGGGCGTTCGTGGCGCCGACCGATCTCTGGTTCGACCTCGTGTGGAACGACGCCACGGCGTGGTCGCTCGTGCAGGGCCACGGGTTCACCGTGTCGCTCGAGGCCCCGTTCGAGCCGGCGATCTTCCGCACGCCCGGGTACTCGACCTTCCTGGCGGGCGTGTACGGGCTGGCCGGTCACTCCGTCCGAGCCGCGTTCATTGCCCAAGCGTTCGTCGACACGGCCACGTGTGCCCTGCTGTGGAGCATCGCGGCTCGACGACTCGACGCGCGTGCGGCGCGATTCACGCTGCTGCTCGCGGTCTCGTACCCGTTCACGCTGCACACGGTCGGCAAACTGTCGGCTGAGGTGCCGCTCGTGTTCCTCGCGACGTTGCTCCTGGCGGTCGTCGATCGCTGGCCGGATCGGGGCGGGCGCCGCGGTGTCGCCGCGGTCGGCCTGGTGCTCGCGGCGCTGGTCTGGATCAAGCCGATCTTCCTGCCGCTGCCCGCGTTTCTGCTTGTGGCCGAGCTACTGCGCGGGCGGACGTGGCGCGTCGCGGTCACGCGCTCGATCGCGGTCGGGGCGGTCGCAGTCGTCGCGTTCGCTCCGTGGGTCGTCCGTAACGCGCAGGAGTTCGGGCGTCCTCTCCTCGCCGGGGAGGTCGGCCTCGTCCTCTTCCACGGGACGCTCGACTTCGACGCCGAGCGCGACACGATCATCCGCGAGGCCTTTGCCGCGGCACCGGCGGCCGACCTCGACCGGTACGAAGCGGCTCGGAGGTCCTTCGCCGATCCCCGCGAGGTCCTGCGCCGCGACCGCGAGCACCTCGACGACGCCCTGGAGCGAATGCGCACGCGCCCGTTCCGCGCGGCGCTCCTCGACCCGCTACGACGTCTTCCGCGGCTCTGGGTCTCGACGACCTACGCCATCGGTCCAGCCTGGATCGGCGTTGGCGCGGCCATCGCGTGCATCGCGTACCTGCTGCTCGGAGCTGTGGGACTCCGTCGCCTCTGGGACCGTAGGCGTGAGCTTGCGGCCTGGTGGATCGCTCCGGTCGCCCTGACGCTCGCGTACGCCGCATTCCACGTGGAGGCCCGCTACACCCTTCCGGCGCGACCGACGATGCTGCTGCTCGGAGGCGCGGCGCTCGCCTCGCTGACGGGCCGCCGGAAGCCGACCCGCGCTGCGGCCCCCTCGGATACGATCGCGCCGTGAGTGGCACCGACCTTGATCGCTACGCGCCGACGGGCCCCTTCGGTCACGTGAAGGACGCCGTCCTGCGAGCCAAGATGCACGTCGAGCGCCAACTCGACCGCGCGACCGCGCTCCACGTCGAGCCACGTCGGCGGCGAGCGGTGATCCGCGAACTGAACTTCGAGCTCTGCTCTGCGTGCAACCTGCGTTGCAAGTGGTGCTCGCTCGACTCGAAGCTGCGCGCGGGGATGATGAAGATCGAGACGTTCGATCGCGTGCTCGAGGAGATCGTCGACACGTCGCGCTTCGACGTTCGCGTGCTGAATCTGCACCACTCGGGCGACATCCTCCTTCATCCGCGACTGCGCGCGTTCCTCGAGTCGCTCGATCGCGAGAAGGCCCGCCATGACGTCTTCCCCTCGGTGCAGGCGCTCACGAGTGCGACGCATCTGCGCGGAGCGGCCGTCGATGCCATCCTCGAGACCGATGCGGTCGACTGGCTTCGCTTCTCCGTCGACGGCGGCAACCCGGCGGCGTTCGAGGAGATCCGCGTCGGCGCGAAGTGGGACGAGGTCGTCGGTAACATTCACGCGTTCCTCGACGAGGCGGAACGCCGCAAGAAGACCGTGCGCACGGGGATCATCAGCGTCTTCGAGACGTCGGAGCCGGACATCACCCCGGAGTTCCGTGAGCTCGTCCAGCGCGTCACCAACTTCATGCCGCGCCTGCCGCACAACTGGATCGGGAAGGCCGACCTCGGACTGGCGGCGGAGCCGGCAGAGCTGGAAGAGTCGGCAGGGCCGACGGGGCTCTGCAAGTTTGTGCTGTCGCAGATCGTGGTGCTCTACGACGGCTCGGTCACGCTCTGCTGCAACGACCTGAACGCCGAGGGGGTCATCGGGAACCTCGCGGACAGCTCGCTCTACGAGATCTTCCGCGGCCCCGCGCGCCGCGAGCACATCGATGCGATGCGCGCCAACCGCCGCGCCGACCTCGGGTTCTGCGGCACGTGTACGCAGGCCTGAGCGGATGATGGAGGGACCGATCGGATGATGGAGGGACCGAGCGGATGATGGAGGGACCGATCGGATGATGGAGGGACCGATCGGATGATGGGGGGCCTGACGGGATGATCGGACGCCTCGCCCTCACCGGCTTGCAGGCGGCCACCGCCCGCACGCGGCGTCGGCTCGAGCGGGAGACGGCGCGGCGCACGCGACCGCCGCCGCCGGCCGTCGGCGGGCCGCTGCGCGTGGCGCTCTTCGCCAAGTACCCGGCCGGCTGGGCCGGGACGAAGTACCGCCTCGGCAAGTGGGCCGAGCGCCTGGCCGCCGCCGGACACACCGTGCATCTGGAGCTGCCGCTGCCCTCGCCCGACGCGGAGCGTCTCTCGGGGGACTTCTCGCTGGCGGCGCGATGGGAGTACCACCGCGCGCTGCTCGGTCGCCGCCTCGCGGCGGTGACGTCGTCTGTCGAGTCCGACGTCGTCGTCCTGCACATGACCGATCTGCCGTTCTGGGAGTACGGCGAGCCGTTCGTCGCCCAGGCGCTCCGGCGCGTGTCGGGCCATGTGGTGCTCGATCTAGACGACCTGCCGGTGGTCGGCGGCTCGCAGGTTCTGGGGCCCCGCGCGCGCGCTCTCGTCGGCGCCGTCGATGGCGTGATCTGTGGTACGGGGGATCTGCTCCCGCACGTCGCCGAGACGCCCGCCTGGGTCATTCCGACCTGCGTCGAGCCGGCCGAGTGGTCCGTTCCCGATCGCAGCGCGCGTCGCGGCCCGGCCGTGCTCGGCTGGGTCGGGTCCATCGGCAACGCGGTCTACCTCGAACGGTTGGCTCCCGTCCTGGCGGAGGTCTGCGCGCGGCACGGGGCACGCGTGCGCGTGGTCGGCGGACGTCCGCCGGCCCTGCCGGGGGTGCCGGTCGACTTCGTCCCGTGGACCGCGGCGGGCGAGATTCGGGACCTCGAGGCCATGGACATCGGTCTCGCGCCCCTCGCTGACGGTCCGATGGAGCGCTGCAAGTGCGGGCTCAAGGCGCTCCAGTACATGGCGTCTGGACTGCCCGTGGTCGCGTCACCGGTCGCCGCGCTGGGCCGCATCGTTCGGGACGGGGAGACCGGGCTGCACGCGACGACGGTGACGGACTGGACCGCGGCCCTCGACCGGCTTCTCGGCGATCTCGCGCTGCGACGCCAGATGGGCGCCGCTGGCCGCGCGGCCGCCGAACGCGACTGGTCGTTCGACGCCCACGCGACGCGATACGACGAGGCCCTCCGCGGTCGGTCGCCGGACCGTCCCGGACGGGATAGCCTCGCCGACGCATGATCCGCGACCTCATTGCCCACCGCGACCTGCTCTGGTTGCTCGTCGTCCGCGAGATCCGCATCCGCTACGCGCGGGCGGCGCTGGGGGCGGCATGGGCGGTGTTCGTTCCCGTCGCGATGATGCTCGTCTTCACGGTCCTGAACTTCGGTCGGCTCATGGAGATCGATGGGCCGCTGAAGGGCATCGAGTACCCGCTCTTCGCGTTCTGTGGGCTGCTCCCGTGGACGCACTTCTCGACGTCGCTGACCCAGGGCACGCCCTCGCTCGTCCGCGCGGCCGACCTCTTGAAGAAGTCGAGGTTCCCGCACGAGGTGATCCCGCTCTCGCGCACGTTCGCCGCGCTGCTGGACCTGCTCGTGGGGCTGCTCGTCCTCGGCGGAATGATGGCCTACTACGGGATCGTACCGGGCCCCTCGGCACTGGCGGTGCCCGCCGTCTTCGCGCTGCAGCTCATGTTCACGACGGGACTCGTACTGCTCCTCGCGGCCGCCAACCTCTTCTTCCGCGACGTCAACTACCTGGTGCAGGTCGGCGTGGTCCTGGCGATGTTTGCGACGTCGGTCGTCTACCCGCTCCCCGAGGGCGGCGAACTCGTCACGAGTGTGCTCGCAGCCAACCCGATGTCGGCCTACCTCGACGCGTATCGCGAGGCGCTGCTCGCCGGCATCTGGCCGTCGTGGGAGCTCTTGAAGCCCGGGGTGATCGGGGCCGTGCTCTCGCTGGTCGTCGGCGTCGTCGTCTTCAACGCATGCCGCTGGCGCTTCGCGGAGGAGGTCTGATGGCCCCCCCGCGCATCGCCTTCCGCGACGTTCGCAAGTCGTTCCGGCTCCGCAACCGGTCCGACTCGCTGCGCGACGCCGTGCCGCGCGCGCTGCGACGCCTGGTGACGGGGAAGGGCGCTCCCGCGGAGCGCTTCGTCGCGCTCGACCACGTCTCGTTCGACGTCAACGAGGGCGAGGTCGTCGGGATCATCGGCGCCAACGGCGCGGGCAAGAGCACCAGCCTGCGCCTCGCCGCCGGGATCTATCGACCGGACTCCGGACAGATCGACGTGCGCGGTCGCGTCTCCGCGCTGATCGAACTGCGAGCCGGGTTCCACCCCGATCTCTCCGGTCGCGAGAACATCTTCCTCGTCGGCGCGTTGCTGGGACTGCGAACACGTCAAGTGGCCGACGTCCTCGACCAGATCGCGGACTTCGCGGACATCGGGCAGTTCCTCGACTCACCCGTGCGCATGTACTCCACGGGGATGGCGGTGCGGCTCGGCTTCGCCGTTGCGGCCCACGTGCCCGCCGACATCATGCTGGTCGACGAGGTGCTCGCCGTCGGCGATGTCGACTTCCAGTCGAAGTGCCTGCGACGTCTCTCCGAGCGTCGCGACGAGGGACTCTCGGTCCTGTTCGTGTCCCACAACCTCGAGGTCATCGAGAAGTTCTGCGAACGCGTCGTGCTGATCCACAAGGGCCGAGTCGTCGAGGACGGTCCGCCGCGGCAGGCCATCGCCACGTTCCGCCGACTGCTCGTGTCCGACGGCGCGGATGACTCGACGGGACAGGGGCTCGCAGCGGGGCGGCGTCGACGTGGCACGCAGGCTCTCGCCCTCGACGAGGTGACGGTCGGCGGCGGCGATGACGTGCCCGCGAACGCCGTCGCTCATGGCGGTCGCCTCACGGTGCACGCGACGTGGACCGCCTCGGAGTCGATCCGCTCGCCGCGGATCTCACTCGAGATCCACACGGTCGAGGGCCTCCTCTGTGCGCGCGTCGAGCGGCCCACGAGCGAGGGCGCTCCGGAGGTTTGGGAGGGTTCGGGCAGCGTGACGGTCGAGATCCCGCGCGTCGACCTCCTCCCGGGCGCCTACGACCTGAGTCTCGCGGTCCACGATGCGAGCGGACTCGCCGTGCTCGATCAGCACTATCGGTTGCATGCTCTGCACGTCGTGGGTGAGGTGCCCGACGGCCACGGCGGAGCGTTCCGCATCCCGACGACCTGGTCGTTCTCGAACGGCCGGGAGGACTGACCGCCGTGTGCGGTGTGGCCGGGACCGTCCGGCTCGACGGTGCGCCGCCAGACGCGGACGCCGTGCGGCGCATGAACGCAGCGCTGGCTCATCGCGGCCCCGACGGCGAGGGGCTGTCGACGCTCGGACCGGCGGTGCTTGGGCATCGACGCCTAGCGGTGCTCGACCTGACTGCCGCCGGGGCGCAGCCGATGGCCGACGCGTCCGGCCGGTATCACGTCACCTACAACGGCGAGATCTACAACCACGTCGAGCTTCGCGAGGAGCTGGCGTCGCTCGGCGTGTGCTTCCGCTCGCGCTGCGACACCGAGGTGCTCGTCGAGGGTTATGCCCGCTGGGGTCCGGACGTGCTGCAGCGACTGAACGGGATGTTCTCGTTCGCCATCTGGGACACACAGGAGCGGCGTCTGTTCGCGGCGCGCGACCGCTTCGGTGAGAAGCCGTTCTTCTACGTTCACGACGCCGGGCGCGTGCTGTGGTTTGCGTCGGAGATCAAGGCGCTGCGCGCCGCACGAGCGTTCGTCTCCCGCGCGGATCCCGAGGCGCTCGTCGGCTTCCTCGCCTACGGCCGGACGGGGACTGGCGCGGGGACGTTCTTCGACGGTGTGCGGCAGCTCCCCCCGGCGCATCGACTCGTCCTCGAGGACGGTCGACTCGACGTGGCCCCGTACTGGTCGCTGCCGGATCGGCCGGAGGCGCGTGACGCGGAAGTGTCCACCGACGTCGAGCAGGTCGCGCACCTCGTCGGTGACTCCGTGCGCCTTCGACTGCGGAGCGACGTTGAGGTCGGGAGCTGCCTGAGCGGCGGGCTCGACTCGTCAGCCGTCGTGCTCCACATCGCACGGGAACTCGGCGTGACGGCGGGAGAAACAGCGCGGCAGTCGACGTTCTCGGCCGCGTTCCCGGATGCGCCGAGCGACGAGGTGGAGCACGCCCGCACGGTCGCTGCCGCCGCCGCGGCGGAGCGTCACGAGATCGCCCCGACCGCCGCCGGACTCGCGACCGAACTGACCTCGCTCGTGGCCGCCCACGACGAGCCGTTCAGCGGACCGAGCATCTACGCGGAGTGGAAGGTGATGGAACTGGCTGCGCAGCACAACGTCACGGTGCTGCTGAATGGCCAGGGCGCCGACGAGGTCTTCGCCGGCTACCACTTCTACTACTCCGATCTCTGGTACGGACACCTGCGCGCCGGTCGGTTGGGAGCGCTCCGTCGCGGCCTGCGCGCACACACTGCCGTGCACGGGCGCGACGCCGCGCGGCGCCTGATGCGCGAGGCGTTGCGCAGTCGTGTTCCACGATGGGTGCGGCGTGCGCGTGGGGGCCCGCGCGTTCCGTGGCTCGAATCGAGCGTCTTGCACGCAGGCGACGCGCCGCAGCCGTCACGGCCCACGGACTTGCGCGCCAGCCTGCGCGAGTCCCAGCGCGTCCGGATGCTGCCGCACCTGCTGCGTCAGACCGATCGCAGCAGCATGGCGTTCTCGCGTGAGGTCCGGCTGCCCTTCCTCGATCACCGGTTGGTCGAGCTGGTCGACGCACTGCCCGACGATCGCAAACTGAACGGCGGCATCACGAAGTGGGTGCTGCGCGAGGCGTTGCGCGGCCTGGTGCCGGACCCCGTGCTGGACCGCACTGACAAGGTCGGGTTCGCGGTGCCGACCGACGCATGGATGCGCGGCGCGTTGGCCGAGCCCCTGCGCGACACGCTCAGCTCACAGCGCTGTCGCGAGCGCGGCATCTTCGCGCGTGCGGGTCTGGACCGAGCGGTCACCGCGTTCCTGGCCGGCGACGACTCGCTGCGCCAACCGGTCTGGAACGCGTTCCTCGCCGAGACCTGGCTGAGCGTCTGCGTCGAGGGCTAACAGGCTGTCGCCGGGGCGGCCTCGACGGGCCACGTGGGTTGGCGCGACAGCCTGTTCGCCATAGGACGACGGGGTCGCGAGCGTCGGTCGAACCCCCGGACGGGACGGTCCCGCGACTCGTGCTGCGATGCTCGGCGCCGGGTCTACCTAGCAGCCTGTCGCGCCGGCGGTCTCACGCACGGCGAGGCCGAAACTCCGACAGGCCGCTAGCCAAGCACCCGCTCGTAGACGCCCGCGAGCTTCTGCGACTCGATCTCCCAGCAGTAGCGTTCGTGAGCGAGCGCGCGGAGACGAGCGCCCCAGGCCGTGCGGGCCTCGTCGGTGAGCTCGGCGAACCTGTGGACGGCCGCCGCGATCGCCGCCGGAGTGACCGCGGAGAGCACCTCGCCCGCCTCGTTGTCACGGACCAGTGCTGCCTGACCCGGCGCGTCCGAGACGATCTGCGGCAGGCCCGCCTGCATGTACTCGAAGAGCTTGTTTGCCAGGGAGAGCCCCTGGCCACGGTTGACGGGGCGGATCGGACAGATGCCCACGTCTGCGGCGCGCGTCCACGCGGGTAGCTCGTCCGGCGTGACGGCGTCGAGGAACCGCACACGATCTGAGACACCGCGCTCCGCCGCGCGCGCCTCGAGTCGCCCGCGCATCCACGAGACACCAAGGAACACGAGGGCCCAGCCCGGCGGGAAGTCGACGGCCGCGTCGACGGTCTCCTCCGCGCCCCCGACGGGTGTGACGCGTCCCTGGTAGAGCACGATGCGCGTCGTCGGATCGAGGTCGGCCTGCTTGTGCAGCGGTGCGGGCGACGGGTCGGTGCGCGGTGGTGTGTTCAGCAGGACGACGGGCTCGACGCCGTAGCGCTCTTCCAGCACCTCGGCAAAGAGCGGGGACGAGGTGATCAGTGCCGCTGCACGCGGGATGAGGCGTCGTTCCAGCCGTGCCCCGCGCCGGCGGAGGAACGAGGTCACGGCGTCGAGGGCCAGACGGCGCGTCCCGGTGATCCAGTCCCCGACGCCTTGCCCGAGCTTCTCGAGGCAGAGCTCGTGATCGTCATGGACGTGCGCGATGCCGAGCCGTCGCGCCAGGCGGGCGGCCGGAAGCAGCGTCTCGAGGTCGTGGCCGTGGACGACGTCGGGCGCGCCGCGCTCGGCCGCGCGGGCGAGGAACTCGTACCGCCCGTACCAACGGGCGAGCGGCAGCGCCCGCGCCGCGCCGGTGAGCCCGGTCCAGCCCGGGACATCGTGTCGCACGACGAACACCCCGGACTGCACCTCGCCGTCGGGCAGTCCGTCTGCGGCGACGGCGTGGATCGTCACCTCGTGACCGAGCTCGACGAGCGTACGAGCCTCGCGAGCGACGCGAGCGTCGACCACGAACGGGTTCGTCAGGAGCATCGCGACGCGAGCCATCGTCGCAGTGGAACAGGTCCCGCGCCGCCGGCGAAGCGCTCTGCCCAGGGCGGCAGTGGTAGGGTTCCGCAAGCTCCATGCGGCGCGTACTGCTCCTTGCCTACTACTACCCGCCGTCCGTGGATGCCGGGGCCAAGCGCGCGCTCGGATTCGCTCGCTTCCTGCCCGCTCACGGGTGGGAGGTCGAGGTCCTCACCGTGCGCGACGGCAACTACGCCGTCGTGCGGGACGCGCCGGCGGCGACCGACCAGCCGAGCACCCTGCGCGTCGACGAACGGCGCTTCCCCTGGGCTCCCGGGCGACCCGCCGGGCGAGCCGAGTCGTCCGTTGCGAGCGAGCGGAGCCCGTGGTGGCGTCGCGCAGCTCAGCGTCTCGTCCGGGAGTGGCTGTATGTCCCCGACGCGTGGTGCGGGTTCCACGGTCCGGCCCTCGCGGAGGCTCGGCGGCGGCATCGGGAGGCGCCCTTCGATGCGGTGCTCACGACCTCCTCGCCCTACACCCTGCTCCGCACGGGAGCGGCGCTCGCGGGGGACGGCCTGCCGTGGGTCGCGGATCTGCGCGACCTGTGGCTCGACAACCACTTCGGTTACCCGCACCGCGGCCTCCGTCGGCGACTCGACACGGCGCTCGAGCGTCGCTGGCTCGGTCGCGCTGATCGCGTCGTGACGGTCACTGACGGCCTGGCCGATCAGTTGCGCGCGCGGCATCCGGCGGCCGCGGTCTCGGTCGTGACGAACGGGTTCCTCGACGCTCCGGGCGAGGTTACGGCGCGTGCCGCCGTGGCGCGTGCACCGAGCGAGACGTTCCGCATCGTCTACACGGGGAAGATCTACGAAGGCCCCGGCAGCTCCGCGGAGCCGCTGTTTCGAGCACTCGCCCGACTACGTGAGACGGCGCCCGCCGCGTTTGGGCGCGTGCGGGTCGACATCTTCGGGCGCACGGATTCGGCGTTCTCGGCGCGAGTCGAGGAGCACAGTCTGTCCGACGTTGTGCGCGACCACGGACTCGTATCGAGGGAACGCGCGATGGCCGAGCAGCGGGAGGCGGACGCGCTGCTCTGTCTGTTGGCGCCGGACCAGTCACAGGTCGCGACGACGAAGCTCTTTGACTACCTCGCCGCGTGGCGCCCGGTGCTCCTGCTCGGACCGACCGACGGCACGGCGGCTGCGATCCTCCGGTCGACGGGCGGCGGCGCCGCGTTCGAACGCGACGACATCGACGCGATCTCAGAGTGGCTACGTGCGGCCGTCGACGGAGTAGCCGAGGACCCTGCGTCGCGCGCCGACCGACTCCCGGCGGTGCTGGGCTACGGCTACGCGCGACTGGCGGGAGATGTCGCGTCGCTGCTCGACGATGTCGCGGGCTGAGCGCGGCGACAGAGCACCACCACCACGGGTAGCAGCGCGAGGGCGATGCCGCGCCGCAGCGGTTCGGGCACTGCCCAGAGCGGAAGGAACGGGGCCCAGAGCCGCATCGAGAGCGCGGTCAGACCGAGCGCCCACCAGCCTCGGCGCGTGATCCGCCCCGGCGCCCCCGCGGCGCGCAGCATCGCCGGGATCGCGAACGGGAGCAGGAACACGAGCATGCGTCCGGCGTCGGTCACGAGGAGCGAGAGTAGGCACGGCACGGCGAACCCTGCGGCGGCGATGCTCCAGCGATCGCGGCCACGCAGACCGAGGACGACCAGCCCCCAGCCGGCGGCGAACGGCGCGTAGAGGCGGGCCACGTTGTCGGGCTGATGGCGCCACGGGAACAGCCACGCCGAGCCGCCGACGAACTCGGTGAAGCGGGCCTCTTCGCTCGGCATGAATCGCAGCCACAGGAAGAGCAGCGCTGCTGGCGTGGCCGCGAACACGGTCGTTCGCACGGCCGACCAGTCGATGCCGCCCCGACGCAGATACAGCCAATGGGCGGGGACGAGGAAGAGCACGACCTCCTTCGTGAGCACGCCCACGATGAGCCAGAGCGCGAGTTCGCGATCTCGATGGCGGACGATTGCCCGCGCGGCCAGAACGAGGACGAGCATGGCAGCCGGGTCGGGCAGCGCGTAGTTGAAGGTGTTGTAGAGCGGCGCGAATGACGCGAGATACAGCACGACCCCGGCATTGCGGGCTCGCGCCCCGAAGCCGAGATCGCCGAGCAGCGACGAGAGGGCGACGCCCGTGCCGGCCACGGAGAGTCCGGCGATCACCGCGTACGCCGCGTTCGTCCCGACCGGGGCGGTCTTCGCGACCCACGGGACGAGAAGCCGGTAGCGCCACCAGCCGCCCGGTCGCCACGGCCAGTCCGCAGCCATCCGGTAGAACAACGCCGCGTCGCCGTCCCAGACAGCCGCTCCGGCGCCCCGAATGTGGAACGCCAGCATGGGCATCGTGACGGCGAACGAGAGCAGCGTGGCCAGGATGAGCGGCCGGTCGGCGATGGTCCGGCGGAGCGCGAGGAGCGCGATGCCTAGCAGGACCGCATCAACTGCAAACACGAGGAGGATGACCGGGGGGGCGACGGAGCCGGTCGCTCGGGCGGCGCCCAGCGCGAAGGCGACGGCGAAGAGCGCGCTCGCAAACGCGATCGCGCCCCGTCCATCCCCCTGGTCGCGCCCACTCATGGCTCCTCCCTAGCCCGCCTTCGGCCATGAATCGAGGGGAAACGACCGCCTCGATCGTCCAAGATCTCCACATGTGTGGCATCTACGGCATCGCCCTCCCCGCGCCCGCGCGCACCGTTGGTGCAGCGGGGGTGGCCGAGGTCGAGCGTCAGATCGCATCGCTCCGCCATCGCGGCCCCGGTGATCGCCACGCGGTTGCCGCCGGGAGCTCGCTCCTGGCCACCGCCCGCCTCCACGTCACCGACCCTGAGGCGGCCTCCGGGCCGTACGTCGCCGCCGGCGGACGGGTGGCCGCGACCGTCAACGGACAGATCTGGAACCATGCCGAGCTGCGCGCGCTGCTCGCCGCTCGTGGCGTCGCGGTGCCGCCGGGACCAGACACCGCCGTGGTCGCGCCGCTGTACGCCGAGCTCGGGCTCCCGGGGTTGGCGCGGTTGCGCGGGATGTTTGCGCTGGCGATCCACGACGCGCGCACCGGCGAGACCGTGCTCGCTCGAGACCGCTTTGGCATCAAGCCGCTGTACGTCCAGGCCGGACCGCCGCTCCGCTTCGCCTCCGAAGCCTCGGCGCTCCCGGGCGGTGGCGGACTCGATCAGGAGGCCCTGGCGGACTACCTCGCGCTCGGCGTCGTGCCGGCCCCCCGCACTCTGGATCGGGCGATCCGGAAGGTCTGCGCGGGGCACGCACTGATCGTCGGTCCGAACGGGACGCGGACCGTCCCGCTCGCACCTCCGCTCGACTCGCGCGAGGACGCATTCGTCAGCCCGGGTCACATCCGCGAGACCCTGCGGGCCGCGGTTCGGCGGCACCTGATGGGCGACGTCCCGGTCGGTGTGTTCCTCAGCGGTGGCGTCGACTCCGCCGCCATCGCGGCCCTGGTGGGGGAGACCGGCACTCCGCTCCGGACGTTCGCACTCTCGTTCCCGGGCGAGGGACGCTTCGACGAGGGCGCGGCTGCGCGTCGCAGTGCCGCTCTGCTCGGCGCCGAACACCTCGAGACGGCCATGACGTCCGACGCCCTGCCCGACCTGCTCACGGGCGTGATGCGCGGGTTCGGCGAGCCGTTCGGCGACTCGTCGGCGTTGGCCGTTCTGGCGCTCTCGCGGGTCGCGGCGCGTCACGTGACGGTCGTGCTCACGGGCACCGGGGCCGATGAGCTGTTCTTCGGCTACCGGCGCTACCGGCTCGGTCGGCCCATCCCGGCTCTCGGGTCGGTTGCGGGCCTTGCCTCTGCCCTCCTGCCGTCGTCGCGGCGCGGGCCGCTTGGCGCCGCCGGCGCGCTGGCGCGGAAATTCGCGGCCTCGGCCGCCGAGGGTGATGACGGAGCTCGCTACCTCGAGCGACTGGCCGTCGTCCCTGCCGCGTGGCGTGCCCGACTGACCGGTACGCCCGAGCCTGCCCCCGTGCTGGCACGCCTCCGCGACGCCTTCTCGCGCTCGGCATCCTTCGCCGACGGTGCCCGCGCGGCCGACCTCGCCGTCTACCTGCCGGACGACCTCCTCGCGAAGGAGGACCGCACCACGATGGCCTGCTCGCTCGAGAACCGCGTGCCGTTCCTCGACGATGCGGTCGCCGATCTCGCCGGGTCGCTGCCGGCGCGGCGCCACGGCCCGGACAAGCGCTTGCTGCGCGAGGCGCTGCGCGGCGTGCTGCCCGCGGAGCTGCGTCGTCGTCGCAAGCACGGGT
Source organism: Planctomycetota bacterium (assembly GCA_021776825.1). Lineage (GTDB taxonomy): Bacteria > Planctomycetota > JAJSAM01 > JAJSAM01 > JAJVHW01 > JAJFFG01. The sequence goes on from JAJFFG010000078.1 coordinate 80,348, forward strand.
TCGCGGTGCCCGTTTCGGAGTGGATGCGGGGACCTCAGGCCGGGCTCGTCGCCGACCTGCTGCTCGCCCGTGACGCACGTGTCCGAGGCGTGCTCGACGCGGCTGCGATCGACGCGCTCGTCGTCGCCCACGCCGCCGGCGACGACGGCCTCGGTGCGGCCGTCTACGCCCTCGCCGCGCTCGAGACTTCGCTGCGCGGAGCATCCAGCTGAGCGTCGGGGCCTCGGGACGTCGGCTCGCGCGGCGGACGCTGCTGGCCCTCGCCTTGGTCGTTGCGTGTGGCTGCCTCGCGCTCGGAGCGCCGCCCCGCATGGAGACCGTAGAAGGCCCGCCTCGGTTCCTCGCTCGTCAGCTGGAGGCCTTGGCGCCGCTCTGGTTGCTGCAGGTCGTGATGTTGGCGGCGTTCCTCAGTTGGCTGCCTGACGTGCTTCGCGGCCGCTGTCGCGGCCCGCGCATTGCCCTCGGGTTGCCGCTGGCGCTGTTGGCCGTGCTCGCTGCGGTGCAGCTGATTCCCGGCTCCGCCACGCTGCTCTCCGCGTTCTCGCCCGAACTCGGTGCGACCCGTGCGGCGCTGGGAGTCGACGACTGGGCTCCGTTCACGGTCTGGCCGTACGGGACGCGTGTCGCGCTGCTCACTCTCCTCGGTGTCCTGGTCGTTCAGCGCACGATGATGGTGACTGTGGCCGACGACGGCGCGGGGCGCCGCCTCGCTCGCCGAGTCCTCTGGTTCGTCTTCGCCGTTGCGGCGCTCGAGTGCGGGATCGGCATCGCGTCGACGCATCTCGGGGACGACACCGTCCTCGGGCTGGCCAAGGTGTCGGGGCGCGGGCGAGTCACGGGCACGTTCGTGCTCGCACCGATGCTCGGAGTCTGGGCCGGGATGGGCGCTTGCGCCGGGGTCGGGCTCGCGATGCTCGCGTGGCGTCGGGACGCGCGTCGCTCGGCGTCGGTCTGCGGAGTGCTCGTCGCCGTCTGCGTGGCCGGGGCTGTCCTCTCGCTCTCGCGGCTGATGCTCGCCGCGACGGCGGGCGGGCTCATCGTCACGCTCTGGCTCGCGGGTGGCAGCCTGGCCACGGAGGGACGTACTCGCGTCGGTCGCGCACTCCGCGGCGCCGCCGTCGCTCTGCCGATCGCGGTCGTCGCGGTCGTCCTCCTCGTCCCGTCGCTCCGCGAACGCGTGGCGTTCGCCCTGCCGTACGTGACGGGCGAGCCCGGGCCAGTCGAACCTCGCATCGCCGGCTGGGAGTCGACCTGGGATCTGTTCCGACTCTCGCCGTGGATCGGGACCGGGCTCGGGAGCTTCGGCCGAGCCGTCCATCTCACGCAGTCCATCGACGCGCCGCAGGAGATGTGGTTCGCCCACAGTGACCCGCTGAACCTCCTCGCCGATGGCGGCGTGCTGGCGTTTGGCCTCGCGATGGCGTGGCTCGTGTCCTGTTGGCGACACGGCCGAATCGCGCTCCGCTCGGCGCAGCCAGAGACGCGTCTGCTCGCCGCCGCCGCCATCGGAGGGGCCGTCGTGGTCCTCGTCGGCGCGCTGGCGGACTTTCAGACTCAGTTTCCCGTCGTCGCGCTTCCGTTCGTCGCGCTCGCGGTGCTTCCCACCGCGCTCGCCGCGCCGCGCGATCCGTCGACGGACGAGATCTGGATGGGACGTCGGCGCGTCGGTACGACCGTCGTTGCAGTCGTTCTGATCGTTGCATTCGGATTCACGGACTCACTCCGCGAACGGACGGCGCACATCGACGCCGGACACCCCCCGGCGCCGACGACCGGGGAGATGGCTCTGGGAGCGGCGCGCACTCTGCTCTCCGGACTGCGATCTTCCGACGATCCCGGTGCCGATCTCGAGGAGGCAGAGCGGCTGCTCACCGTCGCGGTCGAGGAGGAGCCGTTCCTCGACGACACGCATCTCTGGCGCGCTCTCGTGGAGCTCTCGACGCCCGACGGCTCGCGCGACCTCGCGCTGGAGGAACTCGGTCGCGCTCGGCTCGTCAGCCGCGGACACGCGGGGGTGAACCTCCAGATCGGGCTGCTCTACCTCGATCTCCTCGGGACGTCCGAGGCGGAGCATGGGCCCGCTGGCGACACGGCGATGGACGCGCTCCGCGAGGCTGGAGCACTCGTCCCGCAGGCGTTCTCGCGCGCCTTTGCCGAGGCTCTGCAGCGCGAGCTCACCGGCGACGACCTCCGGCGGATCGTGCCTGAGCGCGCCCACGCGCTCGAACGCTATGCGGGGCATCTTGGGCAGGCGGGGGACGCCACTGGTCAGCGAGCGGCGCTGCGCCGGGCGCTCTCAATCGAGCCCTGGAACGTCGCTCTCGTCGAGAAGGTGGTCCGCACCCACGAGGGCACCTCCGACGAGGCCGAGGCGCGCGACCTGATCAGCCGATTCCGGTTGGAGTGACGATCTGCCCGATGAGGCGATGACGGTCCCTTCGGACCTCGCCCCATCATGAAGATCGTCCTCGTCGCCGGTAACGACCTCCTGCACGCGCGTCGTGCGCGGCGGCACGCGCGTACCCTCGCCGCCGCCGGGCACGAGGTGACGCTGCACGGCGTGCGGTCGAACGGCACCGAGCAGGAGGAAGACGACGGGAACGCCGTCCTCGTGCGGAGCGCGGTCCCCACGTGGGTCTGGCGCGATCGTGGTCCCGCAGCCGCGTGGCGTGTGGTGCACTGGTACCAGCGCTTCGCCTCGGTCGTGCAGGCGGCGGTCGAGCGTCAGCGACCCGACGCGCTGCACGCCTGCGGCGTCGACACGGTCGAGCCCGTCCTGGCCGCCGCACGCGAGCTCGGGATCCCGTGCGTGCTGGACGACCCCGGCGAGACGCGCGCCGACCTCCTCGGACGACGCGTGGCAGGCATGCAGGAGAGCGCCCGCAAGCGCGCCTACGACTCAGTCGTCGGGCTCCTGCGTCGCCGAGCCGACGCCCTGAGGCGACGCGTCCGCGTGGGCGGCGTCCGGGCGATCACGACGTCGTCTCGGGCTCTGGCGCTCGACCATGCGCAGCGGTTCGGTGGCCCGCAACCGATCGTGGTGCGGGACTGCCCCCCGCGTTGGAACGTGAAGCGCAGCGAGACGCTGCGCGTGCGGCTGGGCGCCTTCCCAGGCGAGCGCCTCATCGCGTACCGAGGGCCTGGCGGACCGGGCTCGGGGATCGACGCCGTGGTCCACGCCCTCCGCATCCTGGGCGATGGACACGTCCTCGCGGTGCTCGGTTGTGAGCGTCCGATCGAGGAGATCGAGCGCGTGGCGGTCGCTGCCGGCGTCTCAGATCGAGTTCGCTTCCTCCCGCCGGTGCCCGAGGACGAACTGTTGATGCTCCTGGCATCCGCCGACGTCGCGGTGATCCCGCGGGAGCCCATCGATCACACGACACAGCTCTCGATCCCACCGGAACTGCTCGAGTGCCTCGCGGCCGGAGTACCCGTCGCGGCGTCGGGGATGCCCGCCATGGGGCGGATCATCCAGGAGAGCGGAGCCGGCGTGCTGTACGCCGCACGCTGCCCGAGCGATCCGGGCGCGATCGCGGAGGCGCTCTCCACGCTCCTGAAGGACGACTTTCTTCTCGAGGCCTGCCGGGAGCAGGCGCGAGCCGCGGTGGCGTCGGAGCTCTCGTGGGAGCGGGAGTCCCAGGGGCTGATCGGCCTCTACGAGCGACTTGGATCACGCGACTGAGTGGGGTCCACGCCGGACGACGCCGAATCGCACTCCGACTACCTCGTCTCCCGCGTATCGTCGGGGGACCATGTCGTACATCGTTCTCGTCCCCGTCGATCTCGCCGACGACCATCCGCGCGAGATCCGCTTCGCCGCCGACCTTGCTCGCGTCCGCTCGGCGGAGGTTCTCCTTCTGCACGTGATCGACTACGTGCCCACCGTGCTCCCCGTGGAACTGCCGGCCGGATATCCGTCGCCGCAGCTCGACGTCGTTCGCGCGTCGGCGGAGCGGAAACTCGCCACCGTCGCCGCGCGCTTCGAGGGCGTGAAGGTGCGCACCATCGTCGAGATCGGCACCGCCGCCCACGAGATCGTCGCTTGCGCCGAGCGCGAGGGCGTCGACCAGATCGTGGTCGGCAGCCACAGCCGCAACGCGTTGGCCCGCATGGTCCTCGGCTCAGTGGCCGAGCGCGTGGCCCGGACGGCCTCGTGCCCCGTCACTGTTGTGCACGAGAAGGACGCTGTGCACGAGAAGGACGCCAGCTAACCGGGCAGCGCCCGCGAGCTAGCCCGCACTATTCACGACGACTCACACACCTGAGCGGTCCAGACCGCCGATCTCTGCGTTGCGCCTCCTCCGAGACGGAACGGCGTCGCAGTCGTCGGCGCGCCTTGATCTCGACGTTCTGTCCTCGCTCCGGACGGGCCACTCGGCGCGTGGCGTCGCCCCCGCATCCAGGCGGCTCCTCGATTCCTGGACGATGGTCGTCACGGAGTGCGCGAGCCTCATGAATAGTCCGGGCTAGG
>JAJFFG010000079.1 GCA_021776825.1 Planctomycetota bacterium
GCCCGACCGCGCCCGGGTGGGCCGTCTGCCGCACCGCTCAGGCTCGGAGACGCGCTCGGAGTCGACTCGCCTGCGCGCCACGACATCCGACCCACCCGGACACGCCCGGCATCCACGGGGAAACTCCGACAGCCTCTGAGCGGTCCAGGGCACCGCACTCCGCGTCGCGCGGGCTCGAACGCCGACCGTGAACCGCTCCGTCGTCACGTCGCGCGCGGCCCCCGCGAACGATCGGAACCCGTTCTCATTCTGAGAAACGGACGTATCAACACCGCGGCTCGTGGACCCAGTGACTGACGGCGCGAAGAACTGCGCCGGGCACCCAACTAGAACCGGAGGATCCCATGCGCTTTCGCCTGATCACCACCGCCGCGATGCTGACCGCGGCCGTCGCCGTTGTCTCTGTCGACTCCGCGTTCGCCAAGCAGGGACGCGGTCGTGGTCGTGGCCGTGGCCGCGGCGGAAACAGCGGTGCCCGCCTCGACGAGAGGGTCGATCTCTCGCTCCTGAGCGACGTGGCGGATAAGGCGCGCTTGCGCGTCCGTCGCAAGAAGGCTGGCCGCCAGGAGCTGCGCTTGAAGCTAGACGACGCGGCGCCGGGTCTGTCGTTCGACGTGTTCATGACCGACGGCGACGGCACGCTGGCGCGGGTCGCGTCGCTGAGCGAGCGCGGTGGCGGCGACTACGTCTGGCGCATTCGCTCCCAGAAGGGGCAGGCCCTGCCGTTCGGCGTGGCCGATGTCGCCTCGCTCTCGAGCCGTACCATCGAGGTGCGCGACGGCGCGGGCCAGGCCGTCGCGGTCGGCACGCTCCCGGCGATGGCTGGCGCGGCTCCGACAGGCAAGGCGGCGCTGCGCTCGGATCTCAGCACGGTGCTCTCGGTCGAAGGCGCAGACGCTCCCGGTGCCGTCGAGGAAGAGGCGGGTGTGCACGCCGAGATCCGCGTTCGCCGTCGCGGTGCGGACCGTGAGGAGTTCCGCGTGGATGTCGAGGGCGCGGCTGCCGGCCTGACGCTCTCGCTCTGGATCGAGGACGCCGCCGGGACGTTCCAGGAGATCGGAACGCTCGCCGAGGAGATCGAGGACGAGGCCCCCACGTACGGGCTCCGACTCCGCACCCAGGACGGGGACGCTCTGCCGCTCGCCGCTGCGTCGCTGGACGACCTGGCCGGGTTGCTCGCCGAGGTCCGCGGCGTCGATGGGACGGTGCTGGCCAGCGGTCTGATCCCGGACGCCGGTGACATCGACGCCCTCCGTGAGGAGATCGAGGCGATCGAAGACGAGGTTGCGGGGCTCGAGGGCGAGTTGGAGCATCTCGAGGATGAGCTCGGCGATCTCGAGGGCGAGGACGACGAGGACGTTGACGAAGACGCTGACGCTGACGAGGACGCAGACGCAGACGCTGACGAGGACGCTGACGCTGACGAGGATGCCGACGAGGATGCTGACGAGGATGCTGACGAGGATGCCGACGAGGATGCTGACGAAGACGAGGATGCCGACGAGAACGAGGATGCTGACGAAGACGAGGATGCTGACGAAGACGAGGATGCCGACGAGGACGAGGATGCCGACGAGGACGAGGACGCCGACGAGGACGAGGACGCTGACGAGGACGCTGACGAAGACGAGGATGCCGACGAGGACGAGGACGAGGACGCTGACGACGATGACGATGACGATGACGATGACGACGACGACGACGACGACGATGACGACGACGATGACGACGACGATGACGACGACGACGAGTAGCCCCGCTCGCCTCTCCTGAGCGGATCGCACCGCGCGCCGCAGCCCTCGGGTTGCGGCGCGCTTCGCGTTGGGTCGCGGTCGCTTCGGCGCTACCCGACCTCACGCATCGCGCGAACGATCCGCGCTAACGCGTCGCGTCGAGAGGCCGGTAGTGACCGGAGCGCAGCGTCGAGAGCGTTACGCGGGCGAGTGCGCGCAGCACGCGTCCGTCCACCGCATTGCCCGATGGAGGATCGGCGCGGTGGACCCGCCGGCCATCGAACTCCAGCCCGACGAGCGATCCCGTCGGCGTCCACTCGGTGATCCGTCCGTCGCCGTTGAGCCAAAGCAGCGACTCATCGGCGTGGATCACGGCTCGCTCGGGCGGGTGTCGGATCGCGTCTCGCCCGAAGAAGCAGTGTGCGTACTGCCCTCCCAGAAGACCGAGCACCGTGGGGGCGACATCGAGCTGAGAGACCACTCGCTCGTCGCGTCCGGCGGCCACGTGCGCCGGGGCCACGACCAGCAGGGGAACGTGATACGAGCGAACGTCGACCAGCTCTTCGTGCCGCGCGTCCTGGCCGTGATCGGCGACGAACACGAAGACCGTGTCGTCGAACCACTCGGTCTTCCGCGCCAGATCCATGAAGTGTCCGAGCGCCCAATCGGCGTAGCGGAACGTGGTCTTGCGCGCACCGCGCGGCGTGCCTTCCGGGTACGGCTCGACGCGGCCGTCCGGGCAGGTGTAGGGGCGGTGGTTGGTCAGAGTCAGGACGAAGCCGAGGAACGGTGCATCGCCCTTGCCGAGGCTGGAGAACTCCTCGACCGCGCGTTCGAACACCTCTTCGTCCGACACGCCCCACGACGTCGACCAGCGCGGCGACTCGAAGTCGTCGCGGGCGATGAGGCGCTCGAACCCACCGCCGGCGAGGTAGCCGTTCAGGTTGTCGAAGCCACGGTCGCCGCCGTGCACGCCGAGCGTCCGGTAGCCGCGCTCGCGCAGGACGTGTGCGATCGAGAAAAGCCCCGTCTCGGCGCCCGGCGAGCGCAACGCCGCCGGGCCCGGTAGCGACGGCAGCGACGAGAGCACTCCGCCCAACGCGCGGTTCGTGCGCGATCCGACAGCGAAGCACCGGGTGAACAGAAGCCCGTCGTCGGCGAGCGCGTCGAACACCGGTGCGCCGGTCTTGCGACCCCCGAGGCAACCGATCCCGCGTGCGTCGAAACTCTCCATCAACACGATGACCACGTTCAGGTCGCGGCGCGGGCGCCCTGTGTCCGTCACCCGCCAGAGCGGGTTGTCAGGCACGTCGAGAAGCCGGTCGGACGGCGTCGTCAAGACAGGGAGCAGATCGTCGATGGCCTCCCCGAGGTCGACGTCCGCGACGCGCGCCTCGAGCGTCGAACCGTGACGCATCTCTTGCACGAGAGCGAAGGCAACGTTGTAGCTGCCGTTCAAGGCGAGCTGATTGGCGGCGCGGTGTGGGCTGAACCACGCCGCGCCCCACGTCGTGCCGGAGTCCGCCACGCCCGCCCACGCGAGGAACGCGAGCGCCACCAGGACGGCGAACGAGGCGGCTCGTCGCGGACGCGCGTCAGCGGCGTGGCGCTCGACCCATCGGCGTGTGATCCACGCCGCTCCGATCGCGGCAGCGGCCGCGCCGACGAGCACCGGCAGCACGGAGAAGTCGTCGCCCAGCGTGGCGATGAGCAGCGTGGGCGACTGGAGGTAGTCGAGAGCGCCGCCATGCAGCCGCGTCGAGAACTCGCGGAAGTGCAGGACGTCGGCGATCCCGCCGACGAGCACTCCGAACGTCGCCACCGCGAGCCAGGCCAGCACGACTCCGCGCGCGACGCCGCGTCGTCGCCATCGCTCGGCCGCGATCGAGCAGACGAGCCATGCTGGGAGGAGCAGCCACGCGACGAACGAGGCGTCCAGTCGGACGCCGACGAGGAATGCGCCCAGCGTGGTGCCGAGCGAGAGCGACGTGTCCGTCGCGGCGAGGATGGCCAGCCGCACGGCCACAGAGAGCGCCAGCCCGACTCCGAGCAGGCGCGCGACGAGCCGGAGCTCGAGCGCGCCGCGGCGCGTGTCCGTCGGGTGGGCGGCGGTGGGCACGATGGAAGGCTACTCACTCCGCCCAACCGAGAGGGGGGTGCGACTACTTCCCGATGGGGCGGTACTTCTCGATGTGCTCACGCACCGAGCCGGCGGCGGCATCGGTCGTGTCGACGGCCGTCGCGGCCTCTTCGACCACGTCGGGCTCGCTCTGGTCGTGATCGGCGATCGTCGAATCCACGGCGGTCTCTGGCGGCCGCACGGCCGACGGCTTCGACGAACTGGACTGGGGGGCGACGCAGCCGACGAGGGCAAACGTGGCGAGTAGGGCGAACATGGCGGGGCGCATCGGGTCTCCTTCGGGTACGGGCGGGAACGGTACACGACGTCCGTCCGGCTCCGACGGAGGATTGGACGCGCGTGGTGACTCATCGTTCACGCGCTGTGTTCCTGCGCCGTGACCAGAGTCGCGACGCGCATAATCCGGGTTGGCCCGCGGCCGCGGAAGCATCGTGGGACCGGAGGAACGGAGGAGCGGAGTGCGACGTGGGTGGGCCGGCACGAGCGTGATCCGAGGGACGACCGCGTTGGTCGCCGGAGCGCTGCTCGTCGCCTGTGACGGTCGGACGTCGAGATCTGAGCCGGAGACCGACCCCGGCAGCGCGACGCCGCTGCTGGTCGAACGCACCGACGACTGGGGGCTCGACGCGCGCCAGTCGGCCGGCTTCACCGGCGAGTATCGGCTGCCGGAGATCATGGGCTCCGGCGTGGTCGTTCTCGATGCCGACGGCGACGGCGTGGAGGACCTCCTGGTCCTCGATCAGGGGCCGCGCCGCGACTCGGCCGCGCCGGATCGTCTCTACCTCGGCCGTGCCGATCAGGGGTTCGAGCTCGCCGCCGACCGCGGGCTCGCGCATCCGGGCTGGAGCATGGGCGCGGCGGCCGGGGACCTCGACAACGACGGCGACATCGACGTTGTCCTCGGTTGCTGGGGCCCGGACGCGGTGTTTCGGAACGAGGGCGGGGGGGCGTTCCGTGACGTCACCGAAGGCTCAGGCTTCGACGGCGATCACCTCACAACCTCGGTCGCTCTGCTCGACTTCGACGGCGACGGCTTCCTCGACGTGTTCCTCGCGCGCTACGTCATCCCCGATCCGGATCGGGTGTGCGGCGGCGCGGCGGGCAAGCGGGAGTACTGCGGCCCGAAGTCGTACGACCCGATCCCCGACGCGCTGTATCGCAACCGAGGCGACGGCACGTTCGAGGACGTCAGCGTATCCAGCGGGATCGCCGGCGAGGCGTCGAGCGGACTCGGTGTCGCCGTGGCCGACTTCGACCGCGACGGCCGACCCGACATCTACGTGGCGAACGACCAGCGCGCGAACCACCTCTGGATGAACCAGGGTGACGGGACGTTCCGTGAGGAGGCTCTGCAGCGCGGCGTCGCGCTCTCCGGACGCGGTAATGTGGAGGCGAGCATGGGCGTCGACGTCGGTGACGTCGATGGCGACGGGCACCTCGACGTCTTCCTGACGCATCTGATGGGGGAGACCAACACGCTGTACCTCGGCAGTGACCGCGGACTGTTTCGTGACGCGTCGTCGCGCTCCGGCGTCGGCGGGCCGAGTCGTGACCTGACCGCCTTCGGAGCGGCGCTCTTGGACCTCGAGCTCGACGGCGACCTCGATCTTGTCATCGCGGACGGCGCCGTCAGCTCTGATCGCCAGCGACCCGGGACGACGAACGAGCCGCCGCTCGACGTCTACGGTCAACCGAACCAAGTGCTGCGCAACGATGGCACCGGAGTGTTCGAAGAGGCTGCCGCAGGCCTGGGCACGTTCGCGTCGATCGCCGAGATCAGTCGCGGTCTGGCCTTGGCCGACCTCGATCGCGACGGCGACCTCGATGTCGTCGTCACCAACGTTGCCGGACGAGCACGTGTCTACGAGAACGTCGCCCCGCGAGCAGGTCGTTGGCTCTCGGTGACGGCATTCGACCCGGCACTGCGCCGCATCGCGGTCGGGGCGCGCATCGAGGTCCGCGCCGGCGGCCGCACCTTCGTCCGTCTGGCTGGCGGCGGGTGGAGCTATCTGTCGGGATCGAGCCCGATCGCGCACTTCGGGCTCGGCGAGGTGACGGAGGTCGACGACGTCCTCGTCATCTGGCCGGGTGGCGAGCGCGAGCGGTTCCGGGTCGAGGGCATCGACACGCATGTGCGTCTGGAACGGGGAGCGGGCGAGTGAGCACGCGTTGGCTCTCGGTCGCCGTACTCCTGTTTTCGAGCGCCTGCGGTGCGGACGGCCCACCGCTGCCGGTCGTGCCGCCGGAGGGGCTGGAGCCGGCTGTCGCGGCCCGCCTCGCCGCGGCGTACGCCACGGCCGAGGACGACGCCTCGGCCGAGCACCTCCTTGACTACGGCCGCGTCCTGTTCGGGCATCGACACCACGCCGCGGCGTTCGACGTGCTGCGCCGGGCCGCGGCGCTCGGCGGTCCCGTGGCGTTCGAGAGCACGTACCTCGCGGCGCTCGCGGCGTCAGAGTCTGACCTGGCCGAAGCCGAACGGCTGATGACTCGCGCTCTTCGCATGGAGCCGCGCTTCGTGGCCGGCCACGTGAAGCACGGCATGTTTCGCGAGGAACTCGATCGCCTGGCCGACGCCGAGTTCTCGTACACGGCCGCGCTGCGCATCGAACGCTCGTCGCACGCGCTGCTCGGACTCGGTCGCGTGGCGCTGGCGCGTGGCGAGCCGGATCGAGCGATCGGCCTGCTCGAGGGGGCTCGCGTCCTCGACCCGCGGCACCACGAGGTCGACGTTGCGCTCGCGCAGGCGTACACCGCAAAGGGCTGGACGGACGACGCGCGAGCGGCGCGCGATCGCGCCACGGGACACGCCGAGATCACGGCGATCCCTGACCCCGTGCTCAATCGGGCCCTCGACCAGAACGTCTCGTACCACGGGCTCGTGGATCGTGCGCAGCACCGCTACATCTCCGGCGACGTCCGCGGCGCGCTGGCGCTGGTCGATCTCGCGGTGCTCGTCGACGCCGCTCACGCGCGGGCGCATCTCGTGAGCTGTCAGATCCTGCGCGACATGGGCGATCACGAGGGCGCGATCATCGCGTGCAACCGAGTTCTCGCAGTGACGCCCAAGCATGCCGAGGCGCTCGCACGGCGCGGGACTGCCCACGCGGAGCTGGAGCAGATCGAGGCGGCCGAGGCATCGCTGCGCGAAGCCGTCGCGATCGGCGGCGAACTGCCGCTTCCGCGTCGCGAGCTGGCGCGCTTTCTGCTCACGCAGGAGAACGCCGCCGAGGCGCGAACGCTGTTGGAAACGCTGCTGCGCGACCATCCCGACGATCTTCTCGCCCGCCTGCTGATGGCGAGCGTGCACGCGAAGGCCGGTGAATGGGACGCCGCGCACGCGCAGGCGGAGTACGTCGTTCGGCGCCGGCCCACGGATGTCATTGCCCGACGGCTGATGGCCGAGGCCGCGCGAGAGCGCTGAGCGCGAGTGGGTCAGCAGGCTGTCGGAGTCTCGGCCTCGACGGGCCACGCAGGTTGGCGCGACAGCCTGCTGCCATAGGTCGACTGGGTGGCGAGCGGCGGCGAATTGCGGCGCGGCCGGGTCCCGTGCGGCGCCACGTGCCGATGCGGGCGTTCTGGAGCGGATCCGTCGCCGAATCCGCCTCGGCTTCCTCGTCGGCTCTCCTCGGGCCACCTCGAGGTGGCCATCGGGGATGAAGTCCCTAACTAGCAGCCTGTCGCGCCGGCGGTCGTTCGCACGGCGACGCCGAGACTCCGACAGGCGGCTAGCTGGCGTCGAGCGCTGCGACCAGTTCGGCGACGACAGGGCAGTCGTCGACCGTCGTCACGAAGCGGTGCGGGTCGTCGTGCACGCGTGCCCATGAGCTGCCGTTGAGGCCGTGGATTGCTCCGACGGCCCGCACGTGCGCGATCGATTGGAGGAGCACGACCGGCATGGGCGCATCCGGGTGGCTCAGCTCGACGCAGCGCGAGACCACGGCGAGCGCAGCGCGGACGCAGCGTCGCGCCGGTTGCGGAGTCCAGCCTCGCTCTCCTGCGAGTTCGACCGTCCGGTCTACCTGCGTGCGGGACAAGACGACGAACTCGCGAGTGGGCATGCTGGACCTCCGCCCGCACTCAGCGAACCGCGTGCCTCGTTCGGGCAGCGTGGCCGCAGCGATCGTGGCCGGGCTCGGACAGAACGACTTGCATCGAACCACGCGGCCGGCTGCGGAGCGTCCGGTGTCGACGTCGTGCAACGCCACTGCCGCGAGCGTCGCAGGCCCAGGACGATCCTCGACGTCAGAGGAGCGTGGCGGTCCGGTCTTGGAGCAGATCGGCGTAGTCCGCTTTCTGGTCGTCCGGCAGGACCGAGCGAGCGACCAGGTCCAGTGCGGTGTCGAGCTGGCTACGGATGGACCGCAAGACGCGCTCGGCCGCGCGCCACGGCAGTCCGCACTCCCGCGCGAAGAGCTGCCACGTGACGGAAGTGAGCGCGTCGCGTCGGTTCCCGATCGGGAGCGCGAGGCGATCCCCGGGGATCACCAGGCGCGTGCAGAGAAGGTCGTAGGCCGGACTGAGTCGGTGGACGCCCCCCGTCGTCAGGATGGCGATGTTCTTCAGATGCAGGTCGCCGTTGCCGGTCCACCAGGCGAACGCGAGGAGTTGAAACAGTCGTCTCACTTCGATGATCGGCTCGGTTGCGAAACGTCGCACCAGTGCCGCGAGCTCCTCTGCGGAGCCGTCGTACTTGTCCTTCTGCGGGCGGCCCGACAGCTGACAGAAGTCCTCCATCGCGAGCTTCGAGCCGTCCAGCGGCCGGTCGAAGCGCGCGGTGACGTAGGCAAGCGACCCGTCCGTGAGCGGTACAAGACCGCACGGTGCCACCTCCATCCCGACAGCGCGGGCAATGCACATCGTCACGTGCTCGTTCGCAGGTAGGTGGGGGAGTGACTCAGAGTCCGGTTTCAGGATGTACCGTTGGTTTCCGATCCCTGCCTGCAGAGTCGTCCGTTCTGTGTCGATCCCGACGGAGATCTTCCGTTGCACTCCGGACAGTGACGTCTTGCCGACCATGGCTAGCCCGAGCGTGTGAAGCTTGGCGATGTCGACGTCGATCGTCGGCACGGTGGCTGTCCCGAACAGTCGTCGCGCGCACGGGACGTGCGCGGTCGCGTCGGAGTCTCCGAGGCATACAACGCAACGCGTGGTCATCCGTCGCCACCGTCGGCTGTGGCGATCACCTCGACTGCGCCGACGCAGTTCGCGCAGAGCGCCAGGAGTAGGCCGAACGCGTCGTCCTTGGCGATCTTCAACTTCGCGGTCGACAGTTCGAGCAACCACCCTTCTGGCAGCAGGTTCTCGAAGAACGGGTGCAGGCCCTTCGACTCGTACGGCTCCCTCCGTAGCGGCATCGTCAGCGACACGGGCTGTGCGTGCGGCGTGTTGAGCCAATCAGGCAGATAGGTGAATCGACTCCCGTTCGGAGTCTCCTCTAGACGCCCGGCGGGGCGGCCGTCGATCCGCACGAGTCCGACGCGTTCACTCATGGCGCACCGTCGCCGGAGGTCGTGTCGATGATGCCGAGCTGCTTGCCAAACACGGCGAGCACCGCGTTCACGGCATCGAGTCGGAGCGTCGGCTTGTCTCGCTCGAGCTCGGAGACCAGCCGCACGCCCACGCCCGCCAGCTCCGCGAGCTCGCGTTGGGTCAGTCCGTTCACTCGCCGTCGCGCCCGAACGAAGGCGCCCATCGTCGGCGCCGCGGCGAGGGCAAGTGCTCGGTCGAGCACCTCGATCGTGGCTGGTGCCGGCTTCGCGCGCCCGCTCTCGATGCGCGCGAGATGGCCAGAACTGATGGACGCTCGTCTCGCGAGCTCGGCTCGCGTCCATCCCAACAGGGCCCGGTGTCGTCGGATCTCCTCAGCGCGCACCTTCATCTGTTCCTGATCGGGATCATGTGTGGTCACTCCCGGGTAGCGTACCCCCTCCTTCGCCGTGAATCAATCGAAGTGATCCCGATCGGGGTAAATCCGACCCTCACCGGCCGTCTTGCGACCCGTGGACGGGTCGATGTCGACAGAAGATCCCGATCGGGAATATCTCGCGTGAATCCTCGCGACGCTTCCGCTCGTCGAAGTTGGGACTGCGCGGAGGGGGCGGTCACGCCCGCCGTCGCGCCCCGCAGGCAGAATGGGTGGGTGACGGTCTGGGCAGAACGCAGTGGTGAGGACGTCGAGGGGCGGACGGTGGCGGCTGTGGACCTGGGGTCCAACAGCTTCCACATGGTCGTCGCGCGCTGGACGGGCGGGGCGTTCCACGTCGTGGACCGCCTGCGTGAGCGCGTGCGCCTCGCGGAGGGGCTCGATCGCAAACGTCGGTTGTCGGACGAAGTCAGCGAACGCGCGATCGCGTGCCTCGAGCAGTTCGGGCAGCGGCTGAGCGAGATGAAGCCGCAGAACGTGCGCGTGGTCGGAACGAACACACTCCGGCAACTCCGGGACGACGACGGGTTCCTCGCCCGCGCGGAAGCGGCGCTCGGCCACGAGATCGACGTCGTCGCGGGCCTCGAGGAGGCACGCCTCATCTATATGGGCGTCGCCCACGACGTCGCGCTGGAGGCCAGTGAGCGGCCCGCCCGGCGGCTCGTGCTCGACATCGGGGGCGGGAGCACGGAGTCGATCCTGGGAGCGGGCCTCGAGATCTTGGAGTCGGACAGTCTGTACATGGGCTGCGTGACCTACTCGCAGCGCTACTTCGAGGGGGGGCGACTCTCGAAGCGACGCATGGAGCGAGCGCGGCTCGCTGCGGCGCTGGAACTCGATCCCATCCGGCGACGCTATCGCGGCGTCGGATGGGAGGAGGCGATCGGTTGCTCGGGGACGATCCAGGCGATCGGCCGGATTCACGAAGCGTGCGGCTGGAGCAGTGAGCGCGTCACGGCGAAGGGGCTCCGGAAGTTACGCCGTCTCCTTCAGGGCGCGGAGCACGTCGATCGGCTGGACGTGCCGGGTCTCTCCGAAGACCGTGCCCCGGTCATCGCCGGTGGCGTGGCGATCCTGCAGGCGTTGTTCGATGCGTTGAAGCTCGACGAACTGCAGACGAGTGAGAGCGCTCTCCGTGAGGGCGTGCTGCACGACCTGCTCGGACGTATCCGCGACGAGGACCAGCGCGACGCGACCATCCGACGGCTTCAGGAGCGGTACGAGGTCGATGTCGATCACGCCGCGCGCGTCGAGCGCTTGGCGTTGACGTGCCTCGGGCACGTGGCCGCCGACTGGGGACTCGGCCGGCCGACCTGCGAGCAGCTCCTCGCCTGGGCGGCGCGGGTACACGAGATCGGTCTCTCGGTGGCCCGTCCCGGGTATCAGCGCCACGGCGCGTATCTCGTCGCGAACTCGAACCTGCCCGGGTTCTCGCGCGAGGACCAGCGCATGCTGGCGTCGATCGTGCGCGGTCATCGCCGCCGTGTGCGGGACGAGTACTTCGCCGAGCTCACCCCGGAGCGGAGCCGCGAGGCCCGGCGCCTCTGCGTTCTGCTCCGTCTCGCCCGCCGATTGAACCGGAGCCGTTCGCCGACGACCGACATCGCCTGCACGTTCGAGTCGGGCCCCGACTCGATCACGCTGCGCTTCGACGAGGGCTGGCTCGACGAGCACTCGCTGACTCGTGCGGACCTCGAGGACGAAGCGAACCGCGTCGCCGACGCCGGCATCGAACTCGTGATCGCGTAGCGCCCTGGTGAACGTTCCGGGCTAGGAACTCAGCCGGTCGAGGAGCTCCGTCTGGGCCGATGCCGCGAGCGAACTCCCGGGCTTCGCACGGGCGTAGCTCCCGTCGGAGCGGAGGTTCCACGCCTGCACGTTGTCGTCCAGGTACGGCTGCAACCCCTCGGCGATGACGCGGTCCTTCAGGCGCGAATCTTCGATCGGGAACGCCGTCTCCACCCGCCGGTGCAGGTTGCGCGACATCCAGTCGGCGCTCGACCCGTAGACGAGCTTCTGACCGCCCGCCTCGAAGTAGTACAGGCGCGTGTGCTCGAGGAAGCGTCCGACGATCGAGCGGACCCGGATGTTCTCGGAGAGCCCCGCGACGCCCGGGCGGAGGCAGCAGATGCCGCGCACGATGAGGTCCACCTGCACGCCGGCCTTCGACGCCGCGTAGAGCGCGTCGATGATGCCGCGCTCGCTGAGCGAATTCATCTTGGCGACGATGCGCGCGGGGCGACCGGCTCGGGCGGCCTTCGCCTCCGCACCGATCAGCTTGATCAGGGTTCGATAGAGCGTGAACGGAGCCTGGAGCAGCTTGCGCAGCTTGACGGCCTTGCCCAGTCCGGTCAGCTCCATGAACAGCGCGTGCACGTCCTCGCCGACGAGCGGGTTGGCGGTCATCAGGCCGTAGTCCGTGTACGCGCGGACCGTACCCGTGTGGTAGTTGCCGGTGCCGAGATGCACGTAGCGCCGGATGCGCTTGCCCTCGCGCCGCACCACCATCAGCATCTTGGCGTGGGTCTTGTACCCGACGATGCCGTACACGACGTTCGCACCGACCTCCTCGAGCCGCGTGGCGAGATGGATGTTTGCGGCCTCGTCGAAGCGCGCGCGCAGCTCGACGAGCGCCGTGACCTCCTTGCCGCGGCGTGCCGCGTCGATGAGCGTCTCGACGAGCGGCGAGTTGCTCGCGGTGCGATACAGCGTTTGCTTGATCGCGAGCACGTCGGGGTCGTCGGCCGCCTCGCGCAAGAGCTCGAGCACCGGGCCGAACGACTCGAACGGATGGTGCAGGAGCAGATCGCCACGACGCAGCACGGAGAAGACGCTCTTCCCTGCGAGCGCGCGCTTGGGCAGTCCGGGGACGAACGGCGTGAACTTGAGGTCGGGTCGATCGACCATCCCGTAGACGGCGGCGAGCCGGTGCAGGTTGACGGGTCCGTTGACCTTGTAGAGGTCCGGGCGCTCGAGTTGCGTCTGCTGCAGCAGGAACTCGACGATCTCCCGGGGGCAGGTGTCGGCGACCTCGAGCCGGACGGCGGCGCCGTACCGACGCCGCGGCAGCTCGCCCTTCAGCGCGTGAAGCAGGTTCTCGACCTCCTCCTCGTCGACCCAGAGGTCGCTGTTGCGCGTGACGCGGAACTGGTAGCAGCCGGTCACCGTCATGCCGGGGAAGAGCTCGCCGACGTGGGCGTGGACGATCGAGCGCAGCATGACGAAGTCGGCGCGCGAATTGGATCGGCCCGGCAGCGCGATCAATCGTGGCAACGTGCGGGGCACCTGCACGACGGCCAGCCCGGACTCACGGCCGAAGGCGTCCGTCCCCTCCAGCGACACGATCAGGCTGAGGCTCTTGTTCAGCACCTTCGGGAAGGGGTGTGCGGGGTCGAGCCCGATCGGCGTCAGGACCGGCTCGATCTGCTGCTTGAAGAAGCGCCGCGTGAACGCCTGCGCGCGCTTGTTCCACTCCTGGCGTCGCACGACGCGGATCCCCGACGCCTGCAGCTCCGGCAGGATCGTCCGGTTCAGCAATCGGTACTGATCGCGTACCAGCGAGTGCGCGATGTCGGAGATGCGCGCCAGGGCGTCGTGCGGTGAGAGCCCGTCGAAGCCCGGCTTGGCGACGCCGAAGTCGAGCTGCTGCTTCAGGCCGGCGACGCGGATCTCGAAGAACTCGTCCAGGTTCGTGCTGCAGATGGTGAGAAACCGCAGCCTCTCCAGGAGAGGCAGCGTGTCGTCGGCCGCCTGCTCGAGCACACGGCGGTTGAACGCCAGCATGCTCAGTTCACGATTGATGTACGAGCCCGTGCTCGGATCTGGCTTCGGCCTCGGCGTGCGAGGCGACTGGGCCGGTGGCGGCGTGGCGACCTCGCTCGGTGCGTCAGCGGGACTGGTGGACTCGGCCGGGTTCTTCACGAGTTCGATTGTGAGAGCCCGATGCGGTGGAAGCAGCGTCAATCCCGTTCCCGACGACCGGTCCGCGCGCTCGACTCAGCGGTTGCGACGTCGCAGGCGCGCCTCCGCGCGGGTCTCGCCAGTCTCGTGGAGGAGGAGCCGTTCGAGAACCATGGGCTCGAATCCGTCCGCCGCGATGCGCAGGTTGTAGGTGCCGGCATGCGGAGCGCGTACGCGGAGCGCGGACATCTCGCCGCCCGAGTACGCCTCGCCGACCCGACCCTCGCCCCCGACCTCCTGGAGCACGATGTCGAGGCCGGCGGTCGCGACGACCGAGCCGTCCACGTCGTCCACGAGCGACACGTAGAGCGTGAGCGCGTGTGAGATCCGCACCTCGATCTCCGCTCCCCCGGCGCGGACTCCCGTGGCGATCGCCTCGTCCGCCGCGGCCCAGCCGCTCACGTCACTCGGCGCGTTCGCCTCGACCGTGTGCTCCTCCGGTCCGAGCGCCGGGACGACGAACCGCCCCTCGTCGTCGGCTTGGAGCTCCCGCACGACCTGATCGAGGAGCGTGCTGGTGACCGTGATGTGAGCGCCGCCCACGGGCTTTCCGTCTGCTCCGACCACCTGGCCGCGGAGCTCCTCCCCGGTTGCGACCGCCACGTCACCGACGTTCGTGGTGTCGTCCGTCGTCTCTGGAACGGTCACGACTCGGTGGACGTGCGCGTCCGGCTGAACGTGGAACTCGACGCCCGCGCGCGGGACTCCGCCGACGCGAAACGTGCCGTCGCGCGCGGTCCACACCCCACCGGGGTGCCGCCGCGGCTGAACGAGCACGTCGGACACCGGTTCGCCCGCCTCATCCACGATGCGTCCTGTGACGGTGATGGAGGTGCGCAGCACGATCGTCAGACCGCTCTCCGGCGCGCCGCCCGCAGGAACGGACGTGACCCCGTCGACCAGTCCCACCTTGGCGGCACGCAGCGTCCCGGGCTCGTCGAGCAGACTCACGGGAACGCCCTTGAAGACGAAGCGCCCGTCGGTGCCGGAGCGGAGCGATCCGAACATCTCGAGCCCGTGATCCGGCATCCGCAACGCCAGCATCACGGCGGCGTCGGGCACGGGGCGATCGGCGTCGTCGAGCGCCCGGCCGCTCAGGCTGATCGTCTCCTCGAGCTCCAGAATCACGACGGGGGAGTCGGCGGTCACCTTGACCATGGCTGAGGCCGCGCCGCTCTCCCCATCCAGTGCGCGCGCTCGCACCCACTCGTCGGCGGGGGCCTCGACGACGGCCACACCGTGACTGTCCGTCGCGACCCGCCCGATCTCCCGCCAGCGCGGCGGGGAGTGCTTCGGACCGTCCGAGTCGAAGACCTCCACGCGGACGTCGACACCGCCGCGCCGGAGATCGTCGGCGTCCACGACCTCGACGCGTACCGGATGGGTCACGACCTCCGCGGCCTCGTCCTCCGGAGCCGCGGGAGCGGCGGGCTCGGCCGCAGCCACGTCCTCCGACTCGTTCCCGACGGCCACCGCCGCACTCGGAGGCGTCACGCGCTCGCGCGTCGTCCGGCCCGGCTGCGGGGCGTCTCCTCGCGCCGCCGCGGGCTCGTGCGGGGCGGCGGGGACCGCGTTGGTCGACGGCGCCATCGCCTCGATCACGAACGCGACACCGATGGCGCCGAGCCCGGCCGCCATCAGAGCGAGCGCCGCGATCCGGACGCCGAGCCCCCAACGGGGCGCGGGCGTGAAGAGGAGGGGAGCCAGCGCAGCGCGCCAGCGGCCGCGGTCGCCGTCGTGCGTGGCGTCGAGTTGCTCGCGCAGCTTCGCGTGGGCGCGGTGGAGCCGCGTCCGTACGGTCGAGGCCGGGATGTCGAGGCGGCTGGCAATCTCGGCGGGGGCGAGCCCTTCGAAGTGACGAAGGAGGACGACGTCGCGATGCGGCTCGTCGAGCGTCATCACGGCGTTCATCACCTTGCGGTGCGCGTCGGCGCGAGCGGCGATCTCGGCGGGCGAGAGCGGCTGCTCGCTCCGCGGTGCCAACTCTTCACGTCGCGCACGGCGGGTCTCCGAACGGTGGCGGTCCTTCAGCCGGCTGCGCAGCACCGTGCCCAGCCAGCCGCGCAGTCCCTCGCGATGGGCCGGCGGCCGCGCCAGCGCCGTGGCCCAGGTGTCCTGCTCGAGATCGTCGGCCACGTTCTCGTCGCGAACCAGGCGGCGCACGAGGGACCGCACCCAGGCGCGATGGCCGAGGAGCTCTTCGGGAGTGACGGGCAGTGTGTGGGAGGTCATGTTGAGAGAGGAACGCCGCCCGCGGCCAGCGCGTCCCAGGCGATTTCGTCCGACAGCGCTGGCTCCCACAGCGCGGTCTCCCACTGTGCCGTCTCCCGCAGCGCCGTCTCCCGCAGCGCGGCGTCACCCCACCGACGGGCGACGCGGGCAGAACTCACCGCGGCTGTGCGGTGGCGAGGGTGACGGTCGCCCCGGTGGTGACGTCCACCAACGGTAGGTCCCGAATGACGGCGACGTCCTCGGCCGCCGACGCGTAGGTCAGTCGGCCCTCCGGGTCGCGTCCCTGCCGCACGCGCGAGGAGACGAAGCCCTCAGCAGCAGTGAGGGCCGTCATCCCGCCCAGGCGCTCTTCGCGGACGAAGAACGCGTTGATGCCCTGACGATTCGTGCCCACGAACGCGTAGCCCGATCGGCTCGCGAGGTGACAGAACGCCGAGAGCGATGCGCCCCAGTAGAGGTGCGAGTGGTGCGTGCGTCCGAAGTGGAACTCCGGGTCGTACGGGACCGAGACCGGCGCGTCGGGACCGAAGCGGCTGTTGAACTCCACGACGACGATGACCGGCTGGACGGAGTCGACGGCTTCCCAAACCCAGTAGTCGTTGCCGTCGATGTCGATGCTCAGCAGCCCGATCGGACCCTCGAAGTGGTGCTCACGGAGGACACCGTTCACGTTGTCGCGATCGATCATGCGGCAGGCCACGCTCAGATCGTGCTGCCACAGGAGTCGCGAGCCGGTGAGCCGGTCCAGATGACGCTGCTCGCTGTCGACGATCAGCCCACGCCAGTCTTCCCGCTCGAGCAGGTAGCGCGTGTTGGCCTCGTGGTAATCCTCGACGCCGATCTCCACGAAACTCCGCTCGGCGTCGGTGATCGCGGTGCGCGCGATCAGATACTGGATGATCCCGTCCTCGCCGAACTGCGAGTGGACCGAGAACTCCGCATCCCGGAGGTTCGGGAGCACGCCGCTCTCACGAACTCGTTGGCGGAGCCGCTCCGCGGTCAGGTGCTGCAGGCGGTGCACCTCGCGCTCCATCGCCGTCATCCGGCCGGGCAGCGTCAGCAGACGTCGCCAGCCCTCGCGCGGTCGCCCCAGCGGCACAGTTCCACCCTCCCGAACGCGCGGAAGTCTACACCGGCGCCGAGTGACCGGGGTGCTCGCGGGCATCGTGGTCCCGCGGCCGCACCGTCGTGCAGCCACCGTCGCGCAGCCACCGTCGCGCGAACGCCGTCGCGCGAATACCGAGGCGCCCCGACCGAGAATGAGAGGTCGCAACAAGACGGGAACGGCGCTCGGGGCTCAGGCGTCCCTCTGTACGGCGGCGACGCGCTGGCCCGTGTGCGTCACTGAGTTCGAACGTGACGCAGATCGAGACGGCGGGTTCGCAGCACGGAGATCGCAGATGAAGGACGTACGTTGGCCGACATGAGCGAGAACACTCCGCTGGCCGCCCGCGAGATCGTGTTGGGGGTCGTCGTCATCGTGATCGGTGCGCTCGCCGTGACCAGCAACGCGTGGCACTTCCTCGACGGCGTGGGTGTGTTCTCGCGCGTCATCCTGGGGGCAGTCGGCATCGGTGGCGCGATGAGGCTGCTGATGCGCAAGCCGATGTGGTCGCGCGTGCTCATCGTCTGGAGCGCCCTCCAGATCCCCGTGATCATCGTGGATCCGACCGGTGACATGACCAATCAGGTCCTGCACCTCGGCATGCAGTGGACGCGTCAGACGGCGATCAACGACGTGATCGTGGAGATGAGCGGGTGGGGGTTCAACCTCGTCGGCACCATCCTGCTCGTGTGGGTGCTCTACGTGCGTCGCGCGCAGCGGCCACCGGCGGACCCAGCGGCGGTGTTCGCGTGATCAGTCGGCGGTCGGCACGCGCGCTCCGGCGCAGTCCTCGACCGCCACCCAGATGCGGTGGTTCTGCGTCGGCGCCCCGGCGATCTTCGGCTCTTCGCGGAACTCGACGCGCACCCGCCCCGGCTGCTCCGCGAGAAGCAGGAGCGTCCACGTCGCCTGCGCGCCCATGAGTGGAGCGACGGCAGCGCCCATCAGTTCGAACAGCTTGCCCGGTACGGCGCGTAGCCATCGAGCTTCACTGTCACCTCGATCGGGATGTCAGTGAGCACACCCGGGACGTCGGCGTCGAGATCGCGGGAGTCAGCTTTGCCCAGCAGCGCCGCGTAGCAACGCGTCTTGATCGTGGCGCCGGCTTCGAGCGCCGTGCGACCATCCGGCAGCCGCACGTGAGCGACCAGCGCCGCGATGGGCAGTGCCGGAGCGACGTAGACCGGCGACGGGCCGTCGTCGCCGTAGATCGAGACCCACACCTCGTTCCGGTCGTCGGCGTACAGCGTGATGTTGCGCGAGTTGTGTGAGTCGCGGGAGTCCTCGGTGATCGTCTCGAGATCGAATCCGTCGGCGCCCGCCACGAGCCCCCCACGGGAGCCATCGCCGAGTCCTCAGCCGCTGCCAACGCTCATCGAGCGGTAGCCGTGACCGTCACGTCGGGAGCGCTTGTCCACCCACGTCGGCCGGGCGGAGCGGCTGCTGCTGCTCCGGACGCGCAACGCGACGGTAGCGTGGGAGATGCGGTCATCGTTCTCGTCGAAGAGCACCGCACGGACGGGCAGCTTGCGCGGCATCGTCAGGTCGGCGCACACCAACTGGTCGATGCGGTCCACCACGAACTCCGGCGGGTCCTCCGCGCGCTCTGGGAGTCCGGTCACGAACAGTCGGAACCGACCGGCGGGCAACGCGTCGAACCGCATCTCGTCGGTTCGGCCGTAGGCCGTCGACTGTCGGTAGTCGCCCGCTGTCCAGCGCGCCGTCTCGGGCGCGCCGATGCGCCAGAGCTCGACGCGCACGTCGACGTGTTCGCCTGTCGCGGCATCGCGGAGATCGAGGCGGATCGAGAGCGCGCCCCGTTCGATGGAGCCGTGTTCGCGATCCTCGTCTTCGGTCGGTTTCGCTTCGTCGATCTCGGGCTCGATCTCCTCGTCGACGTTCGCCGATTGCTCAGCCGGCTGCTCGACGTGGACCCGAGCGCGCGTGCGTGGCGCCGGGATGGTGGCCGTCGACGGCTCTGCCTGCACGCTCTCGGCGTGAACCGATGGGGGAGGCGCCTCGGGCTCCGTCTCATGGACCAGCAGGGCAAGTGCCGTGACGACGCCCGCCACGACCCACAGCGCCCCAGCGATCGCCCAGTTCCGCATGTGACGGGAAGAACGGACCGGAACGCAGACGGTTCGTCCGCGTGGCGCTACTGCCCGGTCTTGACGGCGACGCGCAGCGTGACCGGCTCGGGGGCGCGCTCGCTCATGCGTCGCTCGATCTTCAGCGACTCGTAGCCGTCGAGCTCGACGAGCACCTCCATCTCGATGTCCTGGACCAGGAGTCGCGCGGTGGCCTCCCGGAGCGCTTCGGCCCGGCACGTCGCGGTGATCGTCGCGCCGGCGTCGAAGGCCGGCGTGCCGTCCGGCAGAGTGATCGGGGCGGCGAGCCACTCGAGGGTTGCGGAGGGCGCCACGTAGCTCGCGACCGCGTGTCCATCGCCGCGCGCGTGGACACCGATCGAGTTGCTGTCGGTGGCCGCGAACGTGAACGCCCGACTGCGCGTGATCTGCTGCGAGTTCTCGTTCACGACGCCCAGCTCAAAGCCCTGCGTACCGGCGATGATCGGATAGCGCTCGTCGTCCCCCGGGTTGCAGGCGGTCCAGCCCCCGGAGCCCGGCTGTCGTACGCCCGTGCGCGAGCGTCGTTGGGTCGCCCACTTGGGTCGGGATGATCGAGTCATCGACCCCGACCCGAGAACGGAGAGGACGCCGTCGGTGAGCGGTCGCAGGTCCT
Organism: Planctomycetota bacterium; assembly: GCA_021776825.1. Lineage (GTDB taxonomy): Bacteria > Planctomycetota > JAJSAM01 > JAJSAM01 > JAJVHW01 > JAJFFG01. The sequence goes on from JAJFFG010000079.1 coordinate 19,839, forward strand.
CGTCGAACACGATGAGCCGGATGGGCAGGACACGCGGCATGTCGACGTCGGCGACGAGGTGCTCGTTCGTCGCGACGAGCTCGATCTCTGGCGGATCGTCGGCGGCACCGCGCGCCTCGGGCAGGTACAGCCGATAGCGCCCGGGACCGAGACCCTCGAACCGCACCTCGCCGCCCTGCGTCCATGTCCGCTCGTGTCGGTGATCGCCGGCGCGCCACTCCGGCGTCTCAAGGATCTTCAGTTGCCAGAGGTCGACGCGCGTTGTCAGCGGAGCTTGCGTGCCGGAGTCGCGGAGCGTCACGCGCAGAGACAGAACGGGGGGCGGATCGGGCTCTGGCGCGGGGACGGCTTCGGCGTCGCTCGAAAGCTGGTCTGGGCCGATCTGTGCCCGGTTCCTCGTGGTCACGTGCGGCGGCGAGGGCCTGGTCGGCTCGGCGTCGGCCTGGGCGACGTCGAGTTCGGTCGGAGGCGAACGACCCGGTGCCGTTGACTCGTGCTGGGCGGCCCTCGGGGGCTCCACGCTGATCCACGCCAGCACCGAAACGACGATGGCGACTCCCCAGAGCGAAAGGGCGAACGTCCACTCACGCATGTCGCCGAACAACGGCTTAGGCCGGGCGAAGGTTCGTCGTCGCACCGCCGCGACAGCGCCGAGCGTCGGGCCTGAGTGGTCTCGATCGTTGTGCGATTTGTGCCCGCCGTGACTCCGATCGTTCTCGGCGCGGGTGGTTGACGAGGCTAGAAGTCTGCGCCAGAGTTCAGGAACGGCGGTTGCTCAGCCGATCCAGGGAGGGTCGGCTGATCCGACCGGAGAGACCATCGATGAGCGCAACTGCAAGAATGACCACCCTGAAGCCGATCGGCCGTGGACCGCTCCACGGGCGCCCGACCGCCGCGACGGCTCGCGAAGCGGCGATCCTCGCCTGGGCCCGTTCGCGCTGTCACACGGCGCGTCCCGCCGACGTGCGTCGTCTCGACACTGCGCGCCTCCGCGCGGTCGGCTCCGATTCCGATCCGATCCGCTAGCGGATGGTCAGTTCGGCCTCGTCGCTCATGACATGGCCCACCTGCACGTTCTCGGGCAGGCTCTCGCGCGCCCCTGCGTCCAGGTTGCGCCAGTGCGCGCGCAGCAGGTAGCGGCCCGGTTCGAGCGAACCGAATGCGTCGGTCGCGTCGAAACGCTTCGTCGCCGAGGCATGCGGAGCGAGCAACTCGACCTCGTCGGCCGTGAGCGGCTGGGAGACGCCCTCGGGTCCGATGAAGCGACTGCGGCCCGTCAGCCGGTTCTTCCAGGTCTCTTCCGCGTCGGCCTTGCGGATCGTGAACGTCACGTCCTGCGGGAAGCGCAGGCGTGTCGGGATGCGCACCGCACCGTCGCCGCCGTTCGTCAGCGTGACGATCAGGTCGGGACTCGCAGAACCGTCGCCCTCGACGCGCACGCCGAGACGCAGTCCGGTCTGGCCGAGATCCGGCACCGCTTTCACATGGCGGAACAGCGAGTTCGACAGCAGGCGCTCGACGACCTCACCCTTCTCCGGCTCGAACGTCACCCAGAACGCAGCGTAGTCGCTGGATGCGACCGCGTGGGGCGGAGCGCTGATCAGGTGCCCGCGACGCGCCTTCCATTGGATCTGGGCCAGCTCGATGCGACAGCGCCGCTCCTCGCCCGCCTCGAGTTCGACGTCGGCGAACGTACCGCTTGCGAGCGGTCGCGCCGTCTCCGTCGGGTCGAACACTGCGAAGCGTGACATCCCGGCGCCCTTGCTCGCCGAGTGCAGCAGGAAGCGGCCGCGTAGCGACAGGGCGTCGTCGCCCGGGTTCACGAGGTCGAGAGTCATGGCGTAGGCGACGGCCGGGTCGAGCGTCTTCGGCGCGTCGAGTTCGAGCATCGGCGTGTCCGGCGGCGCCACGACGAAGCCGCTCGGCTCGGCGCGGACCTCGCCGGTCCAGAGCCCGGGGATCTCGATATGGTCCTTCTTGAAGTTGGGCTCGCCCCACGGAACGACGGCGCGGCCCTTCTCGAGCGACAGCGTGATCGCGTAGCGGCCCGGCCGGAGATCGAGCGGGCGCTGCGAGTTCGCGCTCTCCGAGAAGCCCGCGCCGTCGCTCACGACGCGGTGCTGTTCGCCGGGCTCGAGGCGCACGATCTCGCCCTGCACGCCGTGCACCCACTCCGACTGGAACGAGCGGGGCACGGGCACGAGCTCCTCGCCGGCCGGACCGCGGAGCTTCCACGAAGGCCACGGCACGTGTCCGGTGTGCTCGGGGATGTAGAACTTCACCGGGCCCTCGCCGACGTTCGAGAAGACCGCGACGAGACGGAACGCCTGTCCGGCGACCGGCTGCGGCGGATCGATCCGGATGCGCAGAGCGAGACGGCCCTTCGCGTAGATCGCGGGGTCCTCGTCGGCGGGCTTCTCCGGCGGTTTGCCGCCGAAGATCCACGGCTGCGTCTTCGAACCCTCGTCGGCTCCCGGGGGCACCGGCGGAGGCGGGGGCGGCGGGGGAGTCACACGCTCGCGTTCGCGACGTCCGTCCTCGTCGTCGTCGCCGGGCACGAGGTCGGCAGTGTCGACGATGTCGTCGCCGTTCGGCGGCGCGGGTTGTGCTCCATCCCATGCAAGCCACGCCGCCGGGAGCGCGGCGATGCCCATGACGAGAGCTGCGACCTTCACGATCAACATCGTCCGACCTCCTGATCCCCCTGCCCGTGCCCGTGCCCCTGCCCCTGACTCTGCCTCTGGCTCTGGCTCTGTCTCGGCGTTGCCGCCCGCAGCCAACGGCGCCAGCGCGGCCACCCACGCCTTGCGATCGCCGCGTGCGTCCGTGTCAAACCGCTCGCGGAGCAGCGCCAGCGCCCGGCGTTGACGCGTTCGCACGGTCTCGACCGGCGCGCCCATGCGGCGGGCGACCTCACGCGGTGGCAGGTCCTCGAAGTAGCGGAGCAAGAGCGTCGTGCGATACGGCTCCTCGAGGTCCATCACGGCGAGAACGACGCGCTTGTGCTGCTCCGCCCGTGCCACCACCGAGGCCGTGTCGAGCACGGCTTCGGGGCGTGCCACCGCGGCTTCGCGCCGTGACCGCCGTCCGCCGGCGCGGCCCTTCTCACGGATCAGGTTGCGCGCGACGGTTGCCAGCCAGGCGCGCGCCGTGCTCGCATCAGCCGGCGGCTTCCGCAACGCCGCCAGCCACGTCTCCTGCTCGACGTCGTCGGCGGTCGCCGGGTCGCGAACGAGGCTGCGGACCAGTCCCCGCACCCAGGCGTGATGGCCGAGGAGCTGTTCGAGGGGGACGGGTGGGGCCGAGGTGTCCATGTGTCTGGGAGGGACATGGCGCCGGGTGCGGAACCGGTTCAGTTTTTCTCCATCCGCGTCGGGCCTTCTCCATCCGCGTCGGGGATTCCCTAAAAGGCGCGATTCTGCGGGATCGAGGATCTCGACGGGGAATACCGTGACGAGTGACCGGGGTCCATCCCCGTGACGGAGACCATCATGCACCGCTTCTCGACTCTGACTGCCGCCCTCCTCGTTCTGTTCGCCGCCGCGTGCGCGGAGACGACGCGCTCCGAGCCGCGGCCGCTCGTGAACCCCACGGTTCCAGCGGCGTCCGTCGAGCCCGGTGGTCAGGACACGGGGGCGACTTCTCCGGACGACGTGGGAGCGAGCGCGAAGGTCGTTCGTACCGACGCGGAATGGCGCGCGTTGCTCACGGAGCAGCAGTACGAGATCCTGCGCGAGAAGGGCACCGAGTCACCGCGGACTGGCCCCTATTGGGACTCGAAGGCCAAGGGCACGTATGCGTGTGCCGGTTGCGGCCACCCGCTGTTCGAGTCGGAGACGAAGTTCAAGTCCGGCACCGGGTGGCCGAGCTTCTGGCAGCCCGCCGGCGACGGCGCCGTGGCGGAACACTCCGATCGCACGTTGTGGATGGTGCGCACCGAGGTCGTCTGCGCTCGTTGCGACGGCCATCTTGGGCACGTCTTCGACGACGGTCCCGAGCCCACGGGGATGCGCTACTGCATCAACGGCAACGCGTTGAAGCTCGAGCCGGCGAAAGCCGAGTAGCGCGGCCTCCTCATGAGGCTCGCGCGCACCGTCCCTCCATCCGTAGACTCGGTGCTGTCTGGAAGACGATGCCGGAAGGAACGGGGAGTGTTCGCGATCTCGAAGACGGGATCCCTTCTGCTCGCGGTGGCGATCGCCGCCGCGAGCTGCAGTGACCGACCTGTCGACCCGACGGTCGGACCCGCTCCCGCGTCGCTCCAGTACGGCGCGCTGGACGTCGAGATCGACGGAGTGCGCTTCCGCGCGGAAGAGGGCGTGCACGCCAACCACAAGGTGCGCCAGCAGATCGGCGGACCGTCGCAGCCGCCCGGTGAGACGCGCGATGTCGTCGCGCTCGACTTCGGTGGGCAGCGCGTGACGATCGTGGCGGGGAGGCTGCTGATCGGCGGGCACCCGTATGGGGCCATCGAGGCGGGGGACGAGGTGGTGGTCCGTCAGCGGACAATCTTGGTGAACGGGGAGAGTCGGGGGGAGCGGTAGAGGCGGCGACTCCCAGCGCATGCTGCGTTCACCGTCGCAGCCCCGACGGGTGTCACCGGTCAAGGGGCCCGTAGGGGCGGACCCCCTGGTCCGCCCCGCCCGCTGGCTTGGCGCGCGCGAAGCGGATCCGATGGCGCACTGCGTGCGACGGGCGTCATGCGGTCGGCCGCCGGACCGGGTCGGTGGCATCCCGGCGAACGTCGCTCGGGTTGCGGCGTTCGTCGTGGCGGCGGTGGCGAGAAGCACTCGACCGTCCCCAGCGGTCGTACGGGCGGATCTCCTGATCCGCCCCGCCCGCTGGCTTGGCGCGCTTGAGGCGGGTCTGATGGCGCACCGCGAGCGACCGGGGCCGCGCGGTCGGCTACCGGACGGGGATCGTGGCATCCCGCGGAATCGCGCCTGAGCTGCGACGGTCTTCGACGGGCGCCGCGCGATCCACCGGGCTCGTCCGCTGAGCGCCGGCGACGGGGCTCGCTCGTGCGCGACCGTGTCGGCGGGGCGGATCAGGAGATCCGCCCGTACGACGTCATTGGGTGACGCAGCTGGGCGTGCGCGTTACTGCCCGGGGTTGCCGTGGCAGATTTCGACGGCGCGGAGCTTGTCGAAGCGGACCGAGCCGACGATGCGCGGGACGCTCAGGATGAAGTACGGCTGGGTGACCACGGTCGGGAAGACGCAGGAGCCCGTCGTGTCGGTCTCGATGTGCGAGACGACGTAGCCAAACGCGTCGCTGTTGGTCCCGCCGTGCTGGAGGCCGTTCGCCGGACTCGGCTGCAGGCCGCGCCAGACGGCGACGACCATGTCGGTCGTGAAGTCGACGGTCGGCCGCGCGGGCGGTGGAATGCGATTGCTCGTGTGCTCCGTCCAGAGGTCCGCCCACGCGGCGTCGTCACGCACGACGATCGTGCGCGCGTCCTCGATGGCCGACGAGTCGCCCTGGGCGAGCATCACCACCGAGACGTTGCCGACGGGCGGCGTGACCGGTGGTTCGACCGGCTGACCCGCCTTGTCCGCGCGATACTTCCAGCGGTCGTTCCTGTCGTCGAACGAGACCGTGCTGCGGTACGTGTTCGCTCCGAGGTTCAGCACGAGTTCGACGTCATCCGCGCCGGCGTCACGGAGCGCCGTCAGATCCTGCTTGCGGGTCGTCAGCGTGAGGCGCCCGAGCAGCGTGTCGATCTGGACTCGCGCGCGGCGTCCGTCGCGGAAGCGCCAGACGAAGCGGCTCCGCTTGCGAAGGCGCTTGCGCTCGGCGATCGGCGGCAACTCGAAGACGGTCGACCCGCCGACCGAGATGCTGAGATCCTCCTCGAACAGGTCGAGGCTCGCCGTGAGGTCATCTCCGGCGAAGCGTGCCTTGAGCGTGACGGAGTGATTCGCGGTGGCGCCGGCGCGGGGCGCCTTCACCTTGACGATGCACTTCGCGACGTCGAGTGCTGGGTCGTCGTCGGCGCCGATGGCGGCTGCCGGGATCACGAGGAGCGCTGCCAGGAGCGCGGCGGTTCGAGCTCTGATCATCGTCGTCTTCCTTCTCTCGCGCGGCGGGCCGTCGCTCCGTGACCTCGTCGGAGGCGTCGGCAACCTACCCCATTCTAACGGGACTCGTCGCCCTGACGACCGGGCTGCGTGACCATCTTGGGTCGGCTGCGCCGCGAACGGATGTGCGGCCCGCCGGACTGCATGCTCCAGAGCTCGGCCCACACCTCGACGGTGGCGTCCGCCGGTGCCGCGAGCCGTCCCTCCGGCGCGTCCGCGAGACCACCCTTGCCGAAGAGCGGCACCATCCCGCCGGGCTCGATCGTGACCGCATCCCGTGACTTGCCGGGGGCGCCGACCACGGTTGCCTGCCCGTTGTCGCCGTCCACGCGCCACGCGAGCGTCAGCCGCCACGCCGCCGGATCGATGGTGATCGGCTTCTCGCTCTGGTTCTGCACGTACGCCTTGCAGAGCTCGGCGACCTCGACCGGCGCCCCCGGCGTCAGCGTCCCCTTGAAGAGCGTCTCGATCTCGAGCGGGCGCACGATGGTGACGATGATCGGGTTGCTCTTCAGCTCGAACGGCTCGACGCCGGCGAGGGGCCCGAGGCCCTTGCCGTCCACCTCGCGACCGTCGTACGCGTAGTGCGCGGTCAGTCGCACGCGCCCCGCTTGCTGCAGGTCGAAGCGACGGTGCACGGCCATCCACGTTCCGTCGAGGGTCACGCGCTGCTGCTCGTCGAGCGTGCGCACCTCGTCGAGCCAGTCGCGGTCGAACTGCTTGCAGCGCGACACCGTCCGCGGAGCGAGCGGCTCCCAGTAGTCATGCAGGGTCTCGGTCTCGGCCGTGATGAAGACGTGCGGCTCGCGCCAGTTCCAGCCGCTGCCGTCACCCGGCATGACGATGCGGTAGGGCCTGTCCTTCGCCCCATTGACGAGCTCCAGACCGAGATCGATCGCCTGCCCGGGTTGGACCTGGCCGGGTTGGATCTGCCCGGGCTGGACCTGCCCGGGCCGGAACTGGTCCGACGACCGGAGCGTGAGCTCGAGTCGCAGATCGCGCTCCGAGTCCACCTGGGCCTGCGGACCGTCGGCCGCGACGGCCACCGTTGCCGCCAGGATCATCGCCAGCGCACCCGCCCGACCGTTCATACCGTGTCTCCGACCACGCTTCTCTGACGCGCGCCACGTGCCGAGGTTCCGCGCGTGCCCGACTGTGCGTAGCCTACGCCCTCCATCGTGCCCCTCGATCCCCGCCGCCACCCGGCCTCAGGCCGCGAGACCCAGCCCTTGGAGCGGCGCAGCCCGATCGTGCGCTTCCTCGATCGGGCGGAGCGGCTCCTCGAGACCTACGCCGCCCGCGTCGTCCTCTCGACTCTGATCATCATCTCCGTACTGCCTTACGACGAACTCGTGGGCGTCGTCGGAGAACAGGTCCGCCTGCCCGGGATGGGCACGTTGGACAGCCTGTTCCTCGTGATCTTCGGGGCCGAGTTCCTGCTGCGCTTCGCCACCTACATCGTGCGCCGCCGCCAGGAGCGAACGAGCCGATGGGAGCCGCTGCTCCTCGCGCTCGACTTCGTCGCCGTGGTCTCGTTCCTGCCGATCGAGCGCGTCATGCAGCTCCGCTGGGCGCGCCTGATCCGCCTCTCGCGCATCATCCTGCTGCTCGGCTACTGGGGCGACATGGTTCGCGACCTCTGGTCGATCGTGACGTCGCGCGAGCGGCGCTTCCAGATCGCGTTCGTGATGTTCTCCGGCCTGACGCTCAGCTTCGCGGCGGCGGTGGTCGTGTGGTGGTTGCAGGAGGACCCGAAGGCCGTCGACGAGCGCCGGTCGTTCCTGGCGGTCCTGTGGGACAGCTTCCGTCAGGTCCAGGACCCCGGGAACCTCGTCGCCGAGCCGCGACCGCTGCTCACCGTCGTCGTCTCGCTCATCCTGACGTTCGCCGGACTGCTGCTCTTTTCGTTCCTGATCGGTATCGGCACGACCGCGATCGAGGAACTGATGAAGCGCTCGCGCATGCAGCCCGTCGGCCTGCGCAATCACACGGTGATCCTCGGCCTCGGCGAGCACAGCCGCTTCCTGCTCGAGGAGTTCGCGGAGATCTACCGCAAGAACCGCCGCGTGCTGCGCTCCGCCGTGCTCGGCCCGACCGATCTCCCGCCGGACTCGATGACGGATCTGCTCGACGCGTTCAGCTACCGCCACGGCGATCCGGTCCGGGCCGACGACCTGTCGCGCGTGGACGTCGAGCGCGCCAAACGCGTGCTCGTGCTGGGGACGGATCCCGGTGATCCCGACTCGAGTGTCATCGCCTCGATCCTTGCCACTCGCGACCGCAACCCCGACGTCGAGCTCTTCCCGGACCTCGAGCACGAGAGCAGCCTCGCCGCGGCGCGCACGGCCGGCGGCCCGCGGACACACGTGGTCGGCTCCGGCTCGTTCGTCGGGAACTACATCGCGCAGAACGTCGCCAATCCCGGCATCTACCGCCTCTATCGCCAGTTGCTGACCTCGGCCGGCTGCGAGATCTACAGCTACGTTTTCGACGCGGACGAGCACGCGCGTTTCGTCGCCCGGCACGGCGACGGTGCCTTCGACGGCTCGGCCATCCACGCTCGTGCGTTCGAGACCCACGGCGTCACCCTCGTCGGCTACTTCGTCGCGCTGCCCGACAGCAGGGAGCACGCGGTCGATGGACTTGATATCGTCCTCTGCCCGGTGGGGCGGACGGCACCGCCCGAGGTCTGTGTCGCTGATCGTCTCGATGTGCGTGCCGTGCGCGGCGTCGTGGGCGTGTCCCTCCGGTGGGAGGACGTTCGATCGCTGGCGCAGGCGATGATCGCCGACCGCTGCCCGTCCGAGCCACTGCGGCCCGCGTCGCAGAGCTTCGACGAGCTCACGCTCGAGCGGACGGGGAGAGGCGTCAAGCGGGTCGTCATCCTCGGTGACAGTCGGCGCATCCCGCGCGTCGTCGCCGATCTCGTGGCGTTCTACGGATCGCTCGCCGTGCGGTTGTTCGTCCGCGAGCCCGACCGTCTGAGCATCCTGGCTCGTGACCTCGCGAGCGCGCTGCGCCGTACCTGCGGTGACGTTGCCGTGGAGCGTGAAGACCACGCGGCGGGCGACGTCTCGCTTGCGGTCGACACCGCGCGTGGACGCGCCGACGTCCGTTTCAGCGTGGGCGACTGGAGCGACGCGACGCGCCTCGTCGACGACCCCGACGTGAGTCTCGCCACGACCGATGTCCTGCTGCTCCTACCGCGCACGCGCGGCGCCGATGCGCTCGACGGTCAGGTTGCTCTCGACTGTCTGCAACTCGCCCAGGCCGACGTCGACGGCCGCATGTCGCATCCGGCCAGGTTCCGCGTGCTGGCGATGATCCAGGATCCGGTGAAGGGCGATCTCCTCGAGCGTCGCCTGGACGAGATGTCTCATGCGCCCGACGAGCGCTTCACCATCGTCTCGAGTGAGCGCGTGCGGCATCACTTCATCGTGCAGAACGTGTTCGTGCGGGGGCTGAACGCCGTCTACTTCCGGTTGTTCGAACCCGGCGGTCCGAGCATCTGTCGCGTGACGCCGCACGGACCCGGAGGCGGCCCGCCGACGGGCACGTTCCAGGCGTTCGACCTGGCGCGCCATCTCGTCATCGAGAGTCGCTGCGTGCTCCTCGGGCTCGAGTTGGCCGATGGCGACGGCGATCCCGAGACGCTCCTCGATCCGCGCGCACTTCGTGAGTCCGGTCCGATCGAGTGGAGCCGCGTCCGGGCGCTGTATGTCCTGGGCGAGCTGAACGACTCGGCCGCTTGACGATCACCGGCCCGCGCAGTTCACCACGGCGACACGGCGACACGGCGACACGGCGGACGTTGGAGACTGCGATGGGGGGGGAGGGGCCGAGGACGCGAGCGCGTCCTGGCCATCGCGTCGCGCGGCGTCGCCGCTCTTCGCCGTGTTTCGCTGCGTCGCCGTGCCGCCGTGGTGAGAAGGTCGACCTAGCGCCCGTCGAGCGTCGTCGACTGGCGGCGGGAGCGCATGTCGCCCTCGGTGGCGAAGCCGGAGCGGCGGGCGTAACCGGGCGTTCCGGGGGGTGAGTCGGTCTGGTACGCGTTCCCGAGCGACGGGGCGACGAGCGCCAGCACTCTCCCGGCGTCGACCGACGAGCAGCCCGTGGCTCCCCCGAGAGTCAGGAGAGCGAGGACCATGGCCAGGCTCAGAGCACGTCGCATGCGTTCAGAGTACGACACAGGGATCCCCGTGGCAGCCCCTCGCGTTACAACAGTCATCGGAACTGGGAGGAGACGCGATGGCGAAAGGCAGCGACGGCGAGGGCGGCGTGCGGCGCCGCGACCTCTTCAAGAGCGCCGGGGCGGCTGCGGCCGCGAGTGCGTTCCTCAACCCGCTCCGGGCGTTCGGGCAGGAAGCGGGCGGGGGCACGGGCACGCCCTCGGTCGGGCCCGGCCCGGTCGAGATCGCCCTCGACGTGAACGGCGGCGAACGGAAACTCGCGGTTGAGCCGCGCCGAACGCTTCTCGATGCCCTCCGCGGCGACATGGATCTGACGGGTGCCAAGCGCGTCTGCGACCGCGGGACCTGCGGCGCGTGCACCGTCTGGATGAACGGGAAGCCCGTGTACTCCTGCATGGTCCTCGCCGTCGAGGCGGAGGGCAGCGAGATCACGACCGTCGAGGGCCTGGGCACGCCGGACAACATGCACGCCGTCCAGGCAGCCTTCGTCGCCGAGGACGCCCTGCAGTGCGGTTTCTGCACGCCCGGCTTCGTGATGTCGTGCGCGTGGGCCGTGAAGGAACACGGCACCGAGTTGACCGACGAGACTTTGCGCGAGAGCGTGTGCGGCAACCTCTGTCGCTGCGGGACCTACACCCACGTGGTGGCCGCGGCCCTATCGGCGGCGCGCGCTGCGGAGGGGGAGTAGTGGTGCCGCGCAAGGTGACGATCCAGGCCGGCGCAACCGGCGGTCCGACGAAGGACATCACCGTCGAGGTGCACGATCTCGACGCGACGCCCTGGGGTGCCGACGCGAAGCTGACGCACGTCGGACGCGATCTGCCGCGGTTCGACGGCCCAGTGAAGGCGACCGGCGCCGCGCGGTACACGTACGACATCTTCCGGCCGAACATGGCGTACTGCCGTCTCGTGCGCAGTCCGCACGCGCACGCGGTTGTGACGTCCGTTGACGTCTCCGCCGCGCGGCGTGTGCCCGGCGTGCTGGATGTCCTGGAGCTGATGAGGACCGGCGGCCGCATCACGTTTGCGGGCAAGGGCGTCGTAGCTGTCTGCGCGGAGACCGAGGAAGCCCTTGACGATGGCCTCCACGCCATCGAGATCGCGTACGAAGTGCTGCCGACCGCCGTGACGACCGAGGACGCGGCGCGTGCCGGCGCCCCCCGGGTCGATCCCAAGCGAGCGAACAAGGTCACGACCAAGCGCGGCGTGCAGAAGCGCGGTGACGCCGCGAAGGCGCTCGCTGGTGCGCACAAGAAGGTGTCCGGCATCTTCCGCACCGCCGTCCAGACGCACTCGGCGCTCGAGCCGCACGGCTGTGTGGTCGAACCCAACGGCGATGGCACGTTCACGGTGTGGGCCTCGACGCAGGGCACGGGTTCGGTCCGCGGCGGGATCGCGAAGGCCCTCGGCCTGAAACCCAACGAGGTGCGCGTGATCAGCGAGCACGTCGGCGGTGGGTTCGGTGCGAAGTTCGGGATCGACGAGTGGGACCGCGCGGCGGCGCTCTTCGCGCGCAAGCTCGACCGCCCGGTGAAGTCGATGATCAGTCGTCGAGCCGAGCACCTGGTGGCCGGCAACCGCCCCGACTCCATCCAGGACCTCTCGCTCGGCTGCGACGAGAAGGGGAATCTGACGGCGTTGGCGGGCACTGTCCTCGGCACGCCGGGCAACGGCGCAGGCGGTGCGAACGCGGCCAACTCGCGCGTCTACCGCATCCCCAACCTCGACATGACCCAGTCGTCCGTCTCGACGTTCACGGGACGTCAACGGGCGTTCCGCGCGCCTGGTCATCCGCAAGGCGTGTTTGCGCTCGAAGGCGCGGTCGACATGCTGGCCCACGAGATGGGCGCGGACCCGCTCGCGTTCCGGCTGCAGAACGATCCGCATCCGCTGCGCCAGGCCCAGTGGCGGCTCGGCGCCGAACGCATCGGATGGGACGCGAAGCGCAAGGTCGCACCCGGGGCCGGCGCAGGACCGGTGCAGCGCGGCGTCGGGTGCGGCGCATCCGTATGGCGGTCGAGCGGGCGCGGCAAGTGGGTCGTGAATCTCGAGATCACGCGCGAGGGGTCGGTCACCGTCTCGAACGCCGTGCAGGACATCGGGACCGGCACACGCACGATCCTGGCGATCCTCGTGGCCGAGGAACTCGGCATCGCGCCGGGACGCGTCACGGTGCGCATCGGCGACACCGCGTCACCAGCCGGTCCTCCCAGCGGCGGCAGCACGACGGCTCCGTCTATCGGCCCCGCCGCGCGCGGGGCCGGCCGGCGCGCGAAGGAGCGCCTGCTCGAACTGCTCGTCGGCGAGTGGGAGGTCGCGTCCGACGCCATTCGAATCGAGAACGGCGTGTTCACGGCGAGCGGCGGCAAGCGCGCCACGTTCGACGAAGCGTGCGCGTTGATCGGTCCGGAGGGCATCACCGTCTCTGGCCAACGCCGACGCAACTACGCGGGCTTCCACAACGAGACCGCCGGCTGTCAATTCGCCGAGGTCGCTGTCGACACCGAGACCGGCATCATCAAGGTCGAGCGCGTCGTCGCGGTGCACGACGCCGGGCGCATCATCGACCCCCTCACCGCGCGCAGCCAGGTGGTTGGCGGCGTCATCCAGGGCATCTCGTACGCGCTGTACGAGGAGCGGCAGATGGACCGCAATCTGGGCGACATGGTCAACCCGACGCTCGATACGTATCGCATCCTCGGCATCCGCGACTGCCCGCGGATCGACGCGCTGCTGACGACCATGTCGAGCGGCTTCAACAACGCCGGAATGATGGGCCTCGGTGAACCGACCACGGTGCCGACTGCGGCAGCCGTCGCGAATGCCGTCTTCCACGCCACGGGAGTGCGGATGCTCACGCTGCCCATGACACCCCGAACCGTCCTCGCGGCGCTGCGAGGTGCGCGATGAAGGCGTTCCGCTACCTGCGTCCCGCGTCCGTCGAGGAGGCCGTCAAGACGTCCACGCCCGAGACGGCCATGCTGAAGGCCGGCGGGATGGACCTGCTCGACCTGATGAAGGAGCGCGTCCTCACACCCGACGACGTCGTTCAGGTCCCGGCCGTGCCGGAACGCGTGCGCCGCGTGATGACGGGGCCGGACGGCATGCTGCTCGTCGGCGCGCTCGTCACGCTGGCCGAACTGGCCGAGGCGATGGCGGGGCCGCTGCCCGAGGTGGCGCACGCAGCGTCTCTCGCCGCGAGTCCGCAGATCCGGCACCGCGCGACCGTCGGCGGCAACCTCTGCCAGCACACGCGCTGCGGCTACTTCCGGCTGCTCTCCATGCCGTGCTGGAAGCGCGGTGACAAGGAGTGCCCGGTGCTCCAGGAGGGGGGCGTCCAGGAGAACGCCGGCATCTTCTCGAACGGGAGCTGCGCGTGCGCGCACCCGGCGAGTCTGCCGCCGGTGTTCGCCGCGCTCGACTCGCTGGTGATGATCCAGGGGGCGAAGCTGGAACGGACGATCCCGATCGCCGATCTCTACGCGCCGCCGAAGCGCGGCAAACTGACCGATACGACGCTGGCTGCCGGCGAGGTGCTCACGCGCGTACTCATCCCGCCGCAGGGAGACGCGCAGCTCGGCTACTCCGAGATCCGCCAGAAGGAGGCCTTCGACTGGCCGCTCGTCTCCGCCGCGGCGCGCGTCGTCCTGCGCGGTGGCAAGATCGCTGCGGCGAACATCTGGCTCGGTTCGGTCGCGCCGACACCGCATCGCGCGGTCGCCGCGGAGAAGGCGCTGATGGGCAAGCCGTTCGACGACGCGACCATCCAGATGGCCGCGGCCGCCGTCGCCGACGGAGCGACGCCGCTGCCGGGCAACTCGTACAAGGCCGAGCTCGCCACCGTCGCCGTCAAGCGCGCGCTGCTTCGTGCGGCGGGGAGGACGAAGTGAGCTATCGCAAGCGGCTCCGCGCTGTGCTCAAGATCCGTTGTGTGCACCTGTGTACGAAGGCCGCGTTCCAGCCGTTGCCGGACGAGGACGAGTTGGCGAACCCGTACGACACCGCGGCGTGGTGGTGTGCGCGGACCACCGAGGCGTTGGGGCCGGACGGCTCGGCGGCGGCGGACGGGGACTGTGATGGTCCGGGCCGGGAGTGCTACGAGGGTCCGGCGGGCGCGCCGACGCCGTAACGGTTGCCATGGAGATCGCGCCGTACGGGCGGATCTCCTGATCCGCCCCGCCCGCTGGGGCTGCGCGCGCGACCTCGGTCCGATGGCGCTCCGCGAACGACCGTCGTGACGCGGTCGGCCATCGGTCGATGCCGTGGCGGCTCTACGATGTGGCGGTCGCACGGGCCCTGCACGCCGTCGACCGGGCGCCGTTCGATCGACCGATGCCGCCCGCGGTGCGCCCCTCGACATCCTCGATCGTGCCACGCGCGTCGGCGCGGGCGGATCAGGAGATCCGCCCCTACGGCCCGCTGGTCTCATGCCCGCGTGGTCGAGGGCTCGGGCAGGTGCAGCGCCGTGCGACGTCACCAGGAAGCGGCCCAGTAGACGATGGTGGCGTCGGCCACATCGACGGACACGCCGCGGATCGTGCCGTGGTTCCAGTAGCCGGAGTCGTCTTCCCACACGCCGCTCTCGTACTGGGCAGCGAGTCGATTGGGACCGAGGACGTAGTGCCGGAACGATCGCGGCCAGGCGTCGACAGAGGAATCGTATCGGAGGATGGTGATGGGAACCCAGATCGGCGGCGCACCCTCCGGCCAGTCCGAGTCTCCGTAGTGCCCGCTCTCTGGGTCTGGGCCGGAGCACGCCCACAGAGCGCGAGTCGCCAGCTCGTCCGCTTGTCGCCGGGCCTCGGCTGCTGAGGTGCGAACGAGCAGTTCGGAGAATGTCCCCGGAACGATCATCCCAGGTTGGTGCGAGAAGCGCACCTCGATCGCGTCGTCAGGCCACTCCTGCGGGAAGTGGTCGAGGAAACCGCTCGATTCGCGAAGAACGCCGGCGTAGTTGAAGCGTTCCGTGGTTCGCCGGAGTGGGTTGCGGTACGAGAACGTCGATCCCACGCAGACGACGGCGAATAACGTTGCCGCGCCGGCGAACTGCATCCACATCCCCCGTCGCCCGCGCGTGCGAGCGCTCTCGCTCCGACTGCTGCGGCCCGGCGCGCCCGGCATTGAGTGCCACCACACGCCAATGCCGGGGATGACGGCGAGAGGGAGGAGGAGCGGGAGCCACCGGGCGACGACGAATGCACCGACGAACACGGCCAGGATGACGATCCACTGGAGCGTCCTTACGGCTCGACTCATGGCAGCATTCTAGCGCGCGGGAGGCACGCCGATGCGCGTGCGCGAACGCTGTGCAGTCTCCGTCGCTCGGTCAGCGCTCCGACCCCGCCGCCGCCGCCCGCGCCTCCCGCGCCGCCGGCAACAGCTTCTTGATCCCCGCCTTCAGCAGGTTCTCGTCGCGGTCCCGCAACCGGATCACACCCTCGTGATCGATCAGCAGCACCGTCGGCCAGCCGCGCACGCCCCACGACGTCGCGATTGGTCCATCCGTCCCGCCGCCGTCGAAGAACGAGGGCCAGGTGATCGACTCCTTCGCCATCGTGTCGCGCAGCCGCTTCGCGGTGTCGTCGCTGTTCACGCCCAGGATCACGAAGGGCTCGTCGGCCAGTTCCTTCACGAGCGACCGCTCGTAGGGGTACATGCCCCGGCAGGGGCCTCACCAGTCGCCCCAGAAGTCGAGCAGCACGACCTTGCCGCGATAGTCAGAGAGCTGCATCGGGTTGCCGTCGAGGTCACGGCCCACGATCTCGGGGGCGGGCTTCCCGACGTCGAGGTCGGCCTTCGCATGCGGCGCGAGGTTTGCCTCGGC
>JAJFFG010000080.1 GCA_021776825.1 Planctomycetota bacterium
GCGGATTGACCCTGGGACGGAACGACCGGCGGCGGCATGCCCGGCACGACGCTGCGACGTGGAGGCGGGGGGGTCGGGTAGCCTTTCGCCACAGTCAGGCGACGATGGGCTCGCCACAACCGCGGCAACGCCCGCTCGGGGCGCGGCGAGACATCGGGACACGGCGTCGGGAGAGGTCACGCTGACGACTCGGGCGTCCCCTTCCGGAGGCCAGGCACGGCGCGACCTGGGATGGGCTGCGCTAGTGCTGGCCGTGTCGCGACTGGTCGTGATCGGCGGCGCGGTGCTCGCGCGTCAGATCTCCTCCCTTCGCCGCGACTTCCCTTCCCCGGATCACATCTACTGGCACGGCCACGCACCGCCCACCGACTGGATCCGCGACGCGCTGCTCAAGTGGGATGCGTTCTGGTTCCTGCACGTGGCGCGCGATGGCTACGTCTGGACGGGAGTGCCCACGCATGCGGCGGGTGCGGCGCGAGAGACGAACCTCACCGTCTTCCCAGCGCTACCGCTGGCGCTCCGCGCGTTCGGCGCGCTCGGGCTGCCGGTCGACGTCGCCGGTCTGGTGTTCTCACATGTCGTCCTCCTCCTCGTGCTCTGGGGGATGCTCACTCTCTTCCGGCGGCACTCCGACGAGGCTTCGGCCCGTCGAGCCGTTCTCTACTTCGCACTGTTTCCGACATCAATCGTCTACTCGTCGATCTACGCCGAAGGTCCATTGCTCCTCGGGTGGGTCGCCTGCCTCCTGTGGTTCGAACGGGAGCGCGGTGTCGCATCGGGGCTCGCTGCGATGGTGGCGAGCGCGTCGCGCGTCACGGGATTGGCAATCCTGCCCGCGGTAGCGTGGCGGCTGGCCCAGAGAGCATTCGTCGACCGACAGGTGGACCGCACCGCGATCGCGATCCTCCTCCTCGCCCCACTCGGAGTGCTCGTGTTCCTCGCGTTCACGTGGAGCGTGAGTGGGAGCCCGACCGCCTACTTCGAGTCACAGGCGGGCTGGCACAAGGCACTCGCTCCGCCGTGGGTCGCGATCAACCGCGCGCTCTCGCTCGCCATCGAGAACCCGAGTTGGTACCGCCTCTGGATGCAGCTCGGCGCAGTGACCGTGGCGCTGGCGTGGACCGTGGTCGCCATCCGCCGCGTCCCGGCGACCTGGCGCGTGCTCTGGGTGACAGGGCTGCTTCACGCGCTCTGTGCCACGTCGCTTCTCGGGTTCCCGCGCTACGCCGGGGCGCTCTTCCCGATGTTCCTGCCGCTCGGCGCGTGGGCCGCCACGCGCGGCCGGCACTGGCTCGTGTCGTTGCTGCTCGCCGCCGCAGCCGCGCTGGCGGCGGCGGCGTGGACCAACTGGTACGTCAGCTTCTGACGGAGGCCACGACAGGCGGCTGCCACGAACATGCGGACGCAACCGAAGCCCGCGCAGATCGTCATGGAACCAGCCGTTCGAGACGGCGAGCATCCATCGAATGCCACATCGTCCCGCTGACATGGGAGTCCACACCGATGCCGACTCGTCGTTGCGGACCCCGTCACGCTTGGCCCGAGTTGCACTCGTAGCACTGGCCGCACTCCCGCTGGCATGGGCCGGAGCGCACCTGTGGCGTGCCGCATGCGCGCCGGGTCTCCCGTGGATGAACCGCGATGCCGCGATCTGCCTGCGCTACGGGATGTCGATGCTCGATGCCGGGCGGCTGTACATCGATCTACCAGCAAACAACCCGCCCGCGATCTTCCAGCTCGGATCAGGCCTCGCCTACCTGGAACGCCTGACGTCGGCTCCCGTCATCGCGTTGTTTCACGTCGGGATCCTCGCGCTCGGTGCCCTCGGCCTGCTGGTGATCGACAAGGCACTCGGCAGCCGGCACGGGATGCTGACGCGCTCCGCAGTCCTGTTCGCCTACGTCGCCGTGGTGCTTGCGGCCGGTAGCGGTGAGTACGGCCAACGGCCCCACATCTTCTGCACGGTCTTCCTGCCGTACGTGCTCGCACGGCTGGTCGTCGCTCGGGCCTCACCCGCGCTGATTGCGTACGCCGTTCCGGTGGGTTTCCTCGCCACGATGAAGCCCTACTGGATGCTCCAGGTCGTCGCCCTCGAGCTCGCCGTCCTCGTCGCACGCCGGACGCGCGACGGAGGCGTCCGTGTCGCGCTCGTTGCCGGATCACTCGCACCGCTCGCGCTGCTCTGGCGCCACGACCCTCAGGCCTTAGCAGCCTTCGTCACCGGGACCGTGCCGAGTTCCCTCTGGGGGGGCTACGCGACGCTCAGCGCAGACCTTTCCGCGTTCCTTCTCAGCCCGCAGCACGGCTGGTTGATCGTCGTCATGGGCATCTTTGCGCTAGCGGGGCTCGCGGGTCGGGCATCGGCAGCGGCCCCGACGTGGTGGATCGTCGCAGTCGCCGTCCTGGTCGGCATCGCGTACGTGGGCGTGATCCACCAACGGAAGTTCTGGAGCTACCACTTCGTGCCGGTGTTCGCGATCGCCCTCTGGTCTGCCGCGTGGCTGGCTGCTGCAGCCACGGAGCGCCTGCGACGCCCAGGAGTACGAGCGTGGAGCGGCGGGGCGCTCGCGCTGATCGCAGCGATGGTCGCCGCGACGTCCTCGATCGAACTCGCTGCGCGGGCCGGTCGGCGGCAGCCATCCGTGCGCGGTCTCACCGAGCTCGCCGGCCGGCACGGACGCATCGTTCACCTCACGGCGAGCTTCGACGGTTACCTGGAGATTGCTGCGCTGAGGCACGCGATCGACCTCGTGACGATCGGGGGATTCAACGAGATCGGCATCGCGTCTCACATCGAGGATGCCGTGGAGCGCGACTCGAAGCTACGTGACGTCGTCGCCAAAGCCCGTGAGTCCATCACCACGCTTCATCCGGCGTTGGTGCTCGTCTCGACGTCGTCCACGTTCATGAACGGGCGCACGGTCGACGACTTCCTGATCACGACTGGTGGCCTCTTCCCACACCCGCGCTACGTCCTCGTCTCGACCGATGAGATCAAGTCGACGTGCCCCCCGCTGCTGAACTATCGCGTGTATCGCCGACTCTGAGTCGCCGCCGACGATGCGGCTGGCAGAAGCGACGCGTCACCGGGATCCGGGGCCTCCGATGCGGCCTCGAACGACGAGCGGGTTCTCTGCTGCCCCGGCACCGCGCCCTCGCTCTATCGAGCCGAGCGAATGTCCTCGAGCGCGTCGGAGACGGACAGCGCCAGCTTCTCGCGCCCGGCATCGGTGAGATGGACTTCGTCGCTGAACAGACCCGGATCCGTGATCGCGGTGGCTGCGTCGACGAGGGTCGCATCGTGCTCCGCGGACACCTCGCGGACGACGGCGTTGAACAACCCCATCCCGCGCCGGAAGTCGGCGTCGGTCACCGCGCTGCGTCCATCGTTGGTGAACAGTGACGGCGCAGCGCTCGGGGGCAGGAACTCCCGGCGCGCGCACTCGGTCGTAAACGGCATCGTCACGAGGACAAGCGCGGCTCCCTTGGAGCGACATCCGATCGCGATGTTGCGTAGGTTCCGGCGGAACGCCGGGAGCGAACGAGTCAGCATCTCGTCTCCGGTCGAGACGCGTGACAGTTGGCTCGGATCGGCGACGTCGCGACGGTCTCGCCTGGCCAAGCGCTCGGTGACTTCGTGCACGAGCGCACTGGACGTTGCGACATCGAGCGCGAGACCGCGGATCGAGTCATCGCGTGCCCGCTTCGGACCTCGGAGCCGCAGTGCGGGGCGGCCGTCGTAGACGCTCTCGGTCATCAGCACCGACTCACGCAGCGGACCGGGATGATGGGAGTAGTCGTCGCGGTACTCGGGCAACGCAAGACCCGGAGGGGTGAAGCCGCGATAGAAGTCGTTCACTCCATGCAGCAGCACGACAGCGTCCGGTCGGGCTTCGTCGACGTACGTCCACAGTTTGTGAAGTGAGTGCAGGCTGGAGTGCCACGGCGCCGCGAGGTTGTAGAGCGCTACCGGATCGTCCGCGCTGTCCAGCCGCGCTCTCACGCGTGACGGGAAGTCGTTCGCGGAGGTCGAGCCCCCCAGGAACAGAGTCGCGAACGTTGCGGCGTCCCGTCCGCCGACCGGCTCTTCCACGACGAACCCAGCGAAGCGCGGTCCCGGAGCGATGCCAGGTCCAGGAGGAAGCACGTTCTGGAAGAAGAGGTGGAACGACTCCCCGTTGTCGATCACGCCGGAGGCGACCGGTGGCCCGACCGGAGCCACAAGCCAGCGGTGCACACTGAGCGCGCCGCGGGTTCCGAGCTCGAGCAGGAGGAGCAGCAGCAACGCTCGTCCTGCGACGTCGATGGCTCGTCGAAGAGCCCCTCCGCGGCGATCGGAAGGCGATGGAGTGGAGGAGTCGTGCATGCTGCCGGGGAGATCGTAGTCGGTGCGACCGTTCGACGGCGTCGATCGACGGCGTGTCGGGTCGCGGTGCCTCGGCCGACCCCGCGCCCTGGGTCGCGCTGCTGGAGGCGGCACCCGGATTCGAACCGGGGATCACGGATTTGCAATCCGTGATTTACGAGCCTGAAGAGTAAGTTGGGCACCTTATCGGGCACCTTGTGCTAAGTTCCATGCCGTCGGGCAGGCTCACGCCGAGAGTTGCCCAGAACGACGATGGAGGCAGCCATGGCCAAGGGGAAGAAGACGACGACAGCGCGCCGCACGCGCCGACCGCTCGGAGGCTCCGTGTTCCAGCGGTCAGGTCGGCCGGGTTGGTACATCAAGTACGCGGACCCGTTGACCGGGAAGCCCAGGCGACGGTACGGGGGGGACGACAGGGAGAGCGCAGAGCGCGCGCTGGCTCAGGTCACGTCCAGCGTCGCCGCTGATGAGAAACGCGGCGTGCGCGACGTGACGATCGAGACGTTCTGGCGGGAGGTCGAGGACGTGTTCCGTGGCCGCCTGTCAGCCCGACAGTTCCCCAACGTCGCCGCACAGGTGCTCCGGTGCGACGCGGCGTTCCGTGGTGTGTCGATGTACCGCATCGACCGCGCCGCTCTGGAAGCCTACTTTGAGGCGCTGCGGCGCGAGGGCGTGCGAGCGGCCGCCCCGGAAGGCAAGCCAGCCGGCACGGGCAAACTCCGCCCTCTCTCCGTCTCGACGCTCACGCGCCACAAGGCGGCGCTCGCGAAGCTGTGGGATGCCGCCATCGATCGCAACGCGGCGAGCGTCAATCCGCTGCGCCGGATCGCGCTCGGCAAGGCGCAGGAGAAGGAGCCGAACTTCCTCACCGTGGAGCAGGTACGAAAGCTCTACGCGCACACGCCAGCAACGATCCGCGCGTTCGTCGTCCTCGTCGGCGAGACGGGCGCGCGGTTCGGCGAGGTCGCCGGACTGCGCTGGGACCAACTCGCCGCTGGCGATGCTGCGGTCACGTTCCAGCACACGAAGTCCGGGAGGACGCGGCGTGTGCCGTTGACAGAGCGCGCTCGAACGGCTCTCGCCGAGCTGCGCTCGAAGCGAGTCGCCCCAATGACGGGCGAGGATCTCGTTCTCGCCGGGCACCCACTGTCGCACTCGTACGTGCTCCGCACGTTCCGCGTCGGGCTCAAGAGCGCGGGGCTCCCCACAAAGGTCCGGCTTCACGACCTGCGCCACAGCTTCGCGTCGCAACTCGTTCAGGCGGGCGTCGCCCTCTCGGTGGTCGCGCAGTTGCTTGGGCACAGTTCCCTCGTCGTCACGTCTCGGTACGCGCGCCACGCACCCGCTTCCTTGGCCGTCCTGGCCGTCCAAGAGTTGGAGCGCGCGAGGGATGTGTCACCGGAGGCGGCCCAGACGGCGACCGCGTAGCCCCCTCCCCTAGCAGGTCGGCCAGAGCGGCGCGCGGGATGCGAATGCGACGAGCGATCGTCACGGATCGCAGCTCCCCGCGTCGGCACATCGCGCGGACGGTCTTCGGCGCGAGCTGCAGCAGCGTGGCGACCTGTTCCACGGTCAGTGTCTCGAGGTTGGTCACTCGTCACCCCCGGCGCTCGCTACGTCAGCCGAGCGGTGTCCGCTTTTCGTCCGCGCCGACTCCCGGACGCGCCGGGCGACTTCGAACAGCGCGTCAGCGTCCGCGGGCGTCCACCGGCCCCGGACGGTCTGGGCGGGACCCTTCCGCCAACTGGGCGCACCCGAGCGCGCTCTCACCGGACACCGGGGAAGACTCTCGGCCGTCTCTCGCGTCGTCTCATCGCGTCCAGGCTCATCGAGACGGTTGCGGGGGTGGCGATAGTCGATAGATGGCGATGTTTCTGACCCTTCGCGGGTGAGATCCGGACCAAAGCCTGCGTGGAGCCGTAGCGGGACGGGCGGAAAGATGGCCACCCATCGGCTCATCGCCACCCTCCCGTGCCTCCGGTGGCTCACGAGCGCACCTCCGCGACGCGCCACGTTCGAGTGCCCTTGACCGTCTTTCCTGTCTCGAACCGCCTGCCGCTGACGATCCGACCACTCACGCGGCGTAGCGCGTACCCGAGCGAGCGAGCGTCCACGACTCCGCGGCGCGTGAGACCCGCGAGCCCGTCGCGGAGTACCGCATCGGACTCGGCGTGCCGTGCGACCTCGGCCAGTTTGACGGCTGCGGAGCCGTAGCGTTCCCACCAGGCGCCAGCAGCGGCTCGCAGAACGTCGAGGTCCTGGTCGCCCTCCTTGCGGACCCGGTCGCGGCCCGCGGCCGGATCGCCGATGTCGCACCACACGGTCGCCCCGCGAATGAGGTCGTCCCACAGCTCGAATGAGCCGATCCGCGCGCCGCCGTGACGGGGCCGACCGGCAACGTGATAGGCGCGCAGGATGGTGAGGCCGGCGACGACGAGTGCTTCGCGCTGCGACCGCACCCACGCGAGCAGATCGGGGTGCGCGAAGTCGGCACGATCCTCCGGGTGCTCAAGCTGGGCATCGAGATCGATCGGCACGACGCGACGCCCCAGGTCACCGTTGAAGACGAGAGCGTTCCCCGTAGCCAACCACGTCAACCCGGTCAGCGGCACGGTGACGACCTGCGACGCGCCGAGCAGCCGGTCGGTGAACGTCGTCCCGGTCAGCGCAGCGGCGAGGGCGGGTGAGCCAAGTGACCCATCGACGTTGTCGAGGAGCACGACACCCGCACCCTGCAGGCCGATCGCCAGGATGCGCTTCCGCATCTCGGCATCGTCGCGAACAGCCACCATCCGCGCCGCGGGACGCCCCGTTGCGATGATGGATTGCACGTCCGCTCCCAAGCTCTTTCCGCTTCCCGGCGCAGTCGCCCGCCATGCGAAGAGCGGGGCCGGTCCCGGGACCGCAGCGCGAGCTGTCGCCGTCAGCATCGCCGCGATGGCGGCAGCCCGATCCGACTCGGCTACGAACGGGAAGTCGCCCCATGGCGCGAGCACGAGTTCGACTGCAGCGCGTACCTGCGCAGAAGTTGGAGCCGCCGGGACCGGCGGGAACTCGCCGGACGGTCGCAACAGGAGACCCGTCTCGTCGTCGAACCCGGGCGCGTCGAGGATGGTGCCATCGGCGCGCATCGTGGGCGCCTCGATGACTCCAGCAAGTTCCGGAAACGGCCACCGATCACGGGCCTCGATGGTCTCCGCGACCCAGACTGGCGGAGCGACTGCGGACGACCCACCGTCGGCCTTGGACCGCTCCCATCGCGCCGCTCGCGAGAGCTCTTCCCGGATCCACGCCCGCGGCGCTCGCGCAATCACCGGCGCGCCCACCGATCGTGAGACGCCGCCCGTCGGGCTCTCCGAGTGCGCGGCGGCGACGCGCACGAGTAGGCCGGCGCGCTGGTAGATCCGTCGATCCGGATCGCCATCGAGGACGGCCACCGCCTGGTCGGCGACGGCGGAGAGATCGGTCGTCACCGGGACCGTCGGGCGGGTCTCGACAGTGCTCACGTTGCGGTCGCCCGGCGTCACGCCGTCGAGCGCCGCCTCCGCGACGGCGAGCAGCTCACGGACGGTGCCGTTGCCGGAGAGGAACTCGCGTACGTCTTTCGCGCCCGCTCGCCGGGCGGTCGCATCGATCGGAAGGAGTACGTCAGCGGCGACGATCCCGGCCGCTCGCAACTCACTGACGATGCGCGCGGCCCCCTGCCGACCGGGCTCATCCAAGTCGTAGATCACGGAGACGCGCTGTGCGCGGAATGCCTCAACGAGAGCGCCCAATCGCGCGCCCTCGCCGCTGGAGTGCGTCGCGGTGACCACGGGGATGCCCTGCGCGGCCGCGTGGTGCTCAAGAGCCAGCTGATCGGTCTCGCCCGCAAGTAGAAGCACGAGGGCGTCCTCGCGCTCAAGTGCCTCTGGCCAACCCGATCCCACGATGAGTCCCACCGCCTTGCGCCCCGACGGTGCCGGGAGGAGTAGGCAGTCGAGACCGCTGTCGCCGCGCTGTCCCCTGCGCTTGGTCGCGCACTGATCTCCACCGGCATCGACGACGGGCGCGTAGAGCACGCCGCTGCGCAGTTCCCATCCGAGACGCGCTGCGGTCGCCGGGTAGTACGGGAACTCCGGCTGGCCGCGGGAACTCGTGGACGGCGGAGTGCTTCGCGTGCGGGGCGCACCGTTGCCGTTCCGCGGCGGCAGCCACCCACGACACTCAAACTCCCGTCGCACGCCAGCCACGTCGGTCGCCAATCCATGCAAGAGAGCGAGGTCCACGAGGTCGATCGACGTGCCGAGAACGTGGCAGTAGAGACAGCCCTTCTCCGGACTCGCCGTCGCCGACGGCGTTCGGTCGGCGTGCTTATGGTGCGACGTGTCCCAGCAGCGCGTACGACCCCGCGGGCCGATCTCGTGCGGGTGCAGCGCGGCGAGAGCCTCCGCGCTGCGGCCGTAGGCGACGACTTCGGCGGTGATGCTCATGGTCGGCGCCTTCGTGGCGGCGCCTTCGGCCGGATCTTCCCGCCGGTCGCGCTGCGCAGGTTCAGCGTCCAGGCGAAGTCGGCGATGTCGGGGCCGTAGCGGTTGGCACACGCCACGCACCAAAACGCACCGCTCGCGTGAGTGAGCGTGTCGATGTCCTCCATGCCGAGTGGGACGTCGCAGCCGCCACAGGGGGCAGGGAGTCGCTCGGCGAGCCACGCGGCGCTCACGAGCGACTCTCCGTCGCGGACGGAGGTTGCGCCGGCTCCAGCCAGAGGACGAGGTCGGCTTCGGCTATGCGGTACTCGCCGCCGGGCGTGCGGTACGCCGGAAAGCGTCCGCGGCGGATCCAGCGTGACAGCGTGCTCGTGTGGACTCGGAGGCGCCGGGCGGCTGCGTGAAGGGAGAGCAGAGTTCCTTGTCTCATGCTCCCTTCAACGGCAGGACTACACGCGACCTCCTGCTATGTCGCGGCATGTCGCGCGTTGTCGCCACGCACCGGGGCAACGACACGCTGGTCGGCGTGGGTCAGCGCAAGGTCCGGTAACCCTCGAGGGCGTCAAGGACCTCATCCGTCGCGCTCACAAGCGCCCGCCTCTGCGCGGTGGCGTGCCTGGCGAAATCCTCAATCGGCGCCGGACGGAACCAATATCCCCCCACCATCTTTGCCTCGACGAGCGCGGCATCGAGCAGGCGCAGTCGAGGATCGCGCGCGACAGCCCCCGCCGCCTTCGCCGCCTTCACCGCGCGGTCTACGCGCCGCCGGAGGGCCGCCTCGGTCCACTCCTTCCCACGGCCATTCTTGAACCCTGCGGCGTTGAGCAGCCCCCGAAGCTCGGCGCACGAGAGGGGTTCGGGTCCGTCATCGCTGATCGCTGGGCTGGAGTGCTCGACCGACTGGCGCCGCTCGCGCAGCACGACAAGCCGCTCCGGGCCGTCCCCGAACAGCATCGCCGCGTCGTCTTCGATGGCTTCAATCAGTTCGTCCACGGTCTCAGGGAACGAGCGTCGAGCGACGAAGGATCCTGAGGCGGGTACGTCAGCGCGTGTGTTCCAGTAAAGCTCAAACGTCAGGTCGTTGAGCGTGTCGAGGCCGCCCTGACCACCACCCAAGACCTCGATCCAGTCGGCGACCCATTTGGCGAGCTTGGCTTCGAGGGTCGCGCGGGGCCGCACGCCGCGACCCAGGGCCTCACATCGAAGTCGGATGGCACTGCAGAAAGCCACGACCCAGGGCGCACCAGGACGATCGGGATGCTCTGGCAGGTAGTTCATCCCTCTCAGGAGCTGGCGGAACGCCCGGAGTCCGGGGTCGCCATCCGACCGAAACGCGCGCTCCGCCTCCTCCAGGGAGAGCACGTCGCGCGGGCCCGCCGTGGCAACGGCGTTCGATGGCAGCGAGTTTGTGTCGTCCATGGATCTCGACCTCCATGTGGGCCGAGGTCCGAGCCGCGGTCGAGCACGACCCGGGCACCTCGGCGAGTCCGCGCTCCGTCGAACGCGGCCATCTCACGGTATCGCGACAGACCCCCAGTCAGTGACCGTCGCGCCTGGGCCAGTACGCCGAGGCCGCCGACGGCCTTCGCTCCGCCGCATCCAAACTCCGGCCCCGCGTAACCTTCGCCGCTCTCGCACGTCCCTCTCTAGGAGGACACAATGCCCGACACGAACTGCACCTGGCGCTGCGCCGTCTGCGGCGCCGTTCTCGACCTAGCCGGTGACGGCCACGAGGTCGCCGCCGCACTGGCAATCGTCGCGGAGGCTCACGCGGCAGCGCACGCCGGGTAGGAGCCGGAGGCCCCCGCTTGGGGCGGGAGACTCGGGGCGTTCGGCTCGTGACGGGGTCTTTGGTCGCAGACCTCGCCTGGAGTCCGGTGAACGAGCGTCGCTGACTGCCGGTTGAATGTGTCAATGGACCTCACCCCTGCCCAATGGTCGGCCATTGCGGCGATCGGCTCAGTCATCTGCGCGATTGGCTCCGTCGTCTGCGCGTTCATGCTCATGCGCGTGCATCGCACGAACATGCTGGAGAACGTGCGGCCAGACCTATGGATCGAGGGTTGGAAGCGCGCGTTCGATCCGCGCACCAAGAACCTGGAGCGGATCACGTTTTCCCGCGTGCGAAACGTCGGTCGCGGCGTCGCGATCCACGGTGCGTTCTTCGGTGAGCACCCCTGGGTCGAGGGTGAGCTCCCGACGCATCACGTGCACGGACCGCGCTTCTTCGCGATCGCGCCGGGCGAGACGCGAGAACTCTCCGGTGAGATCTCGGTCTACTGGGACAACGTTCCCGAGACACCCAACTCCTGGCGGTACGTCCACGTAGAGCTGAAGGGGTACGTCTGGAACGCGCACGGTGATCGGTACACGCTCTCGCACTCGCTGATGATCGAGCCGCACGACCCGAACGCGCACGTCCAACAGACACTGGGGGGCGGCGCGGTGGAACTCGCTCCCGGCGTCAATCTCAGCACGCGATCGCAGCAACGAGAGCGCGTCTGGTGGTTGCAGGCGAAGCGGTGGATACTCTCCCCGGGTGAGCGCCTGAAGCGCCTGTGGCGCACTCGACGAGCGAAGACTCAGGCCGCCGACTGACCGCGTCCGCAGCCCCTGGCGTGACCTGACTCGCACCGTGGCAGGGGCCGGTCCCATTACACTCCGTTTGGAATTGGAGAACCGCAAGACGCCGGATGACTACCACGCGCTCGCAGCAACTCGCGGGTTCGAGTGGCTCGGTCCGTGGACCGGCAGCGTCATCAGGAAGACGCGCTGGCGCTGTCTTGAGGGACACGAGTGGGAGGCGCGCTTCAACGGCCTGCAGCAGGGAAGTGGTTGCCCGACGTGCGCCGACGCACGTCGAAGCGACTCACGGAGGTTCGGGCCCGCGGCATACGAGACGTGCGCTCGGGAGCGGGGGTTCGAGTGGTTGGGACCGTTCCCCGGAACGACCGCGGCGAAGACGCGATGGCGCTGTCGGGAGGGCCACGAATGGGACTCCCCGTTCGGCAACATAAGCAGAGGCAGCGGTTGCCCGCACTGCTCAGGGAAGGCGCGAAAGCTACCGGACGACTATCACGCGCTCGCTTGCGAGCGCGACTACGAGTGGCTCGGACCCTACTCCGGAAGTTCTCGGCGCAAGACGCGGTGGCGCTGCCCCGAGGGGCACGAGTGGGAAGCAAGTTACAGTCTCATCCGCTCGGGACACGGGTGCTGGCCGTGCGCCATCGTGCGCGTTGCGGACTCGCGCCGCTTCGGAGTTGCCGAGTATCGACATCTCGCCTCCTCGCGAGGCTTGGAGTGGCTCGGGCCGCTGCCGAATAACACCGGTGAGAACAGCCCGTGGCGATGCACGGACGGTCACGAGTGGTCCGCGTCCTACGACAACATCCGTGCCGGAAAGGGCTGCCCCGCGTGCGCGGGTCTGGTCCCAAAGTCTGCCGCGGACTACGTCGCACTCGCTGACGAGTTGGGGATTTCGTGGCTCGGTCCGGCAGTGCCGAACACAGCTACGAAGACGGCATGGAAGTGCGGCGAGGGGCACGAGTGGTGGTCCCCGTTTCGTGACATTCAGGCGGGCTACGGCTGCAACGCCTGCGCGAACGTCCGCCGCGCCGAGGCGCAGCGACTGCCGGAGTCCGACTACGAGCAACTCGCCGCGAGCCGGGACTTCGCATGGATTGGGCCCTATCCCGGCAGCGTTGACCGGAAGACCACATGGCGCGGAAGCTGCGGGCACGAGTGGGAGGCAACGTACTCTCACATCGGCGCGGGGCGAGGTTGCCCGCTGTGCATCGACATGGTGAACGGCGCGCGCGTGTCGAAGACGCAACGCGCTCTCTGCACCGTGCTCAGCGGCGAACTGAACGCGCTCGCCGGCCGCTACCGCATCGACATCGCCATCGAGCGCGATGGGGTGCCGATCGCGATCGAGTACGACTCGTGGTACTGGCACGGCGAGCACGACGAGCAGGACGCGAGTCGCGACCGCTACCTGCAGCGCAATGGGTGGCGCGTGCTGCACGTCCGGTCGAACGAGATGCTGCCAGCCGAGGAGCAACTAGCGGACGCGGTCGCGCGACTCCTCGCCGGCGAGAAGTGGATCGAGATCGTGCTGGAGGACTGGGGCGTCGGACCGACCCGAGCGGAGAGCACCTAGGCGGCGCGAGTGCTACTGGCCCAGGATCAGCACGCCGTCGATCTGACCTGCCGCCCTAGAACCGACCCGCCTCCTACGTGAGGATCCGAGCCGGTGAAGGAGGCGGGAGATGCCGCGGCGGAAGCACCGCCCGGAAGAGATCATCGGGAGGTTGTGCCGCGCTAGACGCACTCGACGGTCGTGATCTCCTCGCCTGACGGCAAGAGACAGACCACCCGTACGGAGCGCCCCACGCACCACTTGTTGTCGGCGGTCGTTGCAATGAGGTGCAGTGCGAGGTGCTTGGCTTCGTCCACGGTGGTCTCCTCTGGCCGGTGGGCCAGTTTCGCAGCGATGCAGTGGTCAGCGACACCGACGATCGAGAACCCGCTCGACACTTTCTCCGGCGCGAATCGCAGCGAACTTCGCATCGTGTAGATGCGCGGCTCAGTTGCGTCCGTACGACGGTCGAACCCCGCCATCATGAACGACGCTTCGGGGATCCTGCCCCACGCGCGCGCCGGTACGCCATCCCCGTCGAGACCGAAACTGGCGCTCCACTGCTCTCGGGCGATCTGGGCTGCCCGAGTCATGCGGACTGTCATCCCAGGCTCGTCCCCGAGCCGCTCTCTGATCGCGTCGATGACGGTCTCCAACGCTGCAGCCTGCGTAGTTGCCCGGGCCAGCCACAGGCCGTTCTCCAGGTTGACCAACTTCTCAGCGGTCTCGCTCAGGACCACATGTCTGGCGGCATTCTGCGCGGGCATCGATCTGCGGCGGTCCGACGCGAGCAAGATGCCATCTCTCGCCACGATCCCGAGCGCCAGCGTCATATCCGAGTCCCCCCGCGAGCTGTGCCGGAGCGCGAGACCGAGTGAACATCCGCTCCATGTAATACGATATATGACAGACATCAGATCGGCTCGCAGCGCGCACGTGAGTCAGCGCGGTCCGGCCAGCGGTGAGCCGGTCGGCGTGACACGCATGCGGCGCCACGTGAGCGCCTGAGGCGATCCCGCGGGCGGACACTATGCCGTTCCCGGACCACGCTCGCTCCCCCGTCCGTAACGGAGCCGTAACTGGCGCCAAGAACTGACCCGGTACCGCGTCCATCACGATTCCGCGACGAATGCCGATCTTTTAGGTACTGCGTAAGTCACGATCGTTTAACGACTTGTGCAATGCCGTACCGCAATACCGCGCGTGGAACCGCGGCACAGAGGGTGATTCCCGGTCCAGTCGCGGTACTATCTCTCTCGTCGGCCATGCAGCCGGCGAGGAGGTCTCATGTCAAGCAGCGCAAGCGATAGCGCAAAGCCAACTCCGGCCTACATGGGGTGGTCCACGTTCGGGACGTTCATCGGTCACCTCCAGGAGATGGGCGAGGCGCTCCCGGATCAGGTCACCAAGAGCGTGATGTCGAAGGTCGCGTTCAACGTCCAGGGCCAGCTGCGTGGCACCCTGACGTTTCTCGGGCTGACGCTTGGCGATGACCACCGGGTCACTGACAAACTGCGCGCGCTGACGGCGCAGCACGGCACGAGCGGCTGGGCAGCGGCAGTGAAGGCGAACATCGTTCCGGCGTATGAGTCCGCCATCGGCGACCTGAACCTCGAGAAGGCGACGCCGGAGGCGGTACAGCGGGCATTCAGAGCGCAGTTCGCCGCGGCGGGGAGCACGCTCGACAAGGCGATCCGATTCATGCTCTTCGCGTTGGAGACCGCGGCGATCCCGCTGAGTCCGCTCTTGGCCCCGGGGAAGCGGAAGTCGAGCGGCTCGGCTGCGCGGCGACGCTCGAAGAAGAAGCCGAAGGGGAAGGACGCGGAGCATCCGGAAGAAGAGAAGGAGACGCCGCCGGGCTTCCTCGACTTCCCGATCCACATCCCGGGCCACCCGTCGGGAAAGCTGCGCCTTCCCGAGGGCCTGACGGAGGACGACCTCGCCCTGGTGGACGCATACATGGCCGTCGTCAAGGCGCACATCAAGCGCGCGACGGAGACGGGCTCCGATGCGGACTAGCGTCGCGGGGCCGACACAGTGAGATTGCCCGCGCACGAGCGGTAGCACGCTCGTGCGTGGGCGGGCGTCTGCATCACGGGGATGCGGAGCCCATCTGGCAAGGCGTGGCCGAAGCCGATACCCCACCGCTCAGACGCGCGAAGGGTAGCACGCGAAGGCCACGCCGTTCACAGAACGGAGTGCGCGATGGACCAACATCGTGACCCGACCGTGTGGGTGCTTCTAGGCATCCGCGTCGTACGGGGCCGTGTCGTCCACGAGTGGCGACTGCGGTTCCCGCGTTACCCGCTGTAGGCCCTGATCCGGGCGACGGAGGCGAGATGAGGAAAGTGGGGCGCGCGGGCGGCAGATGCGGCTCGTCCCTATCCCGCGCGAACTAGAAGACCCCCCGGGAAGGTGGCGGCGCCTACCAGCTTTGCCTGCCAACCCGAGGGGGCCACGGCCACACAACGGATGTCACGTAGCTCATCGGAGGATATCCGAACGGTGATTATGGAGACACGATATCGGGCGCGCGTTGGGCTCCGGCCTAACGCGCGCTCTCTTCGTCGGCGGCCCGAGCCAGCCGGTCTCGGACCCAGTCGGTTAGCGGCATCCCGGCGCGCTTGGCTGCCGCTTCGAGCTTGCGGCGGACAGAGGGTCGCAGCCTGACATTCACCGACGCGCCCCGAGCTTGTCCTGCTGGCATCTTCGGCCCGCCCGGCGTGCGCTTGACCTACTACACGCCGAAGTCCCGAAGGCTCTCTGCCTGACGGCTCCGCGTCGCTGATCCCGCGCGGAGTGTCGAGCGACGCCCACCCCGGCTACCTCTTCTGCCCCATGCCCGCTCCCTGCGCAATTTGTGGCCGCCGGAGCGTAGACTGAGAGCGTGACGAGCACGGATCCGCTGCCGAAGCCGAAGGACGACGACGAGCCCGCGTCCATTGCCGTGGAGACCTTCGACGCACTTCTCTCCGGGGCGCTATCCGCGGGTCGACCGAAGACGCACGAAGACGAGGACAAGCCGAAGGAGTAGCGACATGCCTGCGCCGTACACGCCGATCGTCATCTCCAAGGCGCTCGTTGAGCGCGCTGGCATGGACGATGCTCGTATCGATCCTCTCAAGCTCCAGAAGCTGCTGTTCTTCGCCCACGGGTGGCACCTCGCTATCCGTTCGAGACCGCTCCTCACCGAGTCATTCGCGGCCTGGGAGTACGGTCCTGTCGTCCCGTCGATCTACCGGGCCTTCAAGATCTGGGGCGCGCACCTGATCCCTCGGGATGACCCCGATCTCTCGCGTGCGCCGGATCTGCCGCCGGAAGACAACTTCGTTCCACTGCTGATAGACCGCGTCTGGAGTCAGTACGGCGGGCTCTCCGGTGTGCAACTGTCTGGCATGACTCACCGAGCGGGAACGCCGTGGAGTAGGGTCCGAGCAAGTTCGTCGAGCGTCAGTCCAGTCATCCCGAACGAGCAGATCCGCGCGCACTTTCGCGCTCTGGCCCGTGAGCGGGAGAACGACGAATGACGGAGGATGCACCGCCAGATCTCGATGACATCGGGGCTGAGCCTGTTCCGCCTGACGACGAGGATGCCAAGGCCGCGTACCAGGGCGAGCTTGAGATCCTCCAGCAAAAGGCCAAGGAGCACGGGCTTCGCAACGAGCAGCTGGAGCAGTCCATCAAGATGAGGCGGCTGCTGAGCGGGCGCGTCTTCGGGCTGGTTGTCGCCTCTCTTGTCGCGTGCTTCGTCCTTGTGCTCGCGGACGGCTCTGGCTGCATCCCGCTGCCTGCTCCCGAAACGTGCTCGTGGAGCCCCGGATCGCTGGACTTCGACCTCTCGGACACCGTGATGGTGTCGGTCGTCGCGGCGGTCACAATTCAGGTGATCGGCCTACTCTACGCGGTCACTAGATCCCTCTTCCCCTCCAAGGGGTAGGTCGAGCCATGCCGCCACGACCCGGTGACGCCCGTGGTCCGGGAACGGCATAGTGTCCCCGCGGGCTTGTAGGCGCGCCGCGGGCGGGCACGACTCGGCATCCGACAGATGCGCAACTCACGCTTGAGGGGGACATCTGCGCGGCGGGTCCCGCCCCCCCGATGTAGATACACGCCCCAGGGAGCCGAGATGGCCAAGACCAAGCCAGTTCCACGACCGCGGTTCGTCGCCATCCGGCAGACGAAGCTTGCGATCGACTGCAGAGATCACATCTACCGCTGCAAGGCGCGCCCGTTCGGGCGGAAGTGTCGGGCTTGGTGGACGCGGCTCGTTGCGTGGTATGTCCGGTCTCGTGCCCTCCGATACGAGGAGGTGCTCCGCATCGCGGAGACGCTCGGGAGCGACCTGGACGCGAACGGCATCGAGCTCAGTCTGGCCAATCAGGTCGACGACGAGGTCGTGCGGCGCGAGTTCTCGAAGCGT
The DNA here is from genome assembly GCA_021776825.1 of Planctomycetota bacterium. Classification (GTDB taxonomy): domain Bacteria; phylum Planctomycetota; class JAJSAM01; order JAJSAM01; family JAJVHW01; genus JAJFFG01. Next base: position 17,394 of record JAJFFG010000080.1, read on the forward strand.
CTGACGGCAGCGGCGCGCGCGAAGGGCGGCAGGACCATCGACGGTGCGGCGTACCGGCGCGAGCTCTGGATCGCGAGGTTCCGGGCGATCCGGCATCAGCAACTGCTCGACGGTCGGTGCCCGAACTGCTGCGGTGAGTTGCCGTGCGAACCGTGCGGATACCCTGAGGTCGAGATCGACGGCCGCGGCGGTCTGAGGGCGAAGCGGTGAGGGACTAGCCGACGAACACGCACAAGACGTTGCGCCTAGGCAGGAATCAGCGCTTTCATCGAGAGAAGCGCCGACAGGACGCGACCGACCAGGAGGTTCACCACCGCGCTGATCAGATTCTTCAAGAACAGCAGAACGGTCAGGACTCGAGCCCAGAACGACGGATTCTGCTGGCTGAGTTGCTGTTCGAGCTTCTCCGTCTTGCTGCGCAGCGCCGCGCCGCGCACGCGAATCTCGTCGATCTGCGCTACGCAGTCATTCAGGCGGTTCTCGGCCCGGGACAGGTCGCGCTTGTGCGACCCTTTTCGAAACACGTAGGAGAGACCCAGAAGAAGGATGTCGTGCGGGAGCACTCCCACGCGTTGTCCCCGTAGGTCATCGACGGCGACTTGCAACTGCTCTACCCGTTGACGCATCTGCCCCTCAGCGACCTCAAGCCGTTCGGTCTCGCGTTCGAGTTTCTCCACGGCCGAGATGAGAGCCGTTCGCTTGCGGCGATTTAGGTAGTTGATCACCTTCCCCACGAGTTCATCGATCACGCCTATCGTGTCAGCGACCTCGATGATGGAGTGCTGCAGGGGTGCGTAGGCTGCGAGTTCCTTGCCCATCGTCTCTTACCTCCCGCGTCGCCGTGCGCCCCAGCTCCCTGGGGAGTGGAGACCGTGACTCAACAGCGTATGGGGCTTGGGCTGGGCCGGCAACGGGGAACAGCGGTGGCCTCTCGCGAGAACGACGCTTGCGCGTGCGACAAGCGGCGTGCGGCGCCAGCGCGCTTGCAGTGGCGCTACACCGAAGGCGCCGGCGCTGAACACGTACGATGAGCGGATGGACGCCGACCGAGTCCCGCCGCCGAGGAAGCCAAGACGTGGCCACGTACTGTTCACGACGCTGGCAGTCGCGCTGGCCGCGGCGGTCGTCGTCCTGCCGGGTCAGCCCGCGTACCGGCTGATCACGAACGGGAAGTGGCGGTCGGCGGTCCTGGACCGCCGCAGCGGTGTCCAATGGGCGATGTTCGACGACGGGCGTCCGCCGGTCGAGTACGCGCGCTACATGCAGGAGAGTGCCAGGTACGTGGCCGAGTACTACGGGTTCGACGTCGGCGCGCGGCCACCCCCACCCGACGCGACGTGGGAGTTCATCCGCAACCGCGGCTCCTCCAGCGACTGGCGCGACCCATACGGCGTTCTCGATCCAGCTCGGTGACCCCCCGTCGCCCCGCCCGCTGGTCCTGGAGCATGCTCGGGGGAGTCGTGCGCGGCGTGCTGCTCGTGTGGGTCGTCGCTCTCGTGGCCTGGCCGTCGCACCACCCGCCTCGGATCACCATGAAGATGGGCGGCGTCGTGGTGTCGCCGAACCTGATCTACGTCCCGGCCGAGTTCGACTGGCGCTGGGACGTCTGTGAGGTTCGGGGCGACTCGATGATCGAGTGGCGTGGGCGGCGATGAGATCCACCGCCCCCCGTCGCCCCCGTCGCTGGAGCTGGGCCGTTCTCCGGAGCGTCGCCCTCGGCCTCGGGTTCGTCGCGTTGGCGGCGATGGTGGCGTGGCCGGAGCGGCATGCGCGAGTCTTCTTGCCCTCTGTCTTCGACTACAGGCCCGCGAGACCGCCGGCGAGCTACGGAAGCGGGCACGAGATAGACGTCCGCTGGGACTACGTGCTTGAGTCGGCGACGGTCCGGCTCGTCGGGCTCGACGCTCCGCGGACCTTCTTCGAGTCCAATCGTCGGCGCGTGCACTACCGGGCCGCGTCCTTCTCCGTCATCCTCGGAGACCTCCTCGAGTGACGCCTCCACCGCGCCGGCCGAGGTGGATCTCCTGGGCTGTCGTCCGCGCCGTGGGCATCGGCGTGATCGGTGTCGGGCTGCTCGCGATGACGTCGTGGCCGGAACACGTCTGTGGGCACTCGTGCGAGCCGCAACCCATCCGCGCCGGTCACGGCCGACTCGAGTTTCAGGGCCGCAGCTACTGCATGGACTACTGCATGGCGTGTGGCGTGGGCTCGATGCATGAGGCTGGCAGCATCCAGGCGCCGAGCCGCGACTCGTCGTTCAGCGTCATCCTCGGCCGCTTCGCCGAGTAGCTCGACGCCATCGGCCGAGAGAGGTCCGAACGAAACGCAAAAACGACGCAGGTTTCCGACGAGGGACCCTCCCCCTCACGCGCGCGAGCCCGATCCGACCGGGCAGGAGGCGGGCGCGCGCGGCCGTGCCTCGCCGGAGGATGCCGCCGGGGATCTCGCGCCTCGTCTCACGTAGCTGCGGGAGGTCAACGCCGCCGCTCGATGCTAGAAGTGGCATCCATGGGCTGGTTGCTCTGGCTGTGCTGCGCGGCTCTCTCGTTCTACGGGATCGAGACGTTGCGCGCGGCGTGGCGGCGGAAGTACCTCGGCTACGCCGTCGCCGGAGCCCTGCCGCTCACGGCCGCGGTGCTCGCCGTGAACCACGCGTCATGGTGGTGCGTCCTCGCCGGGATCGTCGTGGTGCTCGCGCAGCCGCTCGTCCTGCCGATGATCTTCGGCGACCCGCCAGACACGCCCGGGCCGTTGCGGTTCACGGACGACGAGACTGGCGCGGGGTACCGAGTCATAGAGGACCCAGAGACCGGCGAGACGCGCCGCGAGTACGAGACCTGAGTGAGCGTGCTCGGGGCGGGGATCTGCCCGGTATCGTTCAGCGCCGCGGGAACCGGGCACCTTATCGGGCACCTTATTCCGGGGATACCGGGGGATCCCGGGGTACTTCGGCGGCCGACGCGACCGAAGCGAGAGAGGGCTCCGCGAGGGTCTTCACGCTCGATTTCGAGGCTAGAAACCGGCCTGCGCTGCTGGAGGCGGCACCCGGATTCGAACCGGGGATCACGGATTTGCAATCCGTTGCCTTACCACTTGGCCATGCCGCCTCAGCGCGAACCGCGCGCGAGGCGCGGGGCCGTGGAGGCTCGGAGACGGGCTCCGGCGGTCCCCCACGGTGCGAGCCCGAAGTATCGGTCGCGACCGGAGGGGGTCAAGGATCGCGCGCCGGGCGGCCCTCGATTCCTGGCGTCGCGGCCGCTGGTCCGTACTCTCTCCGCCTTCGACGGGAGGCAGATATGGCGAAGCGCAGGCGGATCGGAAAGATGGGTTGGCGTAGCAAGAAGGCCAATCACGGGCGCAAGCCCTGCCGCGGCAAGGACAAGAAGCTCCGCTAGGTCGCCGCGTCCAAGACGCAAAGACGCCGCGCTGACAGAGACCTGTCGGCGCGGCGTCTTTGCGTTGGTTCAGCTCCTGAGCGAGGCAGCGGAGAGCGGGCCAGCGTGGCTCGCTACCGCTTGCGCTGGAAGATCTTCGACTGATAGCGCTCGGCGGCGACGCCGAGGCCGCGGAGGACGCCGATGACGGGCGCCACCTGCTCCAGCGGTGTGAAGCGGTGGATGTTCATGATCACCGGGGACGTACCGACGTCGCTCGGGTCGGCGTCGGGGTGGTCGCCCTTCCACGCATACCAAGCCTGAGCGAGGTCGGAGGGATCGGTCCCGATTTCGACGCCGTTGACCGTCGTCGGCTTGCCGTCCTTCATCGCGATGACGAAGTGATCGCCCTCCGGCAGCCCCGCATCGGGTGGCGCAATCGAAAGCGTGAGCGTCAGCAGCTCGGTCGGCTTCGCCTTGGTGCAGACGCCGAGGAAGCACTGCTTCACGGCAGCGCCATACGCCGTGTCGAGGGTCTTGGAGACCTCCTGCCAGAGCGTCTCCTGATCGGGGACGATCACGAGCGGCGAGCCGTACATCACGTCGAGCTTCTTCTTCAGCTTGCGCTGGGAGTCGACCTCGTTCCGCGTCTTCGACGTCACCCAGAACGGGATGCCTTCGATGTCCAACTGCAGGTGGACGAAGCGCCCGAGGTCTTCGCGCTTGCCGTTGTCGGCTTGGCAGAGGCGGACGTCGTCAACGACCAGGATCTCGATCGGCTTCGGCTCGAGATCGGGCTGCGCGACGGGATCGGGAGCGGCCTCGGGCGTCGGGTCGGTGCCCGCTCCTGCCTCGGGCGCCAGGTCGACGGCAGCCGGATCGACGGCCGACGGATCCGGGACGCCGGCGACGTTCAGATCGACGTCCGTCGGCATCGAACGCACGAGCTCGAACTCGACGCGGCCGCGATTCCCCGTGGACGGAAGATCGCGCACTGTGGCGGGGGCTATTCCGGCACTGATGTACGCCGCCCCGCACGAGGCGAGACCACCGAGGATGACGAGCATGCGGTTCATGGTTCGGGCTCCGGATCGAGGCCACATGGGCCAAGCGGCTGAAGGTAGCGGGGCCTCGGCGACGGTGGAACGGAGATCCCGCGGCGACACGGCACGTCGCGCCGCTCAGAGGGGCAACACGTCCCGCCGCGCGAGGAGCCCCCATCCGACAAGGAGCAGGACGACGAGCCCCGGCAGAGCAGCGCGGGCCGCGACCGGGACGCGAGCCAGAGAGACCGCCTGTCCGTCCGCGAGATCGCTGCTCCGATCGAACGCGTCGAGCGGCGGCAGGAGGTCGAGCACGTGCAAGGCGCCCCTCGCGAGGCCGACTTGGATCGGCGAGAGCTCGACCTGACCTGCGTGATCGTGTCCAGCGTGGTCGTGACCCTCGTGACCGACGGCGGCCGCGGCCTGGGTCTCGGCGGTCCGAACGACGAACGTTGCGGCGTCACGGACGATGTCCTGACCGGCGAGCGCGGCCACGAGGAACAGCGCCAGCCCGAGCGCCGTCGGAGCGCCGAAGCGGACGGACCCCACTCCGGCGCCCGCCGCTACGAGGAACAGCAACGGGACGAGACACAACGCGGCCTTCAGCGCCGACGAGACGAAGAGTTCGCGTTTGGTGGCCACCTGGATCGAGCCGGGCGCGAGCGCCAGTCCCCAGGACCCGCTCGGCCGATGGATCGTCAGGTGGACCAGCTCGCCGGATTCCAGGTCGTCGGCCGGGAGGCGGGCGATGAACGGACGCCCGGGCGTGAACTGGACCGTGGTCGCCGTCCGCGAGGACTCGCGCGGACGCCCGAGCGCAATCCGGCACTCCGACGTGCGTTCGAATGTGCCGCCCTCGTAGATCGGCTTCGGATCGAGACGGGCGACGATCTCGCCGGATGCGATCGACAGATCCGGCACGGCGAACACGACGCGGTGTGTCGCGGAGTCGAGAGTCAGCTGCGCGGCGTCGTCGGCCTGACCGATCGGCGCGAAGCGCCACGACGGCGCCCGAGCCCCACCGCCAAGCCCGCCGGCCTCGAGCCCGAGCACGGCTGCACCGAGGGCGCCAACGAGGATCAGCGACGCAAACAGGCCGTACCCGAGGGTCCCCCCCACCACGACCGCCAAGCGGCGCGTCGGTGTGGCCAGGACACCGTCGGCCACGCCACTGCGCACGTCGGCGGGAAATCCCAATGCGGTCGGCACCGCAGCAGCGAGCACTCCGAGCGCGGCGACGAGCAGCAGCGCGGAACGGTCGGCGATCGCCGCGCGAGCCGCGTCGCTCCCGCCGGGTGCCCAGAGCGCCGCCCCGAGCCCCAACACGAACCCCGCAGGAACGAGCAGGCCAAGCCGTGCCGACCGACTCTCGTGCAATCGAAGCCGCGCCAGGGCCAGGATGCGGTCGATCACGGGCTACCCGTCCCTCTCACCGCGTCGCCCTCGTCGGTCGCGTCGTCCATCGCACGATACGTCTCGAGGAAGAGCTCCTCGATCGTCGCGCGCGCCGGACCCGCGCTCTCCAGTTCGCCACCGGCACCGCGAACGGCCTCCGCCACGATCGCGTCGATCTCGGGGCCGCCGCGGATACGAATGTCCCGGAGACCCTCTCGACGCAGCAGATCGTCGAGACGCCCGCTGCGCACGACGCGCCCGGCGGCGAGCAGCGCGGCCCGCTCGGCGATCCCGGAGATGTCACCCAGCAGATGCGACGTGACGACGAGCGTCCCGCCCTTCTCGACGTGCTCGCGAAAGAGCGCGAGGACTCCCTCGCGGACCAGCGGGTCCATGCCGGCCGTGGGCTCATCGAGGACGAGGAGCTGCGGAGCACCGATCAGGGCGACGGCCAGGGCCAACCGCCGTCGCATCCCGTGGGACAGCTCGTGCACGCGACGCTTCGCGGCGTCCAAGAGATCGACACGCTCCAGCAGCCCTCCGATGCGCTCCGTGCGTTCGGCTCGGGGGACGCCCTGGAGGCGTGCATGGAGCGTCAGGGTCTCGGAGCACGAGAGGAAGCCCTGGAGCGAGCTCCGCTCGGGCAGGAACCCCACGTGGCGGCGGGCAGCGGCGTCGGTCGGCGAACGACCGAAGAGCTGGACCTCGCCGGACGTCGGCCGCAGGAGCCCGAGCAACAGGCGTAGCGTCGTGGTCTTTCCCGAGCCGTTGGGTCCCAAGAGGGCGAAGCTGTCGCCGCGAGCGACCTCGAGATCGATACCGCGCAGCGCAGGGAAGCGCCGTCGGCCCCAGAAGTCGCGATAGGTCTTCGCGAGCTCGCGACACACGATCACCGGCGCGTCCGACAAGGGCCCTCCTTCCCCTCGTGGGGAGGGCGGATTGTCCACGGGCGGGCCGCCGCTCGCCACCTCGCACGCGGCGTTTCCCGAGCCGACGCGCCACGACCTCGCTACTCTCGCGCCCATGTTCGGCTCTCGCCGCCGCCGCGCGTCGCCACCGGAGACTGGCCGTGCGCTCGTCGATCCGTGGGCCGGTGATGCGCTCATCCCCCGCGTCGACTTCTTCATCGTCGGGGCCATGAAGTGCGGCACGACGACGCTGCGGCGGGTCCTCGGCGCCCACCCGGACGTGCATCTGCCGGATCGCGAGCTGCACTTCTTCGGCAATCACGAGCGCTACCAGTCGGTCTGGCGCGACGGTCAGCTCGATGCCGAGGCGCTCGCCGAGCACTACGGCGGTCACTTCCGTACGGACGCCCCCGTCCAGGGCGAGAAGACGCCCAATTACATGATCTCGTCGCTCACGATCGAGCGCATCCAGCGCTTCCATCCCGAGGCGAAGATCCTCGTCATGGTGCGGGAGCCGGTCTCACGAGCCGAGTCGCACTGGAACCACCTGTTGCGTCAGAGGAGCAAGGGCCGCATGCCGGGCGGGCTGTCGATGCCGGAGACGCTGCTCGACCATCTGGCCGAGAATCGGCGCGAGCTCGAGGGCTCCCGTCGCCCAGACGCCGAGGTCCGCGGGACGAACATCCTCCACCGCGGCCTCTACGCCGGGCAGATCCGACGCATCCAGCGTTTCTTCCCGCACGACCGCGTGCTGATCGGCGTGCTCGACGACCTCCGCGACGACCGCCGCACGTACTTCGAGCGCGTGTTCGCGTTCCTCGGCATCGCGTTCGACGAGGCCGCGGTCAGGACGGAGCGTGACCGGACCGGCGACGAGAAGGTCCACCGGCTCTCGGCCGACGAGCGATCCCTCCTGTCCTCGTACTACGCCGAGAGCGTGACGGAGTTGGAGTCGCTGCTCGGGCGCGAGCTGCCGAACTGGCGTCGCCCGTAGTCGGGGTCGCGGCGAGCCCGGATCGTTCCCGAGGGCGTCGCGAGGTCGCGGCGAGATCGAGGAACGGCGGGGGCGAACGTCGTGACGTTGCGCGTCCGCCCGTCGCACCGCGTCCTGGCGGGTCCCGGTGCGGAAAATCTCTGGCGTGAGATCTCGTTCCGGCGACGCGCATGCACGCTCTCGATGCACCCGTCTGGATGAAAGAGTGAAGCGGCGCCGGGGCGAGAGATCGCGTGCTCGGGACCGCCAGGCGTGGCGCACTGAACGATGCGGGTTAGCGCTTGCCGGGCAGGAGGAACTCGACGGTCGTCACGTCGCTGGACGTGATCGAGACCTCGAGTTCCGCCTCGCCGAACGTCTCGTGCAGCGCCACGAACGTGTACTCGCCGGGTGGAAGATCGGGGATGTCGAACTGGCCGTTCCCGTCGGTGACGAAGAAGAACGGGTGATCGAACACGTGGACCCAACCGTTCGCGAAGCGGTGCTCGACGTGACGGAACGGGATCTCGCGCTCGCGCTTCGCGAAACGCACGGTCTGCTTCTTGCCGGCGTCGATCTCGAGGCGCGGTGAGGCGTTCTGCGCGGCGTTGAAGGCGAGCTCGTGCGTCTCGCGGTCGTTGTTGGCGATCTCGATCGTCTCGCCCGCCATCAGGCCGATGACGCGAGGCCAGAACAGGCAGCGCGCGATGACCATCTGCGGCTGATAGCTCGGGTCGAGCTCCCAGACGAGACCGGTGTGCGGGCCGCGCTTCGCATAGACAACGGCGCCGTGGACGGAACCATCCTTGAAGACGACTCTCGCCGGATTGCGCGGTTTCTCGCTCCCCCACGCCTGCGCACAGGTCCCGACGCCCATGTCGAGCTGCCAACCTCGCGGAGCCACTCCGCCGACCTTCACGACGCCGGCAAGGGTCCCGGGCGTCCAGAAGACCTCGAGGTCCTCGCTCGAGACGTCGACATCCATCGGAACGTCCGGCCGCGACGTCGACGTGGTCGCGGCCCCCGGAAGCGAAGGCCACGCGACGACGGCCACGAGTACGGCCGCCACGACGGCGGCGATGCCCGCGACGGGATGGAGGCGACCTGCTGATCGACGTCGAGTGCTCATCTCACAGGCTCATCGGCAATCGAGGCGTCCGGGCCGAAGTCGGCCTACATTGCTCGCGTGCGCTGCACTCACTGCAAGACGCGTCTGAAGGCCGTGTTCCGCCCGCCGCCGGAGTGCCCGGCGTGTGGACGCAGCCTGCGCAATGAGCAGGGTCTTGACGTCCGCGAGCTCGATCGCGACTTCGACACTCTGAAGACGGAGCTCCACGAGACGGCTCTGCGGCGCATCAAGAAGAGCGCGATCGTGATCCTCGTGCTCGGGCTCCTGAACTCCGCGGGGGCGGCGATCCCGATCGTCAACGTGCCGCTGATCATCGTGATCGTGATCGCGCACTTCTTCTGCTCGCGCTTCCTGGTCTGCGCTCCCTACGCGAAGCACTTCGGCTTTACGCGGCGGGTGGTCACGCGCTGGCTGAGCCGGATGTTCGTCCTGTTCATGGCCGGGTTCCACACGGGCGGGGTCGTCCCTGTTGTGGCTCCACTCGTCTCACCTGTCGTCTATCTGGCGACGGCCGGAACCGTGTGGTGGTACCACCGGTTCCACCTCGAACGAGAACACCGACGCGAGCCTGTCACCATCCTGGAGAAGCTCTTCCTGATCGTGGCGGTGCTTCTCGTGCTGGCCCTGTTCGCGCTGCTGATGATCTTCTCAACCAGCATCGCGGAACTGATGCGGCCAGCGACCGACGGAGGCTAGAGAGGACACGTTGCTGATGCCTGCTGGCTGGCAGCCGACGGCACACGACTTGCCTCAAAGGGAGTGGCCGGTGATCGTGACCGGCAGGAGAGTTCGAACATGTCCATTCTGAGTCTGTTCAGCGCCGCCGGCCTGGCTGGCGCCAGTGGTCACCGGGCATTCATCCCGGCGCTCTGCCTCGGCACGATGCATCACCTCGCCGCCAACTCGGTGGCGGGGACGACTGCCGAGCCCTGGTTCGCGCTGAGTGGTCAGTTCACGTTCCTGGCGGACCCGGTCGTCATGGCCGTGCTCGGCGTGCTCACGCTCGTCGAGGTCCTCGCCGAGATGAACCCGGACGCACCGGAGCTCGTGAACCTCTCGCTCAAACTCCCCAAGCTGCTCGCCGGCTTCGTCGTCGTCGCGGACCGCGTCGGCTCGATGTCCGACAACAACATGGTGCTGATGATCGGCTCCGGCATCCTCGGCAGCGGCGCGGCCCTGACGATCGACACGCTACGAGCCGACGTGAAGCACTCCGTGGACGAGTCGCTCACCGACGCGAGCGACGGGCTGTCGACGAAGCTGATCGGGGGTGGCGAGACCATCTGGGCCGCGACGCTTGCCGTGCTCGCCGTGGTGGCACCCATCATCGCCGCGGTCGGCGTTCTCCTGCTGGTCGGCATGTGGTTCGGCGGACGCCGGGCCGCGCGCGCGAAGTTCGTCCCGTGCCCCGCCTGCAACGAGCCGCGGCACCCCGAGGCCTCGGCCTGCCCGCACTGTCGCGCCGCGATCGCGTAGCGCGTTCGATCCCGTCGACGCCGTCCACGTGTACCGGACGGCGTCGCCCGCTACTCTGGTCACCTCACGAGGAGGGATCGGGACGAGCGATGCCACGACTGGTGATCCGCACGATGGACGGACCGCGCTCGGAGCACGAGCTGGACCAAGAGGTCGTGCTCGGACGCGGCGTGCAGAGCTCACTCCAGATCGACGACACGAAGCTCTCGCGTCGGCATGCCCGTATCGCCCCCGACGTCGGCAGCTGGTTCGTCGAGGATCTTGGCTCGAGCAACGGCACGTACGTCAACGGCGAGCCGTGCAAGAAGCTGACGCTGGCGCACGGCGACAAGATCGCGATCGGGCACACCGTGGTGCTGTTCAAGGCACGTATCGAGCCGGAGCGAGCGCCGATCCAGACCGCGCGCCGTCCGCGACGTGACGACCTGCACAGCACGCGTCGCGCGAGCGGTCGACGACGTCGGCGGATGTAGGAGATCTCGATGCAGCACCTCGCTCGTAACGTCGGCGCCGTGTTCGCCGGGCTGATGCTCGTCGCCTGCGGCGAGTCGACCGACACTCCGACTCCCTCGCCATCACTCTCGCCCTCGCAGCGCACGGATGGACCCGCGGTCGACGAGGCCGCCAACCCGATCGACGCCTCCCCCACCGAGATCGTCTGGGAGCCCGATCTGGCCACGGCTCAGGCGCGGGCCGCCGAGACCGGCCGCCCCGTCCTCGCCTACTTCACCTTCGACACCTGAACGTGGTGCACGCGCCTGGAGGAGGACTCCTTCGGCGTCGCCGCGGTCGTGGCGAAGAGCACCGAGTTCCACTGGGTCACCGTCAACCGCGACCACACACCGGAGATCCCGAAGCGCCTGAACGTCAGTGCGTATCCCTCGCTGCTCGTGCTGGGCGCCAACGAGGAGAACGTGCACCGCTTCCAGAGCTACATGAAGGCGGACGAGTTGCTGGCGGAGCTCGCGGACGGAACGCGCCGTTGGGAACTGTTCGCGAATGGCGAGGCGTGGGACGCCCCACGTCCGCGTGCGCCGGCGCTGACGGGCGCCGTCTCGGTGCGCACGTTCGCGGCTCCCGCGGCGAACGTGCCGGCCGGGATGTTCTCTCTCGGCGGCGCGCTCTGGATCGCGCACATGGGCGAGCTGCACCGACTCGACGCCGAGACGAACTCTTCCGTGGCTCGCTTCGAGCTCCCGCGCTCCGCCCTCGATGTCGCGACTGACGGGACGCACATCTACGCCCTCGAGTCCGGCTGGACGGCGGGCAAGCCGATCCACGTGATCGACCCGGCAGACGGCTCGACGGTGCGCACCATCACGACGGCGGCCAACGCCACACAACGCGCGCACGGAGCGAAGGGCATCGCGTTCCACGACGGCCGCCTGCTCGTGCTCGAGGGCATGCACGGACGCATCCACGAGCTGGACCCCGACACGGGCGATGTGCGCTCGACCATCCAGTCCCCGGAGCGCTGGCTCACGAGTCTCGCGTCCGACGGCGAGCATCTGGTGACTGGTTCGCGCGAGGCGCTGCTCTGGCTCGACGCCACGACCGGCGAGGTGGTGCGCCGACTCGAGGTCGCCTATCCGTTGCGGTCGGTGGGCGTGCACGACGGGGCCGTGCACGTCATGGAGCAGCCGGTCTTCGGGTTCGATCGGGCGCACCGGCGCGTGCAGGTCTGGCCAACGGAGACGCTGGTCTACCGTCTCGGTCGCTGAGGCTCGTCAGCGGGGCTCGACGCTGCCCATCCCGTCGACGTCTGTCTTCACGTCGCCGGGATCGCCGGAGTACGTCACGTCCCCCATGCCCTCCACGGTGGCATCCAGACTCTCGGTGGCGTGGACGTCGATGTCTCCACTGCCCGAGAGCGAGACCTTCGCGCGGGAGGACACGAGCTCGGACGCATCCACGTCGCCCATGCCGTCCACGGTGATGAACAGGTCCTCGGTCTTTCCCGCAAGCATGACGTCGCTCATGCCCTGCACGTCGAGTTCGAAGAGCGCTCCGGCGATCCCGATGACGGTTGCGTCGCCCATCCCGACGATCTCGAGACCATCAAGTGCCGGTACCTCGATCTCGATCAGGCCTGCTCCCATCAGCTCTACGAGCTTCGACCTGAACTTCTCCTTCTCGCTAATGACCAACGTCCCGTTCACGACCTCGGTCTGCAACAGCTCCATCAGGTTGTCGTCGAGAGTGATCGTCAGGCTCTGTGTCGCGGCGCCCACGACCACCTGGACGTCCGTCGAGCCCTCCAGGCGGATGCGCTTGAACGAAGCGACGTCGCGCGTCTCGGTCAGCGCGACGCCGCTCCCCTCGACTCCGATGAACTGCGCCTGCAGGTCCTCGATCGCCGGCTCCATCTTCAACTTCCAGATCGCGAACCCACCGCCACAGCACAGCAGACCGATCCCGACGAGCACGCCCACGATGATGAGAACCGTCTTGCCGCCACTCGAGCCGCTGTCGCCACCTGCCTGCATCACGATCCTCCATCTGCGCCGCCCGGCGCCTCCGAACGGGAACCGCCTCGTCCCCGCGCGGTTCGCAGGATCGCACATCCCCCGACCCGCGACCCCGACCCTTCACGCACTGTCCGCGTGCCGTTCGTGATCCCGTCGGCGCCGGGCGTTACGTTGCGCACGGGGGCGTCTTGGGAAGAGCTGATCGGACCGAGACCCGAAGCCAGCAGGAGAACGGTGATGCGGAGAGCGACGACGACCCTCGGCGTGCTGGCGATCGTCGGCCTCGCCGGAGTGAGCGTGGCCACGAACGGCAGCGGCACGACGCCGCCACGGGGCCCTGAGTTCGGCGCGACGAAGCTCAGTTCCGAGATCGTCACGCTCTTCGGTGACGAGGACGTCGACGAGTTCGCGCAACCCCTCGTCGCCGGCGAGCAGCTCTTGGTGTCGGTCGCCGCCGGGAAGCTCTCGGATCTGCTGCCGCGGCTCACCCTCGTCGATCCCGACGGAGCCACCGTCCCGCTCACCTCGAAGCTGGTCAAGGGCGGTCGCGGCGAGAAGGCGAAGCCGTTCCGCGTGGATCGCTCCGGCGTCTGGGGCGTGCGGGTCTCGGGGGCCGACGGCTCGCAGGGCACGTACCAGGCGCGCTTCAAGATCAAGGCGCCGCCCCGTCTCAAGCTGAAGAAGCAGCGCCTCGGCGGCGAGCAGCCGCTGACGATCGAGCAGCCGTTCGAGGCCGTGGCCGGCGCGATCGTGACCGCCACCGTGAAGTCCTCGAAGAAGGGCAAGGTCGTGCGCGTCCTCGGCGTTCTGGACCCGCAGGGCAACTCCGTCGCGGGCGACGCGACGGCGATCTTCACGAAGGGCACGAAGTCGTCGATCCGCACGCTCGAGCTCGGGCACGGTCACGGGACATACGCGCTGCTTCTTGGCATCGCCGACGGGGAGGCCGAGTACTCGGTGGACATCCGAGTGAGTCCGCCGAGCACGCGCCCCAAGGGGAAGGTCACGGTCGACAGCGTCGAGCCGTTCCTGCTCCCGGCGACTCCGCCGCTCGAGGGACGCGTCGACGAGGTCGTGCTGATCCCGGCCCGTCAGATCCGTGCGCTTCCGCGACCGCGGGTGTTCTTCGACAACGTCGAGGCCACGCTCAGCGCCGTCGTCAACCAGGGCACGGGTCTCGACGTGATCCCCCCCGACTTCCCGCCGGACACGATCGTCTCCGTCACCGTGGTCCAAGACGACGGCCAGAGTGCCTGCCGCGCCGGACTCTTCAAGTACCTGGCACCGCTCGAGCCTGATCCGGACCCGGATCCCGATCCCGTCGTGGCCGAGATGCAGGACATCTCTCCCGGCATCGTGGCCCTCGAAGGTGGCGCGACGCAGTCGTTCCGCATCGAGCTGAGTCGGGCCGCCCCGATGGGCGGTTCGGTCGTCGCGCTGTCCGCGACGAACGGCATCGGCAACATCGCCCCGACCGTCACGATCCCGGTCGGCATCAGCGCCGTGAACATCCTGTTCACCTCGAACGACGTGAACGCGACGGGCAATGTCGTGGCCACGCTCGGCAAGAGCGTCCAGTCGACCGTGACCGTGACCAAGAAGGTCGTCGTCGATCCGCCCGACACGATCGACGTCTCGGGCTGGACCGTGCGCCAGGCCGCAAGCAGCCGCGACTACACGATTCCGAACAGCATCACGCTGAACGAAGGCGACTACGTCATCGTCTGCCGCGGCGCGACGAAGACGGACTTCGAGACCTTCTGGGGCGTAACGCTGGGTTCGAACGTGCATTACTTCACGTCGACGTCGCCCGAGCTCCCGACGATCAACGGCGCGGAGACCTACACGCTGCTCGGGGACAACGTCACGCAGGACGGTCCCACGATCGCGATGGGCGGCTCCGCACGCCAGAACCTGCAGCGCGCGCCCGGGACCGCGGCCGGCACGGCCGGATCGTGGACGGTCCAGTCGGATGCGGTGTCCAACGCGACGCCGGGCACCGGCCAGACGACCGGCTCGAACAATGGCGTGTACATCAGCGAGTTCTCGGACGCCGGTGGCAGCGGCAACTTCGTGTACGAGTTCGTCGAGCTCTACTTCGACGGCCTTCTGCCCGAGTAGCGCTCAGCGCTCGCGCGGTCCTGCTCCGTTGGGACCGCCCATCACGCCAAACTCCTGCCCCGCGCCGCGTCCGTGCAACTGCAGGTTGTAGAGCCAGACTTCGCGTGACAGGTCATTCGTGTCCTGCAACTGCTTGCGGCGATACGCCTGGGACAGACCGTCGGGTGAGCGAACGATCGCGATGCCGGCCACGATCCCGACCAGGGCCAGGGCAACGACGGCGGAGACGACGCGACCGGGTCGCTCGACCGTCCCGGACGCGCGCCGAACGACGTGCCACGCCAGGACCGCGAGCACGATCAGCCACGGAATGCCCTCACCGACCGCGACCAGCCCCTCTGCCCCGTAGCCGCGCTTCATGAGCGGCAGAACGTGCTCGTAGAGCGGGTTGACGATCTCGTGAGGCGCGTGCGGGTTCACGGCGACGGCCGGAGCGATCTGAGCGATGGACAGACCGAGTGCGGCCCAGAACGGCCAGCCCCGCAGCGGCGCGAAGAGCAGCCCCACGGCCAGGAACGGCAACGCGGCGACCAGGTAGCGCGGACCGTGCGTCCAGCCCCCGTGCCAGCCGTAGAACCCCGCATTGACGAGGAGCACACCGAGCGTCACGCCGAGGCAGACCGCGATCTCGACACGATGGTGCCCAGCCTTCCACGCCGAGACAAACCCCGCGACGGCAAGGAGCAAGACGGGCGAGAGGAAGAACAGTCCACGCGACGGAGAGCCGAGCAGCGCAGCCAACGCCGCGAGGTCGGGAGCACCCACGCCCAGGACGCCACCGGACGCGCCCGCGGCGAACTCGGGATCCGCCAAACTGCCGTAGCTCAGCGCCACCAACGAGCCGAAGCAACGCGCGTTGTACGCCGCAAGGACGAAGGCCATGGTCAGCCCACCGCACAGGTACGCGACCACCGCACGCGGTCGGAGCGACGAGAGCATCGCGTAGAGCGTGAGCACGCCCGCCGCGACGACGCCCATGAAGTCCATCAGAACTCCGAGCCCGGCGAGAGCGCCAGCGGTCGCGGCCCAGCCGACGGCGCGAGCCGCGTCGGGATCTCGCCGCAATCGCTGGAGGATGACGAACGCACCGAGTCCGCACGCAGCCGCCGTCAGATGCCCGCTGAACAGCGTGGCGTGGACCCAGGCGATCGTGCCCAGACCGAACGCAAGCACCGTTCGTACTCCGGTCGCCTCGCTGCTCCCCAGGCGGCGCGCGAGCAGCAGGAGCATCACGCCACAGAGCACGAACGGGATGCCGACGATCGCGATGCGCACGATGGCGCGGTGCAGGTCCCCGAGCGGACGGTCACCCCGCGTGAACGGTACGGCTCGCGCCAAGGCGTACACGGGTGCGGCGACGAGCGGTAGGCCCGGCGCCTTGTTCGAGTAGCGGTGACCGGCGTGCTCCGAGCTGTCCGGCGTCGGCGGGTAGTCGTCGATCGAGAGCGTGCCACGGTCGACGACCGCGCTGAGCAGGTAGTACCGGCTCATCGTGTTGTCGTACTCGACCGCGTGCTGCAGCGGCACACACGCCAGAGCGAGTAGCGCCAGGACGAGCGCCAGGACCGGGCGGGAGGGCGCCGTCGACATGCGCTGAGGATGCGGGCGGGAGCGCGGCGAGGCCAGACCGGAACTGGCCGGCTGTCGGAACGGGGTGCGCCGAAGCGCGGGGACACCCTCGGCGATTGAGAGTCGCCCGACTACACTGTCTCCGTGAGCGACGACAGCATCCACTCGGGCCCTGACGGTATCCACTCCGGCCCGGGCAGCGAGCGCCGTCGGCATGAGCGCATCGACGTGTGCTTGCCCGCGCGACTCACGCTGGTCGGCTACACCGTCGCGGGCGAGCTCTCGAACATCGCCCCAGGCGGAGTCTGCTTCGTCACGGAGGACGCCCACCTGCGCGTGGCTGCCGGCAACTTCGTCTTCGTCGACTTCGAAGGTCGGCGGGGTGACGCCGTGGTGCCGATCCGACGCGCGGTGCGCGTCACGCGCGTGGAGCGGCCGGACGACGATCAGGACCCGAAGCGCCTCGTCGGCCTCGAGTTCGAAGAGTTGCTGACGCTCTCCGGGCTCAGCTTCCCGTCGCCCGACGCCTGAGCGCCAGCACGACGAGCACGACGCCGAGCAGCACGACCGGGATGGTCAGTTGCTGCCCCATCGAGAGGAACAGTTCGTCGCCGCCCTCGGCCTGCCGAACCTTCACGAACTCGACACAGAAGCGTGCGCCGAAGCCGAGAACGAAGAGTGTCCCGACGAGCAAGCCGGTCGGGGTCTTGGCGCCCAGCCGTCGGTAGATGCCGAAGAGCACCACGAACGTCAGCAGGTACGCGATGGCCTCGTAGAGCTGCGCCGGGTGGCGCGGCACCGGGGTCTGAAGGATGTTGCGCGGGAACGTCACGCCCCACGGGAGATCCGTCGGCGTTCCGATGATCTCCGAGTTCACGAAGTTCCCGACGCGGACGAACGAGCCGGCCAGCGCCCCCGCGACCGCAACCCGATCCACGAGCCACAGGAACGGCTGATCCGTCCGGCGCTTCGAGTGGATGAACAGCGCGATGAGGATGCCGATCATTCCGCCGTGGCTGGCGAGACCGCCCTCCCAGACGCGTAGGATCGAGAGCGGATCCGCGGCGTAGCGATCCCAGTCGTAGAAGAAGCAGTGCACGAGACGCGCGCCGATGATCGTCCCGATGATGGTCGTCAGGAGCAGGTGCTCGACGTCCTCTTCATTGCGCCCCTCGCGCCGGAACATGGATCGGACGAGCACAAAACTCGCCACGAACCCGAGACCGAACAGCAGGCCGTACCAGCGGATCTGGAGCGGTCCCAGCTCCAGCATGACCGGATCGGCGTTCCAGGTGATCTGTGCAAGCAGGCCCACGTCATCCTCCGAGGAGCGGAGAGCCTACCAGCCGATCGGCGAGACACAGTTCGATGCCGTGGGCCGTGGCGGGTTCATAATCCGTTCGGCGCGAACCGCAGAGGGGACCGGATCGCATGAGGACCACAGCATCACTGGCAACGCACCGGCGTGCGAGCTGGCTGATCTCGCTGTGTGTCGCCGGCGGCGTGCTCCTTCTCGGGTGGGTCGCGTACGGCGCCGTCGCGAGTTCAACGGACGAGCAGGTCGAGGCGCAGTTGCGGTCGACGCTCGCTGCGGATGCCGCCGCGGTGGACCGTTGGCACGCGGAGCGGTACGCGGCGGCGGAGCGGATCGCGTCCGCGTCGTCGTTGGATGCTGAGAGCCTCGAGGCGAGAGCACGCGCGGCGGGCGCTGCCGGGGCGGTCATCGCGTCGCGCGACGAAGCGGCTGGCGACCTCGTCGTCTGGTGCGAGGACGGGGCCGAGGAAGCCTGGGACTCCGCGGCGGAGTCCGTCATTCGCGCCTCACGACGCGGTTGGGACCCGCCGTCGCTCCTACGGATGCGTTGGGGCGCCGACCTGAGGGTTCTACTCCCCGCTGCGGCCGTGGACGACGACCACGTCCTGTTCCTGATCTTCGACGGCGCCACTCTTGCCTCGGTGATCGGCCCGGATCGGGCCGGCGCGTCGGGCGAGAGCTTCGTCGTCGACGAGGACGGCACGCTGCGGACGCCGAGTCGGTTCCAGGCGGATCTGGAGGCGTTCGGCATCGTCCCGGAGGACGGTCCGTTCGAGCTGCGGGATCCTGGCGGTCACCTCCGCTCGGGTCATGTCATCCAGGGAGCGCACCAAGCCCTTCCGTACACCAGGCTCGCGGCCGGCGTCATCTCGAAGGAGAGCGGCGTCGATCTCGACGGGTATCGCAACCACCTCGGTGTGAAGTCCGTCGGCGCGTGGACGTGGGAGCCCCGCTGGAGGCTCGGGGTCGGGACCGAAATGGCCTACGACGAGGCGTTCGGTCCGCTACACACGTTGCGCACGACGCTCTGGATGTTCGGCGCGATGCTCGCGGCGGCGGGCGCGGTTGCCGTGATCGCCGCACAGCGCGCGCGCCATCTGCAACGCAAGGTGCTCGAGGCGGAGTCCGAGGCGAAGCGTCTGGGCCAGTACACACTCGTGAAGAAGATCGGCGAAGGCGGCATGGGTGAGGTGCACTTCGCACGTCACGCGATGCTGCGCCGCCCCACCGCGATCAAACTCCTGCGTCCGGATAAGACGAGCGAGCAGACCATCGCCCGCTTCGAACGCGAGGTGCAGCAGACGAGTCGCCTCACGCACCCGAACACGATTCAGATCTTCGACTTCGGCCGCACGCCGGGCGGGATCTTCTACTACGCGATGGAGTACCTGCAGGGCATCCCGCTCGACGAGTTCGTCGAGAAGGAAGGGCCGCTCGATGAGGCACGCGTCCTCTACATCCTGGCGCAGATCTGCGCGTCGCTGAACGAGGCCCACGAGCTCGGCCTGATCCATCGCGACATCAAGCCGGCGAACATCGCGCTCTGTCGCGCAGGCGGTGAGTACGACGTGGTGAAGGTGCTCGACTTCGGGCTGGTGATGGACCTGGGCTCCAAGGAGTCCGTGGATCTCACGCAAGCGGGGACCATCACAGGCACGCCGGCGTACATGTCGCCAGAGGGCTTCCTCCGTCCGGGCTCGGTCGACGCCCGGAGCGACATCTACGCGGTCGGCTGTGTCGGGTACTTCCTCCTGACGGGGAAGACGCTGTTCGAGGGCGACTCGGTCATGGAGATCGTCAACAAGCAGCTCCGCGAGCGGCCGATCCCGCCGTCCGAGCGCGCCGATCGACCGATCCTCCCGGACGTCGAGAAGGCGCTGCTGGCTTGCCTCGAGAAGGAGCCGGCGCGTCGGCCGCAGAACGTCCGCGCGCTCGGCCGTGAGTTGGAGTGGTGCCGCGCCGCTGGTGAGTGGAACAAGGCGAAGGCCCGCAACTGGTGGCGGGATCACGAGGGGCGTCTGGAGCGGACGTACGGGTTGTCGTCGAAGGAGCCGTCGGGGTCGTCGAAGCAGCAGACGATCGCGATCGACATGGCCCGGCGGATCGGGAAGGCGTAGGGGCGGCCCCCCTGGTCCGCCCCGCCCGCTGGGGACGCCCGCGCGAGGCGGGTTCGATGGCGCGCTGCGAGCGACCGGGGTCATGCGATCGGCTACCGGACGGGGTCCGTGGCATCCCGAAGGACAGCGCCTGAGTCGCGACCGTCGTCGCCGGGCGCCGTGCGATCCACCGGGCTCGTCCGCTGAGCGCCGGCGACGCGGCTCGCGCATGCGAGAGCGTGTCGGCGGGGCGGAGCAGGGGCTCCGCCCCTACGGGCCGCTGTCTCGGCGATCGGGAGTGACGGGTGTGCGCGCGCGGGAGTCCAGCGTGGGCGAGTGGCGGAATGGCATACGCAGAAGCCTTCCATCGGGACCGCTCGGCCGCGACTACCCAGCCGGGGGGTTGGCTGGTCGCTGCGCGACCTCGCCGACCCACATGCCCACGACACTAGTATTGGATCCTCTAGGTGGGCGAGTGGCGGAATGGCATACGCAGAAGCCTTAAAAGCTTCGGTCCCTCGAGGGCATGTGGGTTCGACCCCCACCTCGCTCACCACGTTGTCTCTTCGCTGCTCGGCAGCGCGCCCGGTCAGAACCCGCGGACGTACTTCTTGAAGGCGGCGTCCAGCTTCGGGAGATCGCCGAGGCGGTCCGCGATGCGCGCCTTCTCGTTGCCGCCGCAGTAGACGTCGCGGACGAGAAAGCGGAACGCGCTGCGGTGCGGACCCTGCTCCAGGAACAGGCAGAGGAACCCGGCAGCCGCGTAGTGGGTCGTGCGCGTGACCGGGTCGCTGCCCTGGAACGCCTTCCGTGTCATCGAGTCGAACGACGACGGCGACGGCATCGACGCAAAGTGGTCGCGGAGATGCCGCGTGCGGAGCTGGCCACGAACCCGCTTCGCGTCGAGGACCAGACCCGCCTTCGCCGGCACGTGCATCCCGTAGAGCTCGGAGATGCCCTCGTGCACCCAGAAGTTCGGGGCGCCGTCGCCCTCCAGCGCCAGGTGGTTGCCCTTCACGCGTTCGCGGAAGAGCTGATGCGCGCACTCGTGGAGCATGAGTTCGCCCAGGCCGCTGACCTGGCCGCCCTTCTGGCGCAGCGTCTCGACATCCCAAAACGACGCCCGGCGTAAGCGCGGGCTGTACTGGCCGGGCACGTTCTTGATGTGCTGCGGGTCGTTCTTCTCGAGATCAGCGGTGTACTCGGACTCGGCGGCGAAGATCAGGACGACGTGCGGTTCCTCCGCTGCGACCAGCGGGAGCGTTCCCTCCCAGTCGGCCACCCAGCGCTCGTGGAACCGCTCGAGCAGATCGCGCAGCTCGAACACCCGAGCGAGTTCGAGATTGCTGTGGATGCGCCAATGATCGGAGACCACCTCCCACGGCGTCTCGGCGGAACGCGCACGCTTCGCGGCCCCCGCCTTCTTCACCCACTCGCCGCCGACGCGGACGAGACCCTTTGACAGCTGGGCCGCGTCCTCGCCGGACACCCAGCCCCAGCCCTTCAGCCGCCGCTGACCCAGAATACCTCGTGCATCCGCATTCTGCGGATCGAGCTCGAGCGCCTCTCGAGCCAGCCGCTGCGCGTCGTCGTCGCGGTCGTTCTCCGCGCACCAGCGGCCGACATCGCCGAGATGCTTCGACATTTGCACGCGGTGCTTCACGAACGGCTTCTCCAAGCCCGCTCGCTTCTTCGCGTCGAGCTTCGCGCCGTCTGGCTCGTCGGCGAGTTCGGCAATCCGTGTCTCCGCGAGATCCTCCCCGGCGCGGCCAGCCAACACCCAGCATCGACGCGCCAAGCTGGGGTAGCCCTTCTTGATGGCGTCCGCAGCCATCTTCGAGAGTTCGCCACGTTGCTTGATCCGGACCGGTCTCAGGCGCCGCGCGAGCTCGTCCCCCTGGGCCGCCCCGGAACGTGCTGCACAGGGAACGATGACGAGGGCGAGGAGGGCGACGAACAGGACTCTGCGCACGGACTTGTCTCCTCTCGTAACCGGAACTCCCATCGTAGACGCGAGCGCCGTTCCAGGCCCCCGGACCGACCAGAGTCACACGAAGCACGGGCAGCCATTCGGGACCCTCGGCTCTCACGAAGTGGCTCGCCGAGCCCCTGCTAACCTGCCGGGCCCTGCGGGGAAGATCAGGAGAAGTGGAGACAACCATGACCGCCCCCATCCGCGTCACAGTCACCGGCGGCGCCGGTCAAATCGGCTACGCCATGCTGTTCCGTATCGCCTCGGGCGCCGTGTTCGGCCAGAACCAGCCCGTCTCGATCCGCATCCTCGAGATCACGCCGGCGATGAAGGCGGCCGAGGGCGTGATCATGGAGCTGAACGACTGCGCGTTCCCGCTGCTCTCGTCGATCGACGCGACCGACGACCCCAACGTGGGCTTCGACGGCTGCAACTGGGCGTTGCTCGTCGGCTCGAAGCCGCGCGGCCCGGGCATGCTCCGCAAGGACCTCATCCGGACGAACGGCCCGATCTTCACCGGCACCGGCAAGGCACTGAACGCGAACGCCGCGGACGACGTCCGCGTGCTGGTTGTCGGTAACCCGTGCAACACGAACTGCCTCATCGCGATGAACAGCGCTCCGGATATCCCGCGCGAGCGCTTCGCCGCCATGACGCGCCTCGACGAGAACCGCGCGAAGAGCCAGCTCGCCGCGAAGGCCGGCGTCCCGGTCGCGCAGGTCACCAACGTGGCCATCTGGGGCAACCACAGCGCGACGCAGTACCCCGACTTCGTGCACGCACGCATCAACGGCCAGCCGGTCATCGAGGTGATCGAGGATCGTGAGTGGCTCGAGGGCGAGTTCATCACGACGGTGCAGAAGCGCGGCGCCGCGATCATCGCGGCACGCGGTGCCTCCTCGGCAGCGTCAGCCGGCAGCGCGGCGATCGATCACATCGTCTCGATGACGAACGAGACCCCCACCGGCGACTGGTTCAGCGCCGGCGTGCCGTCCGACGGTTCCTACGGGATCGACGAGGGCCTGATCTGCAGCTTCCCCGTGCGCGCCGACGGCGCGGGCGGCTGGAACATCGTGCAGGGCCTCGAGATCGACACGTTCAGCCGCGAACGTATCGACGCGACCGTCAACGAGCTCCGCGAGGAGCGCGAGGCGGTCGCCGACCTGCTCGCCTGATCGGGCGAGGCGCGAGACCGGAGTCGCGAGTCGGTATCCTCCCCGAATGGCGGAGGACGAGGGCGGACAGTGGGTGCTTCGGCCGTTGGCGCTCGCCGACCTCCCATCAGCGATCGCGATCCCGGACCTCGGGTTGACGATCGGACGCGCACCCGAGAATCGCATCGTCCTCGACAAGCAGCAGTTCCCGACGGTGTCAGGAACGCATGCGCGCGTCTCGGTCGAGGACGGCGTCCCCGTCATCGAGGATCTCGGCTCGAAGAACGGCACGCTCGTCAACGGTGAGCACATCCGTCGCGAGAGCCTCGTCAGCGGCGACATCGTCGAGATCGGGGAGCACGGCCCTCGCTTCGTGGTGGTGCGCGACACGGGGCTCGATGACACGCTCGACGTGAACATCGCGAGCCCGCGCCGTGGTGGCCGGTTCGGCAACGAGACGATCTCCGATCTGCGCAAGCTCATCGGGGCCGCGCAGCCGGCGGACGTGCAGGCCGCGGTGCGCGCCGGTGCCCGACGAACGCGGTGGACGGCGATCGCGGTCGGCGTCGTGGTTCTGGTACTCGCCGGATGGGGGGTCCAGTACGGCATCGAGAGCGGTCATCGCGAGACCGAGGCGCTCCGCCGTGCCAACGAGGACCTGCAGCTCCGCGTCGATCAGGCGCGGCGGGCGGTCGACGAGCAGACCCGGTCGTTCGAGAGCGAGCGAGCGTCGCTGCAGAGCGAGAAGGACCAGCTCGTGGCTCGGATCGCCGGGCTGGAGACGGCCGGGCGGTCCGGGCTCGAGGAGATCGATGCGCTCCGAACGCAGCTCGGCAGCACGAACGAGCGTCTCGAGATGTTCGATCCGGTCAGTCTGGAGAAGGACCGGCTGGCGGGGGTGGCCAACGTCCAGCGCGCCGTCGTTCTGATCGAGGCCACAACCTACTTTCGCGAGGCCGACTCGCGTCGTCGACTCCACGTGAAGATTGACTCCACGGGCCGCGAGATCCCGAACCTCGAGTTCGTCGGCGAGCTCTACAAGCGCGAGAGCACGGGATCGGGCTTCTGCGTCTCGACCGACGGGCACATCCTGACCAACGCGCATGTCGCTCGCCCGATGGGCGACGAGAAGATCATCGAGGGCCCCGGCGGGCTGCGCTTCGTCGTCGAGACGGAGCTCCGGATCGTCTTTACCGGCGAGTCGTCGCGGCACGCGGCAGAGGTCCTCACCGTGACGCGCGCCGACGAGGAGGACCTCGCCCTCCTTCGGATCGAACCGTTCGAGGAGATGCCAGTCCTCGCCGACTTCGGCCTCGAGCGCCCGGCGACGCCGGCGGGCACCGACGTCTACCTCCACGGCTTCCCACTCGGAAAACTCGTCCTCCAGGACGGCGACACGATGGTCGCGTCGACGTTCCGTGGCGTGCTGAGCCGCGAGATCGTGCGCAAGCGGACGGTGGTCGAAGCGGGCGGCGAACGGAGCGAGAGCCAAGAGGTGCAGTTCCTGCAGATCGACGCTGCCGTCCACCCGGGCAACAGTGGAGGTCCGGTGACCGACAGCGCGGGTCGCGTCCTGGGGATCGTCTCGCGCGTGCAGATCGGCTCCCAGGGTCAGATCGCCGAGTCGATCGGCTACGTCATCCCCATCGAGCGAGCGCGGGCTGTGTGGCCTCCGCCCAAGGAGTAGACGCATGCCGGACGAACGAATGGACGGTCCAGATCTGTCCCGGCTGATCGAGCGGCTCGCGGCAGATCCACGCGTCTACGGTCTGTACCGCGACCTGCCTCACGAGTCGGTCGTCGAGCGCCCGGAGTTCCCGGCCGACACGCTCCGCATCGTCACGACGTGGGACGGCTGCGAGTCGATTCAGGAGGAGCTGCGCGACCTAGCGAGCCTCGTCGTGGACCTGGATGGTGCCGCCATCGATCCCGACGGACGCTGGCTGCGCGCGGCGACGTCAGCTCGGCCGATCCTCCGTGCGCTGCATGTGGTCGCCGCGGATGGCTCCCTGCTCGACCTCGCGGCCGTCCGGACCTCGGAACTCGAGCCGGGAGACCTGCACGGGACCAAGGCAGAACCCCTCCTCGATCCCAAGGGGTTCATCGCACAGTGGCGCGACTGGGCCATTGGGCGCGAGCGCAAGTTGCGCGACGGCGCGAAGCGGGAGTCGGAAGAGCGCCGCGAACTCCAGGAGCACCGCAACGTGGTCTGGGAAGCCCAGCAACTCCGACACGTCGCCGGAGTCCGCCGAGGGCTGACGGTGCTCCGGCCGGGAGGCCGCGTCACGCACCCGGTCGGCACATGGGCGCAGATGCTGCGCCGAGAGCCCCGCAGCCTGGGCACCTCGCCGGCAGCCGAGACTGTCGCGCGCCAACGGGACGCGTTCCTCTCCACGTTCCCCCAACCGGCTGCCGGCGTCCGACTCTCGTCCGGAGATGGCATCTGGGAGTCCTTCCTCGCCGTCGCCGATAGCGAGGGGTTCACCGGAGACCGACCGCTTTTCGACGCGGCGCGCGCGACTCTCGCCGAGGCCTCCGGTCGCAAACCCACGTTCGAGGAGGGGTTCTGCACGGCGACCTTCGACAAGGTCGAGGGTCGCTTCTCGCTCGGAGACGCCATCGGCGGCTGCAAGCCCCCGCTCGTCCCCGGCGTCGTGGCCGGCGTCGCCGTCAGCCCCGCCGACGACCTCGTGTTCTGGGCGGCGCCGTGCGTCCACCCCCCCGGATCGTCGCTCGCATGTGTCGCCGATCCGGGCGAGCGCGTGACGTTGCCCCGCACCGCCGGTCGCGATGCGCTGTTCGGCGCGCTGACCGACGCCGTCGCCGCCGCGCACGATGAGCTGCCCATGTTGCTCCGACGCGCGCGGGCTGCTCATCACGACGTGCTCGACGACCCGGCTGCCGCATTGAAGCCTCTGCACCTGCCACGGAGCTTCGTGCTGTCGACGGAGGCCGTCGGCGGGCTGGTCGCAGGGACGACACGGCTCCTGCTCGCGCTCTCACTCCTCCGCGCCGGCGAGGACATGGAGCCGCTGGTGGCGCGCGAGTTCGGGCGCGCCGCGGGCCGCCTCCTGCTCACCGTCGAGCCGGTGGACGCCGCCGCCTGCTCGCCGGACCCGTAGGCGACGCACGAGTCGAGCGGAACGCGCGGGACGACGGCGTGACGCCATGCGCCTGGGCAGGCCCGCGGCGCGGACCCGGCCAGCGACGCCAGAGGATGCCTGCAGCGGGCCAGCGGGCGCCGACTGAGACGCCGGAATCAGGAAGGCCGGTCGCGCTGAGCGCGACCGGCCTCATCTTCAAGAGTCAGGTCAGCTACTTGGCAGCCGACTCCTCCTCCATCATCTTCTCGAGCTTCTCGATCCGCTTGATCTCCTTCTTGCAGAGGGTCTTGTTGACCTTCTCGTACTTCCGGAGCAGGCGGCCGAGGGGGCCAGCGCCCAGCATCTTCTGGTCGTTCTTCTTGACCGTGATGGCTTTCATCTTGGTCTCGACAGCCGACCACATCTCGACGCGGGTCTTCTCGTCGTTCTTCTTCAGCTCTGCATCGATGTCCAAAGGCATCTTCTTGCAGCGCCAGTTCTCGTTGAGCCGCTCGATGGTCTTGTCCTGAAGACCCATCTCGAAGCGGCGCGAGAACCCGTACTCATCCTTGTGCACCTGCGGATCCATGTTCTGGTTCCGGAAGTAGTACAGGAAGAGCGGCTTCGCTTCCTTGAGCTCGTCGACAGTCCACTCGCTGTACGAGTCGGCCTCGTCCTCGGCCCTGTCCTGGGCGAGAATTCCGGTGATCGCCGGAGCGATCTCACCCGGAGTCGGAAGACCACTGTCCCAGGCCAACTCGGCCGTCTTGACGCCTGCTCCGCAGGCGAATGGCGGGCCTCAGCCAGCCGACGACGGCTGGACATATGCCATACCGCCGGCGAGCAGCAAACCGGCGCTCAGGCCGGCCAGTGCAACTTTGTTCATCATCACCTCCCACATATGGGTTGGTTCGGGTTCACACCCGATCCGTGTCTAGACCCCGAAATGGTACCACCAACACAAGACGAAGGCAATGAGGCTGGGGTTCCGGCGGAAATCCGCTTTTTGAGGCCGCGGTCACGGAATGCGGTCCAGGCTCGGGCCGTTGAGGCGCTGCCCCCCTCTCCACACTAGGATGTCTCCCATGACCAGCCACGAAGTCGCGAAGCTGACCGCCCTCTCTCACGGCGGCGGCTGAGCCTGCAAGATCCCTGCCGAGGACCTCCACCGGGCGCTGGATGCGATCCCGAAAAGGTCCGACCCCAACGTTCTCGTGGGGACTGAGACTGCGGACGACGCTGCCGTGTATCGGCTGAGCGACGATCTCGCGATCGTCGAGACACTCGACTTCTTCTCTCCGGTCGTCGACGACCCATTCCAGTTCGGGCGTGTGGCGGCTGCGAACGCCTTCAGCGACGTCTACGCCATGGGCGGCCGGCCGATCTTCTGTCTGAACATCCTGTGCTTCCCGATCAAGACGCTCGGGCACGAGGTGCTCGGCCAGATCCTGGCCGGGGGCGACGACGTCGCCAAGGAGGCCGGAGTCCTCGTGCTCGGCGGTCACTCGGTCGACGACGAAGAGCCGAAGTACGGGATGGTCGTGACCGGGCTCGTGCACCCCGATCGCCACGTGAAGAACACCGGTGCGAAGCCGGGCGACGTCCTGTTCCTCACCAAGCCGCTGGGCTCGGGCATCCTGACCACCGCGGTGAAGAAGGGCGCGATACCCGCCGAGACCGAGGCTCGCGTCGTCGAGGTGATGAGCACGCTCAACCGTGCCGCGGCCGAAGCGATGATGGAGGTGGGTGTGCACGCCTGCACCGACGTGACCGGCTTTGGCCTCCTCGGGCATCTCCACGGCATGGTGAAGGCGACCGGGATCGGCGTGACCGTCTCCCACGGCGCATTGCCGTTCATCGAGGGCACGCACGAGGTCGTCGACGGCGGCATCTGCCCCGGAGGCACGAAGCGCAACTTGGAGTTCTTCGGTCAGTGGGCCTCGTTCGACGACTCGGTCGCCGAAGCGCGGAGGCTCGAGGTCGCCGACGCGCAGACTTCCGGTGGCCTCCTCATCGCGTGCCCGGCCGATCGTGCCGATGCGCTCGAAGACGCCCTCCAGAGCGCGGGTGCGCTGGCGGCAGCCCGGATCGGGCACTTCGCCGAGGACCCGGAGTCCCTCGTTCGGATCACATCCTGAACGAACCCACATCGTTCACGAGGAGGACGCCCTCGTGAACGACCTGCGCGAGTAGAGCGCTGCTAGTAGAGCGGCGGTTGGGGCGGCAGACCGGTCAGCTGCTCTTCCACCGGACCCGAGATCTCCCCGTCGAAGGTGAGATCGTCGTAGTCGGCGTCTGAGCCGGACCACTCCGTTGCGGTCACGGCGGCGTCGTCCGCGCGGTGCAGCGCCTCGGCGTGCTGGAGTTCTTGCGTGATGCGAGCCTCGGCGAGGACCTCGGCGGGGTTCATCACGACCTCTCCGGTGGCGTGGTCACCACCGAGACGACGAGAGCGCGAGAGACTGCGGGAGGCGGACGCGAGCAGTTCGTCGAGCTGTGCGCCGTTCTCGGGGGAGACCGCGATGCCCGCGCTGATCGTGACGGCTCCACCGGGCTGTTCGCCGGCGCCCGGCCAGTCGTCGGCGGAGATCCGACGACGGAGTCGATCGACGACCTCCCGCCCGGCGCGGTGATCGATCCCGGGCAGCATCAGCACGAACGCATCGTCGCCCCAACGCGCGAGCAGATCGCTGTCGCGTAGGAGCGGCGCCGTTCCCTGGGCAATCCCGTGCAGCAGGCGCCCCGCCTCTGCCGGACCCTGCCGACCGCTGTAGCCGCGAAGGTCGTCGACGCTGAACAGGATCGTCGCGATGGGCTGCTCGGTGTCGCGCATCTGGAACAGGAGCTCGGCGGCTTGGGCGTTGAACCAACTGCGGTTGTTCAGTCCGGTCAGCTCGTCACAGTTCTCGAGACGGACCGCGAGCTCCCGGGCATCGAGGCGACGCACGACGGCGGCTGCGTACTCCGTCAGGAGTTCGAGGACGGAGCGCGTGGCCTCCAACGGGAGGTTTGGAACGCCCACGGTCACCACGGCGACGGTCGTGTCATTGACCACGACGGGCGCGGCGACGTCGATGCGGAAGTCTCGCGGCTCGGAACTCTTGAGCTGGTTGCGCACCAGAGGCGGCTCGGCGTCGAACTCCTGTCGATCCATGGCTGTGCGGCGACGGATCACGAGGCCGGTCCGCCCCATCTGCTCCGTCAGGTGCGCCCCGACCGGCCACGTCGGCCCACTGGTCGAGCCGACGGAGACGAGCACGAACTCGTTGCCGCTGCGCTCGGTCTCGAGGAACACCATCCACTGCCCTGGATCGAGCAGGCGCGTGACCGCGCGCCCGAGGAGCTCGGCCAGTTCGCGTCGACTCGAGGCTCGTGAGAGCTCTCGCAGAGCGCGCGGCATTCTGGCAAGCGTCTCGCGCCGGCTGGGTGCCGTCGCGGCCGGACGGGATCGCTCGACTCGCAGCTCCCGTTCGAGCACGCCGCACCGCTCGCGCTCCTTCGCGAGCGCGCGCTCCATCAGTGCGGCCTCGGCGCGCGCGGATCGGGCTCGGAGGGCCATCGCGATCGAGATGGACGTGAGCAGGAGTGCCACGCCGACGCCGACGACGATCGTGGCGAGTTCGTTGCCGAGTCCCAAGCTCTCGAGGAATTCCACTGCTGCGCGGCGCCTCCACACAGGGTCGCCCTGCCACCCCACAGGCGGCCCCCTGAGACACCATCGACGGATTGTCGAGCAGGACTTGAGGCGGGTCGCACGGGTCGAGTCGCCTGCGCACGGATCGAGGACCGCACGGTTGACCGGCGCGCCCGACGACTTGGGTGTCGGGGTGCCTGGGGTGCTTGGGTGCCGGGCGCTAGCGAATGTCCGTCTTCCAGCCCATGTAGGGCCGGAGGACGTCCGGGATCGCGACGCTGCCGTCCTCGCGCTGGTAGTTCTCGAGGATGGCGACGAGCACGCGCGGGAGCGCCAGGCCGGAGCCGTTCAGCGTGTGCACGTGACGCGGTTTCCCACCCTCGGCCGGCCGATACCGCATCTCGGCGCGCCGCGCCTGGAAGTCGCGGAAGGTCGAGATGGAGCTGACCTCGAGCCACTTCCCGCAGCCCGGCGCCCAGGCTTCGAGGTCGAACGTCTTGGCCGACGCGAACGACGTGTCCCCCGTACAGAGAAGGACGACGCGGTACGGCAGATCGAGTCGCTGGAGGATCGTCTCGGCGTTCGCGCGGATGCGCAGGAGTTCGGCGTCGCTGTCCTCGGGGCGCGTCACCGCCACCATCTCCACCTTGTGGAACTGGTGCATGCGCGTCAGCCCGCGTGTGTCCGTGCCGGCGGCGCCCGACTCGCGACGGAAGCACGGCGAGAAGGCGGCGTAGCGCAGCGGAAGTTCATCCTCGGTGAGGATCTCCTGCCGATGGATGTTCGTGACCGGCACCTCGGCGGTCGGGATGAGCCAGAGATCGTCGTCGCGGCAGCGGTACATGTCGCCTTCGAGCTTGGGCAGTTGCCCGGAGCCCTCGAGGCTCGTCCCGCGCACGAGGTACGGCGCGGCGGCCTCCGTATAGCCGTGCTCGCGCGTGTGGATGTCGAGCATGTAGTTCCAGAGCGCGCGCTCGAGCTGTGCCAGCGCCCCAGTGAGCAGCGAGAACCCGCTCCCGGAGATGCGGGCCGCCCGATCCGAGTGGAACATTCCGAGCGCGTCACCGACGTCGTAGTGCGCCTTCGGCTCGAACTCGAACGTGCGCGGCTCGCCCCACGTGTCGACGATCGCGTTGTCGCTGTCGCTGTGGCCGACCGGGACGTCGTCCGCGGGCAGGTTCGGGATACGCATCAGGATGCGCCGCAGATCCAGCTCGAGCTGGTCCTTGCGATCGTTCAGCTGCTTCTGTTTCGCCTTGAGGTCGGAGACCTCCTCCAGGAGCGCGTCGGCGTCCTCGCCGGCCCGTTTCCGCCGCCCGATCTCGGGCGAGAGCTGGTTCTGACGAGCGCGAAGACCCTCCGTCTCCGTGACCACCGCGCGGAGGTCCTTGTCCAGACGCAGGAACCAGTCGATGTCCGCGGACTCGCCCTTCGCACGCAGCGCCCTGCGCACGAGGTCCGTCTCCTGGCGGATGAAGCCGACATCGAGCATGAAGAGAGGTTCGCGAGTCAGTGCTCCGGCGGCGAGAAATCTGCCAGGCTCGCCCCGGCCTCCCGCGCGTTTGCGCTTCGGTCCCCTCTCGGAGCGTGTTCTCCTCCGCGGGCCGTGATCGACTCGCACGCCCACGTGGACTCCCAGAAGTTCGACGCCGACCGCGAGGCCGTGCTCGAGCGCACGTGGGCGGCCGGAGTGCGGACACTCGTGAACGTCGGCTGTGATGTAGCGAGCTCGCGGCGCAGCGTGGCCCTCGCCACCTCGGACCACCGCATCTTCGCCACCGTCGGCATCCATCCGCACGGGGCCGGCAGCGCGACGGACGCGGACTGGGACGAGATCGTCGCCCTGACTGAGGCCCCTCGGGTCGTCGGCGTCGGCGAGTGCGGGCTCGACCGCGGTCCGTGGAACAAGGTGCCCCTCGAACTGCAGGAACGCCTGCTCCGCAAGCACGTCGCACTCTCTCGCGAGACCGGCCTGCCGTTGGTCATCCACAACCGCGATACGTACCCGGACCTGTTCCGCATCCTCGAGGACGAGGCGACGCGAGGTCCGCTGCGCGGCGTGATGCACTGCTTCAGCGGAGGACCGGAGGACGCCGAGCGCTCGGTGGCACTCGGCTTCTTCGTGAGTTTCTCGGGCGTCCTGACGTTCAAGAACGCCGCGAACCTTCGCGCGGCAGTGCGCGTGACGCCTCGTGATCGGATGCTCGTCGAGACGGACTGCCCGTATCTCACTCCCGTCCCCCATCGTGGCCAGCGGAACGAACCCGCGTACGTCATCCACACGGCGCACTTCCTGGGCGACCTGCTCGGACTGTCCCACACGGAGATCGAGCAGTTGACCGTCGAGAACACGATACGCGCGTTCGACCTCCCGAGCGGAGCGGCGGCATGAGCGACATCAGCCCCGAGACCTTCCGGCGCACGTTCGACGCGACGCGCGACGCCGTCGGCCAGGCAATCGTCGGACACGACAACGTCGTCGAGCAGGTCCTCGTGACGCTGTTCGCCGGTGGCCACTGCCTCCTCGAAGGCGTTCCCGGCACGGGAAAGACGCTGCTCGTCCGCAGCCTCGCGGCCGCACTCGATCTCCCGTTCGGCCGCATTCAGTTCACGCCGGACCTGATGCCCGCCGACATCGTGGGCACGGAGATGATCGCGGAGGAGCCAGGCGGGAGCACCCGCCTCGAGTTCCGCCGCGGTCCCGTCTTCGCGAGCATCGTGCTCGCCGACGAGATCAACCGCGCCACTCCGAAGACCCAGTCCGCGCTGCTCCAGGCCATGGAAGAGCGCGAGGTGAGCGTGGCGCGACGGACGTACCCACTCCCGCAGCCGTTTCTCGTGCTCGCCACGCAGAACCCGCTCGAGATGGAGGGCACGTACCCACTGCCGGAAGCACAGCTCGATCGCTTCCTCCTGAAGGTGCACGTGGGATCGCCTCAGCTCGCGGATCTCCTGCGCATCATCGACCTCACCACCGGTGGCAGCCGCCCGTCGGTTCCGTGCGTCGCCGACGCCGCGACCGTGATCGGGATGAACTCCCTCGCGCGAGAGGTCGTCGTCGCTCCGCATCTACGCGAGCTGATCGGGCGACTCGTGCTGGCCACGCACGCGAACGGCGACGACGCCCCATCGCTCGTCCGGACCGTCGTTCGGCACGGAGCCAGTCCGCGCGCCGCGCAGGGTCTCGCACTCGGCGCCAAGGTCCGGGCGCTCGCGCACGGTCGCGCGAACGTGAGCGAAGAGGACATCCGGTCGCTGGCACCGTCGGTGCTGCGCCACCGCGTGCTGCTGAACTTCGAGGGCGAGGCGCAGGGCCTCACCTCCGACGAGGTCGTCGCCGAAGTCCTCCGTTCCGTGCGGTCGTAGGCCGCCTCGTTCACGAGGGCGCTGCGGCCCGCGGCGACCTTGCGGCCCGACAAGGGGTAAACCCCGTGACGTCCGACATCCGCCCGTCGGACCGTGTTCTGGCGTGGCGTCCTCGTGAACGATGCGGCTAGGCGCACTCGACACGGCTGGGCACTCGCCGCCCGGTCGGATACGTTGGGCGCCATGTCCGAGGTCGATCTGCCGGCGGTGAAGAGCCTCGTCGAGAAGCTCAAGAGCCACGACGCGTTCGTCCGTCGCGACGCCATCGAGCACCTCGCCATCCTCACCCAGCAACGCCATGACTTTCGCTGGAACGCGGAGCAGCCCGAGCGCCGACGCTCGGTCCGTCGGTGGAAGCGCTGGATCGCCAAGCAGGAACGTGAGCGGCGCACGGGCGCCGGCAAGGCCACGATCCAGATCCTGGCCGGCGGGCAGGTCGACAAGGCGGCCCTCGAGGAGGCGCTGAAGGGCCTGGCGCCGGGGCAGAAGAAGGCGCTCATGGCGCAGCTCATCGCCAAGGTTGCCGCGGAGAAGGCCGGGCTGACCGGGAACCCGGCTTGCGACGCGTGCGGCGTACGCCCTGGCACGGCGCGCGTGACCGACCGCGAGGAGGACGGGAGCTACGCGCTCCTGCACCTCTGCGAGGTCTGCGTGCATCGCGGCGGCGGCTGACGACGCGCCCCCGCGCGCAGCTCGGTGTGCGGTTCCGACCAAGCGGGAACTCGGTCGACAGAAGCGCATCCAAGGGGGAGACCAGGAGTCTCCCATGCGCCTCGCCAGCCTCTCTGCCGCCACTCTGCGGACCGTCGTACCGATCGTCGTCTTCGGACTCGCCCCGGCCGCCATGGCCGACGGGTTCATCGTCATTCCGCGCCGGCCGCCGGATCAGCCGCACGTCCGCAACGTGCCGCTCGCCGTCAAGTACCACCGGGTGACGGTGAAGGTGGAAGGCCGCGTGGCCGTGACAGAGATCGATCAGGTCTTCGTGAACCACAACCCGCGGCGGGTCGAGGGGACGTACCTGTTCCCGCTTCCGGTCGGTGCCGCCATCGATCGCTTCGGGATGTGGGTGGACGGCAAGGAGCTGACGGCGGAACTGCTCGACGCCACCAAGGCACGGCGGATCTACGAGGACATCGTGCGTCGTCAGCAGGACCCCGCGCTGATGGAGTACATGGACCGCGGCCTGTTCAAGGCGCGCATCTTCCCGATCGAGCCGCACTCGGAGAAGCGTGTGCGCATCCGCTACGCCGAGGTGCTCTCTGCCGACAACGGCACGGTCGCGTATCGCTATCCGCTCAACACGGAGAAGTTCTCCAGCCGGCCCCTCGAGCACGTGAGCATCGACGTCACGATCGAGGACCGCCTGCCCATCACGTCCGTGTTCAGCCCGAGCCACGACGTCGACGTTCCCGAGAAGCTCGGCACGTCCGTCCGCCTCGGCTGGGAGGCGCGCGACGTCAAGCCGGACCGCGACTTCCTCCTCTACTGGCGTCCCACGCAGAAGGACGTCGGGCTGACGCTCGTCAGCCACCGCGTCGACAAGGAAGGCACGTTCCTGCTCGTGCTGTCGCCGTCGCCGGAGGCCGACACCACGGCGATCCCGAAGGACGTCGTCTTCGTGATGGACACGTCCGGCAGCATGGCGGGCAAGAAGATCGAGCAGGCGCGCGGCGCGCTGCGTTATTGCCTGCGAAGTCTCGGTCCGGAGGACCGCTTCGGCATCGTGCCGTTCGCCACCGAACCGCGTCCGTTCCGCAAGACGCTGGCGCCCGCCAACGCCGAAACACGCTCCCAGGCCGAGACCTTTGTCAGCCGGCTCGAGGCACGCGGCGGCACGGCCATCGACGACGCCTTGCGCACGGCGCTCGGCATGCTTGCGGGCGGAGACTCCACCCGTCCGCGCATGGTGCTGTTCGTCACGGACGGCCTGCCGACCATCGGCGAGATCGACCCCGAACGCATCCTGAAGCGCGCCGGCAAGGTCGCCGGATCGACGCGGCTGTTCGTGTTCGGTATCGGTGACGACGTGAACACGCACCTGCTCGATCGTCTGGCCGCCGACAACCGCGGAACGCGCGACTACGTGGCGGAAACCGAGAGCATCGAGGAGAAGGTCTCGAACCTGTACGCGAAGTTGGCGAAGCCGGCGATGACGGACATCGAGCTCGTGATCGACGGCGTCGACGCGACGGCCGTTCACCCCAAGCGCCTCGGCGACCTCTTCCACGGCGCCGAGCTGTTGGTGGTCGGTCGCTACGCGAAGCCCGGCAACGCCGTGATCCGACTGCGCGGCTCGGTCCGCGGTGAGAAGCGCGAGATCGTCGAAGAGGTGCGTCTCCCGGAGAAGGAGGAGCGTCACGAGTTCCTCCCGCGCCTCTGGGGCGTGCGACGCGTCGCGTACCTGCTCGACCAGATCCGGCTGCACGGCGAGACCGGTGAGCTACGCGACGAGGTCGTGCGGCTGGCACGCGACCACGGCATCGTGACGCCGTACACGAGTTACTTGATCCTCGAGGACGAGGCCCGCGGCGGGCGCACCGCATCGGGTCCGCGTCCGCGCGACCGACGGCCTGGCTTCTTCGGCTGGGAGGGTGCCAGCGACCGTGGGGGTGTGGGTGGCGGTGGCGGCGGCTCCGGAGCGGACCCCGCGTCCGGTGCTCCCCCGGCCCCGACTGCCCCCGAGGCCGAGGCGCTCGACGACCTGCGCCGTCGCGCTGCCGATGCCGGCGAGGGCGAACGCGCGAAGAGCGGCAAGAAGGCGGTTGACGTGGCGCGCGAGGTCGGGGATCTCGACCGCTATCGCGGCGATCGCGACGCGCCGGCCCTCGGGAAGTCCGGACGGCGCACCGAGGCACTCGTCCGGCACCTCCACGGTCGCACGTTCATCTCTCGCGGAGGGATCTGGTGGGATGCGGACGTCGACCTGAGTCGCACGCGTCGCCAGATCGTGGCCTTCAGCGAGGCGTACTTCGAGCTGGTGCGCGCGCACCCCAAGCTCGGCAAGCTGCTCACGCTCGGCGACACGATCCTCGTGGTCGGCGACGAGGTGATCGAGATCCGTCGAAGCGACGGGTAGACGCGCCGTCCGCTACCGAACCTGGGTGGACGCTCCCGGAGTCCGTCCGCCGTTCACCCACTTCAGTTCTTCGTCCTGCCCGTTCCAACCGAGCTTCCGAGCGCCGCGGATGAACTCGTCGGCGCCGGGCTGACCGAGCAGGTTCAGGAAGCGCGCGATGTAGAGCTTCGGCTTGAACGGCTTGGCTCCGCCCATCTCGTGCGCGCGACTCAGGTAGCGCTCGGAGGCGGTGAAGTCCCCGTCCTCGAAGTACCACCAGCCGAGGTCCAGAAGCGCCTCGACACCACCATCCTTGGTCTCGATCTCGATGACGCGCTCCATGGCGGCCGCGGCGCCGGACTTGTCGCCCATCGCGCGCAGGATGTTCGCCTCGGCGCGCGGATAGAGCGTCGTCACCGACTCATCCGCAGCGTCGAGTTCGCGGATCAGCGTGAGGGCCTCGTCGTAGCGCTCGAGCTCCGTCAGAACGATCGACCGCAGGTAACGCGGTCGCTCGTTGTGCGCCCCGACGACCTCGCCGGCGTGTTCGTACGCCGCCAGCGAACGCTCGATATCGGCCACGTCGTCGCGGAGCCGTCCGCGAGCCAGGTAGGCCCCGCCGATGTTCAGCTGCAAGTCGTACCAGCCCGGATGGAGCCGATCGCTCTCCGCGTACTCGATCAGCGCGAGATCGAGCAACGCCGAGCGTTGTTCGTCCTCGCCACCCTCCTGCGAGAGCTCGTGGTACGCCGCGCCCAGGTGCATGCGCGCACGCGCCGAGTCCGGGGATCGTTCGACGGCCGACGACCAGAGCGCGAGGTCGTCGCGCCACTCAAGACTCCGATCGGCGGCGAGTGCGGCGAACAGCAGCAGCGGCGCAGCGACGGCGGCGTAGGCGGTGGTCGACCGACCGGAGGCAGCGATCGCCGTAGCCACGCGCGCCAACGCGGCGCCGGCGACGAGTGCCACAGCAATGCCAGGCAGGTAGAGCCGATGCTCGTTCATCACGACGTTCAACGGGATCACGATGCTGGGAGCGAGGAGCACCCAGAACAGCCCGACGCACATCGGGAGCAGGCGCGCGCCGCGCAGTGCCGCACGCACGGCGACGCCGATCACGATCGCGTGGATCGAGACCGCGGCGATGACGCTGCCCTCGATCCCGGTGACGATCCGGACGTCGTGATCGACACTCAGCGCCGCCGGTCGCAGCAGCGACTGGGCGTACAGGACCGCGACGCGCGACTGCGTGAGCAGGTTCTCGAGAACGGTCCGGCCACCGCCGATTTGGATGTCTCGCCCCTCGATCGGCGTCGCGATCGCGACCGGTGCGATCGCATGCGCTAGCTGCTCCGCACGGACCCACAGCACGAGACCGAGCGCGCTTGCGTAGAGAGCGCCGAACCCGATGCCGCGCAAGAGTCGACCGCGCCACGGACCGCGTTCTCGGAACACCTCGATGAGCGCCACGGCCGCGAAGAAGAGAGCCGCCGTCTCCTTGCACCACGCGGCGAGGCACGCGACGACGAGCGCCGTGGCGAACCACGCGATGCGCGTAAGGCCCGACCGCGAGCGTCCGTTCAAGTGACAGAACACCGCCGTCAGGAAGAGCGCCGCCGCCGAGCTCTCGGATCGTGCCGACACGTAGCAAACGACCTCGCTGTGGATCGGATGCACGGCCATGACCAGGCCGGCCAGCGCGGAGGCCAAGGGCGACAGTCCGAGACGCAGAGCGAGTCGCCAGACCAGCAACGCCACGGTCACGTGCAGCAGTGCGTTGGTGAGCAGCCAGCCGGGCGCGTAGTACCCGCCCCACAGCGAGTAATCCAGCGCCGAGGGGATCAGGCCAACGGGCCGATACATGACGTTTCCGGGCTCGCCGCTCCAGAGGGTCGCGTCGACGAAGAAGCGTGGAATGTTCGCGAGCGAACGGATGCCCGGGTTCTGCGTGAGGTGGTGGACGTCGTCGAAGTGGAACGAGCCGTTTGCGATCCCGATCGCGTACGTGACGAGCACGGCGAACAGGATGCCGAGCCCGACGCTGCGCGGTGAGCTCAGCGCCGACGGCAGACCGAGGCCCTGATCGGCGGGACCCGGCGACGAGGGGCCAGATTCGGGGTCCGTCGCGGGCGTGGGCGCGCTCGCGTCAGCCCCAGGCGAGGCGGTCGACGTCGATGGATCGCTGGTGCTCATCATGCGGGGAGGGTCCGTGCCCGTCTCATCGGCAGGACGTCCATGTCCAATCAAGTGAACGTGATGACCGCAACCGACGCCGCCATCACCGCTGCGCGTTGCGGACGGCGCGGTAGACCTCTCGCGTCCGCTCGGCCGTGGCGCGCCAGGTGAGCTGCGCAACATGCTCGCGACCGGACGCAGCGAGTCGAGATCGCGCCGCGTCATCTCCCAGGAGCGCGTCGAGCGCGTCGGCGAGAGCGGCGACATCCCGCGGCGGCACGAGTCGTCCGGCGTCACCGACCACCTCGTCGGTGGCACTCCCGCCCCCGGCGATCACCGCGGTTCCCGCCGCCATCGCCTCGGCCACCGCCAAGCCGAACCCCTCGTAGCTCGAGGGCGAGAGGAAGACGTCAGCGCCGGCCAGCAGCACCGGCAAGTCTTCGGCCGACACCTCGCCGATGTGCAGGACGTGGGGCGAGGCCGCCGCGCGCGCGACGACGTCGTCCGACATCCACCCAGTGCGCCCCACCAGCACGAGTCGGGGCACGTCGCGCCCGGCGGCGGCGAGGCGGTCCACCGCGTCGAGCAACACATCGACATTCTTCCGCGGCTGGATGGTCCCAACGCTCAGGAGGTACCGCTCGGGCACGCCCAGGCGTTCGCGCACCGCGGCGACCTGCGAGGGCTCCACAGGCTCGCGGAAGCGCGGATCCACGCCGAGCGGCACGACGTCG
Source organism: Planctomycetota bacterium (assembly GCA_021776825.1). Taxonomy (GTDB): domain Bacteria; phylum Planctomycetota; class JAJSAM01; order JAJSAM01; family JAJVHW01; genus JAJFFG01. The sequence goes on from JAJFFG010000080.1 coordinate 56,437, forward strand.
ATACGGTCCTGCGGCACGCCCAGATGTTCGTGCACGTCCGCGGCCGTGTGGGCGGAGATGGCGATCACACGCGCTGCGCGACGCACGGCAGACTCCGTGCTGCGTCGCAGGTAGAGCCCGGCGGCTCGCGAGAACGTCTCCGGGAACAGATGCGGCGCGAGGTCGAGCACGGTGACCACGCCGGGGCAGGGCAGTCCGCGCGGCAGAGTCTGCTTCGTGCCGTGGAAGACATCTGCTCTCGCGCGGCGCGCCGCGAGCGGCAGGCCGATCGCTTCTGCGATGGGACGCATGGCCGTGCCACCGGGCATCGGAACGGAGATCCGCGTCGCACCGGCGCACTCGTCCGCGTTGACGGGTTGGTCTGAGAGCAGAACGAACGCATCGTCACCGTCGAGACCGATGAGCGCGCGCAGGAGGGCCAGTGCGTACGTGCGCGGCCCCCCGCGGCGGCCGGTCACGGCGTGGACGGCAACTCGCATCCTGAAGCCCTCCACACGGCGGCCGGCGCGCCCGCCAAGTTGGCCAACCGAACTGGCCCACCGCAAAGTTGAGCTCGTCCGCGACCGATATAGGAACGATGAGGCACGCGGTCTGCGGTGCCTCGGTTTCTGCCGTCGCGGCACGCGCCGCGGTGGCTCTCCCATACATTCCATCGGCCATGGGGCTCCGGTACCTTGCCAGCCCTCTCGAGCCGCGTGCTCATTCGCGCCAGGAGCCCCCCCATGAAGACCGCGCTCATCACCGGAATCACCGGCCAGGACGGTTCGTATCTCGCCGAGTTCCTGCTCGGCAAGGACTACCGAGTCGTCGGCATGGTGCGCCGCTCCAGCGTCGACCGCTTTGAGCGCCTCGAGCACATGGAGGGCAAGATCGAGCTCATCCAGGGCGACCTCTCCGACCAGACCTCGCTGGACATCGCCGTCCGCGACGTCAAGCCGGACGAGATCTACAACCTGGCCGCTCAGTCGTTCGTGCCGACCTCGTGGAACCAGCCGGGACTCACCGGTGAGGTCACCGGCCTCGGCGTGACGCGCGTCCTCGAAGCCATGCGCAAGAACCGGCCGCAGGCGCGCTTCTATCAGGCGAGCTCGTCCGAGATGTTCGGGAAGGTGCTCGAGACTCCGCAGCGTGAGACCACGCCGTTCTATCCGCGCAGCCCGTACGGGATCGCGAAGGTGTACGGCCACTGGATCACGGTGAACTACCGCGAGTCGTACGACCTCTTCTGCTGCTCCGGCATCCTGTTCAACCACGAGAGCCCGCGGCGCGGCTTCGAGTTCGTCAGCCGCAAGGTGAGTGACTGCGTCGCCCGCATCAAGGCCGGGAAGATGGAGCACATCAACATGGGCAACCTCGACGCCCGTCGCGACTGGGGCTTCGCCGGCGACTACGTCGAGGCGATGTGGATGATGCTGCAGCAGGACGAGCCGCGCGACTTCGTCGTCTCGACCGGCGTTTCCCACAGCGTGCGTGACCTCCTGGACGCCGCCTTCTCGGCGGCGGGCATGAAGTGGGAGGACTACGTCCGCATCGATCCGAAGCTCATTCGTCCCGCCGAGGTCGACACGTTGATCGGCGACGCGACGAAGGCCGAGAGGGAGCTGGGCTGGACGCCTAAGGTCTCGTTCGAGGAGCTGATGGAGATGATGGTCCAGGCGGACATGAAGCGGCACGGGGTCGCGTGACGTCACAGCGCTTGCGCTGACGCGCAACCGCAGCGCCGTCACGCGCCACCGGTTGTTGCTGGTGTGTGCTCGGTCTCGTCACACGTCTCGCGAGAGCCATCGGCGCCGGTCGAGGACCTCCGCGCACACATTCCCCGCGTCACGGCGCTTGCGCTGACGCGCAACCGCCGCGCCCCGGGAGAGGATCCGGACCGACGTCGCCCCCGCCGACCGAACGCGATCGCTGGGTCAACGGCGCCGTAGGGGCGGACCCCCTGGTCCGCCCCGCCCGCGGGGGTTGGCCGTGCGATGCGGGTCCGGTGGCGCACTGCGGACGACCCTCGTCATGCGGACGGCCATCGGTCGACAACCGTATTCTCGGTCCGCGTCGCGCCCCGTGTCCGGATCCGATCTACAAGTCGCGCCACCTCAATTGGGTCGTACGGGCGGATCTCCTGATCCGCCCCGCCCGCTGGGGTTGCTCGCGCGAGGCGGGCCCACTGGCGCTCGGCGCACGACCCTCGTGATGCGGACGGCCATCGGTCGACGACGCTGATCCGTCGCCCGCGGAGGCCTCACCCGACGCTCTGGAGCCGCGGCTCCCGCGCGATCTGCTCCTACGCCTTCGCCCCGCCGTCCCCGACCAGGCCTCGCTCCTCCAGCGCCGCGACGAATGCCGACGCCACCGCCGTCGGCGTGAACCGCTCCTCGTAGCGGGCGCGTCCGGCCTCGGCGAGCCGCGCCAGGCCGGTCCGGTCGTCGCGAAGTTCTGCGAGCGCTTCGGCCAACGCTCCGGCGTCTGCTGCCGGAACCAGCCGCGCTGCTCCCGTCAGCGCCTCCGCCGCTGCCGGGCCGTCGCGCGTGACCAGGGCGCGACCGGAGGCGAGCGTGAGCGCCGCCTTCAGCGGCACGACGCGCGCCGCCTTCGCCGTCTCCCCGAAGATGCCCAGGCCGACGTGCGACGCGGCGAGTCGGTCCTGGATCTCCTCCGGGGGACGGAACTCCGGGACGAGCGTCAGACCCGGCACCGACTCGGCATCCGCTCGCACGGCTGCGAGTTCCTGCCCCGTCCCGACGATCGTCAGTTCGACGCCCTGGCCCCCGAGAAGCGCGGCGGCCTGGATCACCGTCCGCACCCCATGCAGGGGGATGTACGTGGCCACCAGGAGCACCCGGAGCGGTCCATCACCGGGGAGCGACGCGGGCGGCCCAGGGTCCGGCTGGGCGACCGGCACCACGGCGAGCTTGTCCCGCGGCACAGCGAGGTCGTCGGCGAGCAGATCCGCGTTCGCCCCGGTGTCGGAGAGGACGAGATCAGCGACCCGACCCGAGACGCGCTCGAGCCGGCCCAACGCCCGCGCGCGCAGTGAGTCCGGCCGAGCGAGCAGCCGATCTCGGACGACCGTGTCGTAGAGCGGGATAAATGCGTCGAGGACCAACGGTCGTCGATCCACGTTCTGAAGGAAACGCAGGAGGAGGGCGTCGACGAGTCCTCCGCTCCCGGCAACCGCCACATGGTGGTCCCCTGTGCGGAACCACCCCGCCGCAAGACGGGCAGCCGCCACCGCCTGACGCCAGGCCGTGCGACCGAGCCCACCACCTCCGCCGACCGCGACGCGATCGGACGCGCCGTCGAAGAGCGGCGCATGGACCTCGCGCACATCGTGGCCGAGCAAGCGCAGCCCGCTGACCAGAGTGGAACTGCGTGGGTAGCCCGCACCGCGAGCGTAGGAGCCGAACCACAGGAAGCGCAGCGGGGCCGCGGACCCCGCGGTCACCGCTGGGGTTCCGACCGATCGAAGCGCAATGCGGCCACTTGCTCCGAGATGAGCGCGAGCGCGAACAGCAGGACGGCCAGCACGATCGCAAGCTGGCTCGCGTTCGTGAACCGTCGCGCGGTCGCAAACGTGTACGCGTACCACCCCGCACCGGCCACGAAGGCCACAGCGCTCATCGGCAGGAAGACGCGCAGCGGGCTGAAGATCGTCGCGATCTTCGTCAGGATCAGGATGAACCGCACTCCGTCACGCACGATGCGAATGTGGCTCTTCCCCGTGCGCTTGGCCGCTGCGATCGGGTGGTAGCGAACCGGAAGCCCGGCGCGAAAGAACGCGAGCGTGATCGTCGTCGGGTAACTGAACGTGTTCGGCAGCAGATAGATGAAGCGCCGCGCGCTCGCACCGTCGATGGCGCGAAAGCCGCTGGTGAGATCGAGCACGGGGTGCTTCACGACGTAGCTCGCGAGGCTGTTGTAGACGAAGTTCGCCAGCGAGCGGTGGGCGCCGGTGCCCGTGCCGAGCGTGCGGGCGCCCACCACCATCCGATACCCCGAGAGCGCGTCGAGCAGGTCAGGCACCTTCTCGGGCGGGTGCTGTCCGTCGGCGTCCATCATGACGAAGACGTCGCCCCGCGCCGTGCGCATCCCGGTCTTGACGGCGGCGCCGTTGCCCATCGAGTACGGGTGACGCTCGACGCGCGCCCCCGCTTTCGCGGCGACCTCGCCGGTGTCGTCGTCGCTCCCGTCGTCGACGACGATGATCTCGTGCGTCTCGTGCGCCGGCCGCTCCGCCAGAACAGCCCGCAGCCGTTCGAGCACGGCGGGCAGCCCCTGCCCCTCGTTCTTCGCCGGGATGATGATCGACACGTTCGGCACGCGAGGATGCTAACGGTCGGGTCGGTCAGCGCGAGGCAGGAGGTCGGTCGGAGCCCGTCGGAGCTGAGAGCGTCGCGGACGCGCGGCCACGCCATCGACGTGTAGCCGTCCGCATCGCACCGGTCGTCCGCTGAGCGCCGTCGGCCCCGCATCGCGCGCGCCGGCCCAGTCGGCAGGGCGGATCGGGAGATCCGCCCCTACGGAGTCATCGAGAGCTCCAGCCGCGGGGATCGGAGTCCACGGCACTGGCCCGGATCCCTACCCGGGGCGCGGCGGTTGCGCGCAAGCGCAGGCGCCGTGACGCGGGAGATGAGGCCACGCGAGGCTGCGACCGACGGGGAGCGCTCTCGCCCGCGAGGTGACGCAGCCGCGGAGCCGACCAGAAACAGGGGAGGCGCGGCGATTGCCTCATGCCCCGGTCAGCGTCACCAACCAACCGCCCGCAATCGACGTGGGGGGGCCCCCCCCCCCCCCCGCACGACGCACCCCGGCCCGCC
>JAJFFG010000009.1 GCA_021776825.1 Planctomycetota bacterium
CGCACAACCTGCTGAAGCTCGCCGCCGCGCGGGCCTGATCCGGCCTCCGCAGGCGTCCGAACGCGCCCTATGAGCTAGGAGGCCGTCCTCCTCGGGCGCTCGGATCGGCGATGACGTAACTCGGACGGGCTCCTAGGCCCGGACGCCCGGGCGGGCGAGGAACGGCAGATCGCTGCCCCGGCGACGCGGCGGCTCGGTCGACTGGCTCAATGCGGCTTCGTCACCGAGTCCCGCGGCGCGCAGCACGTCGCGAGCACCAAACTGGCCGACACTGAATTGGCCGGCGAGCAGCGCGACCGTCTGCGCCGCGGCGTCGAGGGCACCGCTCAGCGTGGCGTCGTAGAGGCTGTCGCCCGTGAACAGAAGATGGGGTGATCCCGCGACCGGTTGGTGTCGATCCACGTACGAGAGTGCCCGCGGGCCGCCTGGACGATGGCTCACGCCGCGCGCGCCAAACCAGCGATCCACCCGTGTTGCGGTAACGCACGACCCGAGGCGCGCCAGCGGCGGCGGGGCGGCGTCGAGCACGTGCGCGACCACCGTGTCGTCCGAGAGCTCGGCGAGTCGTCGTGCGGGTTCACCGGCGATGAGCCAGCTGAGAATGCCAGGAGTCGTGCGGGCGCGGGGTTCGGGCGACTGGTCGTAGACCGTGACGCCGTCGAACGCGTCGCTCACGAAGTAGTCGTCGGCGAGGTCGTCGGCCCAGAAGCGTGTCGCGGCGAGCAGGGTCACGCGCAGGTATCCGGTCTGGTGCGTGTGATGTGCACAGTGTTCCGACACGGCGTCAGCGACGGCGCCCTCTTCCCACGCGATGCTCGCAGCGGCGGTGGGGGGGAGAGCCATCACGACCGCGTCCGCATGATCGGTACCGACGTCGCTGGTCACGCGGAGCCGACCGTCGCGCGCTCTGGCGATGTGGCTGACACGCGCGTGTCGGCTCGGTTCGCAACGGAGGCTCTCGGCGAGTCGCTGGACGAGTTGGTCGTTCCCGCCCGGGATCGTGAACATCCGGCAGTACTCGGGATGGTCAATCAGCAGGTTGTCGACGCCGTACAGACCGCTCGTGCGCGAGGGCGCCACGGCGAGGTCGCTGTGAACCTGCATCGCCGTGAAGCGTTCCGCCGTCGCATCGCCGATCGTCTCCAGAAGGTCGGCGAACGTGCAGGCGGACCACGGATGCCGGCCGTCGGCCGGATGCCCGGCTCGGGCGTACTCGGTGGTGGGTCGACGACGCTCGACTTCGTGCCAGAACGCCGCGAGGTGTCGTGCGGCGCGATCGCCGAGTGCGGTTGCGAGATCGCCCTCGTCGTCGATGCGATGTCCGTCGAAGAAGTACGTCGGCGTGGCTCGGAGTGGTCGTCTTGGCAGGCCGAGGCGGTCGACGAGCCGGCGCAGATGCGGCGCACCCACGATGTCGTAGAGCTCCGCGGCCCCGACGTCGATCGGGATCCGATCGGGTCCGAGCGTGGCGCCCTGGACGCGTCCTCCGAGACGCTCCGTGGCCTCGAGGAGGACCACCTCTGCGGTCGGCAGCGTGTGCTCGATGAGATCCGCGCAAGCGAGGCCGCTGAAGCCACCGCCCACGATCACGATGCGTTCTGCCACGCGCCCCGCCTTCCCTCTCAACCCACCATCGTGGCCCGGGCTGCGCCCCTCCTGTCGGATTTCGCGACTGCCCGGGAGACACCGATCGCGGTCTCTCATGGTTTTGGTCTCAGATTCCCAACCTGAGAACCCGATGAGCCGGGTGATGCAGGGACTTGATTCACTGGAACTTTTCGACTTCGGCGTGCTGCTGCAGGCCCTGTCGAACAACCTGAAGATCGGGGTGCTCGCTGTGCGCAGCGGGAACCGCGAGAAGTTCCTCCTGCTGGATCGATCCACCGTTCGGTGCGTGTACACACGCAAGCCGCGCGTATCGCTCCAGAAGGTGCTCTACAACCACCGCAGCGCCCAGATGGCGCACCTCAAGGCCGCCGCAGACGCGCTCGGCGAGGAGCGGACGGAGGAGCAGCTCGCAGCGTTCCTCCTGGAGAACGGCTTCGTAGCGGAAGAGGCCCTCAAGCGCGCGCTGAACTACCAGCTCGTCGAAGAGGTGCTCGAGCTCTTCTACTGGAAGAGCGTGGGCTTCGAATTCTACAGCGGCGAGCAGCCCGAATCGCTCCCGGGGATGAAGGACGGATCGCTGCGCGCAGTCGGTCGCAAGTCGCCCGTCGACACCGTGCTCATCCAGTGCACGAAGTTCATCGACGACATCGCGAAGTTCAACTCCGTGACGCCGTCGCTGCGCGACGTGTACGAGTTGAAGCTCTCGAGCGTGGACGAGCTCGAGCGTCTCGTGCCCGATCCGGGGCAGCGTGAGTTCATGCTGCTCATCGACGGCGTGCACGACATGAAAGAGATCCTGCGCGACATGCGCATGAACCGGTTCGAGGTGCTGGAGCTCTTCTACCGCTTCCGCACCGACGGCCGCATCCGTCCGAAGAACTCGTTCGAACTCCTCATGCTCGCGGAGAATCGTCGTTCGGAGTTCTCGATCGAGAAGCGTGCGCGCATGCTCGAGCGCGTCAACGAGCTCGGTGTCGAGGGCTTCGACGTCCTTCAGCCGCTCGCCGAGGCGTACGAGACACAGGGTCGCACTCGCAAGGCCGCGGTGTGCTTCGTCCGGCATGCGCGGGCCTGTCTCGCGTCGAACGACGTCGATCTCGCGCTGAAGAGCGCCCGCCGCGCCACGGGTCTCGTCCGCGACGACTCGAACATCCGCCGCTTCGAGATCGAGGTCCTGCAGCGCGCGGGTCTCGATACCGAGGCTGCGTCGGGCTACAAGGCCCTCGCCGAGGTGCTACATGCACGCGGCGAGCTCGTCGAGGCGCGGCAGGCACTGCAGAGCGCCGCACGTCTGGCGACCATGGAGTCGGGAGTTTGGCGACGTCTCGGAGAGCTGCTCGCCGAGGAGGGGCACTACCGTCCCGGCGCGATGCACATCCGTCGCGCAGGCGACCTACGTCTGAAGGAAGGCGACCCGCGAGCGGCCGCCGAGTGCTTCCGCCGCGCGTTGTCACTCTGGCCGCGTGCCTGGTCGGCTCGCTTCCGCCTCGTGACCGCACTGCATGCCGGCGGTCGCGACGATGTCGCCGTGCAGGAACTCGCCAACCTCGTCGAGTTCTTCGTCGACGACATGCGCGACTCGCCGAAGGACCTGCGGCTGCTCCATCTCGGACGCGTCGAGCAGGTGCTGCGCGATGTCGGTGGCATGGCCTCGTCGGCTGCACGCCAGCTCGGCCTGGCTCTGCGCCAGCTCGGACGTCCGGCCCATGCGGCGGCGATCCTCGCCGAGAGCGGAAACGCCCTCGTCGCCGCCGGGCGCTGGCGATCGGCCGTCGAGGCCTACGCTGATCTCGTCGAACTCCGTCCCGACGATGTCGACGCGCGTCGCGCATGGGCCCGTTCACACGCCGCTCTGGGCGACCGCAACCGCGCGCTCGCGCAGCTACGGCGCGTGGCAAAGCAAGTCGTCGCCGCGGAGGACTGGGCCGAGGCTCACCTGACGTACGTCGAGATGCTGAACGTCGATCCCGCCTGCCTCGATGCCCACTGTGGCGTCGCGCAGTCGCTCCTGCACCTTGGCGAAGACACGGCCGCTGCCGAGCACTTCCACCGCGCGAGCCTGTTGCACCGTGGCTCCGGCCGCGCTGCCGAGGCGGTGCCATTCCTCCGCGAGGCCGTCGAGAAGCGTCCTGCCGATGTCGACCTCCTCGACGAGTACTGCGAGCTGCTGCTCGCGGTCGGCGAGGACGAGCAGGAACTCTTGAAGGCGCTGAACGCGCTCGTCGACCTGCGCATGCGGCGCGGCGAGCACGCGCAGGCCGCCATCGCGCTCACACTGATCCTCACCATCGATGCCCGTTACCCGGGCGCGAAGGCGATCCTCATCGAGGCCGCGGCCGAACTGCGTCGCCTGGCCGAGGAGAGCGAAGAGATCTCGCCCGAGCAGGTGCGCGCGGTTCTCGACGAGGCCCGCGAAGCCGCGACCGACGACTCGGCGTAGTCGCCGGTCACGCCAGGTGCGAAGCACCTGTCGCGCCCTCTGATGATGTCTTGTCGCGTCGCTTCACGCGGGGGGACCCGTTTGGCTTCGGCAGCCCGTCTCGACCCGCTCGCTCCGCTGTCGTTCACGCCGCGTGCGGAGCACGCGTCGCGCCCTCCATTTGGGAGAGAGCGATGCTCGTTGTGCTGCTTCGCGGAGCGGCTCGTAGTCGGGCGCCGTGTGGTGCGGGCGACGTGCCGGAGCGATTGCCGCACCGCCGGCTCGGCGACCGCGGGGCGGCGCGGCACCAAAACGGCCGTGATCTCGGGCCGTCGGTTTGAATGGCGCCACCATGCCAGAGGACCAGATCGCCGCACGGCGCGCCAAGCGCGACCTCCTCCGCGAGGAGGGTCGCAATCCCTACACCGATCGCTGGGAGCGCACGCACTCCCTCGCAGAAGCGCGTGAGCTGGCGGAGGACACCCCGGACGTGTCCGTCGCCGGTCGCGTCGTCCTGAAGCGCCAGATCGGCAAGAAGCTCATCTTCCTGACGTTGCAGGACCGCTCGGGACGGATGCAGGTCAGTCTGCGTCGCGACTCGCTCGCTGCAGAGGATCTCTCCCTGCTGCGGCGTTCTCTCGACGTCGGCGACTTTCTCGGCGTGCGCGGTCACATCTGGACCACGCGCACCGGCGAGATCACGCTCGATGCCGAGCAGGGTGTCGTCCTGTCGAAGGCGATGCGTCCTCTGCCGGACAAGTGGGCGGGCATCGCCGATCAGGAGACGTGCTACCGCCAGCGCTACCTCGATCTGCTGACCAACGAGGAGACGCGCGAGCGCTTCCGGTTCCGGTCGCGGTTCGTGAAGGCCGTGCGGGACTACCTCGACGAACGCGACTTCGAAGAGGTCGAGACGCCGGTGCTCCAGACGAAGGCGAGCGGCGCGCTGGCGAAGCCCTTCCTGTCGCACCACAACGCGCTCGACATGGACGTGACCCTTCGCATCGCTCCGGAGACCTGGCTGAAGCGCCTCGTCGTCGGCGGCTACGAGCGCGTGTACGAGTTCGCCAGGTGCTTCCGCAACGAGGGCATGGACCCCTCGCACCTGCAAGACTTCACGATGCTCGAGTACTACGTCGCGTACTGGAACTACGCCGACAACATGCGCTTCACGCAGGAGCTCCTGCAGGCGACTGTCCAGTCGTCACGCGGCTCGCTGACGTTCACGTGCGAGGGCTCGGACGGCGCGGAGCGCGAGGTCGATCTCTCCGGCGACTGGCCCGCCGTACGCATGACCGACCTGATCAAGGAGCGCGCGGGCGTCGACGTCCTCGAGGTGAAGGACCCCGACGAGTTGCGCACGTGGTGTCGCGAGAACGGACTCACCGACGAGAAGCTCGACGGCCTCGCGTACCCGAGCCTTGTGGATCTGATCTACAAGCGGAAGGTGCGGCCGGATCTGGTCGGCCCGATCTTCGTCATCGGCCACCCGATCGAACTGTCCCCTCTGGCCCGTCGCAACGACGACGAGCCCGGCATCACCGATCGCTTCCAGCTGCTCCTGAACGGTTGGGAAGTCGTCAACGCCTACAGCGAACTCGTCGATCCCGAGGATCAGCGCGAGCGCTTCGAGCAGCAGGCCGCCCACCGTGCCGCCGGCGACGACGAGGCCCTCGAGACCGAGGACGACTACCTGCTCTGCATGGAGTACGGCATGCCGCCGACGTCGGGGTGGGGCATGGGCATCGACCGCATCGTGACGCTGCTGACGGGCCAGACGAACCTGCGCGACAGCGTCCTCTTCCCTTTGATGCGCGGGCAGGATGCCTAGTCTGAGGCGGCGATGAGCGCCCGGACGCCAGCCGACTCGTGCACGCAGCAGCGTCGCTGTCGTCCCCCCGTGACGAATCTCTACCGGGCCGATCTCCGGTGAGGCTCCCGCTATCGTTGTTGCGAGCCTGGGCAAGGTCCGGACGGGCCGCCGGCTGGCTGTCCGTCTACGTCGATCGCCACGCGGACTCCATGCCGAGCGAGCCCGTGATCCGAACGCTCCGGAACGGATTGCGCATGTCGCTGAACCGACGCGATCTGGTGCAGCGAAGGATCTATTTCTTCGGAGCATACGAGCCGATCGAGCTCAGTCTCTTTCTCGACTTCATCGACCCCGGGGCGACGGTGATCGACGCTGGCGCGAACGTCGGATTCCACTCGCTCATGCTCGGAGCGCAGGTCGGGCTCGGAGGCCGCGTCGTCTCGTTCGAGCCGGTTCCCACGACGTACGCCGCTCTGGTAGCCAACGTGGAACTCAACGCCCTGTCCCAGGTCGAGCCCGTTCACGCCGCGCTCTGGAACTCGCGCGACGACATCCAGCTGGGTCTCCAGGAGAAAGATCGTGACAACGTGGGTGGCTACTCCTTCGCCGTGACGGATGCGTCGTCGCCGGCGATGGTGAGTGTCGGCATCCCACTCGATGAGTTCATCGCAGAGCGCGGCATCGAGCGAGTCGATGCGGTGAAGATGGACATCGAGGGCGCCGAGTGGTTCGCGCTGGAGGGCGCTCGCCGGACCATTGAGCGCGACTTGCCGGTGTTCTTGCTCGAAGTGTGTCGCTCGACGTGTGCGCTGGCGGGGTACGACGTGAATCGGCTGTGGTCGGAGTTCTTCGAGCTGCTCGGTTACCGCGCGTACCTCCCCGCCAAGAGGGCGTGGATCGAGACGTTCGAGGGCATCGATCAGTACAACGTGATTCTCGTTCACCCGAGCCGCGAGCGGCCGATCGGCGACTGGGACGAGAAGGCTCTGCTGCGACAGTTTCTCTGATCGCTCCTCGCTCACGCCCGATGGCGAACGTCGTCACGAGCCGAGGCCTTGACGAACCGCGGGCGCACATCCAGAGCGACATCACGGTAGCCGTCCCTCTCGATGGTCCCTGGACGGGTTGGGCCGGTACGCGCTGGAAGAGGTTGGCGGAAACGCTGATCCATGCTTTCATGCGCACAGACGCATGAGTCAGGTCGCCAGCCCGTTGTCCGCCCTGAAGGCCGTCGCTGATCCCAGTCGGCTGCGACTGCTGCGCCTGCTCGATCTCGAGGAGCTCTCGGTCGGTGAGCTGGCGCGCTGCACGGAGATGCGGCAAAGCTCGGTCTCGCGCCATCTCGCCGTGCTGCGGCGCGCTGGCCTGGTCGAGGAGCGGACCGAGGGCGTGCGAACGTACACCCAGCTCGCGGCGGAGCCGCCGGCCGAGGTCGCCGCGCTCCTGACGACGCTCATGGAGCTCGTTCGTTCGGCCGATCTCGAGCATCCCAGCGACCTGACGCGACTCGTCGCCGTGCGCCAGGACCGCGAGGCCGATCGCGAGACGGTGTTCGACGCTCTGGCGGACGACTGGGACGCCCTGCGCGCCCAGCTCCTCGGCGGCCACCTCGGGCCCGCTGAGGTCACGTCGCTGCTACTCCCGGCCGGACTCCGCATCGTCGATGCCGGCAGCGGCACCGGTGTGCTGCTGCCGTGGCTCTCCGCCGCCGCTGGACCGAGCGGCTCGGTCGTCGCGGTCGAGAGCTCGGCACGCATGGCGCGCCGCGCGCGCGATCGGGCGAAGCACCTCGCCAACGTCGAAGTGCGCCGCGGGAAGATCGAGGAACTGCCGGTCCCCGACCGGTGGGCCGACGCCGTGGTGCTCTGCCTTTCGCTCGGACACACGCGCGACGCTGCCGCCGCCATCGAGCGCGCGGCGCGTGCGCTCCGCCCGGGCGGGCGGCTGCTCATCTGCGACGTCGAGGCGCACGGAGACGATGCTCTCGTGCGACGTCTCGGGAACGGATTTGCCGGCTTTGAGCCCGCCGCCTTGGAGGAACTCCTCCGGGCCGCCGGGCTCGAGGACGTGCGACGGGTGACGCTCCCGTCGCTTGCGATCAACGGACACGATGACGCGGGGCGTCCCTCGAGGACGCCGCGCGCGAAACAAGTGACACCTCTGACCCCGCTCCATGTCACCGGCACACGGCCGGTCGGGCGGCGTCGGACCAGGAGGACGAAGTGAGCTCGACCGACACGCACACGCCGGAGGAGGCCACGGCCGCCTTTGACTTCAAGGTGAAGGACATGTCCCTCGCGGCCTGGGGCCGCAAGGAGATCGCGATCGCCGAGAGCGAGATGCCGGGACTGATGTCCCTGCGCGAGGAGTACGGCGAGTCGCAGCCGCTGGCCGGTGCGCGCATCTCCGGCTCGCTCCACATGACCATCCAGACCGCGGTGCTGATGGAGACGCTGATCGCCCTCGGCGCACAGGTGCGCTGGGCGTCCTGCAACATCTTCAGCACGCAGGATCACGCGGCCGCGGCGATGGCCGCTGTCGGCATCCCCGTGTTCGCCTGGAAGGGCGAGAGCGAGGACGAGTACTGGTGGTGCACCGAGAAGACGCTCGAGTGGGGTGAGGGCCTCGGTCCGAACATGATCCTCGACGACGGCGGCGACCTGACGCTGCGCGTCTACGAGAAGTTCCCGCACCTGCTCGACGACATCCGCGGCATCTCCGAGGAGACGACCACGGGAGTCCTGCGCCTCTACCAGATGGTCGAGCGCGGCGAGCTCACCGTCCCGGCGTTCAACGTGAACGACTCCGTGACCAAGTCGAAGTTCGACAACCTCTACGGTTGCCGTGAGTCGCTGCTCGACGGCATTAAGCGCGCCACCGACGTGATGATCGCCGGCAAGGTCGCGGTCGTCGCGGGCTACGGCGACGTCGGCAAGGGCTGCGTGCAGTCGCTGCGTGGCCAGGGCGCCCGCGTGATCATCACCGAGATCGACCCCATCTGCGCGCTGCAGGCCGCGATGGAGGGGTACGAGGTGATGACGATGGAAGAGGCCGCCCCTCTGGGCGACATGTTCGTCACGACGACGGGCAACAAGGACGTCATCACGCGTGCCCACATGGACGCGATGAAGGACCAGGCCATCGTCGGCAACATCGGTCACTTCGACAACGAGATCGACGTGGCGAGCGTGTTCGACGATCCGGCGCTCACGCGTGAGGAGGTGAAGCCGCAGGTCGATCAGGTCATCTGGCCGAACGGCAAGCGCATCACGATCCTGGCCGAGGGACGACTGCTCAACCTCGGTTGCGCGACCGGTCACCCGAGCTTCGTGATGAGCGCCAGCTTCACCAACCAGGTGCTGGCCCAGATCGAGCTCTACACCAAGGGCGACCAGTACGAGAACAAGGTCTACACCCTGCCGAAGCACCTCGACGAGAAGGTGGCCACGCTGCATCTCGCCAAGCTCGGCGTGCGACTGACGACGCTCTCGCAGGAGCAGGCTGACTACATCGGTGTGCCGGTCGCAGGTCCGTTCAAGCGGGACGAGTACCGGTACTAGGCCGCAGCGCTAGCTGACCAACACCAAGGGCCGCGCCCGCGAAGGCGGACGCGGCCCTCTTCGATTCCGCGACCTCGGTCTGGTGTCCCCCGAACTCGATCCCGGTTCGATGGTCCGGCTCCTGAGACTCGAACCGCTCTCGGTATCGAGGAGGTCGCGAGCCGGTGCCTTGCGCCCGCGCTGCCGATGGACTGGCCGTCGCGCGGACACCGGTCGAAAACGTTCGCCGGTCCCGGTCCTCTGCCGAGGGAGGGGCGGAAGAACGCGCACGGTGAAGGAATTCACCGTTCTCGGTACTTCGCGCGCTCGGAGCGTGACTCCCGTCACCTGTCCTCGCGATCGACGAGTCAGCGGAACTCGCGAGTGCGTTGGGAGCTATCCTGGGAGGCGGATTGCCGCCGCGCCGGGGGAGGCCGATGACCACCAGACTCGGACTGACGACACTGCTCGCAACCGCGCTCGCTCTCTGGACGCACGGCGTCTCGACCGACGCCGAGTGCGTCGACCTGCTCGAGGTGCGCAAGCTGACCGTGCGGACGCGCGGCGGGAGCGCCAGGGACCGAGTGCGTCTGGCGGCGACCCTGTCCGGGGCGGGCGAGCTCGCCTTCGATCCGGCCGCCGACGATCTCGTGGTCACGATCGACGGCATCGAGGTGTTCGCAATTCCTCCGGTCGAAGCGCGCGGGAAGCTGCGCCGGATCTCGCGCAAGCGGTGGCGCTACACGGGTCCGAGAAGTGCGGGGCGCCCGCGTCTCGTGCTCGACCCCGGCAACGCGAAACTGCGCCTTCGGGTGCGGGCGGACCTGTCGGCACTGCGTGAGAGCACGGCCACGACGACCGAGGTCGCCGTCCGCGTCGGCGGTGACGAGTGGATGAGCGTGAACGAGATCTACGCGACGTCGCGCGGGCTGAACGTCGCGCCGGGATTCAGCGCGCTGTCGCCGGTCCCGGTCGGGTTCGTACTCGCCGCGACCGTGTGGGGGGATCCGGAGCGCGAACCGACGGTCATCAGGACGCAGGCGGAGTGGGACGCGCTCCTTCCGTCCCTTCTGGTCGACGGGGCGCCGCCGGAAGCGATCGACTTCGAAGAGCGCATGCTGCTCGTCTCGTTTGACGGCTGTCCGTTCGAGGGCGCCGAGTTGCCCACCGTGACGCAGACGGTCGACGGACTCCACGTGCTCTGGCGGCATGCGGACGACGTGTGCGTGGGGGTGCCCGAGTCCCCGCCGCCTGCCCGAGCCCTGGCGGTGCTGGTGCCGGCCTGCAGCCGACCGGTCGTGTTCGAGACTCCGCCGCACGTGAACATCGAACGGGAGTAGCGACCCCGGCCGATCCGACGTTCCCTGTCGGGACCGGCTCGTACTGCCCGCCGCGCATCGAGCAGATGAGGAAGTAGTCGGCCGCCGCGCGCGTCCTCCGCGAAGGTGAGACCGATGCAGCTCGACGACGACGCCGTCCGCACCGCGCTCAGCGGCTGCTCGGCTGGTCGCCCTCGGGCTTCTCGGTGCATGGCACGCAGATCGCCCATGCCGACGAGCCGGCCAAGCTCGAGCGTCTCGCGCGCTACATCGCGCGGGCGCCCTTCTCACTGGGCAAGATCCACGACACGCAGGACGGTCGCATCCGCGTCCAGACCCCGCCCGATCCGCGCACCGGCGCCCGCGACCTCGTGCTGGATGCGCTGGAGTTCATTCACCGGGTGACGACGCAGATCCCGGATGCACGCCGGCACCTGATCCGCCACTACGGCGCGTACTCGCATCGCAGCCGCGGTGCGCGGCGGGCTCGCGCGGAGGCCGAGGCCGCGGGCGCGGCGGCTGCAGCGGGTGGGGGCGTTCCCGGGGACTCCGAGGCCTCAGCGCCGCTGGAGATCGAGCCACCGGCGTCGCCGAGTCGCGCGAGCTGGGCGCGACTGATCCGCCGCATCTACGAGGTCGACCCACTCCTGTGCCCGCGCTGCCAGGGCCAGCTCGAGTTGCTGGCGGTGCTGGTGGACCCCACGGTCGTGGGCGCCATCCTGCGCCACCTAGACGTGAGCGAGCAGCCGCGCAGCGTGCATGCGCGCGATCCACCGGCTGCGTGCGGGCGTGCGGGAGGATGCGGCGAGAAGTTGCGCGCGGCGATGCGGCGGGTGCGGTGGGGCGGGTCTGTGTCGAGACAGCGCGGCGACGACTCTGAGCGTCGGACGCGCGCGTGCGCGAGCGTGTCGCGGCCGCCGGTGGCGCGCGCGCGGGTGCGGAGGCGCGTCAGAGCGCGGGTGGGGCGGATCGCGAGGGGGTTCAGCCGACGTCGCGCGGCAGGGTGCGCGGCGGTGGGAGCACATCTTGGCAGCGCCGAAGGGCGGGGCGCCCGATACAAACCCCTATCCGTCATCGAGGCGCGGATGATGAAGCCCGAGAGCATCCGCGGCGGGGCGAGTCTTCTGGCCGACCTCGCCCGCGCGCGTCCCAGCTCGGCGAAGATGTTCGCGCCGTGGCAGTGCCCCGCCGACGCGTCGGTCGACACGAGCGCGGCGGACCAGGTCACCGACAGACTGGTCGAAGATCACGAAGGCTGACGATCCCGCGCTGGCGAAGCTCGTCTCGTTTGCAGCCCGCGTCATGTCGGAGTTCGTCGACGTCATTCGGCTCCCCGCGCGTGCCTCGCAACTCGCGCCGAGAGGGAAGTCCAGCTCCCGGCCCGAGGGTCGCTAGGCGCGCCGCTCGGCGAGCTACTTCGCCGTCACAGCGATGCCGAGCCCGCGGAGATGGTCGTCTTCCACGAACCCGCGCACGCCCCGGATCGGGCGTCCGCCGCCGCCGACGGACAGCACCGCACCCGGGTTGAAGTGCGCCTGCCACTCGCTGAAGATGCTGTCCGACGGGTCGAGGCGTCCGCGCTCACCGACGCGCATGAACACGAACTGGAAACCATTGACCCGCGCGCGGCCTTGGGCGGCGAACACGCCGACGGCGTAGCCCTCCGGTGCCAGCACTTCGACGACGTCTCCGCTCGGTGTGCCGAAGGTCTCTCCGGCTTGGACACCATCACGCGTCCGGAACAGCGGCTGGAACGAACGGAGAACATCCTCTGCGGACCAACGAACCGTGCTGAACCGACACCCGATGAGAGCACCACGCTTCGAGATATCTGGGATGGGATCTCCCGCGGCTGTGCCGAGGGTCGCGGTCCAGACGAGACCGGGCGGGCCGCGCGTTTCCTCCTGTTCCTCGGGACGGCGCGTCTCGAGCATGATCCTCAGGCGGATCGCGTTGGCGCCGCGCTGGTCCCCGTTGCTCACGCGGTCCTCGTACATCAGGCGACGGAACTGCAGGTAGAACGCGCTGACTCGACCCGCCTTGCGGTCGGTCTTCGAGAGGTAGTGCAGCTCGTCCGACATCTTCGCGATGTAGCGAATGCGCTCGTCGCGATTCGCATCCCCATTCAGGTCGCGCATCACCACTCGGAGTGCCCGCTGGAACCGAGGCATGTCTGCACCAGCGAACCGCTTCACCAGGTCGCGGAAGTGGGCGCTCGCGCCGGTGGCGTCTCCAGTCCGCTCCAACGCAACACCCTTCAGCAGCAGGAACTCACGCTCCAAGTCAGGCCGGTCCGTGCTGGTTGCGGCTTTGGCTGCGCGGTCGATCCACGGCGACCAGCCGGTCATCGGGATCGGCCGCGTCTCACCTTCGGTCGGGAGGAGTCGCGAGAAGCTGGTCACTTGCAGACTTGGGTAGTCGGCGGTGAGCCGCAGCATCTCGTCGAACAGCTTGCGTGCGTCGTCGGGTGTCGATGTCCCGTTTGCGCATGCATCCACGAGAGCCATCCACGCTGGCTCACACCACGGGTTCTCGCGGAGCGCGTCGCGAATGGTCGCAAGCGCGGCGGGCCGACGCTTGGCGTCGAGCAGCCGATACGCGTGAGTCGCCGCAAGCGCGCGGAGGTCGGCATGCGGAGCCAGGCTCAGTTCGTCGGTCTGAGCACTCCATTCGGTGTCGGGCTCGTGCCGGCGGAGGATCTTGGCCGCCCGCGAGCGGGTGCGTCGTGTGGCTTGCCCGAGCGGCAGTTCGAGTCGCGCCCGAGCCCGGCACCATGTGTGGCGGCTGGCGCGCCGAAGTGAGCCGCGCGCGGTATGTCGATCCTCCTCCCGCCAGTGGAGCGCGCCCGGTTGCATCCGGCGGTACCTTGGTCGAGCGACCCTCGACGGGATACGGAGCAGGACCATGGCCTCAGCGGCAGCGAAGCGGATCGCATCCGCGCTCAACGACGACGCAACGAAGCGAAGCGACATCAAGAAGCGTGCGAAGGAGATCAAGGTGGATCACGAGCTCGCCCTGGAGCTCTGGTCGACGCGCGATCTCAACCCACGCCTCCTCGCCGTCCTGGTGTTCGACAGAAAGCGGCTAAGCCAGGACGCCATCGAGCGGCTTGCCGCCGACATGCTCGACCACGATGAGGAAGAGCGGAATCTGCTCTCCGAGTGGCTGCTGGCGAACCAGTTGATGAAGCACAAGAAAACCACCGCGCTCGTCGATGCCTGGGAAGGGCACCACTCCACTGTGCTGCGGCGCCTGTTCTGGTACCGCCAGGCACGATTGCGGTGGACGGGCCAGACGCCTCCGCCCAACAGCGAGGACCTGCTCGCCTCACTGGAAGAGAGCATGGGGGGCGCTCATCCCGAGGTGCAGTGGGCAATGAACTTCTGTGCGGGCTGGATCGGTGTCCATGAGCGTGAGTTCAGGTCCCGATGCGTCCAGCTCGGCGAGCGCCTCGAGCTCTACAGGGACGACCCCGTGTCCAGGAACTGCACGCCGTCCTACCTCCCCGAGTTCATTCGCATCGAGGCCGCCAAGAGGGAGTGATACCCCGACCGGTGAAGTCCATCGCTCCGCATGACGCAGAGCCCGCTGCGCTACTGCCGGCTCACCATCTCCTTGATCCAGATCGGTGCGAAGGGCGAGGTGCAGCCCTTCGACACGGGGTAGTCGCGGTAGATGCCGAGCGCCTCCCCGATCGCTAGGGCGCGCTCGCGATGCTTCTCGTGGTGGATGCCGATCTGCACCAAGGAGGTGTTCATCGTCCACTGGGCCTGCGGCGGGGCGGTGGGCATCTCGGACTCGAGGCGATCGAGCAGCGCAGCGAGGTCGAGCCCGTCCGGGCTTCTCACCACCCGCCCCGCGGTCAGGCTCCAACCCGCGCGCGCCGTCATCGCGTCGTTCGACGCCATCCAGTCCTCGCGCACGGACTCCCTGTCCGGGTGCTTCTTGATCACGTAGGAGCTCAACCAGGTCGCGACCCACTCGCAGGTCCCTTCGCGGGCCATCGCAGACAGCCGGTCCGCGGCCAGGTCCTTGGGGCGCACGAGCAAGATCGCCAGCATCTGCGCGTCGACGTTGCCCGTCTCCCACAGCGCGAGGCCCAACTCGTGGTCGACCTTGATCTGCTTCGCCAGTTTGCGGAGGTCGCCGGTCTTGACGCCGAACTGGTTCTCGCCCGCGCCGCGCTTGGCGTTGAACGCCCGTCGCTTCTCGTCACCCAGCTCCTCGAGCCGGGCCATCGCCTGGTCTATGTTCATGGCCCCGATCTTAGGAGCGCGCGCGCAATCATCGGAACACCGAGAACGGGGAATTCACCGTTCTCTGTACTCGCCAGCCGCGCAGGGCTCTCGTTTTCCCTCACTCCTGCGCGATGCGGCGCACCATGCGCACGCCGATCGTCAGCGCATGGATCGGGCGGGAGGAGCGGTAGATGCCATGCTGTGGGATGAGTTGCCTCACGCCGCAGCCGCGCATCGTGCGGATCGCGGGATCGCCGTTCGTGCGCGGGCTGCCGTCGGTCGGCTGACCGCGCAGCCGCATGTGCGGCGTGTCCTCGCACCACTCCACGACGTTGCCGAGCATGTCGTGCAGGCCCCACTTGTTGGGCCGGAGCGTCCCCACCGCACGCGGACGCACACCCAACTGCTTGATCCTCTCGGGACTCAGAACGGGAGCCGCGCGGGACACGCTGCCGCCGTCGATCGGGCGCTCGCCGCTGTTGCCCCCCAGCCACTCGTAGTCGCGGTACTCCCTGCCGTTATCACCCCACCAGTGAGTCGTCCGCGCGCCGGCGTAGCACGCGTACTCCCACTCGGCGTCCGACTGCAGACGCGCTCCGTATCCGGCGGCGACCGCGCGCGCGTCGTACCAGGGGAGCGTGATCGGCTCTTCGTCGATCATCGGCGGCGTCTCGCGCACCACGATCTCGTCGTCCATGGTCCGACGGCGGGGAGGCACAAGGGTGCGCACGACGTTCTCCACACCGACCGTGAGCGCCCACGAGCGAAAGGCGCGAAACTCGCCAACCGTCAGTTCCGTACGGGTCATCAGAAACGCCGGCATCTGCAGTGTCTGAATCGGGGAGTGCTCGAGAGCATTCGCACCGAGCGGCGCCGCCGGCTGGGCCAGACCCATCTCGAACTTCCCGGCCGGGACGAGCACCCACTCGAGTCGCGGAAACGTGAACGAGCCGGTCAGACGTTCGAAGCGTGGCTCCGCGTCGTCGGGATCGTCGGCGTCCTCGGCCTCCGCACCGGCGACCACTCGCACCGCGTCGCCCGCTTCGAGCATGCGGGCACCGAGTTTCACCTTGCCCTCGGCAACGGTCACAGTCGTCGCGTCGTCCTCGACATCGACGAGGAACATCGTGCCCCGCACACCCATCGACGCCTGCGGCGTCTCAACTCGGAACTCCTTCTTCGGCACCGACTCGTCGATGCGCACACCGGTCTTTCCGCGCAGCACGGACATCGACGCGCCGGTCGAGTTGAACACGGCCTCGCTGCTCCCGCCGACGTTCACCACCCCGAAGCCGATGTCGAACGTGCCGCGTCCGTCATCCGCAGTGCGCACACGATCGCCCGGCGACCGTCGCGGCGGCCAGTACGAGTGTGCGTGCACGAATGCGCATCTCGTCCTCCCGCAGCAGAGACTACAGGATCCAATCCCCATCGGGCTTCGGGCCCAGCTCGCACTGCGGCGCACGCGCTCCGTCGCCCGTGGCGAGGATCTAGACGCCGAGTCTCTTGCGGAGGTAGTCGCTGATCAGATGCTTCACGACAGCGAGGGGATCGCAGTCCCGGTCGTCCCCGCACCTCCCCTACGGAGTCAGGACAGAGTCCGCACTCTTCGGGCAGGACGCCGAGTGCACGGCCCGTTCTCCGGCGGCCCGTTCTCCGGCGGATCGCGCAGGGGGCGACTCGCGCGGCCCGAGGGTCCGGCTCCGCGCATCGGTGACCTGCGGCAGTCCCGTGAACGCCGCGGGATCTGCTCTGACTTCGTACCGCCCGCGGAGAACGGGGCAGGGGCCGGAGCGTCTCCGTCGGACATGCCGACCGGCAGACGCGCGGCAACAAGCGAGTTGCCGGCGGCAGGCGACCCCGGCGACGGAACCAACCCGTCGAGGCACGGCGCCGCGTCGGCTAACTCCGTCCGCGCCCGTTGAGACGCGACGCCGTGCCACGCGACGGTAGCGACGACGGCGATGCCGACAACGACACCCGCCAGAGGGCCCTGACCGGCCACGTTCTCTTCGTGACGACCACACACCCGGGCGGCGTCGATCTTCGGCGCCGCCCGCGTGGAGTCCGCATGGCTCTCGCGCCGCGCGGCGCCGAGAGTTTCTACTTGTCGGCGGTCGCCCAAGGGCGGGGACAGAGGAGTCGGGCATGAGTCACGCGCAGGGAATCGACTGGGACAAGACACTGCTCCTGATCGAGGCCAGCATCCTGGCCTATCGGGTGTTCGACGTGGCGCCGACACCGCCGGAACCGCCGCCTGGTTACGAGATTGTCGATACCTGGACCGGCGTCGACTCGCTGTTCGGCATGGATCGCACCACGGAGATCTACGGCGTGGTGTTGCGCGCGACCACGTCGCCGCATCGCTATGTGTTCGCGTTCCGCGGGACGGCCTCGGTCATGGATGTGCTCGATGACATGGGAGTCGAGAAGAAGCCGTTCACCCCGTTCGACAAGACCGTGACCGTGCCCGAAGCGGTGGCCGTCGAGTCCGGATTCGTCGATGTCTACTCACTGTCCTCGGAGACGACGAAGTCGATGCAGGAGCAGGTGTTCGCGCTGCTCGATCGCTACGCGGCTTCGGAGTATCCCGTCGCGGAGCTCTGGATCACCGGGCACAGCCTCGGCTCGTCCCTGAGTGAACTGTTCACTCTTGACGTCGCGTTGTCGCGTCCCACGATCCGGGCATCGAACATCAACTTCGCCTGCCCTCGCGTCGGCAACGCGGAATTCGTCGAGTTCTACGGCCAACAGGCAGCGCAACAGGACCCGACCACGCGCACGCTGCGCGTCCAGAACGTGTTCGACCGGGTGCCCTGCGTGCCGCCGGAGAGCATGGGTTACCAGCACGTACCCAGCCGCTTCCTGATCGCCTTCTACAAGGACGCTCGGTGGCACATCGATCCCAACTTCATCATCGACAACCACGCCTCGGCGCACTACCAGGCGGTGCTCCAGTGCGCGAACGCGAGCGCGGACAAGCTCTGCCTGTGTGAGTCGCTTCCGGTTGCGGGGGAGGACTACACCCTCACCTCCGAGAAGCCCGACCCGAGCGACGTCTGCAAGCTCTTCTAGGAGATCGGGACGACGTCCGGAACTGTGCGGATGGCGTGAGGCGTTGCGCCCGTCGATCCATCGATCGCGTGGAACCGGGGACCCTCCAGGGGCGCAGGTCTCCGCCGATCGTCGATGGCGCCGGTCAGGATGCGCCCGCGAGGACGAGTCCGAGGCTGTTCATCGCCGGGAGGGCTCGGCTGAACACGCTGTGGGTGTTCGAGCCCGCCAGGTGGAACCCGAGGAGGCGTCCCGCCGTGCTGCAGATCGCCGATCCGCTGTCGCCCGGATCGGCGTAGCGCGTGCAGAGCACCTGTGCGCGGAACCCGGCTCGCTGTGTCGTGCCGTCCACGTCGGTTCGCATGTTCATCGCGAGTTGGAAGTCGATGTCTGTGATCTGCCCGGTCGTGTGGCCGGTCGTGCGGCCGGTCTTCTGCACCGTCATCCCGGTGCGCAGACTCGGGTTGACGGCGCCGGGTACCCCGATGTCCGGGATCGCCGGATCGAACGCGATCCCGTCGTCGAACTTCGCGATGCCGACATCGCAGAGGTTCGTGAACCCTGTGCCGCCGAATGAGATGTCACACGCGTTCGTGACGGTGGCGATCTGTGCTGCCGTCGCCTCGCCCAGGTCCTCAATTCCCTGCTGGAACAGAGCGTCGCCGATGCTGCCCGAGCGGCCGTTCAGCAGTGCGTGACCCGCGCTGAGCAGGTAGGTCGACTCTGAGTCGTCCGCCGTCTTCACCAGACAGCCGATTGTGCCCGCACCGCCGACTCTCGGACTCACGCTGAACCCCGGGGTCACCGGGCGCACCCGTCCCGTGTTGACCGCGTGGAACGAGAACTCGCCGACCTCCTCGACGTCGAACTCGATGTCCATCGCGAGGATCTTCGACCTCACGAACTTCGGCACCGGCTCGCTGAGCTTCGCGAGTGAGATCTTCTTCTTCACGTACACCTTCACCACAAGGTGGGGGTGCTCCTCACCGGCCGTCGTGCGACGCGAGATCCCGATGCCCTGTACGCCCTTGCCGTGCAGCCACTTCATGCACTGCTTGCGCAGGACCTCCGCCTCGTCCTTCAGCGATGCGTGGACCTTCGCATCACCCCCGTGGGCGAGCATGTCCACGACGCGTCGAAGTTTGCGGCGCATCGGAGTCCCGCTATCGCAGGCCGCTCGGGAAGTCGCCCGACGCGAACGGTGCCGGTATCCCGGCCTTCGCCGCGGCGTCGTTCGCGGTGTACATGGCCTTGGCCGCCGCAATCCTCTTCGCGCCCTCGTCGTCAGCACCGATGGCGGCCTGCCAGGCTGCGAGCGCGGCGTTGGCTGGACCGAGAGCGTCCAGGTAGGCGTTCCGCAGCGTCGCGGCGTTGTCGATCGCGGTGGCTCGTGACGTCTGCGTCGCGGCCGCAGCCGTCGTCTCCGCGGTGGCCAGCGACGTGGCGGTCGAGAGTGAGTTGATGCGCACCTGGACGAGTTCAGCGGGCAGCGCGACGAGCGCGTTCGCGACCTTCTCCGGGAACCCAGCGACAGCGGCGATCGGGCTCGGTCGTGTGACCTCGGAACCAGTGAGAACTCCACCCGTGAACGTGAGGTTGTTCGCCACCGTGACGAACATCGCGCGGTTCATCGGAACCACGGCCACGGGCGAGTAGTCCGGTACGGCGGCCAGTCCGGTCGCGCTCATCAGCGTGCCGTGGTAGCCCCAGATACCGCTGGTGTCCTTCGACATGTTGCGTGCGTAGAGCGCGTTCGCGTCTGCTGTTCCCAGCGCGGTCGACTCGGCCTTCGTCAGGTCGAACTTCCAACGCAGCTCGGCCGTGATGACGAACGGCTCGATGCCACGCACCAAGACGCCGGCGACCTCGCCAACTGAGCAATCACGCGTAGCGGGTGCGACGTTCTCGTCACCGGTCCGGCGTTCTTCGCTGACCGGTTCGATGCTCATGACGAGCGTCCAGTTGGGATCCTCTGGGAACGGAGTGATCGTCTCGCTCGCGTAGCCGTTCTTCGGGAGCGGCCAGTAGATCGTGTGCGTCCCGATGACGCGGCGCAGCTCCGCGAGCATGCGCGCATCGACATCCGCGAGCCCGGGCGTCTTCGTGCCGACGCCGCCAGTCGACTGGAGTCCGAACGCGCCGCCCGACGCCGCGAGCTTGGCTCCCGCAATGACCGTGTTGAGCGCCGCGTCGAGGATGGCAGTGCCCTCCTGTGTGCTCGACGCGTTGATCGTCCCGAGCAATCCGGAGGCGCCGACGCCGACGTTCAGCTGGTCCGAACTGGAGTCGCTCGTCTGATGCTCCAGCACGTACTGGCAAGCGCCGTCGGCGACAGTCGTCGTCGCCACGGCGAGGCTCATCGTCGGCTGCGGCGTGGCGCCCTCGGTGACGCCGATCGTAGCGGTGACGGTCGTGACGGTTCGCGGAAGGCTGTACGGGATGCCGACGGCGCCCGGCTCGGCCGGTCGTGAGATCGCGATGGGGCCGGCGCAGGCACCGAGACCGACGAGCGTCAGGACGAACGCCACTTGCATGGTCGTCCACGCGACGACAGATCGCTTGTTACGCATGGCTGCGCTTCCCTCCCTCGGCAGACGCTCCCCAGCGTTCGCCAGCCGGATCGTAGCGCGCAGTGGGTCGGACGCGCCGCCGAGTTCCGATGACTGAGGCCTCCGAGGACCTCGTGCGCGGGTCCCGGGGGTGGACGTGGGGACAGTGGAAACTGCGTCAACTAACCTCGGAGTCGCAACGCCCGGTGGATGGAGTCAGTTGTGGTCGTTTCCCCTGTCTCGCCCTCCACGGTCCCGCCTTCCAACAGGAGGTCCCGATGCCCACGAAGTCCGTGATCTCGCTCGTTGCTCCGCTCGCGCTGTTGCTCGTTGCCGCCGGGTGCGCGCACAGCCGCACGGAGATCGTCGAGGAACGCGAGTTCCTCGGCGCGATGACCGTGGTGACCGACGTCGTGATCGAGGAGGACGTGGCGCCCGCGGCGCCGCCGCGCTTGCGCCGTCCGCAGCGTGAGATGGACCGGCGTGACCGCTTCGAGACGTGGAAGCCGCCGGCCGTGAGCGACCCGATCGTGCTGCCCGAGCCGGGCGAGGGCTACACGTGGAAGCAGATCTTCGGCCTGATCCAGGAGCACACGGGACACATCGTGTTCTGGGACACGGACAGCGCCATCATCCACGCGAAGCGCATCCGATTCTCCGGTGCCCCGCGCATCGATCGGCGCGATCTGATCGCGTGGGCCCAAGATGTCGGAGCCCAACACGACCTGTCCATACGGCCGCTGGGTCCCGTGTCACGCCAGCAGTGGGTCGCGATGGACCACGCCAGCACCAGGATGACGTCGAACCCGCAATTCATCTCCGAGGACGATCTGCACGAGTACCAGGGCCGCGAGGGCGTGCACATCGCCTGCGCACTCTCGTTGCCGGAGGGCGTGGATGGCGCTCGCGCGCGCCAGGCTCTGTCGCAGTTCTCGACGAAGTACGCGGGCATCGGAGGTATCAGCGAGATCGACAGCGGTCACGTCCTCCTGGTCGCCGACTTCGCCTCGATCGTGGCGCGGATGCGACGCCTTCTCGACGAGATGGCCATCGCCCGCTGGCAGGCACAGCAGGAGTGAACGGGTAGCGCCTTCGTGAAGGTGGGGACGCTGGAAACCACGTCAACCAACTCAACCCCGCTCCCGCCTCCCACCGTGGCGGCACTCTCGCCAGCCCGGGTTCACGCGGATGCCGGAGGCGCGTCCTGCTCGTAGCGCGCGAGCAGGTCGGGAGCGATCTCGCGCAGCTCGTCGGCGCGGGTCTCGCCGAGGGTCTCGCGCCAGCGCTGGTTGCGGCTCTTGAGACCCGCGCGCTCCAACGCCAGCCGCACGCGATTGCACCAAGCGAGCTCGACGCGTTCGAGGATGCGTCGCACCTGGTTCTCCGGCTCCGCGCAGAGCTCGTGGTAGCGCACGGGAACGTAGCGCTCGCCCAGCGCCGCCGCTGCGGTCTCGAGCGCGCGCGTGCAGGCGATGTACTGCCGCGTCGCGATCTCCTCGACGGGCGCGCCGCGCAGCTCGCGCCAGCCCTCCATCCGCACACCGAACCAGTCGACCTCGCGTCCCTCGCGCTTGTGGTGCCGCACGGCGGTGGAGTTGACGACCGCGCGCCAGTCGCGGATCAGGTGCACGACGTACGCGTCGGGGAACATCGCGTCGAGCCATCCGACGCGCAGCGACAGCCGCGGGTACTTGCACAGGAAGCGCGTGCGATCTCGCGTCCGGAGAGTGGCCTCGATCCGGCGTGTGAAGCGATCCCGGACAGCCGGCGCCGCGTGCTCGGCCAGCAGCACGTCATCGTCGCCGACGCGCGCGCGATCCCAGAAGCGCTGCGCCTCGTGCGGCAGGTCGTCGCCCCAGCGCCCCATCAGGGTGGCGATCCTCGCCGGCCAACGGCGGTCGTAGCGGTTCAGGTACCCGATGTCGTCCTGCCGTCCGAGCACGCGGTACAGCACGGTCGTGCCGCTGCGGTGCGGTCCAAGGATGAAGACGGGGCGGTCGAGCGACATGAGCGTCAGTATCGAACGGAGCGCCGCCTACTCCCAGGTGTCCCGCGTCGCAGCACCCGGTCCGGGAGAGGGAATCGGCAATCCGGGGTCGTTCACGAGGGCGTCGCTAGCTCGCGGCGACGGTGTCGGCCGTCAACGCATCGAACCGGCCGTGGAGTCGTCGGCGCGCGCGATGGTGACGTCGTACCAGGTCACGAGCGCGACGATCACGACACCGACGACGAGTCCGGCGACCAGCCCCTGAACAAGTCCGAGACCAAGCCCCACCTGAACGGGGTCGAAGTCCGCCGCGTCGCCGGCGTCGAACCAGCGGCGATACAGGTCCGGAGCGTGGGTTCCGATCGACCACCCGATGCCCGCCCCGATGGCCGAGCAGACGACGGCGGATCCGGCGACCGAGGCGAATGCCCTCGTCAGAGTCATGCCAGCAACCGTGACCAGTCGGCGTGCGCCATGTGAGGCCAGGATAGGTCGGCTCTTGCGAACGCGCCACGCCCGGCTCGGCAGCGCGGCGCGGAGTTGGCAGGCCGGGTACTCGCCGTGGGCGTATCGCGTCAGCCGGAAGAACGCACCCGGCGGAACGCGTTCGGTGGAACAGTCCCAGCCCGACACGCTTGCGTCGCTGCTGTGGACGCCCGGACGGCATCCGTGGCGGGCGCCGGGTCGGGGTAGACTGCCCTGGGGCCGGCGAAGCAGCGCGCCGCGCCACTTTGGCGAGACCGACATGTCCACAATCCCTGGTCCCGGAGCGTAGGCGTGGTGCGCGAGGGCATCTTGATCCTCGGGACACCCCGGTCCGGCACGACGCTGATGCGCCGTGTCCTGAACGCCCACCCCGACATCGCGTGTCCCGGCGAGACGTACCTCTTCAATGGCTGCGCCCGGTTCCTGCACCGCGAGACGTTCGCGTCGGGCCTGGACATCGGTGCGCTGGCCGGGCTGTCGTTCGCAGGCTTCGGCGAGGACGAGGTGCTCCGGCGCCTGCGGGAGTTCGCATTCTCGTTCATGGGGGACCACGCCCGTGCTGCGGGGAAGCCCCGCTGGGCGGAGAAGACGGCGTTCGACGCGTTCCTCCTCGACCGTCTGGAGCCGCTGGTGGCGGGGCACGTCCACTTCATCTGTCTGCAGCGGCACGGTCTCGACGTCGTCTCCTCCATGGACGAAGCCACGACGAAGACCGGCGGATACGTCGACGCGATCCACGCGTACATCAAGCGCTACTCCCAACCGCTGGAGGCCCTCGCCCACGTCTGGGTGGACCTGGCGAGCCGGATCGCCGCCCTCGCCGCGCGACACGCAGCGGACTCCGTCGTCGTGCGCTACGAGGACCTGTGCGCGGAGCCGGAACGCGAGCTGTCGCGGGTGTTCTCGGCCATCGGAGCGGAGTTCGATCCGGGCGTCATCGACCGGGCGCTCGGGTCCCACGAGTCCGCGGGGATCGACGACTGGAAGTCCCACAGCCGCGACGCCATCGACGCCTCCAGCGTGGGACGGTGGACGGCCCTGCCTCCAGCCACGATCCGGATGCTCGCGGAGGTCGTCAATCCGACCCTGGTTGATCTGGGCTACGACGCAGTGCCGACGACGGACAGTCCGTCGGCCGCGGAAGCCCGCCGCCGGTACGAGCTCGGCCTTCGGGTCCAGGGGATGAAGGCCCAGCAGAGTGGGGAGCCGGGCGAGCCGCCGAGTGACCAGCCGGGTGATCAGGCCCAATGAGCACTGACGACCCGGCCGGGCGCGCATCCCGGATGCCGCCCGAGACAACGCCGCCCCGGACAGCGCCGCCGCTGACGATGCCGCCCCGGACAGCGCGGCTCATGGATCTGACCCGCGCGGCGTTCTGCGACCCGTACGAGATCGTCGACTGGCCGGAGTCGGTGGGGGACGACGCGCAGTGTCTGCCGGACCGGCTCATCTCCATCGTCGACACCGGTGCGTTCGACGCCCTCGACCGCGCCGGCCGCAGGCGCCTCTCGCTGTTCGAGTGCGCGAACCTGTTCTCCGTCCTGCTCCACGGCGAGAAGGCCTACGTCGCGGGTCTGGCGGCGCGAATCCACGAGCCGGCGACCGCGTCGCATGCCGAGTACCTGCACGCGCTCATCGATGAGGAGAACAAGCACATGTACCTGTTCTCCCAGTTCTGCACGCGGTACGCGGGTGGCGTCTATCCCGATCACGGCTTCCCGTTCCCGGCGGACGGACCGAAGGAGGAGACGGACCTCGTCTTCTACGCCCAGGCGTTGCTCATGGAGGAGATGTTCGACCACCTGAACCGTGCGGTGGTGGGGGACCCGTCCATCGACTCGACGGTGCGCCGGATCCACCAGATCCACATCGACGACGAGGCGCGACACATCTCGTTCGGCCGCGCGCATCTCGAGGATCTCGTGGAGCGGCTGGCGCAGACGGCGGGAGCAGGTCGTCTCCTCGCCATCGGCGCCTATCTCGATCGCTACATGACGGTGATGCTCGAACGATTGGCCAACCCCCGCGTCTACCAGGACGCCGG
The DNA here is from genome assembly GCA_021776825.1 of Planctomycetota bacterium. GTDB lineage: Bacteria > Planctomycetota > JAJSAM01 > JAJSAM01 > JAJVHW01 > JAJFFG01. The sequence goes on from JAJFFG010000009.1 coordinate 25,057, forward strand.
GTTGGACGACGCGTACGCGCTCCGCCGGCAGGCGCTCGCCAGCGAGGGCGTCCGATCCCTGCACGCAGCGGCGACGGTCCGCTCGCGCGGGTTCCTCACGAAGCTCGGTCTCGTCGGGCCGGAGCAGGCGGCATGACGGATCGGAGTCCGGAGACGGAGACGGAGGCTGACGCGAAGACCGCCATCGAGGGGTGGTTGCTCGCGCACACGAGTCACCCCATCGAGCGGATCGCCCACGACCAGGACATCGTCACCGGCCGCATCCTGGACTCCCTGCGGTTCGTGGATCTGATCCTGCTGATCGAAGAACTGAGCGGCAGGCCCGTGGACAGGGCCGGACTGGACATGAACGGTCTGGGACTGGACGACTTCCGCACCATCGACGCCATCTGGAACCGGTTCTTCAAGACCCCGTGACCGGCATGGACTCCACACCGACCCCGTCCGGCTCCCGCTTCTCCCACGGGCTGCGTACTGCGTGGGGCGCCGACGTCGCGGTGGCCGAGCGGTTGGACAGCGTCTTCCGGTCGTGGGCGGGTCCCCGCGCGGTGGACTACTCGTTCCCACCGGTGGTGTCCGTCGGCTCCATGCACACGTGCGACTACTTCCGGTCGTTCCCGCACCTGGGCACGTTCGTCGCGCCGGTCGCTCGCGAGCGCCTGGGTGAACTGGCGACGACGTTGTCGGACGCCCGGTCCGACGCCGCTGAGCCCGCCTCCGCTGAGCCCGGAACAGTCGAGCCCTGCCAACTCGAACCGGCACAGCTCGACGCGGCGGAGTTCATGCTCGCGCCCTCAGCGTGCTACGCCGCGTTCGATCACTTCGCCGGGCAGACGGTCCCGTCGCCCTTCGAGATCACGTTGGTCTCGCCCTGCTTTCGCCGGGAAGAGAGCTATGCCGAGGGCACGCGGCAGTGGCACTTCACCATGCGCGAGATCGTCTGCTTCGGCGAGTCCGACGTCGTAGCGCAGTTCCTGTCCGCCCAGTCCGACGTCATTCGCGCCAAGCTGGACGCCGCCGGGCTGCCGTTCACCCACCGCGCCGCCACGGATCCGTTCTTCCGGGCCGACGACCCCAAACTCGTCCTGCAGAAGCTCGCACCGGTGAAGCACGAGTTCCTCGACGACGAGGGCGTCGCGTTGTCGTCAGTGAACTTCCACCGCAACTTCTTCGGCGAACGGTTCGACATCCGTCTGCCCACCGGGGAGCCGGCGTTTTCGGGTTGTGTCGGGTTCGGGATCGAGCGGTGGCAGACCGCCTGCGTGCGCGCGTTCGGAGTCGATCCTGCGCACTGGCCCGACGTGCTCTCGCCGTGAGACGTGAGTTGGACGAGCCGGATGTGCGGGCGGCTCGCAGCCGCCTGTCAGAGGCGGTCCTCGGCACCCTCGACGCTCTGTACGAGACCGGCCGGGACATCCGTGACCGAGTCCCGTCGTACTTCGACGGGCGCCCGCTGTGCGTCGCGTCCGGTGAGCAGGACGGGTTGGCCGCACTCGCGGCGGAGCTCGGCATCGAGATGGTCGAGGTGGAGGGGCTCGACCGTCTCACTGCGGTGGACCTCCTCTTCCGCGAGCGCCGGGGGAGTCCCGCCTCGGTGGGGACGTCGACGTCGGTCGCGTGCAGGCGTACTGGGCCGCGCGGGACGCGGCGAACGTGCGGATCGCGGCCGCCGCCGAGGCGGGTCTCGCGGACCTCCAACCCACGGACCTCGATCTCACGGACGGCGGCAATCCGGGCCTGCTCGTCACCGGCGACGCCGACCACACGCCGATCCTGATCCTGAACGCACTCGGTCAGCGGGAGCGGTTGTGGAGATGGATCGTCCTCCACCTTCGAGATCGTCACCGGCTCCTGCTCTGGAACCCTCCCGGCACGTACGACGGACCCAGCCAGCCCTCCGGTTTCGAGACCCAGGTGGAGGGCATCATCGACGCCCTCGACCACGCGAACGTGGGGCGTTGCCATCTTGTGGCGTGGTGCACGGGGGCCAAGTTCGCACTCCGCCTGCATGCGCGGGCGCCGGGTCGGTTCCGCAGTACCACCCTGTTGTCCGGGGCGTACAAGAACTGGTCCGAGGACGGGGCCGTGGATTCGGATTCGGAACTGTGGGACTCGGAGTGGGAAGTCCGCATGGAGCGGTTCGTTGCGCGCGTCGCGGACGAGCCGCGGCTGGCCGCGCAGATCTCGATGATCCTGCGGGAGGTGGCGACGGGCTCCACCCTGGACCCCGCTGCGTTCTCCGACGCGCGGGCGTTCGCAGAGGCCGTCTTGCGGCTCGTGCCCCGCTCCGTGCAGCCGGATCTCGTGGGGCCGTTCGACTCCGCAAACAGCACGCTGCGGTACTGCCGTCAGCTACGCGACTTCTGGAGCCACGACCTGAGCCCGTGGGTGGCGCACGTGTCCGGTCCCGTCCTGCTGATCTCCGGAAGCGTGGACGCCGTTGCGTCGTTGGACCTCGCGGACCGTCTCGGCGAGCGGCTGGCCGCGCCGTCGAAGCACGTGATCCTGCCCGGCGTCGGGCACCACTGCATGGTGGAACGTCACGAGGACGTCGCCGCCCTGATCGCGGCGCACGTTAGCGGTCAGTCCGCCCGCGTCGCGCAGTAGGCGAGCATCGCGCCGACCGAGTCGAGGTTCGTGAGCGTGACGTCCGCCGGGGGCATCCTGATCTCGCCCGCCTTCTCCAGGAAGACGATCAACTCGACCATCGCAAACGAGTCGATCAGGCTCGACGTGAACAGGGCCGTGTCCGTGTCGATGCTCGACGTGTCCACGTGGAGTCCGTCCCGGAGGAACGCCATCAGGTCGTCGTGGGTCACGGTCACTCAGCGCCTCCGATCGGTAGTCCGAGAGCGGCGGCGCCGAGGCGCAGCATGGCGTCCGCTCCGAGGGGACTCGTGGTGCTGAAGATCGAGCTCCCCGTCACGAACAGCAGGGTCGCCGCGATCACCAGCGCCGTCCTGACTCTCCCCGATGGCCGCGCCCAGCCCCGTCTCCGGCAGGTCCGCGCCCACGAGAGCGCCACCACCACGCCGGTGCCGTGGTACAGCCCCCAACACAGGTAGTTCAGGTTGCCTTCGTGCCACAGACCCATCACGACGAACGTCGCGTACACGGCCACGACGGGGTTGCGGGTCCGCGCCATGACCGGCATGTAGACGTATGCCTGGCACCAACCCGCCAGCGTCATGTGCCATCGCTTCCAGAACTGACCGATGCCCGCCGACGTCAGCGGATGGTTGAAGTTCTCCATGATCCGCAGGCCGAACAGACGGCTGCCGCCGATGGCCAGATCGGAGTACCCAGCGAAGTCGAAGTACGCGTAGAGCAGCGACGCCGCCAGGAACCCCCACGTGCCCGGCACACCGAGTTCATGGGCCCGCGCGACGACGTCGGCGGCGGTGGCTCCGTTCAGCAACCACTGGCGCACGACGATCTCCGCGAGGACGAACTTCTTCACCAACCCGTGGGCGATCCGCGTCAGTCCCGCGGCGGCCGCCGCGACGGTGAGGCGGTCCTCGCGGTGCTCCAAGAAGTGGTCGTAGCGCTCGATGGGGCCCGCAGTGAACGCGGGGAACAGGAACACGTACGACAGGAACGTGGCGAGGGAGCGATCCGTCACCTGCCGGTCGCGCACGGCGAACGCATAGTGGATGAGCTTGAAGGTGAAGAAGCTGATGCCGAGGGGCAACACCACTGACATGCCGCTGTCGTCCGGGGCCAGCGCGTTCCAGAGCGGCGGCGCGTACTTGAAGAACACGAGGTACCCGAGGATCGCGAGCACCAGGCCGAGGCTCACCCTCCTACGCGAGGACCCCGACGCCAACGCCTTCGGGGCGACCAGGAAGAACAGGACGCTCCACCCCAGCAGCGCCGCCACGCTGGTCCAGTCGCGCGTGGCCAGATAGCCGATCGAGGCCGCCGTGAGGAACCCGTACCGCAGCCGCGCGGGCAGGAGCCAGAACACCACCGGCGCGCCGAAGATGAGCGCCCAGAACACAGGGTCGAGGTGCATCGCGCGCCGTCAGAACCCCTCGTAGCGAAACACCACGGCGCCCCCCGACATCACGAGCATCTGCAGCAGAGCGGCGAAGCACAGCAGGCCGAGGAACAGTCCCTGGACGACCCAGCCCAGGGCGCGTGCGCGACTACCGCGGGTCACGACCGACTCCCGTTTCGATTCCCAGTCCGATGGACGAGCGGGTGAGCACGTCGGCGACGCGCTCCGTGTATCTCGCACTCGACTCCGGCGTGCGCAGATGAGTCGCGTCCAGGAAGTCGCTCTCCAGGAGCGCGGCTGTCTCGTGCATCCGCAGGAACGGCGCACCGTGGCGGGCGGCGATGGCATCGAGCCGCTTGCGGCAATCGTCGCTCCGCGCCGCGATCCCCGGCTCCTGGAGCAAGGCGGGGTTGATGGGGCTCTCGATCATCACCAGTGTGAGGCCGTCGCGGGCGGCCAGGTGGGCAGCGACGTGGTCGAGCTGCTGCGCAGTGCGGTCCGCGTTGTCTGCGTACCCGGCGAGCCAGTCGCGCATGCGGTCCAGGGTCTCTGCATACCGCCGCTCGCCGTGCGGCTTGCGCCCACGCCGCGGCATGGCGATGAAGGGCTCCGACCTGTGGAAGAGGTTCCGCGGCAGACCGGTCATCAACCGCGGCACGATGAACGTGCGGTTGTCCCACGCATAGAGTCCCGCGCGGTTGCGTGGCACGGCGCCGGCGTCCCGGATAGCCGCGTCGATGGCCTCCGCCCGCAGCCCCAGCCGCGGCTCCTGGCCGAGGAGCGCGTCCACCCGCGCCGGAGTCGAGAACTGACGGATGCCGACGCCGAGCAGGACCACGCCGCGCAGGTCGTCCGGCACGTGCTCGAGGATGCCGTGGGAGATCGCGATGGGTTGCCCGCCGCTGCAGAGTCCGACCACCTCCACTCCGTCGTCACCGACACCGGCGAGTGACTCCTCCAGGAGGGCGACGTCCACGCAGTTGCGGATCGCGGAACTCCCGAGCACCAGTACGGTCGGCCGGGTGGGCGGGTTCTCGCGGAGCGCGAGGACCTCGGTGGTGGTCCGCACCGCATGCTTCCCGCGTCCCGCGCCCAGCAGGCCGAGGTGCGATGCCGCGCGTCCCTCGTCCAGTCCCAAGAAGAGGCCGCCCGCGCCCGCGGCGACGACGACCGCCGCCACGAGGATGCTCACGAGGTTGGGCTCGACCAACCCCGCTCGGAAGCCGGATCGTTCCGCCGGAGCGTCGTTCACCGGCCGGTCCTTCCTGGTTCTCCGCCGCCAGCCGCTAGTGGGTCCCGCGTCCAGGCGTCCGCCATCCGTGTGAGCCCTCCTCCCGGGGAAGGCTACCGGTGATCGTCGGAGCAGATCGCGCACAGTGATGCGGCCTGCGCGTCGAGCTCCGAGGGCGTGTCGGCGTGGGACATCACGCAGCGCAGATCGTCGCAGTGCGCGCGACCCGCGAGACGGCCCAACTCGTGCACCACGAGCTTCAGGACGCGGTCGGCCACGCGGGCGTCGAAGCGGGACTCCCCGGGTCGCTGGGGCAGGGAGATGATCGCTGCGTCCCGGTCCCGGTTCGCGTGGCCCATCACCGGTCGCGCGCCGGCGCCGCTCAGCGACCGCGACGTCAGGTAGACGTGGGGTCGCGTCTGCTGGGGTCCGAGACCCTCCAGGAACCGCAGGGCGGGCACGGGGTCGGCCTCCGGGTCGAAGGATCCGTCGTGGAGCTCTGGGTCGAGGCCCCTGGCCTTTAGCCCGTCCGTGACCTCTGCCACCACCACCGCCGGAATGACATCCAGCAGGTGCAGGTGGACGCTCGTCTTCGCGCTGATCATCTCGGCCTCCTCTTCGTGTCCCTACTGGCTTCTCCGAGTCGACGACCGAGGTGTTACCGCGTCCGGCGGGGGCGGGTGCGCGCGCCAGTGGAGTGGACGGCGTCCAGGTGCGCCGTCGCCGTCGCAAAGTTGCCGCGTCACGCCGCTGAATCGATGCGCACAGCGATCGCGGTCCATCGTGCGATCATCGAGTTGGCGCACGGTGACGCGTCGACTTCGAATTCGTGAAAGAGCCGAGGGGGGCGCGGGAACCTCCTCATGGAAGCAGACATGGAGAGCACGTTTCGCCCTGAAGACCTGATCGATGCTGCCGAGCGCGTGCGTGGTCTGGCGCGTCGGCTTGTCGCCGACGAATCGACGGCGGCAGATCTCGTGCAAGATGCGTGCGTGGCGGCGATCGAACGACCGCCCCGCGGCGGCACCCCGGCCGGGCCGTGGTTCGTACGTGTCGTGCGCAACCTGGCCGCGAGGACGCATCGTGATCGGTCACGTCGGACGCGGCGCGAAGAGCGTGCGGCGCGTTCCGAGACCGTGCCGGCGACGTCTCACGTGGCGGCAGAACTGGATACGCATCGGCGACTCGTGGAGGCCGTCGATCGACTCGCAGAGCCGTATCGGACCGCCATCGTGCTCCGGTTCTTCGACGGCATCCTGCCACGGGAGATCGCGTCGCGGATGAACGCGCCGGCGGCGACGGTCAGCACGTGGGTGCATCGCGGTCTGGCGCGCTTGCGCGACGACCTCACGGACGATCGACAGCCTCTCGCCGTCGTCCTGCTTCCGTTGCTGGGGCTCGATCGGGCGCCCGCGCCTGGCGCGCCCCTGGTGCTGACCGGCGCAGCCGCCACGGGAGCTCTCATGTCCGCGAAGAAGATCGCCCTCGGGAGCGCTGCGCTCGTACTCCTGGGGCTCGGCATCACCGGCGCCGTACTGGTCACGCGTCCGTCGGCCGGTACGACGACGAACGTCGACGGTGGAGCGACGGATCTCGCTGCGACCGACCGGCAGCGCGTCGACCGCGCACGCGACGTCGCTGGTACGAACGACGCGGACGTGACTCACACGGCGCCCGACGCGCTGCGTCCTCCGCCACCGCCGGTGGACCTCCAATCCTGCGATCGCACCTTGGACCTGTTCGGCCGCATCGTGGACGAGGACGGGACACCCATCACCGGCGCTGCGATCCGGACGGACTGGTGCCCGTGGATCGGTGTCGGAGCGGTCGGCATCCAGAACCGCGAGGAGCGTGAGACCGGTCCCTCAGCCGTGTCGGCCGTCGACGGCACGTACGCGTTGCGGCTCACGCGTGGCGTCAGAGTCGATCTGCGGGTCACCGCGGATGGGTTCGCCGAGCTGCGGCTGGAGCATCGCCAGGCGGGGGAGCGGTCCGACATCGTGTTGCGTCGGGGAGCCTCGCTCAGCGTGAGCGTGCGCGACGCGGCGGGTGCGGCGGTGCCAGGTGCGACCGTCGAAGCGCGCACGTTGCGCCACACCGTCGGCAGCACGTACGACGGAATCGGGCAGACGCTCGCCGCGACGAGCGACGAGTCCGGTGTCGCCACCGTCATCGGGCTCGCCGCCGGGTGGGCCCGAGTCTCCGTCAGTGACGCCGTATCGGGAGTGGCGACGTACGAGTCCGTGGACGTCCCCGTGACGGGGCGCGTTGAGATCGACGTCACGATCCCGCTCGGCGCGTCCGTGACGGGCCGCGTGACCGACGCTGCGACGGGGGCGTCGATCGAGTCCGCCCGCGTCGGTTCGCTGAGCGTCGACGCACAGACGGAGCTCACGGACGCGGAAGGGCGCTATGAGTCCTCGGCGTGGACGCGCACCACGCTGATCCAAGTCGCCGCTGAAGGCTATCTCACCGTGACTCGCCGCGTCGGTGAAACCGAGGTCATCGACTTCGCGCTTGAAGCCGGCGACTCGCTCGTCGCGCGACTCCTCCTGCCCGACGGCTCGCCTGCGTCGGGAGCGCTCGTTGCGGTCCGCGCCCCGTGGAGCGAGGGCCGCCGCGCTGTCCGGCTCATGGCGAGAGCCGACGCCGACGGGCGCATCGCACTCTCCGGACTCCGCCACGACGCTGCGCACACGATGACGGTTCACGCCGACGGAGCCGGCCGCACGACGATCGACTTCGATCCACCTGCGGCGCCGCGTGGGACGGTCGATCTGGGCGATGTCGTGCTCCCGATCGCACGTCGCGTCGAGGGCGCTGTCACCGACTCGGGCGGCCGGCCGATCACGCGCGTCTGGGTGACGCTCTCCGCCGTCGCCGATGATCGCGGACCGCGCCCGAGCGGTGCCTATTCGGTGTCGGAGAGGCGCCGCACGGACGACCTCGGTCGCTTCCGATTCGCCGACCTGGCGCCCGGCCGATATCGAGTGTCCGTGGACGCTGCGGACATACCGGCGGCGCAGCCGGTGTACGTCGTCGTCCCTCCGGAACGCGACGTTCTCGACGTCCAGATTGCGACGGCCGGGTCGGGCGCCATCTCGCTTCGGCTCGTCGACGCGAGCGGCGCTGCGCTGACCGGCATTCCGGTCCAGGCGTATGGCAACTTCGGGTGGGTGGAGGGACGCGGGAAGTTCCTGTCGCTCCACTCCGATCGTGACGGCATCGTCCACTTCCGCGGCCTGCCGACGGGCCACATCCGATTCTCGTGTGCAACGCTCTTGAACTCGCCCTGGGTGCTGAGCAAGGTCGGTCCGGTCACCCCCGAGGGGCAGACGATCCACGTCACGATCCGGCGCGCGACCCGCGTGGCGGGGGAGCTTCGCGATCGGGACGGGAACCCGATGGCGTCGATGTCGATCCAGGCACGCCGGGCCGGCTCCGACGAGAGCGTGGGCTACGCTGAGACCGATGCGAACGGTCGGTTCTCGTTCAAAGTGCCCGAGGGAGAGCGGCTGGATCTCGTCGTGACCGGCCGGCGCTCGCAGCGAAGTGAGGACGGTCGCGTGAGCTCGACGAGCACGGCCTGGCGCGGGCTGCTCAGTGGAGTGCTGGCCGGCGCGTCGGACCTCGTCGTCACCGCAGACGACACTCCACCGGTGCGCGATCGATCCCTGATCGTGCGGGTCCTGTACTCCACCGGCGGACCGGCTGTCGGCGTCCAAGTCCGCGCCGATCCGGCGTCCGGCCGTGGCGTGCGGGCCGAGACGGACGACACCGGAACAGCGCACCTCGAGGGCTTGCCCGACGAGGAGGTCTCCGTTCAGGTCCGGTGCGGGCGAGTCTCCGACGCTGTGCCCCCCCTCGATCTGCCGCCCGCGAAACTGCGGGCGACTCCGGGGGGCCAGACCCTCGAGGTGATGTTCGAGCGCGGCGCCGAGATCACCGGTCGTGTGCTCCTGGAGAACGGCGAACCGGCACCCCGTGGGTTCGTCAGCGTCAACACGCACGACTATCGGCGGATCGACGTCCGCATCGGCAAGGACGGCCGCTTCACCGCTGGCGGACTCGCGGGTCTCGCGCATCGGCTCGAGGCGCGCGTGTACACGCGCGAGGGGGAACTGAACGGAGTTGTCGAGGGCGTGATCCCGGGCAGCGACGGTGTCACGATACGAGTTCGCCAGAAGCCCGAGTAGTGCCGTACGGAGTTCGCCGTCCGGGGTCAGACGATGGAGAGACGTCGCCTCCCGCGTTCGACCCTGTGCGCGCGACCTCTGGTGGGGCGGGTGTGCGCCGTGGTGGCGGTCCTCAGTGCTCGCGTCGCCCCATGAGGGCGGACATCGATCGCCAGGTAACACACGCAGCGGCGCCTCGGAGAGGCTGTCGGGACACCGCTCGGGCCGTGGGGGTGACGCAGAAGCTCCGTCGCCGGTCCGAAGCGTGTCGCGGGAGGTGGGTAGTGCGCCAGATCTCTACGCTGGGCCAGATCTCTACACTGGGGATGATCGCGATCGGGGGCTTCACTCTGGTGGCGTTGGGCTCCACAGCCCAGGCCGATGAGTGGCGTGTGCCGCAGGATGTGCGGACCGTCAAGAAGGCACTCCGCAAGGCGCGGCCGGGAGACACGATCGTGCTCTCGTCGAAGCGCGTGCGCGGGCCGATCACGATCCGGACCCCCGGCGTCGAGATCGTCGCGGACGGCGCGATCCTTGAGGGCCGGCGGCCCGGCCAGCAGGTGCTGCGGATCCTCGCGGATGGCGTGACCGTACGCGGGCTGCGCATCTGGAACGGCGCTGTGAGGGTCGAGGGTGATGACGTCACACTCGACGGTGTGAAGATCAAGGGGCTCGGCCAGCGCTCGGCGATCACGGCGCACGGCGACGACTTCCGGCTCGCAAACGGCGTGATCGGCGCGGTGAAGTACAAGACCACCAAGCGCAACGTCGTGCACATCGACGGTGACCGCGCCGAGGTCGACACGATGGCGTTCCGGTCCGTCGCGTGGAAGCGCGCAGAGGACGGCCCGCGCGGGGCGTTTGCCGTCCTGTGCGTCATGGGCACGGATGCGGTGCTCACCGGGAACTCGGTGGACGCGGCTGCCGGCGCGCGCGCGTTCCACGTCCAGGGCAACGGAGCCGTTCTGCGGGACAACTCCGCGGCGAACTGCCCGGACGGACTCCTGATCGAAGGCAGCGGCGCAACGGCGTCAGGCAACACCGTGACCGACGGCTTCGGCATCGCAATCGAGATGATCGGTCACGACAACCTGGTGACGGGGAACATCCTCGAACGGCGCACAGGCGACGGCATCACGCTCCGCGGCGAGCGTGTGACGGCGACGGCGAACACGATCTCGATGGGGGAGTACGTCGTGCCGACTCCCAACACGGAGCAGGTGCTCGTCCAGCTTCCCGAGAGCGGCAGGTCCACGCTGCGGGATGCTCCGATCCCGTGGGACGTGACGCCGGGTTGCCCCGCGATCGTGATCGTCGACAACGAGACGTCCGGCACGGTTATCGGCAACGCGATCGACTATTCGATCGGGACCGGCGTCCACATCGAAGGTGACTCGGTCGCCGTTGAGGACAACACGTTCACCCCCGCCGGCGTCGGCGCAACAGCCGTGGTCGGCCTGGGGAACGGCATCGTCGTGCAGAACAACGACATGGCTGTCAACGACGGCGGTTCGGTGTTTGTGAGCGGCGACGGCACGCAGGTCCTGGGCAACACGTTCACGGGTGGGAAGACGGATGACCCGGTCATCGACCTGATGGGCGATGGCGTGGTCGTGCGGGATAACGACGTACTCGCTCCGTTCGAGTGCTCGTTGCGGATCGAGGGGGTGGAGCCCACGGTCGAGTCGAACGTCTTTCAGATGCCGGATCTGGACCACGATGCGGAGGGCGTGATCGTGCGCGTGACCGGAGACGGCGCTCGCTTCCGCGAGAACGACGTCGTCCCGTTCAGCGACGAGACGGTTCAGTTCGACTTCTCCGCGATCTTCGTCGAGAGCGACGGCGCGCTTGTCGAGGGGAACGTGATCCACGAGATCCCGACGAACAAGCGAGTCGACCGCTGGAACCTGACGGTGCTCGGCAACGAGTCACTCGTCGCGAACAACGTCGTGCACTCGCCGTTCGGCGCGGCACTGTCGGTCCGGGGCGACGAGAACACGATCCGCGAGAACGTGGTGCGCGCGACGCTCGGTCGTCAGGAGCGGGCGTTCGGCGGTGAGGGACTCCGCATCATGGGAGATCGCAACCGTGCGTCACACAACGAGATCTACCTGTCGTCGCGCGACGGCGTCTACGTCTACGGGAACGAGAACTTCATTGAGCACACGATCGTCGTGGACCCGTTCGGCTCGGGCATCGACGTGAACGGCGATGACAACCTCGTGTGCGACACGACGATCTCGGACACGTACTCCGACGGCATCCAGCTGCGCGGTGATCGCAACACGATCGAACGCGCGACGCTGAACCTCACCGCCCGCATGGGCGTGTGGATCGAGGGCGATGGCAACACGGCGTGTGACGTGAACGTCACGGACCCCGCGTTCGGTGGCTCCTCTCTCGGACGGTGCGGTCTGCGGGTCGATGGCAACGCGAACCTCGTGGAGGACTACGCGATCGACGGCAGCGCGTCGAATGGCGTCGAGGTCCGCGGCTCAGGCAACTCGTTCCAGCGCGTCGACGTCGCGAACTCCGAACAGACGGGCGTGCGCGTCGAGTCCGGCGTGCGCAACGACTTCGTCGACTGCACCGCGACGGGCAACGAACTCTGCGGCCTCGAGAACCTCACGGACCGCACGTCCGTGACGCGCGGCGCGTTTACGGAGAACGGCGTTGCAGACGTTCTCGAAGCGCGGCCGTTCGACCTCTTCGACGACGTCGAGTTCACCTCGATGACGACCGACTTCTAGACCACTGGGTCGACCGCGATCACGACGGCGGGCGGGGGCTCTTGGCCTTCGCTCCCCCCCCCCTCCATCCACCCGAACCACTATCAGCGCGTAGTTCGACGTGACGCCACGGTTCACGTGCAAGGCGCGCCGCCCGGAAGACGTTCCAGGAGCGCCGCCGCGTTGGCGGGTTCGGATTCCGCGTCCGCTCCGCCGGTCGTCGTGCACTGCCTGTAAGCGGTGCCCGACGACGTTTCGTTCTCGCTCCGACGGAGATCGGAGCCGGATCGCCGACCGGGCACCACGGAGACGCTCCGCGTCTTCGGAGGTCTGCGCGTGATCGAGCGCGCACTGAGTCGGTGACCGAGCGCGCGAGGCGCCGCGCACCGGCAGAGAGATTGGGAACCACCATGGCTGACATCACCGGAATTGCGCTGGATCTGTACGTGGCCGCCTCTTCCATTTACGACGGGACCGCCGACCCGCTCTATCTCGGGGTCTACGGCACCGACGGCGGTCGCGAGTTCAGGCTGGAGATGACCGAGGGCATCGGGACGACGACAGAGGGGATCGTCTCCGTCCAGGGCGTGCAGGAGAAGGTGTACCTCGGGGCGCTGTGCCACTTCACTCCGGCCGAAACTCCCGTCCAGATCGTCGGAAGCAACGGCGGACTCAACGACCCCCGTACGTGCGACCTCGACCTCGATTCGGTGCAGTTCGTCTACCTGAAAAAGCGACTGCGCAAGGACGTCAACAAGGACGACCGGCTCATCCTCAGCCAGGCCGAGGTGTTCCTCTGCGACGGCACCAAGACGCGCGAGTTCAAGCAGTCGTGCCCGATGCCGTTCGGGTACGAGGCCGGAGGGAAGCACTGGCTCGTCGGTGATCCCGTCACGGTCAACCCCTCAGATCAGAAGTGCCACGTCACGGTCACGTTGAAGTCGATCAAGTACAGCAACAAGAGCGTCGGCAAGAAGATCCGGTTCAACACGACGATCGGGGGGCAGCAGCACTCCGGCTACGACGGCGACTTCGACAAGGGCGAGACCATCTATCCCGGCACCACCGTGTTCAGCGGTGATCTGGGCAACTGTGGCCAGAACTTCAGCCTGTCGTTCGAGAGCGAGATCCGGGAGGAGGGGTCGGTCGAGAACAACGGAACCACCTGGAACTCGTACTCCGCCCCGTGCCCCGGAACGTACGAGCACCCCACGCTCGTGACGGTGAAGAAGAAGAACTCGAACAAGTATGCGCACTTCGATCTCGTCTACTGCATCGAGGCGACCTGTGTGTAGCGACTGACGTCGTACCCGGCGGGGGTCGCCAGTGGCACCAGGCACTGGGGTCCCCGCCTCGCCGAGAGAGATCAGGGGCACCGCGCAGGAGGCGCACTCGCTCGGCGCGACGCTGAGAGCTCAGCGCTCGGTTGGCGCAGTCGAGCGCAGGCGGCGGCCGTCTCATACCGGGCGACGCGAAGCCTACTTCGGCCGCGGGGACGCGGTCCGCGGCGACGAGCTTCGAGATGGCGGCGCCGTACCCGTACAGCCGCGGCGGACGCTATCTTGGGGCCGTGCTTCGTCGTGCCTGCATTGCCGCGCTCACTGTGCTGACACTGGTCGGTGCGTCCGCCCGCGGTGCGGACGGACCCAATGTGCTGGTCAACGGCGACTTCGAGACCGGTGACCTCACGGGATGGACGATCGTCGAAGGCAAGCCCGTCGCATCGGCGAAGCCGAAGGCGAAGGACTGGCCGGGTCCGTTTCAGGGGAAGTGGTACTTCTACGGCCACCGCTCGAGTCGCGGGATCGTGGAGCAGGCGGTCGCTGTCGGCGAGAACGCGCGCGGCGGCGTTGCCATCCTCAGAGGGATGTTCCGGGGCAATGGCGGCGACGACCGCGCGATAGCGACGCTGTCCGCACTCGACGCGACCAGCGCGCGCATTGCGCACGCGACCACGGCGGCGATCTCGCGTAGGGCGTGGAAACCCGAGACGCTCGTGTTGGAACTCCCGGCAGGAACGCGAACTGTCGTCGTGCGCCTCATCGCTGAGCGTCAGGAGGGAAACGCCGCGGACGGATGCGCAGACGCTGTGTCGCTCGTCCTTCATCCTCGCCTCGACGCGCTACTGGATCCGGAGACCGGCGAACCGTTGAGCGCGTCGTCGCTCGCCGCTCTCGGTCGACTCGCCGAGACCTCGGCCGACGAACGCCTCACTCTCGGCGCGGGGCGCGCTCTGTCGGCGCGCGGCGAGAACGGTTGGACGAAACTGGCGGCCGCCGTTCGTAGGCGGGTGAAGGACGGAGACGCGTCCGTCGCGATCGAGTTGGTGTCGCTCCTGGCCGCGGGCGCTGAGGACGGACGTCGCAAGCGCCTGCGATTGCTGGTCGGACAGTCGAAGACCGTCTCTGTTCAGCGCGCGATCCTCGTGAAGCTCGCCGGCTTCTATCCCCTCGAAATGGGCTGGCTCGATTCGCGTCTCCGGGACCTCGACGTCGTCACGCCGGCGACGCTCGAAGCGCTGGCCGCCAACGGCCTCCCGACCGCGCAGTTCGAGCGTTTCCTCGTCGACCCGCGATTGGCGGAGACCGCGAGCGAGATCCTGCGGCGTCGCAACGCGCCGGCGTCCGCTGAGGCGTCGTCGACGCTGGCTCGCAAGCTCGCCGTGGCGGCGAACTCCACCGGGGAGTGGAGGGCGACTCTCGATCGCTGGACACCGCAGCCAGATTGGGGCGCGGTCTCCGCGCTCGTTCCGTTGCTCGCGGACGACGACGCGCGCGCGCGCACCGGGGCGCACATGCTGCTGATGGGTGTCTCCGGTCTGAACTTCGGGCCGGACGCGGAGATCTGGACCTCCTGGATCGAGGCAAACAGAGACGGCTACACACCGCCGAGCGTCGCGTCCTCAGGTCATGTGGAAGTCGCCACGATGCGCGGAGTTCGCTGGCTGCTCGCACGCTTGGACAAGCAGGGGCACGTTGCGCGCTCCAACCGCACGTACAAGCCGGGGAGCACCGCGCTCGCCGTGTTCGCGTTGTTGCACGCCGGCGTTCCTCGTGATCATCCGGTCATCCAGCGCATCGCGTCGGAGATGATCCTGCCGCCGAGCAAGACGGTCCGCACCTACACGCTCGGCGTCCAAGCGATGGTGCTGCGTGAACTCGACCCGGTCGCGCATCGCCAGCGTCTTCAGGAGATCGCTAACAAGATCGTTGCCGGTCAGCACGCCGAGGGCGGTTGGTCGTACGAGTGCTATGGACCGACATCGAGCAAGAAGCTCAGGCGCCGTGACATGTCGTGCACGCAGTACGCCATCCTCGGACTGCGCGCGTGTCGCCGTGCCGGCGCCGAGATTCCGCGAGAGACCTGGGAGCGCGCGATGAAGCGCGTGCGCGCGCGGCGTTGGAACACGAACGCGCGCGAGCTGCCCGGGTGGGCGTACCGGCGCGGCCAGCGGCCGAGTTTCAGCATGACCGGCGCGGGTGTCGGGTCGCTGGCGATCTGTCTCGAGGCGCTGCACGGCGCCGGCGCGGCGGACGTCATCGCCAAGGACGGCGACCTGCAGCGTGGGCTCGGGCACCTGGGTCAGTACGTGCTGAACTACCGCGGGATGGGGAACATCACCATCTACGCGTATCACGCGCTCGAGCGCGCGTGCGCACTCACGGCCACGCGATCGTTCTCGGGGATCGACTGGTTCGAGGCGGGCGCTGCGGACCTGATGGCCGCGCAGGAAGACGACGGGCAGTGGTCCGACGCGAGTGTCAGTCCGCGACGACGTCTCGGTGGCTACAGTACGGCGATCGAAACCGCGTATGCGCTGCTGTTCCCGCGGCAGGCGACGACGCCGGTTGACGCGGAACGTTCGCGCGGCGACCTCTACGTCAAGGGCTTCGGTCCGCGCGAGCACACGGCCGGCGCGGGGTTTGTGCCGAAGCACTCGTTCGTCGCGAACTGGCACATCGCACGCCGGATCATCCCGTGGATCGATCGGTCGACATTCGTCGATCTCTCGCCGGAAAGTCGGCGTGCGCTGGCGGACGCCGCGCTGCGCGCTCCATTACGCCGATCGACGAAGGAGTACATCCAGTTCGTCCACCACGTCGGCGGGCGCTGCCGCGACGTCGCGGGCTACGCGGCGCGGCGCGTCGTGTGCGACGAACCGACTCGCGTGAAACTCCTGTACGGGAGCAACGACTCGATCCGCGCGTGGGTCGGCGACACGCTGTTCCTCGAGGAGCTCGTGATCCGCGGCTCCAAGGCTGACCAAGGCGAGGCGTGGGCCGAGTTTCCCGCCGGCGAGAGCACGCTCCTCATCGAGCTCTCGCAGTACCTCACGTGGTGGAGCATGTACATCCGATTCGAGACGGAGGACGGGAAGAAGCTGCAGCGGACGGACGCCGGGCGACTCGTCCCGTTCGTCCCGCCGTCGAAGTAGCGTTCGCTCCATACCGTCCCAGCGCTCCATACCGTCCCAGGGTCAATCCGCCGGGCTCAGCCCTCCGGCGTTACGCGGGAGAGCGGCGGTGGAGGCGGGAGGGGGCTCGCGGTGCCGGAGGCCGGGGCGTCGGAGCGTACGCGCCGGCGCTCGCGCTTCTACTCGGCCACGCGACGGAGGGCCAGCTTGACGGTCTCCGTGCTCGTGCCCTTGCCCTCGGAGAAGGTCACGGCCGACTGGATGACCATCTCGACCTCGCTCGTGCGCGGCAGACCGTCGGCGCGCGAGAGGACGTAGGCGCCGGTGAACGTCGCCTTCTTGAGAGTGTTGCCCTGCTTCGACTTGTTCTTCTTCTTGCGCCCTGGCGGCGCGTCGAGGTCGCGCATCTTGCCGGAGGCCTTCACGACGAACTGGTCGTCGTTCTTCCGCGCGAGCTCGCTGCGCCGCGCCAGGCGGAAGCTCCAGCGTCCCTGGGTGCCGCACGGGGCGAAGTCCTCGTAGAACGTGCCGGCGGGCATCTTCCGGTCGGGAAGCCGGGGCAGGAGCAGCGCGAGCTGGCGCAGGCCCTCCATCTCGTTCCACTGCTCTCCGAGCTCGGTTCGGTCGTCGCGCGCGGTGCCCGGTCCGGTGCCCTTCGCCTGGAGCGCGAGCAGCGCCTCGATCTCCGCGAACGTGCCGTCGGTCCGCAGCGTCACGTCCCACGCGGTGCCGGCGCGGTTGCCGTAGACCGAACGCTCGATCGCGGTCGACGTGTCCGCGGAGTCGAACGTGACCTTGCCGGTCTGGACCGTGTCCAACTCGCCCCACGATCGATCGATGGAGATCCTCGCCGTGGCGTTCCCGTCGGTGTCGACGGCGGAGATCGCGAGCGCGATCTCGTGGTGTGTCGTTCCGTAGCCGCGGTAGCGCTTCTTCCCGGCCTTCTGCTTCGTCTCCCAGTCGATGTCTTGGACGAAGCGGATCGTCTGCTCGGGGACGACCCGAACGCGGATCTCGGTCGCGGTCTTGGCACCGTCGGCGAGCAGAGACGCCGGCAGGGACGCCAGCGCGATGGCGAAGGCCGCGCCGAGAAGGAGTGCCCGAGTCATGCGTTCCCCCGATTCATGCCTGGAGGATACTCGCGATCGGCGAGGCCGCGTGCGAGGGCGGCTGGCACCCCCATCAGGACTCGAACCTGAACCACCGCCTTCGGAGGGCGGTACTCTATCCAATTGAGCTATGGGGGCACGGGGGCCGTCGCGCGAGAGCGGGCTGCCGCTCGCTGATCGGCCGGGCATCGTAGGAGGCTCGCGCGCGGGGTCGACAGGAATCGCGACGCGCGTGACCGGCCACGAGGCTGACGCGTGGTGCAGACGTCCCGGGCCTCTCGTAGAGTCACGCAGGGAGTCACTCGCACCCGGGCGGCTCCGCTCCGTCCGTCTGCGTCGCCAAGGCCCGTCCGTTTGCGTCGCCAAGGCCCGTCCGTTCGCATTGGCAATGCCCGTTCGTTCACATTGGCAAGGCCCGTTCGTTCACATTGGCAAGGAGAGCGAAGCGTGCTCGAGATCCGTCCGATCGGTACCGCAAACCTGCCTGACGCCGCGCGCCTGTGCCTGGCGGGAGCCACGCCGGGGGACCGGCCACGCGCGTTCACCCGCGACGTCGAGGTCGATTGCACACGTTGCAAACTTGGCCTGCTCTTCGAGGGGTTCGCCGAGGGCGTCCGCTGCTACGCGGCATACAACGCCGGCATGCTCGTGGGCTATCTCGAGACGCACCCTGAGGCTCGCGCCCCGGCACCGATCCAGGGGGCCGGCTGCACCGTGATCGGGTGCCTGCGGGTCCCCGAGGCGCACGCTCGGGCCGAGGTCGAATCGGCCCTGATCGAGCATGCCGCCAACGCGATCGGCGCGGGCGGTGGATTGGCCGTGATCGGGCGCGAGAAGGACTGGTCCACTCTCGGCTTCGAGACCGTCGAGCGAGAGGCGTCGGAGGTGATCTCCGACGAGCGCGTGCTCTGGTGGCGGAGCACGGGGGGCGAAGCGCCCGCGCTCATCCCGATCGATCGCGCGCTGCCGCGAGTCGCGGGGCGCGTGCGCGTCGATCTCTTCACGAGCGACCGCTGCCCGTGGGATCGCTACGTGACGGACCTCGTGCGAGGCGTGGTCGAGCGCATGCGCGACGTCGTGGTGTTCGAGACGGACTGCTCCGACCGCCGCGAGATCGTGCGGACGGGCGTCGTGTCCGCCGTCGCCGTCAACGGCACGTTCCAGCCGTGGTTCCGCCCACACCATCTGCCGGACGATCATCAGATCCGGCGGACGATCGAAGCCGCGAGCTGACGAGGTTGATCGTCGCGACGCCCGGGCGAACGATGCCGGCTACGAAGCCGCGCGTCCGACCGACACGCAGACGAGTCGATCCGGATGGATGTGTCGCGCGACGGCGGCCTGGATCTCTTCGGCAGTGACGGCCTCGACGCGCTCGACGAAGCGGTCCGGGTAGTCACAGCCCAGGCCGTGACGCTCGAGCTGCACGATCTGCTCGGCGGTGCCAGAGTTGGTCTCGAACCCGAAGACGTAGCTGCCCAGCAGATACCGGCGCGCGTCCTCGATCTCCTCGTGCGTGGCCGGCGCTGCGCCGGAGACGAAGGTCCCGATCTGCTCGCGCATGGCGGCCTCGGCGCGCTCACGCATGTCGGGTGACGTCCCGACGTACGCCGAGAACAGACCCGGTTCGAGATCGGCTGAGCGCGTGATCCGTGCCCACGTCGTATAGGCCAGGCCCTGCTCGTCGCGGATGACGCGGCTCATCCGGTCGGTGAACCCTGGTCCGGTGCCGAGCACGTGGTCAGCGACGAGGAGTGCGTAGAAGTCCGGGTCGGCGCGGCGGATGCCGAGGTGTCCGAGGTAGAGGTGGAGCTGGTCGCGGTCCTCCTCCACGTGCACGTTGCGAGCGCCGCCGAGCTCTGGGTCCGTCAGCGACGGGAAGAGCGGCTTGCGATCGTCCCAGTCCCCGAATTGCTCGCGCACCATGTCGACGGCGGCGTCGGTGTCGACGTCTCCAACCACGGCGACGATCGTGTTGCGCGGCACGAAGAGCGCGCGATGGTGCGCGCGGAGGTGGTCTTCGGTCACCGCCTCGAGTTCGGCGACGCTGCCCTTGTCGCGCCGACCGAGTGGGTGATCACCGTAGATCTCGGCGCGCAGTCGCAGCGCTGCGATCACGGACGGATCGTCGTCCTCGGAGCGGAGGTGACTGATCAGCTCGCCACGCTTGCGATCCAGGGCGTCGGAGGGGAAGCGCGGGCGCCGCAGCGTGTCGACGGCGACGCTGAGGCAGTCGCGCAGGTCGCGCGTCAGGCAGCGCAGGGAAAAGCCCCCTGAACCGGCGCCGAACCGGGCTCCGACATCAGCGAAGACAGCCGAGATCTCGGGGCCGTCGCGCGTGCCGGCGCCCTCGTCCAGACAGGCTCCCGTCAGAGCGGCCACTCCGGGGTGGGCCTCGCGCAGTCGGGACGCGGACACGAACGCGCGCACCGAGACCTCGGGCAGGCCACGGCGCGGGATGACGAGCAGCCGCAGACCGTTCTCGAGCTCGACGCGGCGGGCCGGCAGGTCGACGCGTAGGCGTCCCGTCGGCACACGGGTGACGATCGCCGGCTCCGGACGCTCGTCGGCCGGAGGCTCTTCATCCAGCTCGTGCAGGCCGGCGTCGGGGATGGGAGGCCGCGGCGGCGCGCCGTCCGGCCGCGGCACGGCCCAGCCGACCGTCCGGTTGCGGCGTATGAGGAACCGCCGCACGACCTCCTGCACGTCCTCGGCCGTGATGGTCTCGAGTCGCTCGGCGTGACGGGGCAGGAGCCGCCAGTCGCCCCCGAGCACGTGGTGCGTGCCGAGCGCCTCGGCCAGGCCGGTGGCCGTGGCGCGGCTGAACACGTGTCCGGCGCGGAGGATCGCTCGAGCCCGTTCGAGGTGTTCGGCCTTCGGACCGTCGCGCGCGATCGTGTGGATCTCGTCCCACACGGCCGACTCGGCGTCCGCGGGGTCGGCGTCCTCCTGCAGCTCGAGCATGAGCAGGAACAGGCCCGGGTCTCGGCGCGTGTCGTTCGAGGCGTAGACGACGGAGGCCAGCCGGTCGCGTCGCACGAGCCGGTCGTAGAGCACCGAGCTCTTCCCGTGCGAGAGGAGCACCTGCAGGACGTCGAGCACGGCGTCCTCCGGGTCGCGCACGCGCACGGTGTGGAACGCGGCGATCATGCGCGGAAGGTTGACGTCGAGCTCGAGCTCGAAGCGCCGTTCGCCCTCCTGCGGCGGCTCGGCCGCGATCAGCGGTTGCGGGCGGGGGGCCGCCTCGATCGGTCCGAACAGTTCCTCGATGCGCTGCACCGCGGCATCGACGTCGACGTCGCCGGCGACCACGAGCGTGCAGCTCCCGGGTCGGTACCAGGCGTTGTAGAACGCCAGGACGTCCTCGCGGGGCACCGACAGGATCTCCTCCGGCCAGCCGATCACGGGGTTGCGATACGGGTGCACCTGGAACGCCGTCGCCTCGAGCGTTTCGTGCAGGGTCCACCACGGATCGTCGCGATCCCGTCGCAACTCCTCGATGACCGGCCCACGCTCGGCCCGGAACTCGTGCTCGTCGAACGCCGAGCCACGCATGCGGTCGGCCTCGATCTCGAGCGCGCTCTCCCAGCGATCGGAGGCCAGCGTGAAGTAGTAGCGGGTTCGATCGACGGTGGTGTCGGCGTTGTTCTGCCCACCGTTGCGGAGTGTGACGAGGTCGATGTCGCCCTTCCGCAGCGTCTCAGTGCCCTTGAACATCAGGTGCTCGAGGAAGTGCGCCAGGCCCGTCTTGCCCTTCTGCTCCTCGCGCGATCCGACGCGATACCAGGTCTGGACGGAGACGACCGGGGCGTCCCGCCGCGGGACGATCAGCGCCTCGAAGCCGTTCGCGAGCCGCAGCTCGATGACGCCGTTCGCGTCATCGCGCCGCACGCCCGTCCAGGTCTCGCCCGAGTCCTCGCTCATCGCGTCTTCCGCCGCGGAGCCGCTCGGCTGCGGGCGGGATCACTGCTGCGGGCGGGATCGGGCTTGCCGGGGCGCCGTCGTCGCGGCGTGGGCCCGGTCGGGCGCGCGCGGCGTCGCAACGGCTTGTCGGTGCCGCCACGGACGGCGGACTCCTTCAGCGCCGCGACCTCTTCGGCGTCGAGGGGGCGGAACTGCCCGGGCTTCAGACCGCGAGAGACGATCGAACCGATCTGGATGCGCCGCACGCTGAGCACCGGGAAACCGAGCTTCGCGAAGGCGCGCCGGATCTCGCGGTTCTTGCCTTCGGTGAGGGTCACGGCGGCGTGGGAGATCTTCGGGCCGGCCTTCCGGATGTGGACGCGGTTGCGACCCGTCTTGCCCTCGCTCAGCCAGATCCCGGCCTCGAACTTCTTCGCATCGGTGGGGAGCAGGCGGCCCTTCAGGCGGACGTCGTACACCTTGCCGACGCCGAAGCGCGGGTGAGTGAGCTGCTGGGTGAGCTCGCCGTCGTTCGTCAGGAGGACCAGGCCCTCGCTGTCCTCGTCGAGACGTCCGACGGGAAACAGGCGCTTGCCCCTGAACGGCGGCACGAGATCGATGACCGTCGGCCGTCCGTGGGTGTCCTGAACGGTGCAGAGCACGCCGCGCGGCTTGTTGAGGAGCAGGTAGGTCCGGCGCGTGGTCCCGGCGACCTCGGCGCGCGGGAGCCGCACGGTGTCGACGGCGATCTCGTCGAGCGTGGCGTCGACCTTGACGCCCATCTCGCGGATGACCCGACCGTTCACGGAGACCCGTCCGGCGGCGATGAGCTTCTCCGCCTCGCGGCGGCTGCACACGCCGGCTCGGGCGATGACCTTTTGGAGTCTGTCTTCCATAACGCTGCGCTCGGGGACCTCGGGGGAACCCGCTACGATACTCCGGCCCCGGGAGGATCGGCGCTATCTCGCGGGCCGCTCGTCCTCGCCGTCATCCACGCGGGTCGAGCGCCCGTCCTGCCCGAGGAGCCTGCGCGTGCCCCGGATCTCGAAGACCCGACTGCGAGCGCAGGCTGCCGAGGTCGTCCTGCGGCTCGCCGACGAGTACGCCGAGGCCGAGTGCGCGCTCGTGCACGACGGGCCGTTCCAGCTCCTGGCCGCGACGATTCTCTCCGCGCAGTGCACCGACGCGCGCGTGAACCACGTGACTCCCGACCTCTTCCGACGTTGGCCCGACGCCCCCGCGCTCGCCGTCGCTCCGCAGGAGGACGTCGAGGAGGTGGTCCGCAGCACCGGGTTCTTCCGCAACAAGGCCAAGAACCTGATCGGCATGGCGTGCGGTCTGGTCGAGCGTCACGGCGGCGAGGTTCCGGCCGATATCGAGGCGCTCGTGGCCCTGCCCGGCGTGGCGCGCAAGACGGCCAACGTGGTCCTCGGCACGGCGTTCGGCCGCAACGACGGCGTCGTCGTCGACACCCACGTCCACCGCATCAGCCATCGCCTGGGCCTGTCGCGCCACCACGATCCGAAGCACGTCGAGCGGGACCTCATGGATGTCCTTGCGCGTGAGGAGTGGACGCTCTTCAGCCACCGCATCATCCACCACGGTCGGCGAGTCTGCGTGGCGCGCACTCCACGCTGCGAGGTTTGCAACATGAAGGACCTGTGCCCGTCGCGCCAGGACGTGCCCAAGCCCCGGCGGTTGCCCGACAAGCGAGCGCGCACGACCGCACCCACACGGAGACCTCGTCGATGAACCCGCTCGATCGATTGCTCGGCCGCAGCTCCGACGACGGGCCGCCCGATCTCCAGGCGCTCGTCGATCTCCCGGATGCGTCGCGCGTCGCGATCGTGCACGCGGATGCGCCGTATGGCGATGGGGGCGTCGGCGAGGCGTTCCCTTCGGCGACGCGCATCGCGCAGCGCGATGGCGACTTGCATACGCTGCCGTTTCGCGAAGGCGACCCCTGTCACCTCCCCTCACGCGACGACGGCTGGGAATTGATCGTCGTCCAGGACGTGCTCGATCGCGTCCTCGATCCCGCCAACGCTCTGCGCGCGGCCGGAGAGGCTCTTGCCCCGGGTGGAAAGGTGCTGCTCCTGCAACGCGTCGGCCCCGATGACTTCTCCGACCGGGCGGGCTGGAACGTGCTGGCGCGGCTTGCCGATACCAGGCAGACGTGGACCTCGAACCGGCGCCAGACCCGCGCGCTCGCCGGCGGGGCAGGGCTGCGTCGCGGCGCCGAGGCGCTCTGGGAGGAGTGGGTGCCGCTCGCGGAGCCGCAGCGTCCGGGGACGGCCGAGCTGCATCGCCTGTTCGCGACGGCGTTGGACGGGTCGGGTGTCGTGCGCGACGGCTGTCTCGTGATGCGACGCGTCGCGGTCGTGCTGGAGCGTCGGTGAGGTGAGGCCGCGCGCGCTGCCGGGACTTGCACTGCCGGGACTTGTGCTGCCGGGACTTGTGCTGGTGCTGGCGGCGGTGTGGGCGGGCGGTTGCGGCAACGACTCGGCACCCACGCGCGACGTGCCCGATCTCGATGTGCCGACCGACGGCGGGATCGCGGTCGCGGTAGAGCTCCGTCGCGCCGAGCGACTGATCGCCGCCGGCGCCGACGAGGAGGCGGAGCCGGTGCTGCGCGACGTCGTAGCGCGGGACCCGGATCGGGTGGAGGCGTGGACGCTGCTCGGGACGGTCCTGGTCGAGGCGCGCCGCTACGTCGACGCCGTCCCCGTCCTCGAACGCTCGCTCCAACTCGACGCTGCCGATCTGGTGGCGCGGCGTCGACTCGCGGAGTGCCATCACCTGCTCGGCGACCTGCCGGCGGCAGAGGCGGCCTATCAGGCGTGGGCACAGCGCGACGAGCGTAACGAGGACGCACTGTACGGGCTCGGCCAGGTGCTCTACCTGCGGGGTGACGCGGCCGGCGCAGTGAAGACGCTGCGGAAGGCCGAACGGCGTCGAGGCGGTCGCGCGGACATCCGGAGCGAACTCGGGTTGGCGCTCCAATCGCTCGGCAAGCTCGAGGAGTCCGAGGCGAAGCAGCGGGATGCGCTGGAGCGCGATCCCACGTACGCCATTGCCTGGTTCCGCCTCGGCAACGTCATTGCGGAACAGGACCCAACGCGACTCGACGACGCGATCGGCGCGATGGAGCGAGCGACGCAGGAGGCGCCGCGCATGATCCATGCGCACCTCTACCTCTATCGCTTGCTGAAGCTCGCCGAGCAGGCCGGCAACGTGACGGCAGCCGAAGCCGCCGAGACGCGTTGGGCCACCGTGTTGCGACTCCACGGTCGGAAGCAGCTCGCTCGCGTCGGGCTGGGCGGGCGGAGGGTCCCGAGCGGCACGGCAGCGGAGCGGCGCCTGCGCCGCGTGCTCGAGGCGGACCCAGCCGACGCGCTCAGCCGCGCGAAACTGGCGCGACTGCTGCACGGCGAGCGGCGTCTCGACGAGGCGCTCGAGCAGTACGACGTGCTGTTGGACACGGACACGCCCGACGCGGCGGTGATCGCCGACGCGGGCACCGCGCGCCTGGTCGACGGGGACCTCGACGCAGCGCTGGAACTGCTGCAGAACGCGGTGGCGCGCGATCCGTCACTCCCCGGCGCAGCGCGATTGCTCGGCTGGGCGCTCCTTCGCGCCGATCGCGTCGACGATGCCGAGATCGCCCTCGGGAAAGCACTCGAGGCGCGTCCCGACGATCGACTCGCGTCGCTCGCGTTGGGTCTCGCCTGGATGCGCGATCGCCGACTCGACGCCGGGCTGCACGCCATCGCGCGCGCTGGCTGGCTCGAGTAGCAGGCTCGCAGGCTGTCGGTGGGACGGCCTCGACGGGCCACGCGGGTTGGCGCGACAGCCTGCGAGCTATAGGGCGTTGGGTGGCGAGCGGCGGTGGATCGCAGCGCATCCCGGTCTCGGGCAGGACGACGGACGGCCAATTCGAGCGCGCAACGGCGGCTCACGCCGTCGCAGCCTCCAGCTTTCGCAGCTTGTGCGCCGTGCCCGAATCATCCTCCACGCCGGCCACGCTCTCGTGCTCGGCGCCCGCTCTATCTAGCCGCCTGTCGCGCCGACGGTCTCTCGCACGGCGACGTCGAACCTCCGACAGGCGGCTAGCTAGTGACGACGAGCGCGTGCAGCACCGAGGCGCCCAACGTCACTTCGTGAGCGTCCTCGCGGGCCGGCAGGAGCAGCGTGTCGCCGACGTCGAACTCCACCGGGGGGACCCCCCGCGCGAAGGGTCGCAGCTCGCCGCTCCCCGAGAGCACGTGCACGACCTTCCACGCTCCGGTCCGGCTCGGCGGGGTCTCGAGAGTGAACGTGCCCATGGCGGTCACGTGCTGCGCGGTGAAGAACGGGCTCTGCACTAGGAGCAGTCGGCGGAGCGGACCCGTCTCCTCGACGAGCTGCGCGGGGATCTTGTCATCGCTTCGCGGGCCGAAGTGGATGCTCTCGAGCGCCTGGTCGACGTGCAGCTCGCGCGGCAGTCCATCGAGTCCGGTCCGTCCCCAGTCCCAGACGCGATACGTGGTGTCGCTGTTCTGCTGGACCTCGGCGAGGAGCACTCCCGCGCCGATCGTGTGGATCGTTCCGGCGGGCACATAGACGGTGTCCCCGGCCTCGACCGGCACGGCGTGCAGACAGTCCTCGACCTTGCCGGCGCGCAGGGCGGCCTCGAAGTCGACCCGCGTGCAGCCGTCGACGAGGCCGCGGAACACGCGCGCTCCCGGATCGGCCTGCAGCACGAACCAGCACTCGGTCTTCGGCTCGGCGCCGAGGCGCAGTGCTGCGTCGCCGTCGGGGTGCACCTGCACGGACAGTTCGGTCTGCGCGTCGAGCAGTTTGACCAGCAACGGATGCGGCGCGTCGCCGCGGAGCTCGTGCAGGAAACGCCCGGCGAGCGGACCGTCGGCGATCTCGCTCGAGCGGCCCTCACGGTCGTACATCAGCCAACACTCGCCGACCGGTGCATCGCCCGGCAGGGCACGTCCGAGCACCGAGTGCATCCGCCGACCACCCCAGGGTTTCGCGAGGTAGCGCGGAGCCAGCTTCACCGGGTGGGGGAGGTCGATCATGGTCGCGTGTCCGGAGCGGCGCTCCGCTTCTCCATCGGGACGCCAGCGTGCTCCATCCGTAAGACAACGGCCTTCGACGAAGCGACCCCCGCCGCGGCGGCCTCGGCGAGCATGGCGCGCGCCTGATCGCGCGCCTCTTCTGCGTGACCGGCGCCGCGGATCATCTCGGCGATCTCGAGCTCGCGCTCCGCTCCGGCGAGCGCTTCGACCTGCACCACGGTGCGCTCGCCACGCTCCTGCTTGTGCACGCGGAGGTGCCGCGCAGCGAACGCCGCCACCTGCGGGAGGTGCGTCACGACGAGCACCTGGCGGCCGATGGACAGGGCGGAGAGACGGCGTCCGATCACCGAGCCGAGACGGGCTCCGACGTCGGCGTCGATCTCGTCGAACGCGAGGATCGGCACTCGGTCGGCGTCGGCGAGCTCGCCCTTGATGGCGAGCGCCGTGCGCGCGAGTTCACCGCCGGACGCGATGCGAGCCAGCGGCCGCAGCTCCTCACCGCGGTTCGGCGCGACGCGCCACTCGACCGGTCCGAGACCCGCCGGGCTGGCGGCGTCCAGCGCTGTGTCTCGTCGAGTCGGTACGTGCACGGCGAAGCGCGTGGCGTCCATCTCGAGCTCGGCGAGTCCGGCCTCGACGCCGGCGGAGAACGTGATGCCGGCCTTGCGGCGGGCGTCGTCGAGCTCGGTCCCGGCCTGGAGCGCTCCGGAGGCGAGATCGGCGACCTCCGCGTGAAGCTGCTCAGCGGCGTCGCTGTCCCCGCGAAGCGATGCGAGCTCGGACCGGGCGGATTCCGCGGCCGCCAGCGCGTCGGCCTCGGTGGGGCCGTGGCGTCGCAATAGGGAGCCGAGTTCTTCGAGTCGGCCCTGGAGGCGTTCCAGCCGTTCCGGGTCTGCCTCGAGCCGTTCGAGGGCATCGGCGAGCAGGCGCGTCGCTTCCGAGAGTGCGTCCGCCGCGCGATCGAGCGACTCCTGTGCCGCGGCGACCTCGTCGGAGAGCGCAGCCGCGTCGCTGATCGTCCGCGAGGCCCGCCCGACGAGGTCGATCGCCGGGTCGGCGTCTCCGTGGCCGCCATCGATCAACGCCGTCGCGCTCGAGAGCGCATCGGAGTGTCGCTCGGCGGCCGCGAGTAGCTCGCGCTCGCGCCGCAGGCGGTCCGACTCCCCGTCCTCGGGGGCGACCTCCTCGACCTCGGCGATGATGGCCTCGAGCGTCTCGATGCGCGCCTGCCGCTGGTCGTCTCGGGCGGTCAGCTCGGCGAGACGAACGCGACCCGCGCGCCAGGTCCGGAGCCGCTCGGCGAACGCGGTGCGATCGTCGGCGAGACCCGCGGCGCGATCGAGCAGCTCGGTCTGTCGGGCCGGATCGACCAGGGCCTGATGCTCGCTCTGGCCGTGGATCTCGGCGAGCAGAGAGCAGAGCGCGCGGAGCGAACCCACGGGAACGAACGTCCCTTGGATCTCTGCGCGGTTGCGGCCGGCAGCGTCGACACGGCGCGACACCACGAGCTGCAGCGGCCCCTCGTCATCAGCCGTCTCGTCCGAGAGCGCGAGGCACTGCGCAGCGAGCGCGGGATCGTCGATCTCGAAGACGCCGCGGACCTCCATGCGGTCGGCGCCGGTCCTGAGCATCTCGCGCGACCAGCGGCCGCCGAGCAGCAGACCCAGCGCAAGCAGCAGCAGGCTCTTGCCGGCTCCGGTCGCACCGGTGACGACGTTGAGCCCGGGCTCGAGACGGATCACCGCGTCCTCGACGAGGGCCAGGTTGCGGACACGCAGCTCGAGCAGCATCGTTCGGCGCTCTCAGCTCACGCGGAGTCCCGAAGCGACCGGACCGTCCGGCGTGAGCACGCGCACGTCGTCGCCGTCCTTCACTGCGAGCATCATCCCCTGACTCTCGACACCGCGGAGGGTGGCGGGCTTCAGGTTCGCGACGACGACGATCGTCTTGCCGACGAGGGCCTCCGGCTCGTAGTGCGCGCGAACGCCCGCGACGAGCTGCCGCTCCTCTTCGCCCACCTGAATTCGCAGCACGAGCAGCCGATCGGCGTTCGGGTGCGCCTCAGCCGAGAGCACCGTCGCCGTGCGCAGATCCACCGCAGCGAACTCATCGATCGTGATCATCAGAGCCTCCATCGACCCACCGCCGTCGGTGAGGGTCCGGAAGGCTACACGCGCGCGGGGTCAGCGTCGTCCGGATGGCGGACGGCGGTGGTTGGTGAGTCGCGGCCGACGGGGTCCGGCGTCAGGGGGCGCTCGCGCGGGGAGAGGGGCGGAAGAACGCGCACGGTGAAGGAATCCACCGTTCTCTGTATTCTCGTTTGAACCCGCAACACGTGCGCGTGGACGGGCGCGTGGTTCCGAGAGGACTCGCTGCGAGGAGGTTGCTTCGATGCGGACGCCTGCCCAACGACTCTTCGCCGCCCTCGGAGCCCTCGGAGCCCTCGCACTCGCGCTCTCAGCTGGCTGCGCCGATCACCCGGATCCGGTCGCTCCTGTCGGAGACGACGACCTGCCGAATGAGCTAACGGTCACGCTGGAGACATCCTCGCTCGACTCCCCATCCGTTCCGATCCTTCGCACCCTGACCGCTTCGCTCGTCAGCCCACATGATCTCCCGCTACATGGGCTCAAGTGGCCACGGCTCGAACTCTCGGAGGATGCAGACTGGCCAAGCGGATGGCGAGTGCTCCCGGGCGACCTACCGTTCAGCGCGGCCACGGGTGGCGTTC
The DNA here is from genome assembly GCA_021776825.1 of Planctomycetota bacterium. Taxonomy (GTDB): domain Bacteria; phylum Planctomycetota; class JAJSAM01; order JAJSAM01; family JAJVHW01; genus JAJFFG01. The sequence continues at coordinate 54,421 of JAJFFG010000009.1, forward strand.
CTGGCGGCCGACGCTTCACGTGGAAGATGAGCGTGCTGAGGACTTCGGCGAGCGCTCCCACCGAGGGCGAGGTCTGCCTGTGGCTTGAGTACGCGGCAGCACCTGGCGGACCCGCGATCCGAGCGAGGTCTGCCCCCGTTCACATCGAGTTCGCGCCGGAAGCGGACCCGCATCCCGTGACCGAACGGGATCTACGCGACTCCAACGATAACGTCTTCCTCTTGGTGCTGGAGTCGTGGCCGTGGCAAGGGCCACGGAGCAACTCCATCGAGATTCGACCAGACGGCTCATTCCGCGGCCGGTCCGGGGCCGCCGCTGCAGACGACGACACCGAGACGAACGGCGTTCTGACCGAGAGCCAGCGCACTCGACTGGGCGACGCCTTGGTCGATGGCCGTGCCTGGGCCTTGCTGGACTCCGAAGCGGACGCGGACCCCAGACCGAACGAGTCCTACATCAATGTGGTTCTCGTCGTCGGTGACGCCTCGGCGATCCAGCGGGGTGGGGAATCGAGTTTCCGAAGCTCGGCCGACTGGCTGAAGATCTCTGGCGTACTGACCGAACTCACGAGGGTCGAGATCCCTGCGAAATGAACGGGCGCCCACGCTGCGCTCGCATGAGCGGCGCGCAGCGCGGGTCTAGCGGAGAGCTTCGATCGGTCGGACGCGCAGCGCGCGGAGGCTGGCGAGCAGCCCACTCAGAGCGGCGGCGAGGCCGCACAGCAGGGTGGCGATCGGGAGCAGACTCCATGGCAGGTCCACGGACTGCTCGGCGACGAAGGTCAAGAACGCCCACGCGAGCGAGAGCGCACCCGCGCCGCCGATCAGGCCGCCCAGCGCCCCGGCCAGACCGAACTCAGTTGCGAGAAGCGCGACGACGCCTGCCCGCGTCACGCCGAGCGTCTTCAGCAGCGCGATCTCGCGGCGGCGGCGCAGCGCGGTTGCCGACGCGGCTCCGGCCAGTACGAGCAGCGCGGCGAGCACGGTGAAGGTGCCAAGTGCGCCGACGCCCGCAGCAGTGCGGCCGATCATCTCGGAGACCTGCTCGATCACCTTGCCGAGCCGTAGCACCGAGACGTTCGGGAAGTCGGCCACGACGCTGTCCTGCAGTGCGGCCTCGTCGGCTGCCGGGAGTCGTCCGCTCGCCAGATAGAGCGTCGACGCGCCGTCGAACGCGCCCGGCTCGGCGACGAGGAAGAAGTTGAACGAGAAGCTCTGCCACTCGACCTCGCGCAGACTCGTCACGCGCAGCTCGATCGGCTTCCCGCCGACGTCGAACCCCACCCGCGTGCCGAGCTCGAGACCGAGTCGCCGCGCGAAGCCCTGCTCGACGCTCAGCTCGAGGTGGTCGGGGTCGGACCAGAGTTCGCCCGCCACGACTCGGTTGCTCGGCCCCAGTGTCTCGAGCGTCGTCATCCGCTGCTCGCGCGTGAGGGAGCGGAGCGAACGTCGACGGCGATCGCCCGGTCCCCGCTTCGCGCCGCTCGGGTCCACTGTGCGCGAGTCCGCTGTGTGTGAGTCGGCAGCGCGCTCTTCCGCAACGAGTTCATCGACCGGACGACCATCGATCGACTCGATGCGCCCCATCACGAGCGGAACTTCGTCCACGTAGAGCGCTGCGGCGTTCTCGAGCGCCGCGCGCACGCCGTCGCGCTGCTCAGGCTGCACGTCGAGCAGGAATACGCTCGGCGCGCCGGGTGGAACCTGCGCGAGCAGCCCCTCGCGGAGCCGCGTCTCGACGAGCCACATCGTGGCCACGACCATCGTGCCGAGACCGAGCGCCACCACCGCACCGATGGTGCCCGCCCCCGGTCGCGCGAGCGCGGCGACGCCGTGTGCCAGGTGGCGCTCGAGCCGCCGTCGCGGGACGAGCCCGGCCGCCGCGATGAGAGCGCGCGCGCCAAGCGCAAGCAGCGCCACGAGCACCGCGAACCCCGCCGTGAACCAGAGTGCCCACGCGATCTTGTCGGACTGCACGATCGCGGCGCCGAGGACTCCGCCGCCGATGGCGAGCGCTGTCGCCACCGCAATCCAACGCGGCGCGGGAAGCGGAGCAGCATCGGCACGGAGCACACGCGCCGGCGACACGCGCCAGATGGCCAGGAGCGGTGGCAGGCTGAAGCACACCGCGATCCCCACGCCGATCACCATCCCCCGTGCCACGGCGACCGCCGGGAACGTGACGGAGAGTCCGCCGGGAACCAGGTTCGGCACGAGCGCGTCCACGAGTAGCGGCAGACCGCATCCGAGAACGGCGCCGATGGAGCTCCCGGCGAAGGCCAGCAGCGTCGTATGACCCAGCGAGATCAGCAGGATCTCCCGCGGTCGCACGCCGAGGCAGCGCAGGACGGCGATGGACTGCGTGCGTCCGGCGAGCCAGGCCCGCACGATCTGCGCCACACCGATCCCGCCGACGATGGCGGAGAGCAACGCGACGCGGCCGAGGAACGACTGTAGGCGCCGCCGCGATTGCCGGCCGCCCGGTCCGGCGTCGATATGTGTGTCGACGTCGAGGTACGCGGCGTCCTCGATGCTCGCGAAGTCGGCGGCCAGTGCCTTCACGTCGCCCGGCGTCGCGCCGTCGCCGAGCGCGAACAGCGCCCGATGTCGCACGCGGCTTCCGACGAAGAGCAGCGGGGCTCGCTTCAGACCCTCGCCGCTCACGAAGAGGCGTGGTCCGAGCATCGACGAGAACCCGAACTGAGGCGGTCCGCGCAGGATCGCCGCCGCGACACGGAAAGGCGTTCCGGCGATCAGGATCTCGTCGCCTGGCTCGAGTTCCAAGTCGCGGAGCAGGTCCGCGGGAACGAGTGCGGTGTCCGCGGCCAGGTGGGCGACGCCGCCCGCGGGCTCCGTTACGAGATCGCCGTAGAGCGGATAGCGACCCGTGAGCGCATGGACTTGCGCGAGCACGTTGCGCCGCGCACGCCCGTCGGGCCCCAGTGCGGAGACCATCGACGCCGTCTCGAGCACGTCGGTGCGCTCGACGCCGCTGTGGCGCGCGGCAATCTCGTCGAGCTGCGGCGGGAGCAGTCGCCGAGCGTCGACCGACACATCGGCTCCGAGGATCTCGCGCGAGCTCTCGCGGAACCCGTTCTCGATCGCCTGCGAGAGCGCGGCGACACCGACGATCGCTGCAACGCCGACGGCCAGGCACGCCGTGAAGTAGAGCATCCGACCGCGCGCGCCCCGGGACTCGCGTCGCATCCAGCGCAGAGCGATGGCGAGCTTCACGCGTCGCGCTCGTCGGAGACGATGCGCCCGTCCACGAGCCGCACGCGGCGGCGCGCGCGTTCCGCGACCTGCGGGTCATGCGTCACGAGCACGAGGGTCGAACCGGCCTGCTCGCGCAGCTCGTACATGAGGTCGAGCGCGGCGCCGCCGGTGACGCCATCGAGGTTGCCGGTCGGCTCGTCGGCGAGGAGCACGGGCGGCCGCGTCGCGAAGGCCCGTGCGAGTGCTACGCGCTGCTGCTCGCCGCCCGAGAGCTGCGACGGGTAGTGGTGCAGGCGCTCTGCAAGGCCGACGCGCTGCAGCAGTTCGGTCGCGCGCTCGTCGGCACCGTCCGCGCCGGACAGCTCCAGTGGCAAGAGCACGTTCTCGATCGCCGTGATGTTCGCGAGCAGTTGGAAGTCCTGGAACACGAAGCCGACGTGGTGCCGCCGCAGCAGCGCGAGTTCGTCCTCGTCGAGCTCGCCGAGAGACTCACCGAGCAGCCGGACCTCGCCGTCGGTCGGGCGGTCCAGTCCGGCGAGCAGCCCAAGTAGCGTGGACTTGCCGCTGCCCGACGGTCCGACGATCGCGACGGAGTCCCCTCGCTCGACGCTCAGGTCGAGCTCGGCGAGGATCGTGAGCACACGGGCCCCGGACGACATGCGCTTCGTGACGCGGATGCACTCGATGGCAGCAGGCGGCATCGTGCGGGGTCTCTCCGAAGTGGGACGGGATCGCTGATCCGGGGGCGCGCGGGGAGGCCGGAGCGCCGCATTCGGCTCTCAGTTTCTAGGCGGGACACTCCGAACTACCCCCACTAAGTCACTCCGCTCTGCGGTCGGAGTCCGCGATACGGAGTCAGGACCGATACTCCGAGTTCGTGACCTCTCGCGGTCCTCACGCTCCTCTTCCAACGTGCGGCATGGCGCGGCCGTCGAGGGACCGCGAGCCGGGGGCTCGGAGCGGGCGTGCCCGATCGCAGGCGTCGCCTTCCGCCTAGCGAGGGCCGGAGAGGTTCGGCGGCGGCGGGAGGGGGGCCGGGGGCTCCGGCGTCGTCTCCTCCTCGGCGGCATCCGGCGGAGATACCGGAGATACCGTGTCAGGAACCGTTCGCCGGTCTATCCCGAGCGATCGGTCCTGATCAGTCCAGCGTGCACCAGCACGACGGACTCCGATCCAGCGGCCACGCGGGCCGGCAGGGCGAGAGGATGGCTGGGCAGCGGGATCGACCGGCGAACTGCGGTGCGGAGGACGCGCGCGACGAGCTCCTCGTACGCGGGGTTGTCCGCGTGCCGTTG
>JAJFFG010000081.1 GCA_021776825.1 Planctomycetota bacterium
GCTAGCCCGGCCTATTCATGAGGCTCGCGCAGTTCGTGACGACTGTCGCCTGGAAGCGCAGGAACCGCCTGGATGCGGGGACCACGCCACGCGCCGAGTGGCCCGTCCTGAGCGAGGACAGAACGTCGAGATCAAGGCGCGCCGACAACTGCGCCGCCATTCCGTCTCGGAGGAGGCGCAACGCCGAGATCGGCGGTCTGGACCGCTCAGGTGTGTGAGTCGTCATGAGTAGTCCGGGCTAGTGGCTCGTGATGACGGCGAGATGCCGCAGGTGTCGCCCGTGCCCCGTGAGTGTCGCCCAGCCCGAGCGGCGGTGCGTGACGTACGTGATCGGCGCATCTGCCGTCCCGCCGATCCAGACGCTGCGCTCGCACGCGCCGAGACACGTGACGAATGGTTGGCGGCCCGGTGTGTGGAGTCCGGCCGCCGACTCAATCAGACACGTTTCCGGCCACGCGACGAACGCGACGGCCGCAACGAACAGCGCGCCCTGGAGCAGTGCGCCGATGGCGCGCACGGACCAGCGGGCGGGGCGGCGGGGGTTCACTTCCACGATCATGTGGCCGGGTGGCACGCGGTCAACTGGAAGTGGCCCGCCCGTCCACGCCCGTCGACCGCGAGGCGGCAAGTTGCGGTGACGTGCGTTCGCGTGACGAGTGCCCGCCGCTCGTCGGCGGCAGCGGCAGGTTAGACCGGTTCGCCGGTGTTGAGGCTCACGCGTGAGACCGACCCCATGACATCCACCGAGACCACGTCGTCGGCCACCGCGAAACTCCAGGGCGGTTCCACGAAGCGTGACCAGAGCTTGCCGGCGCCCAGGTCCCACGCGGCAAGCTGGAGCTCTGCGGCCATGAGGACCACCGCACCGTGACGACTCCACGACCAGAACCCGAACTCTGCCTCGTCCTCCCAGAGCCGCGCTGGCCGAGAGAGGTCGTATGCGAGCAAGCGTTCCCCCGCGCCGATGAAGAGCCGCATCGTCTCCGGGACGAGCAGGACCCCGGGCGAGAACCCAGACGAACAGGGGGCGTACCGCTGCGTCACGACGAGCGACGGCCAGTCAGCGCTGCGTCCGGCGCCAACGAAACACACGGATGAGTGTTCGTCGTCGACCAAGACGAAGTCCTCCGACAACGCCGCATGCCGTCGGTAGTCCGCGAGTATCCCGGGCAGCCCGCTCGCCTCGCATTGGACGCTGTATTCACCGACGCTGACCGTGAACACGCGGCGCCCTCCTCGGTCTCGCGTTCTGCCGCTCAGCCGCGCGCGGCGGCCCGCAGTCTAGCCCGGACTATTCACGACGACTCACACACCTGAGCGGTCCAGATCGCCGATCTCCGCGTTGCGCCTCCTCCGAGACGGAACGACGTCGCAGTCGTCACCGCGCCTTGATCTCGACGATCTGTCCTCGCTCAGGACGGGCCTCTACGCGCGTGCCGTGGCCCCCGCATCCAGGCGGCTCCTGCTTTCCCGGACGACAGTCGTCACGGGGTGCGCGAGCCTCATGAATAGGCCGGGCTAGCTCCCTCGCGACGTCGGGTCCGGTCGCTCGTCGGCTGCTGCGATCGGTTCGTCGGGCGGCTCCTCGGATCGGCAGGATCGTGTCTCGCCGCTGCTTGACCTCGACCTTGCCGCGCTCTTAGCCGACGGACCGTCCCCGAGCTCCGGAGTGTCCCTTCTTCCGTTCGGTGCCCGCCTGAGCCTTGGCGTGCCGACTGCCTTCAGCGGACGCTGAAGGCAGTTGTTTTCCTGAAGGCGCTGGTCAACTCGCACTCTGGGGGATACCTTCAGCGTATGGTGAAGTCGGAGTCTGAACTGAAGTCTGGACTGGATGAGGTGGCCCGGGAGATACGCAGGATCCTCGCGGAGATCCCCGTTCTTGAGCACGTCGAGACGCGGGTCTGGCCCGAGGGATCACATGGGATCGACTTCGAAGTCAGCGCCGAAGTGGCGGGCGTGCGTCGCCGACTGATCTGCGAGGTCAAGTCGCCCGGACATCCGCGCCAGCTCCGTTCGGCCATCCAGCAACTGGAGGCGGCAAAGCGCGCCAGCGGCCAGACGGATGTCTCGTCTGTCGTTGTGGCTCCCTACGTGTCGCTCCGCGGCGCCGAGATCTGCGCCGAGGCGGGTGTGAGCTTCATCGATCTCGAGGGGAACTGCCGACTGCAACTCCCCGGTGCCTACGTGGAGCGGCGAGGCGAGCGCAAGGGGGGCGCGCCACCGCGTCGCCTGCACTCCCTCTTCTCGCCGAAAGCGGCGAAGGTGCTCATGCTGATGCTTGAGAGCCAGGAGATGGTCTGGAGCGTCGAGGACCTGGCGAAGACGGCCGAGATCAGCCTCGGGCACGCGAGCAACGTGCGGCGCGCACTGCTCGACCAAGAGTGGGCACGAGCGGAGAAGCGCGGCATCCGGCTTGTCGATCGTCCTGGGCTCCTCGAGGCTTGGGGGCAGGAGCGCGTCCGCCGCAAGCCGAGGCGCTCGGGCTACTACACGCTCCTGCACGGGGCGGCACTCCAGCGGGCCCTCGAAGGGGCGTTCCGCGAGTTCCTGCCGTCGCCTGGGACGCCGCCCCGCCATCGGGTGCCGGACGACTTGCTGCTCTGCTCGTTCTCGGCGGCCGCACGCATCGCGCCGTTCGCGAGGGTGCCTTCCCTGTACCTGTACGCCTCCCACGCCGGGTTCAGCGCGATTTCGGCGCACATCGAACTCGCTCCCGCGGAGCGCGGTCCCAACGTGTTCATCGGGAAGGCGACCGACCTCGGCGCGGCGCTCCATCCGATCGGCGAGGGAGGCGTGTTCTGGACCTCCCCGATCCAGACCTACCTCGACCTGAAGCGCGAGGGGGAGCGCGGTCGTGAGGCGGCCCGGCACCTGCTCGAGACGGTCGTCCTGCCGCGGTGGGACGCGACGTCGTGAGTGATCCGGGTTCGAGTGCCGACTACGCCGAGCGCGGGGTGAGAGCTGCGCACGCCGCACTCATCGAACTCGGTCAAGTGCTGGGCGAGTATCGCGACGCTGTCGTGCTCGTCGGCGGCGGCGTACCCGCGCTCCTGCTGCCGGACGCAGCTCTGCCCCACGTTGGCACGCTGGACATCGATCTCGATCTGGACACCGAGCTTCTCTCGGAGGGACGGTACGCCGAACTCGTCGAACTGATTGAGAGCGCTGGATGGGAGCGCCACGACCCGAGCGGGCCCGCGGACGGGATCAGAGAGTTCCAGCTCCGTAAGGAAATCGACCTCGACGACCTCCCGCCAATTCCCGTCGTGCTCGACCTCCTCATGCCGCGCGACGCGAAGCCACCGAGGAACCGGCCGAAGCTTGTCGACGGGCTGCGCGTTCAGCGCTGCGACGGCGCGGACGTGGCGCTGCGTCACTTCGAGGAGCGGGAGATCAGCGGCCGGATGCCCGACGGTCGCAACAACACTGTCCGGATCCGAGTGGCAACGATCCCCGCGTTCCTCGTGATGAAGGGCTACGCGCTGGACGGTCGCGACAAGAAGAAGGACGCCTATGACATCTGGTACTGCGTCCGCCACTTCCCTGGTGGGCCGAGTTGCTTGGCGTCCGCGTGCACCCCGTTGCTCCGAGAGTCGAGTGCGCTCGACGGGCTGCAACGCATCGCCGCGAAGTTCAGGTCGATCGATGACTTCGGGCCGCAGACGGTGCGGAGGTTCCTGGAGGGGAGTCACCTCATGGGGGGCATGTCGGCGGAGCAGATCCAGGCCGATGCGTTCCATCAGGTCGATGCCCTCCTCGTGACCCTGGGTCTGTCGCGAGCACGCGGGGGCTCGAACTCATGAGTCTGCGACCTGATGTCCGGGGTCGTGCCGGGAGCAGCGGCGGTCGGCAACCTGAGACTGCCGAGACCGGTCTCGGTACTTCTGATGCGACGAGTCGAGATCCCGAGCCGCTGCGTCGGTCGTGAACTGCGAAGCGTGGACATCGCCGCCACTTCGTAGTGGAGTTCGTAGCACGTCGATCGAGGGGTCTCGGTACTCCTGGACGCCCCCGCCTAACGCAGAGGAATCCGCAGCGGCGTCTTCGGGTCGCCATCCTCGGGGACCTCGAAGTCCGCCTCGGCCACGCCGAAGGCGCCGTGCGCGCCGACGCTGCACGTTCCCGGTCGCAGATGCGCGATGGCGATCAGCTTGCCCTCCGGACCGGCGATCAGCGGTGCTGACCAGATCACATCGCCGTCCGGTCGTCGGACCTCCACGCGGACAGGGTCCGACGCCTCGAGGGGCTGCGGCGGGACGAGATGCAGGACGCGGAACGACGCCGGCCGGATCTCGATGACCAACTCCTCCGTGCTCCCCGCGCTGACGACGAACCGGTGGACGTCGCCCATGACCGCGCCGGAGATCCGCAGCGCGTAGCGACCGGGGAGCAGAGCGATCGTCTTCTCGCCCGTCGCGTCACCGCGTGCGACGACACGCCCGTTCGAACGCGGTCCGTCGATCGCGATCGCGAACGAGGTTCCGGCCGGTACGTCGATGCCCTCGAACTGCACGTTGCCTTTGAACTGCACGTTGCCTTCGAACTGCACCGCGAGCGCGCCAGCCGTCGGATAGGTCAGGAGACCGAGATCGATCGCGTGCCCCTCGCGCGCAAACGTCTCCCCGACAGGGAGTAGCCCGTGCGTGCCGTGCGTGATCTCGACGCGGTACGTCCCCGGAGGGAGGGGACCCGTGTCGAACTGCCCCGCGGCGTCGGTCTGTCGGTCGGCCGCTGTCGTCGCCGGATGGCGCGTCGACACCAACACCGTGGCACCCGGGAGCGGAGCACCCGCGGCGTCGTGCACGACTCCGCGGATGCCGGGGCAGAGCGCGTCGTCCGCGGGAAACTGAATCGCTACGTCGCCCTGACCAGGCCGGATGTCGGTCACGATCGACAGCGGAAGCGCCGACGTGCCGCGATGTACGGCGATCGTGAACTCGTAGTCGCGCACGTTCGGGAAGGCGAACTCGCCGTTCCCGCCCGTCGTCGTGCGCGCACCCGCCGACGGCGCGAACTCCGGCGGCGTAAGTGTGACCGTGCAGCCGGTCGCGGCCGATCCGTCGGCCTCGAGGACGCGACCCACGACGCCCGGCTGAGAGGTCAGGACGCCGTCCCACGTCGTCTCCCGACCAGCCGGAAGAAAGAGCGAAGCGCGAGCGCCGGCGCCTCCCGAGCGCACCTCGACAGAGAGCCAACCGGGGGAGAGGTCCGCGACAAGGAAGACGCCCTCGATGTCGGTTCGTATCTCCTGCGCACCGTCCGGGAGGTGAAGTGTCACGACGGCCCCCTTGGCAGCCTGTCCGGAGGCGTCGTGCAGCACTCCGCGCAGTGACGCGGGAGCGGCGAGTTCGATGTCGACGCGAGTGGCGGCGCCGACCCGGACCATCGCGCTCCCGACCCATCGCGAGCGCTCTGCTTGCCGCACCTCGATTGCCGTTGTCCCGCCGGGGAGCCCGTCCACGACGAACTCCCCGAGCTCGTCGGTGCGAGCGGTGGCAGCGTCCGCGCGACGAGCCTGCTGTCCATCGGACGTCATGGCGAACGCCGCCTGCGACCGACTCCCGACGACGACCACGACGCCGGCGACCGGCTGCTGTCGATGGTCCAGCACACGTCCGACCACTCGACCGGCGGGGCCACCGACGACCAACACGATGTCGACCGGCGTGGCATCCACTGCCCGCACGTTCATCTTGAATGAGGGCTGGCGACCAGGCGCGCGCGCGGTCAGCCCCATTCCACTCGTCGCCGCCTCGAACGAGAACCTGCCGTCGCTACCGGAGGTGGCGATCACATGACTCGATGGCCACGTCCCGGCGTGGATCGCGGCGTCGGCGACGGGGTTGCCAGCCGGATCGACGACCCGTCCCTCGACGCGGATGCTCGCCGTCTCATGGATCGGCGGCGGCTCCGGATCGACGACGTCCGGAGTCTCCTCCGGCGGCGGGGCCACCGGAGTCGTCACCCGCTCTCGCTCCCGAGGCTGCGCGCCGCTGTCCTCCGCCGGCACGTCCACACTCGGTCGTTCGCCGGCCACGCGGTCAGCCCGGCAGCCGTCGAACAGGAGCAACCCCGCGACGTGTACTGCAATGACGAGCCCGACTCCCGCCGCAACGGCGCCGCGCCGCATCAGCTCGCCGCTCTCTGAGACCGCGCGGCTCGCGCGGACGCCGACGGCCACCGCCGCGCCCCCGCGAGAGCGCTCACGAGCAGCACCCAGCCCGACGCCATCTCCGAGACGACGAGCAGACCCGCACCGACGGCCGTCGCGGAATGCGGAGCCCCAGCACTGATCGGTCCCGAAGCTGCGATCACGTCTCGCCCATCCTCCAACATCAGCGCAGCGGCGACGATCAAGAGTGTCGCAGTGGGAACGACCTCGCACGCGCGCGGGATGATCGTGAGAACGAACGTCCCACGTCTTGGTTCACGCGTTGCTCAGCCCACGTCATCCGGTCCCAGGGTCAGTTCGCCGGATCGACCGCTCCATCGCGACCCAGGGTCAGGGCGACCGCCGACCGAGTCGGCGGATCGACCCTGGGTCGGTATGCCGTGGGTGGGTATGCCGCTGCAGCAGCCGAGCGGTGGGCGCCCGTCAATCGAGGGCGGTACACTCTCGGCATCGCTCGCAGCTGAGCGGCAGCGCTAGGAGGACCAGGATGCGTCGTCTGCTCGCGTGTGCCGTCGCAGTCCTTTTGGCCATCGCGCTCCAGACTGGCTGCGCGAGCACGGTGGTGCCGAACGACGATGCCACGTGGTCCGAGACGTCCGACGGACTGCGAGCCCGGCTCCACACGCGCCTCTCGCACATCAGCAACGGCACCGGCGTCGTCGTCACCCAGCTCGAGCTGGGCAATGTCCGCGCCCTGAAGAGCCCTACGCTCGTGGTCGTGCATTTGAAGGACATCACGTACCGCGTGACCGACGCGGACGGCCGCGACGTTCCTGTGACCCCGGTGGTTGGCAACTCGCCGATCATCGACCCCCTGGAGTTGCTGCTTCCGCACGACAGCTCGATCCGCTTCCGTGTCGGGCCGCTCGGATCCGGAGTCCCGGGCGATTGCGTGGCTGTCGTGGACATGGGCCCGTACTTCTGCCGCGTGCTGCCTCGGGACGGGAAGGCCTATTACCTCAGTGCCGTGCTGGACATCCCCGAGGAGAGAGAGGTCCGCGGTGATCGGGGCAGACGTTGGCACGGCCGGCTCGACCTCCCGCGCGTGCGCATCCCCACCGAGCCGGAGCCGCTCGATCCGGCCACGCTCGGACCCCTCATCGATCGGCTGGGCGCGAGGATGCTTGGCGCGAATTGGGACGATTCCGAGGAAGCCGTACGCCGACTGTCGCTGATCGACGACCCGCGCGTGGTGCCTTGGTACGTCAAGGCGGTGAGGACCGAGAGCTACGATCTGAAGTCGCACGCGTTGGGCCGGCTGGCGCGGCTGGAAGGCGATGCCGCTCTGGAGGGCCTGAGGATCGGCATGACGACGACGGGCGACGACATCGGCAACTGCGCGACGGCCGCCGTCGCTGCGAGCTGCGCCGTGAACATCCGCGGCGCGGCAGCGGGCGCCCTGGCGCGGAGCCCGCACGCGGAAGCCAAGGCGTTGCTCCTCTCCATGGAGGAGGACCCGGCCATGTCCGTGCGCCTCACCGTCGTCCAAGCCGCGGCGCGGATGAACACGCCCGAGTCGCTGACGGTGATCGAGCGCCGTACGCACGACAGCGACGAGACCGTCCGTGGCGAGGCCGCCCGGCTCCTCGAACTGCGGGAGAAGGGTGCTGCGAAGTCATCGCCCGAGTGATGCCCGATCGACGGTGCGACGGACGCAAGACGGTCCATCCCGGGACGAGCCTCCTAACCCGGACTATTCATGACGACTCACACACCTGAGCGGTTCAGACCGCCGATCTCGGCGTTGCGCCTCCTCCGAGACGGAACGACGTCGCAGTCGTCGGCGCGCCTTGATCTCGACGTTCTGTCCTCGCTCAGGACGGGCCAC
>JAJFFG010000082.1 GCA_021776825.1 Planctomycetota bacterium
GCGTCGCGCCTGCTCCGAGACGCTCCTACGTCGCGTTCGCAGCCGCTTCTTGATCTCGGCACTCCGTCCTCGCTCAGGACGGCCCCCGCTGGTGGACACGAGTCCCCGCACGCGGACGGACGTCGACGCTCACGCACCTCGTCGTCACGCAGCGCGCGACCCTCGCGAACGATCCGCGCTAGCATCCCTCCCATGTCCCTCCTCGAGGTCCGACGCCTGGTCAAGAGCTTCCGCGGGCGCGGTCGCGTGGTGAAGGAAGTGTCCTTCAGCGTGGACCCGGGTGAGGTCGTGGGGCTGCTCGGTCCGAACGGCGCCGGCAAGACGACCTCGTTCCGAATGACGGTCGGGATGATCCGCGCCGACGAGGGCGCGGTGCTGTTCGACGGCAACGACGTCACGAACATGCCCATGTACAAGCGGGCCCGCCTTGGTGTTGGCTACCTCAGCCAGGAACCCTCCATCTTTCGGAACCTCTCGGTCGAGGACAACATCCTCGCCATTCTCGAGACGCTCGGGCTCGATCGGGCCGAGCGCGCCGAACGCCTGGAGTCCCATCTCGGCGAGTTGGGACTGACCCCGATCCGCAAGACGCTTGCGCACTCGCTTTCGGGCGGAGAGCGCCGTCGGTTGGAGATCACGCGCTCACTCGTGACCAAGCCGAAGCTCCTGCTTCTCGACGAGCCGTTCAGCGGCGTGGATCCGATCGCGGTCTCCGAGATCCAGGACATCGTGCTCCGTCTGCGCGAGCGCGGCATGGGCATCCTGCTCACGGACCACAACGTGCGCGAGACGCTCTCGATCACCGATCGGGCGTACATCCTCTACGAGGGCGAGATCCTGCGTCAGGGGACCTCGCGTGAGCTCGTCGGCGACAGCGTCGTGAGAAAGATCTACCTCGGCGAGCGATTCCGCATGGCCGAGCTGGAGTCCGAGCCTGGGAATGCCGAAGAGGAGACTGGTGGCGCCTCGCCGTCCTCCGAGTCGGGGGACGAGGACGAATCCGCCGAGAGATAGATGCCATCCGCGCGGATCTGCGCGGGAGTATCGAGAGGGCCATGTCGCCTGCTGTCACGCTGAGCTTCGCCCAAACGGATGAGCGTCGGATCCTGGTCGTCGATGACGAGCCAGCCGTCCGCAACATGCTCGCCGTCTTCCTGCGGCGCCTCGGGTTCGAGGTCGAGACCGCTCCGGATGGCGAGTCCGCTCTCGAGGTGCTGCGTCACGCGGAGTTCTTCCTCGTCATCTCCGACGTCGGCATGCCCGGGCTCTCGGGGCTCGAGCTGCTGAAGGCGATCCAGGGCCTCGCGCAGCCGAACGACCCGAAGGCACCGGACGTCATCATTGTTACCGGCAAGCCCGGGGAGCGCGTGGCCGTCGAGGCGCTGCGCGGCGGCGCGTACGACTACTTCGCGAAGCCGTTCTCGTTCGACGCGATGACGCTGACCGTCAAGCGTCTGCTCGAGCGGCGCAAACTGCAGCGCGAGGCCCACGAGTACCACACGCTGCTCGTGCGCATGGAGTCCGAGGGCGAGCACGCCCGCCAGGCCGTCCAGGCGCTCGTCGAGGCGGTCTACGCGAAGGACCGCTACACGCGCGGCCACATGGAGCGGGTGGGCCGCATCGCCGGCAAGCTCGGCACCTACATGGGCAAGAGCGAGGAAGAGGTCCAGATCCTCTATCAGGCCGGGACGTTGCACGACATCGGCAAGATCGGTACGCCCGACCACGTGCTGACCAAGCCGTCGTCGCTGACCGAGTCGGAGTGGGAGACGATCCGCCTCCACCCGACGGTCGGCGCGAACATCCTGGCTCCGATCAGTGCGCTGCGTCACGTGTGCTCGCCGGTGAAGTGCCATCACGAGCGCTGGGACGGATCGGGCTACCCCGACAAACTCGGCGGCGAGGACATCCCCGAGAGCGCGCGCATCCTGGCCGTGGCCGACGTCTGTGACGCGCTCTTCAGCGACCGCGCCTATCGCGTGGGTCTGCCCGAGTCGACCGTGCGTGAGATCATCCGCGCGGGCCGCGGCAGCCACTTCGATCCCGCCGCCTGCGAGGCCCTCGAGGACCTCTGCGAGGCCGGCCAGATCTTCGAGCCCCTCGTCTCCTCACGCTCCGACCGGAGAGTGCCGGACGACGAGGTCAAGTCGCCCTGCTAGCGGCCTTCCGCAACCCCTAGCAAGTCGACGCCTTGCGTCGTCGTGACGTACGTCGCACTCGCGGCTCGATCGGTGCCGTTCAGCGCGCTGAACGCCGGGGGTTTGCGGGGCACGGCGTACCCCTCGGGATAGCCTCGCGCTCTTCGCCCGTACCCCTGGGCAGGAGTGCACCATGAAGATCGTCGTCTGCCTGAAGCGCGTCCCCGACACCACCGCCAAGATCAAGCCCGCGGCCGATGGCCGCACGGTCGATCCGCAGGGCGTCGAGTTCATCATCTCGCCGTATGACGAGATCGCGCTCGAGAAGGCCGTGCAGCTCAAGGAGGCGGGAACGGCCACACAGGTCACCGTCCTCTGCCTCGGCCCGGCGAACGCCACGAAGGAGCTGCGCAAGGCGATGGCGATCGGCGCCGACGACGCCGTGCTCCTCACCGAGGACCGCGACTTCCGCGACCCCGCCGCCACCGCCGAGGTGCTCGCGGCGGCGCTGACGGAGCTCGCGCCGGACGTCGTGTTCTGCGGCTGGAAGGCGATCGACAACGACTCGGCCACCGTCGCCGGGATGATCGCCGCGCGACTCGACTTCGCGTACGCGTCGTTCGTCGTCGGGATCGAGGGCGTCGAGGGCCAGAACGCGTTGCGCGTCCGGCGCGAGGTCGAGGGCACCGAGGAGCAGGTGCTCGTCCCGGCTCCGTGCGTCCTGACGGCCCAGCGCGGTCTGGCCGAACCGCGGTTCGCCTCGCTGAAGGGGATCATGAAGGCGAAGCGGAAGCCGCTCGAGACGAAGGCGCCGGCCGATGCCGAGAACGCATCGGACCTCGTGGCGCTGCAGCCCCCGCCGCCGCGAGCCGCGGGCCGCATCCTGGGTGAGGGTGCCGCAGGCGTGCCGGAACTGGTGCGCGTGCTGCGCGACGACCTCGGCGTCCTCTAGCCCGGACCACAGACGGAGAACGAACGATGAGTCAGAACGTCTTGGTGTTCCTGGAGACCGATGGAGACAGCCTGCGCAAGCCGGCACTCGAGGCGCTCGGCGCCGGTCGGGCGCTCGCCGACGGCCTCGGCACGCAGCTTCACGCCGTCATCGCCGCGCCGAACGCGTCGGCCGTCGCCGGTTCGGCGCGTCCGCTGCCGGCCGACGTGCTCCATGTCGTCGAGGATGCCGCGCTGTCGACGTCGCTCTCCGGTCCTGCCTGTCGCGCCGTGCGGACCGCCGCGACCGCGGCCGCTGCGGGCTACCTGATCTTCCCGGCGACCGTGCGCGGCCGCGACCTCCTGGCGGTGACCGCCGGCGCGCTCCACGCCGGAGCCGCTGCGGATGCCACCGCGATCGAGGTCATCGACGGGACGGTCCAGATCACGCGTCCGGTGTTTGCCGGGAAGGCGGTCCAGATCGTGGCCGCGCGCCGCGTGCCGTTCTGCATCGGGACACGGCCGAACGCGTTCGCCGCGCCGACAGACGGCGAGCCCGGGTCGGTCGTCTCCCACGAGCTGCCGTCGGCTGGCGACGCCCCCGCGGCCACTGTCGAGGAGGTTCGCGCGCCGGAGGTTCGCGCGGTGGACCTGACCGAGGCCGAGATCGTGGTCTCCGGCGGGCGTGGCTTCAAGGGCCCTGAGAACTTCCACCTGGTCGAGGAACTGGCCGCTGCTCTGGGCGGCGTGGTGGGGGCGAGCCGGGCCGTGGTCGACGCGGGCTGGCGACCGCACGACGAGCAGGTCGGGCAGACGGGCAAGACCGTCTCACCGAAACTCTACGTGGCGTGCGCGATCTCCGGTGCGATCCAGCACCTGGCCGGCATGTCGTCGAGCAAGGTGATCGTGGCGATCAACAAGGACGCCGAGGCGCCGATCTTCAAGGTCGCGGACTACGGCATCGTGGGGGACGTCTTCGAGGTCCTCCCCGCACTCTCGGCCGCAATCCGAGAAGCGCGCGCTGGCTGAGCCGCCGCGCTGCGAGCCTAAGTGCTGCTTCTGTATGTCCTTGTGGCGACGGTCTGCCCATCGGTGGAATGAGTTCAGCGAAAACTCTGTCGAGCCGATTGACATACCTAGAGACGCACAGTACTCTTCAGGACATAACGCTCGACGCGTCACTTCAGTACTCTCTCTCTCCACTGGAAGCGTCAACGAGAAGTCTCTCCAGGCGGTCTCCCCCGGACCGTCTTCGACAACCCCGGAGGTCCCCCGGCCTCCGGGGTGCTTCGATTCGTGGGTCGAGTCGGGTCGAGTCGGGTCGGGTCGGTCACGGCGATTGCTGGGGGCTTGGTAGGTGGGCGGCATCGCGAGATGTGGCAATCGCCGCGCCTCGAGTTGTTTCTGGTCGGCTCCGCGGGTGCGAGAGCTCTCACTCGAGAGCGGGCCCCCTCGGTCGCACCCTTGCGTGGCCTCATCTCCCGCGTCACGGCGCCTGCGCTGACGCGCAACCGCAGCGCCCCGGGTGGGGATCCGAGACCGGGTTCCCTCCTCCAGCCCGTGTGGTTCGCTCCGACTAGCGCGCCGTACGGATCTCCTGATCCGCCCTGCCGACGGCTGTGGCGCGGTCGACTCGTGTGGACGGCGCGCCGCGGGCACGGTTGGTGGACCGCACGGCGATCGGTGGGGGATGTCCACGCCCTGCGCGTCGTCGGACGGCCATCGTCGACCGGTGGCCGTCCGCATGCGGCGGCTCGTTCGCTGAGCGCCTTCAGACCCGACGGGACCGCGCCACCCCAGCGGGCGGGGCGGATCAGGAGATCCGCCCGTACGGTGGGATCCGCCTGACCGACGGTGTCGTAGGGGTGGGTCTCCTGACCCACCCGCGCAGACGACGGATCGCGCGGGCGACTCTCTGGTGGCTGGCGCACGTCGGCGATGACGGTGGGGGGGCGCACGAAGGATGGTGATGCCGTTTGCCGAGCCGTGACGTCGTCGACCGATGGCCGTCCGAGTCACGAGGGTCGTTCGCTGTGCGCCATCGGACCCGGATCGCGCGAGCACCCCCAGCGGGCGGGGCGGACCAGGGGGTCCGCCCCTACGGCGCCGTCGTCACAGCGATCGCGTGGGGTTGGCGGGGGCGCGGTCGGTCCGGATCCTCACCCGGGGCGCGCTGGTTGCGCTCGAGCGCAACCAGCGTGACGCGGGAAGCGCGTGCGCGGAGGGCCTCGACCGGCGCCGTTGGCTCTTGTCAGACGCGTGACGAGACCGAGCACACGCCAGACAACAACGGAGGCGCGGCGATTGCCTCATTGTCCCGATGGGCATCACCAACCAGGCGCCCGCGATCGACGTGACCCCGGGGCGCGGAGGTTGCGCGTCAGCGCAAGCGCCGTGACGCGGGGGAGTGAGGCCCACGCAAGGCTGCGACCGGCAACGCCCCGCCCTCGCGTGAGAGGTGACGCCGCCGCGGAGCCGACCAGAAACAACGGAGGCGCGGCGATTGCCGAACGTCCCTGTCCGCGCCCACCAACCAAGCGCCCGCGATCGACGTGACCCCGGGGCGCGGAGGTTGCGCGTTAGCGCAAGATCCGTGACGCGGGGAGTGAGGCCCACGCAAGGCTGCGACCGGCAACGCCCCGCCGTCGAATGCGATCTGACGCAGCCGCGGAGCCGACCAGAAACAACGGAGGCGCGGCGATTGCCGCATGTCCCGATGCGCCCACCAACCAGGCGCCCGCGATCGACGTGACCCCGGGGCGGGGCGGTTGCGCGTCAGCGCAAGCGCCGTGACGCGGGGGAGTGAGGCCCACGCAAGGCTGCGACCGGCAACGCCCCGCCCTCGCGTGAGAGGTGACGCAGCCGCGGAGCCGACCAGAAACAACGGAGGCGCGGCGATTGCCGAACGTCCCTGTCCGCGCCCACCAACCAAGCGCCCGCAATCGACGTGACCCGCCCCCGCCCCCTACGGCAGCAGGATCGACCGGTACTCGTCGTGGAGCTCGCGGTCCGTCATCGACGCAACGTGATCGCACACCACGCGGTGCGTCGGGTCCTCCCCGACCCGCGTCGTCGCCTCGGGTGGCAACGTGCGGGGGTGGGCGGCGAAGTACTCGAAGACGGTCGTCAGGTACCGCTTCGCGTTCTCCTGCATCCGTGCGACCCGCCAGTGGTCGTAGAAGTGGTCGAAGAGGAACCGATGCAGTGTGCTCGTGCGCTCGGCTCCCTCCGGGGAGAACCCGACGAGCGGCGTCGTCGAGGCGCGGACGTCGGCGATCGAGGCGACGCCGGACTCACGGACGCGCCGCGCGGTGTCGGTGACGAGGTCGGTGACCGCTCCGTTCATCAGCCGGATGAACGCCTGGTTGACCCGCAGCCGGAACGGCAGATCCGGGGAGTCGGCGTCGACCGCAGCGAACGCCTCGTCGATGTGAGGGAGCTCACGGACCTCGCGCTCGGTGAGGATGCCTGAAGTCAGCCCGTCGTCGAGGTCGTGATGGTTGTACGCAAGCCGATCGGCGCGGTCGGCCACCATCGCCTCGAGGAGCGGCGCCGCGTCGGGGCGGAAGTCGGCCGCCGAGCCCTTCGCCCGATAGTCGCCGTGCTTGGCCATGCCCTCGCGCGTCTCGTAGCTCAGGTTCAGGCCGGGGAAGGTCGGGTAGCGGCGCTCGAGGAGCGTCACGATGCGTAGGCCGTGCGCGTTGTGCTCGAAGCCGCCGACGTCCTTCAGGCACACGCGGAGCGCGGCCTCGCCGGCATGACCGAACGGCGCATGTCCCAGGTCGTGGACCAGCGCCAGCGTCTCGGTGAGGTCCTCGTTCAGCCCCAGCGCGCGCGCGATGGTCCGCGCGATCTGCGCGACCTCGAGCGTGTGGGTGAGGCGCGTCCGGTACGTGTCGCCCTCGCTGTTGACGAACACCTGCGTCTTGTACTCGAGGCGTCGGAACGCCGAGCAGTGGACGATCCGGTCGCGATCGCGCTGGTAGACCGTTCGATACGGATGCTCGGCCTCGGCGTGCGCACGCCCCTCTGACGCCGCGCTGCGCATGCCATACGGCGCGAGGGCGCGGTCTTCGTTCTGTTCGAGCTCGTGTCGGGTGCGCATAAAGGGGTGCGGAGCGCTGATCATCGCGATCCGTCCCGGAGCGTACCCTTCTGGCACGACGGCCGATCGCCCGGCAACGTGCCGCCCGACTCCCAGAACGTAACGCGAAGTTTACGGATGCAAGCCGGCTTGGCAGCGTGGTGCGCGGCTGCGGTCGCCCCAGGCTCGGGTCACGGCCTCTCGCCCGGCACGCCGTCTGCGATAGTCCAGGTGACGCACGAACCCGGATGTTCCGGGCTCCGGGCCGGCTGACCGATCCTCTCCCACTGTCTTCGGCGACCGGCCTTCGCAATCCGTATCAGAGGCCCGCTCACGCGGGCCTCTGTCCGTTTCGGGCGCGCCATCGTGACCCACACGCTGCCGTTCCTCGCCCACGCGCTGGGAGGGGCGGATAGGATCCGCCGCTTGCCCGGGTGGAGTGCCCGGCGACGGAGGGGAAATCGGCATGCGCGTCGTCCATGGTCTCGGTCTGGCTGGTCTCTGCGCCGCGGTTCTGGCGCTGTCGGGCTGCGCGGCGATCTTCGGTGGCGGCTCCTCCCTCGTGCTGCCCGTCGACATGCCGCCCGATTTCCGGCTCACTCTGACCGTCGTCGAGGCCATGAAGCCGCCGGTCGACTACGACCTGGTCATCGAGCGGGGCGGGAAGCTGCAGTACGACGTGACGATCCGTGCTCCGGCACGCCGTTCGTTGAAGGGCGACACGTCGTTGACCGAAAAGCAGGTGCGCGGCCTCTGGGACGCGGTCCGCAAGTCGCAGTTCGATCAGCTCGCCGCCGAGTACGCGCCGGGCTCGGGAGCTGAGAGCACCGCGGTGGGGCTGCGCACGTTCTACGTCTACGCCGACGGCCGCGACAAGCGGATCGAGGCGCAGCGCGTGGCGGTCCCGGCGCTGGACGGCCTCCAGAAGGCCATCCTGGCGGCGACTCCGAAGCACGCGCTCGAGGGCGGCGACGACCCGAACGCTCCGCGCACTCGGCCGGAGACGATCGTCGCCGACACCGCGTCGCGACGCTTCCATCGTCCGGACTGCGAGCTCTGCAAGACGATCCCCTCGGTGAAGCGCCGCACGTTTGCGACCGAGTTCGAAGCCCTCGACTTCGGCTTCGACCCGTGCGGCACGTGCCGACCGATGTCGTCGGAGTAGCGACCATCCTCGGAGAGCGCGGAGCCGCCGGCGAGTGGACGTAGAGACACGGCTCCTCCTCTACGTCGTGGCGCTCGGAGCCGGCGTCAGCCTGGTCACGATCTGGCGTCGACGCGCGTACGCGTTCTGGTTCCACATGAGCGTCGTGGCGGCGCTGTTCGCGTCCGCGGCCGTGGGCCTCGCGTGGCCCGCGTTGGGTCGACTCGTCGCGATGCCGTCGCTGATCGGCTTCTGCGCGCTCAGCCTCGCGCCGTCGCTCCTTCTCATGGCTGCCCGCGCGGTCGTGCCGCGACGTCGGTACGCCGTGGCCGAGTTCTGCACGGCGGCGGCGTCGGTCCTGCTCGGAATGCCCCGTCCCATCCGTCGCGAGCGGCGGCTGTGGGGTGCGCTCGCGGCCGGTGATCGCGGTGACTATGCGCGCTGCGCGGAGGAGTTCGAGGCTCTGTACGGACTCGGAGCGCTGCCTCCCTCGCAGGGCGGTGCCCAACTGGCGCACGTCGTGCCCATGGCCGTGGCAAGGCGCTGGCGCGAGGTCCTCCAGCGCTTCGACGACGCGCCCCCCAACGCGACCGCGCTCCGCGTGATCGAAGCCCACGCCGCGGCGGAGACCGGCGATCTCCGGCGTGCCCTTCGTGCGTGCCGCCGACTCTCCGAGGGGCACGCCGCGACCGTCCATCGTCATCAGGCCCGCCGCTGGACGCTCGCGTGCGCCGGGCGCGCCACGTACCTGGAAGAGGCGGAGCGGGCGCGCTCGCCGTTGCTCGGTCGAGTCCGCGGCGCGAGCGATCTCCTGATCGGGCGAGCCCACGAGGCCGCCGGCGACGACGACACCGCCCGCGCGCGCTACGAGCGAGCCGCGCGACGTGCGCCGGGCGCCCTCCGGCGCGATGCCGATGCCGGACTCGCGCGCCTGCGCGTCGGGACGCCGCGTCGGGCCACGCCGGACGAGATCGAGACCGACGAGATCCTCGAACTCGAGCGCTCGTGCCGGGACGAGGATGCGCAGCGACTGCCGGAGCGTCGACCGCTCGCCACCTGGTGGCTCTCCGCGATCACGACCGTCGTGAGCGCTGCCGTCTTCCTCACGGTCGGCACCGACGCGTTCCAGCTTCTGGCCGTCGGAGCCCTGAGCGAACCGCTGATCGCGAACGAGGGGCAGTGGTGGCGCCTCTTCTCACCGATGTTGCTCCACGGCGGGTGGGTGCACCTGCTCCTGAACATCTCGTCGATCCTGATCATCGGCGCGCCGTACGAGTCCCGCGTGGGAGCGGCACGGACGATCCTGGTCTATCTCGGGTCCGGGATGGCGGGGTCGCTGGCGAGTGCCTACCTGAACCACACGGAGATCGGCGTCGGCGCGAGCGGCGCCGCGATGGGACTGATGGGGGCGTTGCTCGTCCTTCTGCTTCGCCGTCCCGACGCGTTCGAGTCGCTGTGGCGCACGCGGTGGGTTCGCTTCCTCTGGCTCGGTCTCGGCGCGACGCTCGCACTCGGGTTGCTCGAGCGCGCGGTGGTGGACAACGCGGCCCACGTCGCGGGCTGCGTGGCGGGTGCGGCGCTGGCCGCGATGCTGCTTCCGCCGCGGCGCGGCGGCGACGAGCCGGGTCTGCGTCGCGCGGGACGCCGACTCGCTGCCGCCCTCGTCGTCGCGCTGGCGGTCACCGCGTGCGTCGAAGCGGCCCTCGAGGCGCGACGCTGGCTGCGCCCCCAACAGGTGGTCGCGCGCGGCGTCGAGGTGTCGCTGCCCGGGTGGCTACGGCCGACTCCGGTTGGACGCAGCATCGTGCTGCGGCGTCCCCCGGCCGAACTCGCGCTCCTGGTCGGAGCCGAGCCCTGGACGGAGGTTGCGCCGAGCGAGCTGCTGCGCGAGCAGCCGGCGCTCTGGCGGATCTACCGTCGTGAGCATCCCGAGCCGCTGTTCCACGAGGCGCGACAGTTGTTTCGCCCAAAGGATGTCGCCGAGGCCGAGGAGTGTGGACCCGCGTTCGCCTTCGGGTTCCGTCTCGAGACCGTCCGCAACGGCCGGGCGTTCGTTCTGTTGCTCCTGCCGGAAAGCCCCGAGACGGATGCGCTCTTCGATGAACTCGTTCGCGGCATCCGCGAGTCCCTGCGACTTGTCGACTAGCGACGACCGTCGGTCGGGTCGTGGCCTCGCGCGCTCGCGCGCGAGGTTCCGCCGCAGAGGCTCACAGCGTGAGGTAGAGTCGCTCGTGGAGGTGAGTGTGCGAATCGTTCTGGTGCAGCCCGATGTGACGGAGTGTGACGCGCTCGCCGAGCGACTGGTGGCGATCGGCCACGACGTCGTCATGGCCACCGAGGACGCGGCCGATGCGCTCTCCGCCGCGACTCACGGGCGGCTGACGGTCGTGCTCTCCTGCCTGGACGTCGCGCCGGACCGCGCGCTGGTCATCGTGCGCGAACTCGTTGCCGACCGGCATCTGCGTGGCGTGCCGCTCCTGTTCGTCGGCGGGACCGCCGACGCCCTCACGGCTGCCGAGACGGAATTCCCGCGCGCGAGTTTCACGCGCGTCGAGCAACTCATCACCGCTGTGGCGACGATGCGTCTCTGAGCGTGAGCTTCAGCAGCTCCTGAACGCTTGCGCGATCGGGGAGAGTGTCTCCGGACAGCGCCACCGCCACGCGGGCCGTCTTCCCGCGCCGCTCGAACACCTCCCAGCGCACAACCCCGAGTTCGGGGTCCCACCACTGCACGGTGCGTTGGCGGGCGTCGCTGCTCTCCACGCGCGCGCAGCCGCGTCGCGTACCGGCGAACGTCTCGACGTCCTCGATGGCCGTGACCCGGAGCGTCACAGTTTGCCCCGCTCCCGGCGCGGTCCAAGACTGCCCGACGGCCGGCGGGCGAGTGAGGGCGCGCTGCGGATCGGGGATGCGGTGCACTCCGTCCGGCGGCAGCCCGATCCGGATCTCGTCCTCGGACTCGTGGACGAGATACGCGCCGCGTGTCGGCGTCTCCAGACTCGTTCCGCTCGTGCCCCGACGCGTCACCTGCGTCACCAGGCTGCTGCCCGTGTCGTTCGGTGCCGCCGTGCGTTCGATCACGGAGTAGCGGCCCCCGATGGCTCCTACGAGCCGTACGGTGCGCCCGTTGGGAGCGAGGAAGCGCCCGTGCGCGACGGGTGGGTTCGGTGCCGCGGGAGTCTCGTCAGCGGTCGTCTCCTCCGCGGTGGGATCCGGCGGGCTCGCTGCGGGCGAGGTCGACGGGTTCGGCGGCGCGTCGGTCTTCGCGGTGTCCTTCGGCGCACCATTGCCAGCGACGTTGCCAGCGACGTTGCCAGCGACCTTGCCAGCACCCTTCGCGGGGAGTTCGTTGGAGGTCTTCGCCGTGCCCGGCTTCGCGTCACCGACAGCCGGCTGCGGAGGACGACTCGCCGTTGCCTCCGGGAGCGGTACCGACGACTCGGTCGTCGGCGCAGCCTCCGCGACGACGCCCTGGCATCCGCCGAGCCACGCGCTCAGCGCCAGGAGCGCGATCGCAGGCAGCGGTCCCCGTCCGTGCAGGCCCTGTCCGTGTTGGCGACGCCTCACTTGTCGGCGAGCTCGACGATCTTCCACTCGTCCCCCTGCTGACGTGCGACCAGCGCACCCTCGCGCGGCATCAAGCGTCGACCGTTCACCTTCGCATCTCCGCCGCGGAACACCACGAGCAGGTCGTCTTCCTTCTGGTGCACGGACACCTCTCTGGCCGCAGCCCCGAGGCGGGCCGTTGCTGCCGCCTCGAGCGTCAACACTCGCGCGGCGTCCAGACGGATCAGGTCCGCCGGTGTGAACGAGCGGAGATCGTGTTCGGTGAACAGGCTGCGGCAGGCGTCCAGACGCGCCTTGCGCCGCTCGCGTTGACGGGCCGACGGCTCTCCCGGACGCTCGCCGAACTGAGGGTGGAGCAGCTTGCCCGCCGCCGCGACGTCCTCGCGCGTCAGGGCCAGCGCCCAGCGCAGGAGGACCTCCTTGCCCTCTCGCTCGGGAGACGGCAGGTCCTTCAGCACCGCGAGCGGATCGTTCTCCGCGCTGAGCGTCTCGATGACGGACTTGAGCTCGCTCCCGTCGAGCGTGCGCGGCACCAGGAACTCGCGTTCGACGAAGCGCAGCTTTCCCTCGGGGTCGACCAGGAACACGCTGCGGGCCGCGTAGCCTCCGTCGGCGGAGGCGGCGTGGACGCCGTACGTCTTCGCCACCGCGAGATCCTCGTCGCTGAGCAATCGAAAGCGCAGGCCGAGCGCCTTCGCAAACCGCGCGTGCGTCGCCTGAGGGTCGACGCTGATCGCGAGCAGGGTGACGCCGAGGTCCTCGAGACCGCGATGCTCGCGCGCCAGGCACTTCATCTCGTTCGTGCAGCCACTCGTGAAGTCGCCGGGATAGAAGGCGATCAACACGGCCGTGTTGCCCCGGAACGACGCGAGCGCCACCTCGGAGCCGTCCTGGTCCTTCAGCGTGAATTCAGGGGCCTCGTCGCCGAGCTTGACGGGCTCCTCCGCACCGCCGGACGCCAGCGCGGTGGTCGGCGCGGTGGTCAGCGCGGTGGCCAGCAGTGCGAGCGTTCCGAGGACGAGTGCTCCAACCAGTCCAGTGCGGCGCATCGAGTCCCTCCGCGTTCCAGCGATTGGCGCCGGGACCAGCATACCGCGACCGGCACGCCTCGTGCGCGACCTCCGCGGTACCCTGTGTGCACGCTCCGGCGACGCTCGCGCGTCCAACCGGGGGGGCGCGGGATGTGCCCGCTGCCGAGGAGGATCGGAATGAGGCTCGCGTCGATGACCAGGGGCGGATGCGCCCTCGCGCTGGGTGTGTGCCTGCTCGTGGGGGGGATTCCGGCTGGAGGCACTGCTGTCGCCCAGGAGGACGATCGTCCTCCGTTGCCGTACAGCGACGACCGTCGCCCCCCGGCGCCGCTGCCCGTCCCGCTGGATCGGCACTTCCGTGGCGAGTTGCTCGAGTTCGACGGGAAGCGCGTCCGGGTGCGCTGGGATTGGAGCGACCCGACGCACCTCGAGGACTTCGACGCATTCGTGCCG
Organism: Planctomycetota bacterium; assembly: GCA_021776825.1. GTDB lineage: Bacteria > Planctomycetota > JAJSAM01 > JAJSAM01 > JAJVHW01 > JAJFFG01. The sequence goes on from JAJFFG010000082.1 coordinate 13,348, forward strand.
GTCCGGTCTGGGCTGCGCGGAGGGTTTCGCATTCGCGACGGCGTGCTGGTCGGTTCCGGGACGGGCGGGATCCGCCTGCGCCTCGGCATGCTCAGCGACATCGAGGTGAAGACCGACGCTAAGCTCGTCGATCCGCACGACCTGGGCATCGTCCTCTGCAAACCCGACGTCTCGGACGAGTCGATCCTGTGCTTGATCCAAGACCGCTTCTTCACCCGCTTCGACGCCGGCGCCGGCAACACGAACATGATCAACAAGATGGGTGGCATCCCGTCCGAGATCGCCGGGACGACCGAGTTCCGCTACGTCAATCGCCGCCCGCAGCCCAAGCTCGCCCGCGGCGACGAGATCGGCTTCGAGGTCGTCCGCAGCGGCGCGCAGACCTCGTTCACGATCCTGCCGAAGACGGGCGCGCCCGTGACCCTCTCCGGTAAGGACCCCGACACGGCGATGGAGCGCTTCACGCCGGGCCTCTACGTCTCCAGCGGCGCCGCCGACTTCGGACCGCTCGAGATCGAGGGCGCGTTCGATCCGGAGTGGTGCGCCGGCCACGACGTGCTCCCGCACGTCGCAAGCGACCTGCTGCACCGGGGCAACGGCTTCAAGGGCAAGGTCAAGACGGCCGCTGCGCGCGTGGAGGCGTACCTCTCTCAGGGACCGGACACGCCCGAGAAGAAGATCGTCAACTCCGCCAGCGTCGCCGAACTCGTCGGTCAGGAGGACCTGCCGCTGGTCATTCGGATGCGCGCGGCCGAGTCGCTCACCGAGAAGGGCATGGCGGATGGCTCCGTCGTGGACCGCATCGCGGAGCTCCTCGACGCGAAGGACCGGCCGGCGCGTCTGCTCGCGTGGCAGGTGCTGCGACCGCAGCTTCCGTGGCACTTCAACTACAACCCGGACGGCACGGCCGCTGAGCGTCGCGAGGGCGCCATGCTCGTCGGCTACTACCTGCGCGAGCGCGACGATGCTCTGGCGCAGTCGAAGGTGTTCGTCGAGGGGTACTGGTACACGGAGCGCCGCGCCGACGACGTTCGCGGCGTCTGGGAACGCGCCTGGGACATCCGATCTCCTCGCGTCCGGGTGCGCACCAACCTCCCGCATGCGTGGGCACTCTGGTACCACGCCGCCCTCGAGGCGGGGTTCGAGGAGATGGTGCGCGTGGTGGGGCACCCGCCGCCGGACGAGAGCCTGCCGCTCTCGGTCCTCGTCTTCCGCAGCACCGAGGACTACGAGACGTTCTGCACGGAGAACGGCCACGAGAAGCGCGTGGCCTGGGGACGCTTCGTCGACCTCGAGAAGAACGTCGCGTTCGTGACCTTCACGAAGAAGGACGCGCCGCTCTGGAGCCTTCAGCAGATGTCGAAGCTCTTCCTGCGCCGGGCGACCGGCCGCTACTGGCCGACCTGGTACGACGAGGGGCGCAGTTCGTGGTTCGGGAACCCCTCGTACAAGACGGCCACCTGGAACGGGTCGGAGCTCGAGGTCGGACGCCGGGACGAATGCCATGAGTTCCGGCTGCTCCGCGCCGCGGCTCACGGTGGTGACGCCGATAGCGTCTCGTCGTTCCTCGCCCGCGACCCGCGCACCCTCGACACGAAGTCGCGGCGCCTCTGGTACGTGCAGGCGTGGGCGCTCCATCACTTCCTGATGGGGGAGGCGTCAGAGGACCTGCGAGGGCGCATGGCCCGCTGGGTCCAGGCCATGGAGGAGAAGGAGCTGTCGCCGCGCGAGGTCGACGCCGAGGGGCGCCGGGTCTTCCTGGCGATGTTCGCCGGCAAGATGGAACAGCTCGAGACCGACTTCCTGGCCTTCCTGAAGCAGCTCTAACTAGCGGCCTGTCGGAGGTCCGGCCTCGACGGGCCACGCGGGTTGGCGCGACAGCCCGCTAGCCATAGGCCGGCTGGGGTGGCGAGCGGCCACGAAGTGCGGCGCGGCCGGGCTGCCGGCGGCGACTCGTGCTGATGCGAGCGTTCTGAAGCGGATCCGTCGTCGAGTCCGCCTCGAGACGGCTGCTCACGCCCAGATCATCGTCTACGGAGGCCACGCTCTGGTGCCCGGCGGATGCCCTGACTCGCAGCCTGTCGCGTCGGCGGTCTCTCGCACATCGACGGGCTACGAACTCCCGGCGCTCCCTCCCCGCACGAACCGTCCGGATTTCGTGACTTCCGTTCCTGATTCAGGGGGAGGAGAGGGGGTAACCTCCGGGATCGACCCTGGGGAGCCGACTCCGGAGTCCACGAGCGCCATGACGACAGACACCGTTGCCGACGTCCCGACGACCCTCAATGAGCTGCGTGAGGGGATCGATCGACTGCGCCACGAGCGCAACGCGATCGTGCTCGCGCACTACTACCAAGAGGGCGCGATCCAGGATGTCGCCGACTACGTGGGCGACAGCCTGGGGCTCTCGCAGCAGGCGGCGGCGACGGACGCCGACGTGATCGCGTTCGCCGGCGTCCACTTCATGGCCGAGACGGCGAAGATCCTCAACCCCGAGAAGATCGTGGTCGTCCCCGATCTCGAGGCCGGGTGCTCGCTCGACGAGAGCGCGCCGGCGGACGAGTTCGCAGCGTGGGTGGCAGCCCACCCCGGGCACGCCGTGATCTCCTACATCAACTGCTCCGCCGGCGTGAAGGCGCACTCGGACTACATCTGCACGTCGAGCAACGCTGAGCGCATCGTGCGCGCGATCCCCAAGGAGACGCCGATCCTGTTCGCACCGGACGAACACCTCGGCAACTGGCTCATCCGAGCGACCGGCCGAGAGATGAAGCTCTGGCCCGGCCGCTGCATGGTCCACGACGCGTTCGCCGTCGAACAGCTCGAGCGGCTGACGGACGAGGTCCCGGACGCCATCGTCATCGCGCACCCGGAGTGCCCGCCCGACGTGCTGGCCCTGGCCGACTTCATCGGCTCGACATCGAAGCTGATCTCGCGTGTCCAGGAGGATGCCGCCGCCACGTACATCGTGGCGACCGAGGCCGGACTGCTGCACGAGATTCGTCGTCGCGTCCCGCATGCGAACGTCATCCCGCTGCCGCCGTCGCGGAGCAACGTGCTGGGTGCGTCCACGGCGGGCTCGATCCCGGCGTCCGGACCGACCTCGCTCGGACACGTGCTCGACGTGAACCCCGAGCACGGCTGCGCCTGCGCGATCTGCCCGCACATGCGACGCAACACGATGCAGAAGCTCTACCTGTGCCTGCGCGACCTGAGTCCGCAGATCGAGCTCGATCCGACGACGTCCGAGCGCGCGCTGCTGCCGATCCAGCGCATGCTGGAGATCTCGGCGTGACGAGCCCCCGCCCGGACGTCGAGCGCCGCACGGCCGGCCCGGTCGACTCGTTCGGTCGCACCATCGACTACCTGCGCATCTCCGTGACCGATCGCTGCAACCTGCGCTGCGTGTACTGCATGCCGCTGTCGGCACCCGATCTCGCGGAGCACGAGGGCATCCTCACGGCCACCGAGATCGAGAGCGTCGTCCGCTCGGCTGTCGACGTGGGCTTCCGCAAGTTCCGGCTGACCGGCGGGGAGCCGACCGTCCGTCGCGACATCGTGGACATCTGTCAACGCATCTCGGCGATCTCCGGCGTCGACGATCTCGCGATGACCACGAACGCCGTGCGCATGCCGGAACTCGCGCAGCCGCTCGCCGACGCCGGCCTGCGTCGCGTCAACGTGCATGTGGACTCGCTCTCCGCCCTCGCGCTGCCGCGGATCATGCGGCGTGGCGACCTCAACCGCATCCTGGCGGGGATCGCCGCCTGCGAAGCAGCGGGGCTGACGCCCATCAAGCTGAACGTCGTGGTCGTGAAGGGGATGAACGACGAGGAGGTCGCCGACCTCGCCGCGCTCACCCTCGAGCGTCCGTGGCACGTGCGCTTCATCGAACTCATGCCGCTCGGCAGCTCCGAAGAGGCGCGCATCTCCGTCGTGCGCTACGTCTCGAATGTGGTGACCCGCGAGCGGATCGAGGAGCGCCTCGGCGCCCTGGAGCCCGTGGCGACGACGAACGCGAGTGACGAGAGCCAGAACCTGCGGGTGCCCGGTGCGCCGGGCGTGATCGGGCTGATCTCGCCGGTGAGCCGACCGTACTGCGGCTCGTGCAATCGCATGCGCCTGACGGCCGACGGTCGCTTCCACCTCTGCCTGCTGCGCGACGACGATCTCGACGTGCGCGCTGCCCTGCGCTCCGAGGCTCCGGCAACGGAGCGCGACCAGCGCGTCCGCGAGATCCTGCTGCGAGCGGTCACGGGCAAGCCGACCGGGCACCGCCTCGAGGCCGGACTGCACACGCGCGGCCGACGCATGCACCAGATCGGCGGCTGAGTCTCTCGGTGTCCGCTCAGGGCCTCTCGGTCTTCGCTCAGGCTCCGAGCGTCTCTCTCGAGTTCCGCGTAACCTTCGCGCTTGCTTCCGCAATCCGTGGGTAGGACTCCCCGGAACGAGGAGCGAGACGATGACCGATCAAGACCGACCTGTACCGTCCCAAAAAGAGGTCGCTGAGCGTCTGCAGATGCCCGTCGGCGCGGTGAAGGTCACGATCCACCGGATGCGGCGCCGCTACCGCGATCTGCTGCGCACCACGATCGCCGAGACGGTGAGTGACCCGGCCGACGTCGACGACGAGATCCGGCACCTCGTGGCGTCACTCTAGCCCGGATCGGTCTCGGCACGAAACGTGCGGAACTCGCTCCGGAGACGTTCTCGTGTTCGCGATTCCCGACGGGGAGTGGCGGGAGCGGGCATCGGATCCGTCGAGGACCGGGAAGACGCCGGTGGGCGCGTGGCACTCTGGAGCGGGCGATGGGATTCGAACCCACGACCTACAGCTTGGGAAGCTGTCACTCTACCACTGAGTTACGCCCGCTCCTCGGGTGGAGGATTGTGGCGATCCGTGGGATTGGGTCCAGGGGAATTCACCCTCGAGGTGAACCCAGGCCCACAGAACTCGGACACGCGCAGCCTCCGAACGGGCATAGGTAAGGCCGGAGTCCCCCGGAGGGGGCGCTGGATTCGTTGAGACATTCCGACCTGGTTCATCGCGAACGAGCGGGCGGCTGAGGCCGTCTTGCGTCCCATCCGAGAGGCTGTGACGTGGCTCGCTGGAGGATCGAGGCTTCCCCGCTTTCCGTTGCCGGGGGGCGGGAGCCTCTACTAGAGTTCCTAGTTCGTGTTGGGCCAGGCCAGGAACGGGCGGTTCCACGCCGACGCCACGAGAGTGACGTTCGGGGAGCCTGGTAGTCAAGTGAGGAGATGGGAATGCTGAGCCGAAGTATCGTGAGGCTGTCGCTCGCCGCTGGGCTTGCGACTGCCGCGATCGGCCTAGGAGGCTGCACTTCGTGTTACACGAATGATGCCCCCGCGCCGAAACGCCAGGTAGTCGTACGGAAGAGAGCCAAGAAGGCTGCGCCGGCGCGTGTGGAGCGCAGTGCGCCCGCGCCGTCGGTGAGTGCTGGTGGAGCTACCTCGATCGAGGTCTCCCCGGGCATCGCGGTCAACCCGGTTCGCACCCAGCACGTGCTGGTGGCGACCGTTCGTGATTCCGGTGGTCGCCCTGTTTCGGGCGAGCGCGTGGAGTGGATCGTTGCCGGCGGCGGCGTTGGCGACATCGTCGACGTTGATGGCGGTGAGAAGATCGACAACACGTTCGCCGTGTCGCACACCTCGTCGTCGAGCTACACGCTCGACCGCGGCAACGACGACCCGTCGGACGACGTGTCGGTTGGCCCCGGTCAGACCTGGTGCGTGATCACGTCGTCTGCCGAGGGTTCGTCGAACGTCGTGGCGTACGCGCCCGGCATCGCGAACTGGGACAACCACAAGGCGTTCGCCACCAAGAACTGGATGGACGTCACGTGGGAGTGGCCGGTCGACGCGACCAACAAGGTCGGCTCGCCGCACGTCTTCTCGACGCGCGTCATGCGCTACTCGGACGGCACGCCGCTCGTCGGCTACATGGTCAACTACGAGATCATCAGTGGCCCGGCCGGCTCGTTCCAGGGCGGCAGCCAGATGGTCAGCGTGAAGACGGACGGCTCCGGCGTCGCCTCGGCGACCCTGAACCAGTCGTCGCCCGCCGTCGGCATGAACGACGTCGAGGTCACGATCATCCGCCCGGCGAACAGCGAGTGCTGTGTTCCCGAGAAGCAGATCATCGCTGGTGTCGTGCGCAAGACGTGGGTCTCCCCGTCGATCGCCTGCTCGAAGACCGGTCCTGACCGCGTCACCGAGGGCGACACCTTCGACTACGTCCTCACCGCGTCCAACACGGGCGACATGGACGTTGGCGGCGTGACGATGACGGACGCCCTCCCGGACGGCCTCACGTACGTCTCCTCCGCGCCTGCCGCCACTGTGACGGGCAACCGCGTCGTCTGGAACCTCGGCAACATCGAGGCGATGGGCACGCGCACCATGACGGTCACGGTCCGGGCGGACCGCGTCGGCATGGTCGAGAACTGCGGCGAGATGACCGCCGAGGGTGGCCTCAAGAGCCGCTGCTGCACGACCACCACGATCGACAAGCGCCGCTCGCCGGCACTCGCGATCACGTGCACCTGCCCCGATATGGTGCTGGTGTGCGACCCGATCACCTGGCGTTGCACCGTGACGAACAACGGCGACGGTCCTGCGAACGACGTTCGCATCACCTGCCGCGTTCCGGATGGCCTCGTCTGCGACGGTTCGACCGGTCAGACCGAGCACTGGATCGGCACCCTTGGTCCGGGCGAGTCCCGTTCCATCGAGTCGACCTGCACGGCAACCCGTGCCGCTCGCTTCACGAAGACCTGCGAAGTCAGCGCGTCCAACGCCAACACGGCCGAGGCGAGCTGCAGCGTCACGGTCAAGCAGCCGAGCCTTGCCATCACCAAGCGCAGCACGCGCTCGGAGTGGAAGGTCGGTCGTCCGATCCAGTGGGAGATCACGGTCCGCTCCACGGGTGACATCGCAGCTCGCGACGTCGTCCTGACGGACATGGTCCCCGCGGGCACCACGTTCGAGTCCGCCACTGACGGCGGCATGAACCAGGGTGGCACGGTCGCCTGGAACCTCGGTTCCATGGAGCCGGGCCAGGAGCGCACTGTCAGCATGACGGTGCGGGCGAACAGCATCGGCGTCGTACGCAACACCGCTTCGGTGCGTGCATACTGCGCAGACGACGTGTCGGCGAACGCCGAGACGAACGTCACCGGTGTCGCAGCCATCCTGCTCGAGCTGATCGATGTCGATGACCCCATCGAGGTCGGGAACACCGAGACGTATGTCATCGATGTGACCAACCAGGGCTCGATCGACGACACCAATGTCATCATCATGTGCACGCTGCCGGCCGAGCAGGAGTTCGTCTCCGCGGATGGTTCGGGTGCGGGTGGTGTCTCCCACCGTGTCAGCGGGAAGGTCGTCACCTTCGATCCGCTGCCGCGTCTGGGTCCGAAGGCGCGTGCGACGTATCGGATCACGGTCCGGGCGACGGGTGTGGGGGATGTGCGGTTCGCCGTGCAGCTTGACTCCGACGTCCTGAGCTCGCCTGTGAACGAGAACGAGTCCACGCACCAGTACTAAGCACTCTGACCCGCCAGTCCCTCTGGGGCTGGCGGGACCAGGACATCGCAAGGGCGTCGGTCGCAAGACCGGCGCTCTTGTCGTTCACGGCGATTGCAGCGACCGTCGTGGGTGAGCGCGCGTCGACGCAGTGGCAATCGCCGCGCCCTCTGCTGCTGTCTGGTGCGTGCTCGGTCTCGTCGCCTCTCTCTCGAGAGCAACCGGCGCCGGTCGAGGACCTGCGCGCACACATCCCCGCGTCACGCTGCTTGCGCGCGGGCGCAACCAGCGCGCCGCGGGTGGGGATCCGGAGCGACCTCGACTCCGCCAGCCCGACGCGATCGCGACGTCAACGGCGCCGTTGCCAATGCGGACCAGGGGGTCCGCCCCTACGGCGCCGTTGCCAATGCGGACCCGTTGGATCGGCAGACACCACACCCGTCCGAATGCCCACCCGGGGCGCGGCGGTTGCGCTTGAGCGCAAGCGCCGTGACGCGGGGAATGAGCGCGCGCAGGTTCTCGACCGAGAGAGCTCACCGTCCCGACGGGGTTGTCGAGACCGAGCATGCGACCAGAAACACCGGAGGCGCGGCGATTGCCGCAGGTCCCGATGCCCGTCACCAACCCAGCCCCAGCAATCGACGTGACCCGCCCCCGCACTACCATGCGGAGCATGTGTGGTCGCTACTCGCTTGCCGTCCCCGGGGACATCGTCGCCGAGCTCTTCGCTCTGGTCGGGTCTCCCGAGATCTCGCCGCGGTGGAACATCGCTCCGACGCAGAGCGTGGGCGTGATCCGGGCGGCGCCGGATGGCGCGCGCCACCTGAGTCCGCTGCGCTGGGGGCTCGTGCCGACGTGGGCGAAGGACGCGAAGATCGGGAACCGGATGATCAACGCGCGGTCGGAGACCGCTGCGTCGAAGCCGTCGTTCCGGAACGCGCTGCGCCGCCGTCGGTGCATCGTGCCGGCCGACGGCTTCTACGAGTGGCGGCGCACGGTGGACGGCAAGGTGCCGACGCGCATCCAGCGCCGCGACGGCACCCCCATGGCACTCGCCGGCCTGTGGGAACGCTGGAGTCGTGGTCCCGAGCCCCTCGAGACGTTCACGATCCTGACGACCACTCCGAATCACCTGCTGCGACCGATCCACGACCGGATGCCGGTGATCCTCGCGCCCGACGACTGGCAGCGCTGGCTCGACCCGGACCAGCAGGACGCGCGCGTCGTCGAGCCCTTGATGATCCCCTATCCGGACGGCGAGCTCGAGGCCTTCGCGGTCAGCACGCGGGTGAATTCGCCGCGACACGATGATCCCGAGTGCGCGGCGCCCGTGGCCTGAGCGACCGCATTGAGCGGTTCTGGACCGCGATCGGAGCGGGAGATCGCGTGCTCGTGACGGCCAGGGGTGGCGTCCTCGTGAACGATGCGGGCTAGACTGTGCGGCCCATGGTGGCGCAGTACCTCGGTCCGATCGGTCTCTTCGTCACGAACGACGACGATGCCCCCGAGCTCGAAGAGGGCTACGACGTCCAGTGGCGCGACGACGAGGTCCCGCCGCACTACTTCTTCCACGCTCAGATCAGTGCGCTGCGTCTGCAACGCGCGTTCCCGTCAGCGCTGGCGATCCTGCCACGCTACTGCCACGCGGTTCTCGAGGTACGTCGCTCGGACGAGCAGATGGATCGCGACCCGGAGGGGCCGGCCGTCGACCGGTGGGTGAGCGACCTGCTGCCGCGGTCGCAGGTGCTGGAAGTGCTGGCGCGCTATCGCTTCGCGATCCTGCATGACGGGATGGTCGGCTTCGGCGCGTACGACCCCGACTCCGCGCTCGAGGTGTTCCTCGACGACCACAAGCTCCTGTCGCTGTTCGCCCCGTCGACCGAGCCGTTCGAGCAGCTCCTCGCCGGGTTCCGCGTTCCGCACCGGCGCGAGCTCCGCACGATCCTCGACCGGGACCACGAGCACCACACGCTCCCGGCAGTGCCGGACCGGATCGAGGTGCCGTCGGCGCGCGCGCTCCGGCGCCAGAGGCTCGACGTGGCCTGGTTCGCGCTCGCCATTCGACGTCGACTCGCGATGCACCGCGAGCCCCAGTACCAGGACGGGGACGCGGCGGGCGAGGCCGAGGGCTAGGCCGGATCGCTCATGGCGCGCGGCGAGCTACGCGGCGCGGGCTAGGCGGCGTCGGGCCCAGGGCCGAGATCGAACACGCGCTCGAGTTTCGTCAGGACGAACAGGCGGCGCACCATCGGTGAGAGACCGCGCAGCGCCAACGTCGCTTCCGAGCCCTCGACCTGCTTCTTCAGCCCGATGAGGACGGAGAGGCCGCACGAGTCCATGACGTTCACGCAGGTCAGATCGACGACGAAGCGGTCGACGCCGGTGTCGAGGTGCTCCTGGCAGAGCGCCTTCAGCGTCCGCTTCAGCTGCTCGGCGAACGAGTAGTTCAGGTAGGTGTCCTGGATTCGAAGGATCACCTCACCGCTTTGCGGATCGGTCTCCACTCGCACGCGTGTAGCCAGCTCAAGCTCGTTCATCGGACTCTCCAGGTTTCGACGTCCTCTCATCGGGATCCCGCGGACGTTCCCTTGAGGCTCTACGCGCCCCGATCGCGCCGAATCACTCGTGCTGGCCCGAATCATTCGTGGGCTTCCGGTGCGTCGGTAGCATCCGGGCTGCCGGAAGCGGCGGGAGGATGACGCCATGCCAGAGCCGAACGCGCGCTCGCGGACCGTCCTGACGGCACCGCGTGTCGAGTTCGACCTGAGCGCCCTTGTGCTCGGCATGGTGGGCGTCTTGCTCTACGAGGTGTACTGGCGGCTGATGGCCCCGCTCCTCGGGGTCGCGAACGAGGTCGCCTTGGCGGTTCCCGGCGTCGAAGAGGCGCCCCACGTCGCCGGGCACGCCGCACTCCGTTCCGAACTGTTCACGCTGATCTGGGATCTCCTCGGCCGACTGGCGCCGTTGGGCCAGGGTCTGCAGTGGATCGGCTGGAGCCCGATCGCCATACCGGGCGCGACGCCGGGCGCGGCTCCCGACCTCTATCCCCTGGATCTGCCGCTCTGGAAGCACGCGGTCGCAGCCGGCGGGCTGCTCCTTCTCTGGTCGGTCATCGGCGGCGCGATCGCGCGCGTCTACGCGGTTCGTATCGGTCGTGACGAGAGCATCCCGTTCGACGACGGGCTTGCGTTCTCACTCCGCAACCTCAAGTCCTTCTTGATGGCGCCGCTCTTCATCGCCGCGGCCGCTGTGTTCTTCGTGGCGCTGACGGCGGCCGTGGGCGCCGTGGCCGCCATCCCCACCGCGGGTGGCGTGCTCCAGGCGTTGCTGCACCCGCTGGCTCTGCTCTCGGGCCTGATCGTCACGATCATCGCGATCGGCGGGCTGTTCGGGCTGCCGGTCCTCCACGCAGCGTTGGCGACCGAGCGCAACGGCACGCTCGACGCGATCTCCCGGACCTTCTCGTACCTCTTCACGCGACCGGTGACGTTCATCGTCGGCGTCGTCGTGATCGTCGTTGTCTCGGGCGTCATCTCGACGTTCGGGATGTGGTTCCTGAACTTCGTCACGCTGGGCTCGCTGTCGCTCGGAGCCGCATGGAGTGACACGGCGCCGGGGTTGCTGCAGGACGCGCACACTGTGGCTGTCCTCGGGCAGTTCCCAGGCGATCTCACGAGCTTGTCGACCGGCGCAACGATCACCGTCTGGGTCACCTGGTTCTGGACGTCCGTCGGCGCGTTGCTGGTCCGCGGCTTCGTCCTTGCGTACGCCGTGGGCGGACTGACGGATCTCTACTTCCTGATGCGCCGCGAGGTCGACGGGACCCCCGCCTCTCAGGTCCACGTCGACGGTGAGCCCGAGCTCGATCTCGGCGATCCCGTCCCCGGCCAGCCCACCGAGCCCGCGTTCGACTAGCCCGCGTCCGACTAGCCCGCGTCCGACTAGGCCGAGTCGTGCACGAGGGCGCCGTGGGATCGCGGCGAGATCGAGGGACTGCGCGGGCCCACTTCGTGACGTCCCGCGTCCGGCCGTCGCGCCGCCTCGGCCCCGCACGGTACGATGCGGGCATGCGCCTTCTTCGACTCCTCGCCGCCACGCTCGTCGTGCTGGCAGCCGCTGGCTCCGCGTGGTCCGGCGATCCGTCCGTCCTGAAGACCTACAAGGGTGCGTACACCGACAAGGCGTACCTCTCTGCGAAGGAGGAGATCCTCGACGACCTCGCGGCCGTCGGCGATCCGAAGGCGCTCCCCGCGCTGCTCTGGTGTATCGACCAGTCCCGCGCTCTCGTCGCCAAGCGCGAGAAGAACGAGGCGAAGCTCCGCAAGGCGCTCCAGCCGCTCGAGAAGGAGTACCGCGCGAAGTACGAGAAGTACGCCGCGCAGCAGGTCAAGCAGGGCAACCCCATGCCCGACAAGCACCCGCGATGGCCGGTCTTCGAGAAGGTCATGAAGGCCCGCGCGGATCTCGAACACGCGCAGAGGGAGATCGCCGACGAGCAGGCACTCGTGACGCACGCTCTCGCGTCGCACGGCAAGCTCATCGCCTCGCTGCCCGAGGACAGCCAGGCGAAGATCCGCGAGAAGTGGGTCAGCGGCGCGCTGGCGCACAGGGACTGGAAGGTCCGTGCGGATCAGTGGACTCTGGTCGGCGGCGTCCCCACCACGTGGGCGATGACATTGCTCGTCGACGGCGCGGCGGCGGAGGCCGATCCGCGCGTGCTCATCTGGATCCTCGAGGGTCTGGGTGGACGCGACGAGGCGACCGTCCTGCCTGTGCTCGAGACGGCGCTCGAGGACGTTCGATGGACGGTGAGGGTGGCGGCACTCGGCGCGCTCGAGAAGACGCCGTCCAAGCAGACGATCGAGATCACGCTGGCGCTGCTCGAGCGCGAGCCGGGACGCGTCCAGGACGATTGCGCCCGCGTGCTACGCACGATGACCGGGCAGGAGTTCGGACCGAACCTCGCGCAGTGGAAGAACTGGTGGCTCATCAACAGCGCTGGGTGGACCGGCCCGCCGGAGCCCGAGAAAGAGACCGACGAGAAGGGCGACGACGTGAAGCCCGACCCCGAGGAGGAGTGGAAGAAGGCCGTTGCCGAGTCCGATCGCAAGAAGGGCACCGGCTTCTTCGGAATCGACACGCGCAGCAAGCGCATCGTCTACGTCATCGACGTCTCCGGATCCATGAACGAGAAGGCCGGCGAGAGTGGGGACGCCACACGGGCTGATCGTGCGAAGGAGGAGCTGCGCACCGCGGTGCTCGGCCTCGACGACGGCGCGCTCTTCAACATCGTCTTCTTCGCCGGCGACGTTCGGCTCTGGAAGAAGGAGATGACGATCGCGGACTCGGAGACCCGCGTGGCCGCGGTCGAGTTCATCGACAAGATGCCCGTTGTCGGCGGCACGGCGACGTACGACGCGCTCGAGGCGGCGTTCGGCCTCGGCGATGTCGGTCGCGGGAAGAAGCGCGGCGCCGACCCGAGCGGCGACTCGAAGGTGGATACGGTCATCCTCCTCTCCGATGGCAAGCCCTCGGTGGGGGAGAAGACCCAGCCCGACGCCATCCGAGCCGACGTGCTCGAGTGGTTCGGCGAGCGTCGCATCGCCGTCCACACGGTCGCGTTCGGTAAGGACGCAGACCTCGACTTCATGGCCGGCCTGGCGAAGGACACGGGCGGCACGCACGTCGCGAAGTAGTTCACGTCGATTGCGGGCGTGGGGTTGGTGGGCGCGCATCGGGGCCTGTGGCAATCGCCGCGCCCTACGTGTCTCTGGTCGGCTCCGCGGCTGCGTGGGCTCTCACTCGAGTGCATCCCCCTCGGTCGCAGCCTTGCGTGGCCTCATTCCCCCGCGTCACGCTGCTTGCGCTCAGGCGCAACCAGCGCGCCCCGGGGTCACGTCGATTGCGGGTGGCTCGCAGGTGGGCGTGCTCGGGGGCTGCGGCAATCGCCGCGCCTCCGGTGTTTCTGGTGTGTGCTCGGTCTCGTCACGTATCAGGCAAGAGCCACCGGTGCCGGTCGAGGACCTCCGCGCGCACATCTCCCGCGTCACGCTGCTTGCGCTCAGGCGCAACCAGCGCGCCGCGGGGTCACGTCGATTGCGGGTGGCTCGCAGGTGGGCGTGCTCGGGGGCTGCGGCAATCGCCGCGCCTCCGGTGTTTCTGATCGGCTCCGCGGCTGCGTCACCTCGCAGGCGAGAGCGTTGCCCCTCGGTCGCAGCCTTGCGTGGCCTCATTCCCCCGCGTCACGCTGCTTGCGCTCAGGCGCAACCAGCGCGCCGCGGGTGGGAATCCGGAGCGACCTCGACTCCGCCAACCCCACGCGATCGCGACGTCAACGGCGCTGTAGGGGCCGACCCCCTGGTCCGCCCCGCCGACGCGGTTTCGCTCGGTCCAGCCGTGTCGCCGGCGCTCTGCGGACGATCCCGGCGGAGCGTTCGGCCACGGGCGAGGGCCGTCGCTGCCGGGCGGGCGGCTCATCGGGACGCCACCGGCCCGGTCCGGTGGCCGTCCGACTGACGAGCGTCGTTCGCAGTGCGCCATCGGACCGGCCTTGAGCGCGCGCACGCCAGCGGGCGGGGCGGGCCAGGGGGCCCGCCCCTACGGCGGGTTCGACGCGGCGGCACCCGTTGATGGAAGCGGAGGAGGCCGTTACGGATACTGCCTCGGTTGCGTCCTCGGACGACAGCGTCAATGGGCCAGCCCCGCGGATGATCACGTCGCCACCCCGCGATCCGTAGGGGCGGATCTCCTGATCCGCCCGCGCCGACGCACGTCGTGCGCACGATGTCGGTCCGAGGGCGGACTGCCGACGTCTCCGTTGGCGCGCACGACCGGGCTCAACGACTCGGCCGACAGGTCACTACCGGGAATCGCGCACGGGCGCGGACCGTGTGGTCCGCGCCCG
>JAJFFG010000083.1 GCA_021776825.1 Planctomycetota bacterium
CAGCGATCTTCGCGGGCTTCCAACTCGTGAGATTGGCGAGCGTGCGCTTGCGGACCTTGCCGCCCTCGCGGAAGGACTCGCGCAGCAGGACGGTGGCGCGCGCTCCGCGGTTGGGGACCGTCTCGACGTACATGGGTACGAGTCTACACCACGCCGACCTCAGATCAAGTGAGAACGCGATTATTACATGGGTACACCATGACTTGGCCCGGCACGCTGAACCCCAGGAGGAACAAGGGTTTGGCGCTGACTCAGGCGCTCCTGGGGCTGGAACTTCCGCCTAGTTAGCGGAGTGGTTGCTGCTCTGCACGACGCGGCATTGCCTGCTCGAACGGGCCGCCGCGCGGACCTGATCTGGCCCCCAAGCGCGCGTCGAACGGTCGAGACTCTCCCCTATAGGCGAGGAGCCCGTCCTCGACGCGCGATCGGATCCGCGACGACGCAACGTGGACGGGCTCCTCGCCCTACGCGAAGCGAAGGGGACGTCCGTCGGGCGTCCCCCTCGTCGTATGCGCGTCGTAGACGACGTTGCCGCGCAGCACGGTCGTGACCGGCCACCCGGCGAGTTCGCGGCCGACGTAGGGGCTGTACGCCGCGCGCGATCGCAGCCAGTCGAGCTGAAGCGGTTCGGTCACGGACGGGTCGACGATGACCAGGTCGCCATCCAGACCAGCATCGAGCGCGCCCTTGCCGCCGATGCTGTACGCGCGGCGCGGCCCGTCCGACGTGACGCGCACGACGTCGGCCAGCGAGAGCCAGCCGTCGCGCACGGCGGTCAACAGCAGCGGCAGGATCGTCTGCACACCGGGAATGCCGGAGGGGCTCTGCGGATACGGCCGCGCCTTCTCCTCCAGAGTGTGCGGCGCGTGGTCGCTGCCGATGCACGTGAGGGTCCCGTCGGCCAGCGCCTCGCGCAGTGCGTCGCGATGTCGAGCCGTGCGCACCGGCGGGTTCATCTGCGCAAGCGAACCGTGCTCCTCGTAGCAATCCGGCGCGGTCATGAACAGGTGGTTCGGCGTGACCTCGGCGGTGACGAGTTCGCCGAGATCCCGCTCGCGGATCAGCGCGATCTCCTCGGCGGTCGAGACGTGCAATACGTGCACCGGCCGTCGAGTGCGTTCAACGAGCGCGAGCAGACGCTTGGTCGCCTTGAGAGCGGCCTCGACGTCGCGTACGTCCGGGTGGATGCGGGGGTGCGAGCCGACCTCGACGCCCGCGTAGCGCTCCTTCAGCCGCGGCTCGTCCTCCGAATGCACAGCTACGCGGCGGGAGCCGGAGCGCAGCACGCGCTCGATCTGATCGTCCTCCGCGACGAGCAGCGATCCGGTCGAGGAGCCCATGAAGATCTTCACGCCGGCGCAGCCCGCCGCCTGCTCCCACTCACCGAGTTGCTCCGCGTTGTCCGGGGTCGCCCCGAGGAAGAACGCGTGATCGCACCAGGCGCGGCCGCGGGCCAGGCCCAGCTTCTCGGCGAGCCGCTCCGGATCGATCGTTGGCGGCTTGGTGTTCGGCATCTCCATGATGGAGGTGACGCCGCCCGCCACGGCTGCGAGCGTCCCGGAGGCGAGATCCTCCTTGTGGGTGAGCCCGGGCTCGCGCAGGTGCACCTGCGGATCAATCAGACCGGGGAAGACGAGCTTGCCGGTCGCATCGAGCCGGATCACGTCAGCTGGGGCGTCCACCGCCGCGCGCACCGCGGTCACCCGTCCGCCGCGGATCAAGACGTCCGCGCGGTCGACTCCCGTCGTCGAGACCACCTCACCACCCGCCACCAGGAGATCGCCGCCGTGCTCGTTCATGCGACGCAGGATCGCAGAGGCCGGGAGGCGCCCAGCGAGTTTCTGGAGAGCACGTTTTCTGAGAACAGCTGGCGGACCGCGTCACCGGATCGCGCGTTGTGCTGTTGGGTCGGCCCCAAGGAGTGGTGGCCGACCGTGGAGAGTGAACGCGCCCGGCGGGTCGGCCGGGCGCACCACTCCTGGCGCGTACGTCTTCAGAACGCTGGCTCAGAACGCCGGCTCAGTCCGCCGAGAGACGTCAGTTCCCGGGGGCGTACTTGACGGAGCAGCCGTACGGCTTCGTCCGCTCGTGCGGCACGTCCTGGCCGGCCAGCGCGGCGTCGAGCACCTCGGAGACGTAGTTCGTCGAGCTCGCGATGTCGGCCGGCTTCGTCGACTTCTTGCTGTCGATGGCGCCCTGGTAGACGAGCGCGCCGTCCTTGCCGAGCACGTACATGTGCGGCGTGGTGCGCGCGCCGTACAGGCGACCGACCGAGCCGTCCTCGTCGAGCAGGATCGCGGAGGCCGCACCGCCCTTGTCGGCGTTCACCTTCTTCCACTTCTCGGCGGAGAAGTGGCCCTGCTTGCCCGAGGCCGACGAGCAGATGGAGAGCCAGACGACGTCCATGCCCGTGTAGGTCGCCTGCAGGCCCTGCATATGCCCCTGGTCGTAGTGCTTCTTCACGAAGGGGCAGCCGTGATTGATCCACTCGAGGACGACGATCTTGCCGCGATAGTCCGAGAGCGTGTGCGCCGCGCCATCGATGTCCGTGAGCGTGAAGTCGGGCGCGGCGTTCACGGCGACGGCGACGGTGGCTGTCGCCTCGGCAGTCGCGGTGGTGGCCGGGACCTCGTTGACCGCAGCGGGGGCTACCGACGCAGCTTCCACTGACTCCAACGGATCCACTGACTCCAACGAATCCACTGGGGCCACCTCGGGATCCGCTGCCGCAGCCGGCACCTCGGCCGTGGGCGACGCCCTCTCCTGCACGGCCTCGCGCGCGCAGCCGGCGGCACCGATCGCAAACGCCATCACCACGACCAGAGCAGTCTTCGTCGTCGTCATCGTCTCTCCCCCTCCATCGCTCCCCTCGCTGCCGTCCCCACGCACAGGCTCTCCGCACAGTCTCTCAGCACAGTCTCTCAGCACAGTCTCTCCGCACAGGCTCTCAGCACAGGCTCTCAGCACCGTCGCCGCTCCCTGAACGCGGGCTGGCGGGCTCGGGTTTCCCCGACTCGCCGTCAGTCCCCACTCCGCTGCTCGTCCCGCGCGCGCGGCGCGGGCACGTCGACCACGAACGCTCGCCGCCGCCCGGGGTAGCTCCAGACCACCACTCCTCGAAGACGATCCGGCGCGGAGCCGCGCGCGGCGTGCTTCAGCCGGAGCGTCGAGCCTTCGACCGACGGCGCGGCGGACGTCACGAGCGCCTCGGAGTCCTCGAAGAAGTCCCACTCGAGATCCGCCCGCTCGGGCGCCCCGAGTCGACCGACCTCCAACGACACGTGTCCCGTCGATCGCGACGCGCTGAGCGTCCCCGGCACGACGGGCATGGGCAGCGCAGCCCGCGACGCCGCGAACAGCGTTGCGCACGGGTCATGCGGCTCCGGCTTCGACGTCGAGACCGGAAGCGTGATCTCGACCTGCTGGCTGCCGTCGATGCAGAGGTCCTTGCAAACGAGCCACGTGACGCGCCCACGGAGTGTCACGTGCTTCTTCGCGGTCTTCGCGACCCGCACCGGGACCAGCAGCAGCACGTCGTCCTCGTAGCCGAAGCTCACGATCGGGCCCGGAAGAACGAAGCGATGCGGTGCCGGCCAACGGATCTCGCCCGGCGTGACGTCCTCCGACGCCTCCCACTCGATCGAGACCTCCATGCCCGCATCGCCCGGGTTCTTCCAGTAGACGTGCCAGCCGGGGTCGAGTCGGAGCCGCAGCCCGGCGAGCACCGCACCACCGGGTTGCACGCTCGTGTGTTCCGCGACCAGGTTCACACGGACGTGGTCCGAGCGGTCGGGCCCGGCCGCGCCGCCCACGACGTCCTGGCCGACCTCCTGCGCGATGGCCCCAACAGAGGTCACAACCGAGGCCAGAAGGATCAGCGGGGCGATCAGGCGTGTGAGTCTCATCGCGACGGATCTTCGCGGAAGCGGCCGCCGACGTCCACCGCGAGGCGGGCCGCGCGTCGCCTTCGAGCCCATCAATCGTTAATTGACGATCTCAGGACTGCGAGACCGAGCATCACAGCATCGGACCGAGATCATCTCCATCGGAGTTCCACGATGACTGACCTACTTCCCATCGCCTGCTGTCCCACTGCCGCAAACGCCCCCGACCTCCGTCCGATCGAGGGGGAGGACGCGGACGTCGAGCTCGCCGCGTTGACGAAGGCGGTGGGGCATCCCGTCCGCGTTCGCATCCTGCGGCTCCTCGGAGGCAACGACGGCTGTGTGGGCGAGCTGGTCGAGCTCCTGCCCGTCGCGCAATCGACGGTCTCGCAGCATCTCAAGATCCTGAAAGACGCAGGGCTCGTTCGCGGCGAGGTCGACGGCCCGCGCTCCTCCTACTGCCTCGATCCGCGCGGCGTCCGTCGCCTCCGCGCGTTGACGGCGGCGTTGTAGGTTCCGATGCGCATCGGCATCAACGGCTTCGGTCGGATGGGGCGCCTGGTCCTCCGGGCTCGGTGGGATGAAGCGGGCACAGAATTGGATCCACTGGGCACAGGATTGGATCCACTGGGCACAGGGTTGGATCCACTGGGCACAGGGTTGGATCGACCGGGCACGGAGATCGTCGCGGTGAACGAGCCGCATGCGAGCGCCGAGACGATGGCGCTCCTGCTCGCGTTCGACAGCATCCACGGTCGTTGGGACCGCGAGTGCTCCGGAGCGACGGACACGCTGACGGTCGACGGTCGGACGCTCGCGTTCTCGCAGCACGAGAGTCCCGCGGACATCCCGTGGCACACGCACGACGTCGATCTCGTGCTCGAATGCAGTGGGCGCTTCACGCGACGTAAGGCTCTCGCCCCGCACTTCGCCAACGGCGCGTGACGCGTGATCGTCTCGGCCGCCGTCCAGGACGTCGACGCGAACATCGTCATCGGCGTGAACGACGATTGCTTCGACCTCGCCGCCGAAGAGATCGTGACCGCGGCATCCTGCACGACGAACTGCCTCGCTCCCGTGGTCCGCGTGCTGCATGACGGCCTCGGGATCGAGCGCGGCGTGGCGACGACGATCCACAACGCCACGAACCTGGCCGGCGGCTGGCTGGGAGCACGCTTCGGGCTGACCCGGACGCTCTTCGCAGGACTCGCGCTGCAGATCGTCGCCGTCGGTTCGCTGACGGTGCCAGACGCCTGGCTCTCGGTCCCGTACGTGATGGCCGCGCAGTCCCTGTCTGGCGTCGCCAAGGACCTCACGAAGATGAGTTCCAAGAGCTACATCAAGCTCGTCGTCTCCTTCGCCTTCGTCGCCGTGAGCGCACTGCTCTGCATCCCACTCGCGCGGAGCGAACGCGCACGGCTGGCCGGCTGACGAACCGCGAGCTGCGTCAGAAGGCGAAGCCGAAGGAGAGGTGCAGTGCCCACGAGCGGTCGGCAGCGAAGCGATCGCCAGGGTTCCAGCCCCAGTCGAGACGGACGGGGCCGACCGGCAGGCGGTAGCGCAGCCCGACACCCCAGGCCTGTCCACGGCGTCGCGGAATGCGCGCGGTACGGCGCGCGACGACACCGACGTCGTAGAACACCGCCCCATCGAGGTCCCCGAACAAGGACTGACGCAGCTCGGCATGCAGGTCGACGGAGGTCAACCCGCCGAGCGGTTCCCCGTCGCCGTCCGCAGGACCGAGATCGTCCTCTCGAAACGAGCGGACGGTCGTCTCCCCGCCGCTGAACAGACGCTCCTGGACCGGCAGTGTTCGATCGCTGTCGAGCACATCGCGAGTGACGGCGCGGCCGCCGAGTGCCAGCACAGTGCCGGGGCGGAGCTCCGAGTAGGTGTGGTACGCGGCTCGCCACTCGACGTAGTGCAGTTCCGACCCGAGCGATGGCGCGCTGAGGAACGCCCCGACATCACCCAGCGCCCCGCGGGTGGGAAACAGCGGGTCGTCACGCGTGTCGCGGCCGACGGTGAGGAAGGGTCCGGCAGAGCGCTCGAACCCGCTCTGCTCGATGCCCGGCACGACGCCCTTGATGCGACGCGCTTCGTGCGCTCGAAAGAGATAGCCGCCGTGAACGAAGAGCCCGCGTCGGAGCGCCCGTCGAACGCTCAGTTGGAACGTCGCCTCGCGGTCGTCGAACGTGGGCTCCTCCCGCTCGAAGTACTTCGTCTCGGCGCGGAGCACATTGCGCGGCCCGAGGAGGTGTCGGTCCTCCAACGCGAGTCCGGTGCCGCGGCTCTTCAGGCTGACGGAGACATCGGCCTCCAACGCGCGACCGGTGCCGCTGAGGTTGCGATCCACGTAGCGCGCCCCCGCGCGCAGGAGTTCGTAGCTGCCCCAGCCGATCTCGAGCTCGACGCTGCGTGCATCGGCCTCCTCGACCCGGACGCGGAGATCCGCCGGCACGGGATCGCCCCTGCCGGACCCAGCCGACCCAGCCGACCCAGCCGACCCAGTCGACTCCGACAGGTCGGCCGGGACGAGCACGCGCACGTCAACGCTGCGAAAGACGCCGGTCTCGTACAGCGCGTCGATGGCGGCATCGAGATCGCTGCGCGCGGCAAGATCACCCGTGGTCACACCGAGCCGCTCACGGACGAACCCGCGCCGCGAGCGATCCTCACCCTCGACGAGAACGTCGGCGATGCGGAACGCCGGACCCGCCTGGGCGGTCACGACGAGATCGACGGTCGCTGCCGACGCATCGCGTTCGGCGCGGGTCGCCACCTCCGCCTTCGCGTGCCCGGCGTCGAGCAGCACCCGGCGGACGGCAGCGGTGGTCTCGCTCGCGACGCGCGCGTGGAACGGGGCCCCCTTCGACGGCAATCGCGCCGCGACCGCAGCGCGCAGCGCCGCGGGGACGCGCCCCTCGACGCGGGCTGACCGGACCGTGGTGCACGGACCCTCGACGATCGGTATGCGTACGCGTGCACGCGTCCGCGTCTCGTCCCACTCGACCTCAGGTGGGCCGACGCGCACGTCGCCGTACCCGGCCAGCAGATACGTCCGCTCGACGTCGGCGATGCCCTCACCGATCTGCGTCATGCGCAACGGAGGCGCGCCGCGGCGCAGCAGTTCGGTGCGCTGCGCCGGAAACAGCCGGAGCAGGGTCTCCGCCGGCACGGCCACCGCACCGGGCAGCGTCACCGCGTCGAGGAACGCTTCCGGACCCGTATCGACCTCGAGCGACGCGGACGCGTCGTCGCGAGGAGGAACGGCCTCGACGAGCGCGTGGGCGAAGCCCTCGTTGCGCAGTCCGCGCTGGACGGCGTAGGCGGCATCGGCCAGATCGGCCAAGCGCCCGCCGTTCTCGTCGAACGCGCGCAGCTCGCGTCGGGCAAAGTCGCGCAGCGAGCGCTCCGAGGGTGCGCCGTCACCAACGACCTGCAGGGCCACGGTGGCACCGGGAGCGGGGCCCCGGATGAGGGAACAGCCGCTGAGCACCGCGACGATCAGAAGCAGCGTGGAGCGTCTCATCGGAATCGCACACGCCAGACGAGACCGAGGTTCAGGTCGTCGAAGCGGTCCCGCTGCCCGCGCAGATACCAGCGCTCGGCGAGTCGCAGCTCCGCGTCGATGGTGCTCGCTCCGCTGCGCGAACGATCGCGACCGAACTCGACCGTCAGGCGGTCGGTCATCGACGACGAGTCGGGGTCGCGCGGTCCGGAGACCCACGTCAGGAGTGCATCGCCGAGCAGCGTGCCCGCCTTCGAGAGCGCGGTGCTCGCGATCCCGTCGCGCTCCAGTTCCTCCGGGGTGGAGCCGGTCGCCAGCAGGAGCCGCGCGGCCTCGTTCGACAACGGGGGCGACGACGTCACGTTCACGCGCGCGTTCGCCAACGGACCACTCACGTGCACGGTCAGGTCGTACCCGCGCATGCGCGACGACGCGGCGGCGGTGACGGTCGGATCGAAGGCCGCCGCTGGCGGGAAGGTGACCTCGCCACGGTCGACGTGCAATCGACTGAGCGGCAGGGTCACGATGGTGTCGCGAACGGTGATCCGCCCCTCGGGCTCGGGGACCTCACCGGTGCCGCGCACGCGCAGATCGGCCGAGAGCGTCCCGAAGAGCACGTTGTTCTCGATGCGCAGCGTCTCGTCGGCGACGACGCGGATGTCGAGTCGGGCTGCGGCGAGTCGCGGATGCCGGAACGAGAAGAGCTGGAGGCGGTCGTCGACGGCGGGAGCGCTCCGTCCGAGCAGATTCATCGGCCGGGAGTAGAGGGCGTCGGTGATGCGCACCGTTCCGGCGACGGTCGGTGCCTCGGCGGTGCCGGTCAGTGCGAGATCGAGGTCGGCCCGCAGACGCAGGTGCGGGCTGCGGACGAGGAGTGCGTTCTCACCCTGGATCCGCAGATCGATGGCGTGGGCCGCGCCGTCGACCAGGGCGATGGTGCCGCTCGCCGAGATCGGCGCGTAGCCCAGCAGGCCTTCGAAGCGCTCGATCGTGATCGCGTCGGCGTCGATACGCGCTGCGAGGACACCGTCCGACAGAGTCGGCACGTCGCCGTCGAGTCGGAGTGACACGCGGGTGCCGCTCACCTGTCCACTCCAACGCGGATCGGTGACCGTGCCGGCCAACATGACGTCCGCCTGCAGCGCACCGCGGAGGAACTGCACCTCGGGGATCAGCGTGGCGAGACCGGACAGTTCGTCGATCGTCGTCGTGACGCGCCCCCTCAGCGGGGCTGCGGCGAAGCGCTCGCGCAGCGCCTGGGGATCGCGCAGATCGAACGGTGCCGCCACGGTGACGTCACCCGTCGCGTGCAGGGCCGCACCGTCGGGGACGCGCAGCCGCATGGTCACTCCGTCCAAGTTCCCGCGAACCTCGAGCGCCGTGACACCGGTTGCGAGTTGCTGCGCGCCGTCGCCCCCGCGCAGTCGCAGGTCACGCGCGACCACCGCAGCGCGCAGCGACGTCGCGTCGCCTTCGGCCTCCAGTGAGAGTTCGGTGGCGGCGACACCGCTCGCCCCCAGGCGGGCGAGCAGCGCATCCGGCCGCGCCGCGCGGACGGCGACGCGGTAGGAACCCGTCGATCCCGTCTCGGCCAGGGCTCCGCGCGCATCGATGCGAAACGGGAGACGACCCTCGGCCTCGCCGATCAAGAGGTCGCCCAGGCGCACGACCAGGCGTCGTACGAGCAGGCCGTCGGCATCCTGCGCCACGAGCACATCCACGGCACCCGACTCGCCGGCTGCGCTGACGTCGGATGATCGAATGCTCAGTTCTCCGAGGGGCGCGCTGACCGGGCCACTTGCGCGCAGGTTTGCCGTGACGGTGCCGGTGACGTCGTCGACCAGGCGAGCCAACTCGAAGCCGGTGAGCGAGAGGTCCGCGTCGAGTTCTGCGCCGCGGGTCACGCGGCCGGTCAAGTGCGCTCCAGCGATATCGGCATCGAGTTCCGAGATCGTCGCCGAGTCCGCCGAGACGGACAGCCGGGCCGGGGTGCGCAGCGCAATCGTGACCTCGCGCTCGAGCGCATGCACGACGCCATCGAGCAGGTCCAGCCGCACGTCGAGTTCGCCGTCGCGTAACGTCGCCTCGCCGCGGGTGGTCAGGCGCGCAAGCGGCCCGTCCACGCGCACCGTCTCGAGGACGGCCCCGTCGGTCGTCGCGGTCAGCCGCGCCTCCGCGTTGCCGATCTCGAGCACTCCGATGCGCAGCCCGGTGGCGACGAGCGCGCCCCCCACCCGGGCGTCCAGGAGACGGCCACCGAGATCACCCTCCATCGCCAGGCGGGCGTTCCCGCTCACGACGACCTGCCCCGCCGCGCCGAGCTCGAGACCGAGAGCCGCGTCGAGCGCCGCCAGGTCCGGCACGTCGACGGAGACGTCCGTCGCGTCGAGCGTGGCCGCGTCGACGTCGAGCACCACGCGTCCCGCCGCCGTCCCCAGCGGACCGGCGAGCGAGTCCACGAGGAGGTCCACGCGCGGCCAGGCGATCTCTGCCGTTCCGTCGAGCCGCCCCAGCGCGAGGCCGGGCGCTTCGAGGTCCGCGCCACGGAGTTCGAGTCGGCCGACCAAGTCGACGGGGTTCCCGTCGGCGTCGAGGCGACCCGACAACGCACCCTCGGCGCCCAGGGTCCCGCGCCATCCCTCGGGGAGGCCGGCCAAGGCGGCCAGCCGCGCGGCGTCCCTCACGTCGGCCGAAAGCGTGCGGAGGTCGAACGTGCGCTCGCCCCACGCCAGAGATCCCGCCGCGGCGACCAGCCCGAGCGACCCGCTCAGCGATACGCGCTCGACCTCCACGTGCTCGGCATCTCCGGAGCCTTGGATCGTGACCACGGAGATGTCCTGACCGTTCCACACGAGATCGATCCCACCCGCTTCGCCCGCCACGCTCGGCGCCCCCGCGCTGCCCGCGACGCGCGCGACCACGACGACGTCGCCCGCGGCCTCGCCCGCGACGCCCAGGTCGCCTGCCGCCTCGGCGAGTGCGATCGAGCCCGTCAGTTCCAGTTCGGGCACGGCCACGCGCCACCCGACGGGATCGGACGGCAGCGAGACGGTGCCGGAGAGATCGAGCGAGCTGTTGCCGCGCACGGCGAGGGCGTGAGTCACGGTGACGCCATTGCCTGCCACAGACGCGCCGAGCGAGAGTCGCACACCGCGGAGCCGCTCGCGGTCCGTACCCGCAACCTCGAACTGCGCGAGCACGGCCGCCACGTCGCCGATCTCACCGCGCAGCGTCTCGGCCGCGGTCAGCACCCAAGGCGACGCGGGATCGATGAGTGCGTTCGTCAGCGCCAGGGAACCGAGCCGACCGGTCACATCAGCGGACGTCACCTCGACGACGCCGTCACGCAGCGCCGCTTTCAGTTGGAGGACCTCGGCGTCCCATGCGCCGAGCCGGATGTCGGCGGCGTAGAGGTCCACCGACGGCGCGCCGCGCTCGTCGACGGCAAACGTCCCGACGACCAAGGCGGCGAGCTCGTCCTCACCGGGAAGCAGCTTGGCGCGGAGCCACTTGGGCAGAGCGGCCAGTTGGAGACCGACGAGCTCACCGGCGACGCCGCCCTCGTGCACATCGGCGATGACGCTCCCGCCGAGCGCGCGCACCGTCGCACGCGCGGACCACGGTGCGTCCGCCAGTGCTTCGAACGTCGCGCTGACGCCGTCCAGACCGTGGACGGCCGAGACCTCGACCGTGAGTTCGCCCACTCCGGTCCGCGCGATCGTCACCTCCAGCTGCTCGGTCGGCGGAAGTCCGATCCGCTCGACCGGCGGAAGGTCCGTGGCGGTCACGTCCAGCGACGCGCCACCGCCACGGAGTCGGACCGTCCCCAGCCGAGCCTCTGCGGCTCCGTCGAACCAGTTCAGTTCCACGTCGACGTCGATCTCGGGGAGCGGATCGGGAACCTGCGCGAGTACATCGCCGGGCGGCGTCGTCGGCCCCTCGCTCGTGGCCTCTTGGAGGACCACTCGGGCTCGCGTAACCGTGACCGCTTCGATGGCCGCCGCCGGGTCGTCGAGGAGTTCGAGCAGATCGAACCGTGCGTGGAGGTGCTCGATCGAGACCTCGCGCAGCGCACCCGAACCGGGTGCGAGCGTCCGGACGTCGTGGAGTTCGAGGTCCGACCACCAGGAGCCGCCGATGCCGCCGACCTCACACGGCGTTCCCAAGGCCTCGGTCAGGCCCTCCGCCACGCGGCCGCGAATCCAGCCGCCGAACAGCGGGACTCGGAAGGCGTAGGCCAGCACGGTCACGACGAGCAGCACGAGCAGCGCCCGTGCGATCCAGCGCACGATCCAACGCACCGTGCGGCGCAGGCGACCGATCGATGCTGGGTCGGCGGAGGGAGTCCCGTCGGTCAAGGGCGACGACGCTACGCCCCACGCGCGACCCGTACCCCGAATCAGTGCCCACACGGCGTAGCCTGTGCGGATGCCACCACGCCCCTACCGCGACGAGGATGCGGAGGCCACCGTCGCGTTCTTCGCATCGGCCGGCGCACTCGACGATTCGCTCGAGCCGCCGTCGCTGGGCGAGTGGGCGACGTACACATCGCGTTCGTTCAACGCGGGGGCACGTGACTTCGCCGTCGTCGAGGTCGAGGGCGAGATCGTCGCGATCCTGATGTCGAACCGCGAGAAGGAGGGCGCGTCGAAGCTCCGGAACGCGCGCATCATCGTCCACCCGGCACACCGCCGGCGCGGCATTGCGACGGCCCTCGTCAAGGTCGTCGACGCGCAGGACGACCCGCCCGACACAACACTTCAGACGAGCTGTATGGGCGCGTGGACCGCCGGTACGGCTCTCGTCAAGAAGCACGGGTTCTCGCCGGAACGGTCCCTGCAATGGATGAGCATCGGCGCCCCTCCCCCGCTGGTCGATCCGCCGACCGGCGTCACGCTTCGGCCGTACGCGTGCGGTGAGCACGACGATGCCGCCTGGACGCAATTGAACGACGAGGGCTACCGCGGCGGCCCGGACTACTCACCGCTGCTGGCCGAGGATCTGGCGGCGCTGCGCAGCGAGCCAGGCTTCGAGTTGCTCGTCGCCGAGCGCGACGAGACGATTGTCGGGTTCTGTCACAGCAAGGGACTCGGTGGTCGGCCACTGGTGAACAGCATCGTGACGAGTTCCGCCTGCCGCGGCCAAGGCATCGGTCGCGCGCTGCTCAGTCGTGCGCTCCACGATCTCGGCTCGTCGGCCGACCGCCGCGTACGACTCAATGTGCTCGACAAGAACGCCCACGCCGTGGCGCTCTACCGCTCGCTCGGATTCACGACGGACGACACCATCACGACTTGGTGGAAGGAGCGCTGACCATGCCGCGGGGCCGCTATGTCGAGCCGGGCTTCCGCGAGCGTGTGATCGGCACGCTCGCCACCGTCTTCCCGTGGTTCCCGGATTGGGAGGGCGCGGCGCGGACGAGCGGCATGCTCTGGGAGAAGTGTTCCACGCCATTCGTCCGCGAGAGTGACGGCCTGCTGACGGCTCACGCGGGCATCCTCGAGATCCCGGTCGTGATCGCGGGGGAGGAGCGCGTCGTCGCGGGCCTGCACGCCGTGGCGACCCGCCCGGAGCACCAGCGACGCGGCTACATGCGCGACTGCGTCGAGCGAGCGTTGGCGTTCGCGGACGAGCGCTACGAGACGGTGATCCTGACCTGCGAGACGCCAGAGATCTACGCGCGCTTCGGCTTCCGCGTCGTGCCCGAGTTCCGGTTCACGTGCGACGCCCCTCCTCCGTGCGGGGCGGCGGCACATCGGGACCTCGACAAGAGCGACGCGGCCGACCTCGACTTCCTCCAGACGCTGCTCCTCGAGCGCGCACCCGTCTCCGAGCGCCTCGGAGTCGTCCGCGAGCGGGACGTGTTCCTCTTCGACACCGCGAGTCGAACGCTGCAGATCTTCCCGGAGCTCGGAGCCGTCGTCTGGATGAGGCGGCGCGACGACGTGCTGCTGCTCGACGACGTCGTCGCGCGCAACATGCCGACGCTGGCGCAGCTGCTCGCCCAACTCGACGGTCCCGTGAGCAAGGTGATCACCGACTTCGCGCCCGATCGTCTCGATGCACCGTTCCGCGCGGAGCAGCGCCTGTTCCACGGCGAGGAGTACCTGATGGCGCGGGGGCCGTTCCTCGCCGACGGGGTCGAGGTCGCACTCCCTCGCAGCGGGCGCTGCTGAGCGAAGCATGCGAGCCAGCAGGATCGGCGGAAGCCCAGCCGACGACCCGCTGACGCCATCGCGCCTCCACCGATGGTTGAAGCGGTCCGGACTTGTCGTGCTCGCGATCCTCACGTTCGGCTTCGGCGCGACGCGCTGTCTCGTGCGTAGCGCCGAGGCGCGCTTCCCGCGCAGCGGGACGACGATCGACGTCGAGGGCCTCGCGGTGCACTACGTGGAGCGCGGCTCCGGACCGCCAGTGGTGCTGCTGCACGGCGCCTTCGGTGGCGTGCAGGACTGGGAGGCCACCGTCCTCGACGAGTTGGCGACGCGCTATCGCGTCATCGCTCTGGACCGCCCCGGCCACGGCTACAGCACACCCGCTACCCGGAGATCCGGCGCCCCTGTGTTGTCGTGCACGGCGAAGGCGATCAGGTGGCGTGGGCCAGCATCCACGCGATCCCGTTCACCGACGTCGTGGAGACCGCCGAGCTCGTGCTCGTCCCCGACGGCGGCCACCAGCTGCCCTACAGCCACCCCGCCGTCGTCATCGACGCCGTCGATCGAGGGGTCAGCCTCTCCCGGTGAGACTCCTCGATCCCCCGGCCGAGGCGGTACTCTCGGCCCTTCGCGAGCCGGGAGGACGACGTTGACGACGCAACAGAACCAGAGCGCCCGATGGCACCTCGTTGGCGCAATCGCCCTGGCGGCGGTCGTAGGCCTCGTATCGACCGCGGTCGCGCAGGACGCAGGCGACGCGCCGAAGCCCGACGACCCTCCCCCAACCATCGGCACGCGCCAGGGTCCCGACGTCGGCCGCGAGGGCATGTGGCCCGCGCCGACCGACGAGGACTGGGCCAAGCCGGTCCTGATCACGTTCCAGCGCTCCTGGGACGATGCGCTGGCCATCTCGAAGGAGACGAATCGCGCGATCCTCTGCTGCATCAACATGGACGGCGAGATCGCCAGCGAGCACTACGCCGGTGTGCGGTATCGCCAGTCGGACGTCGCCGCGCTCTACGCGCCGTACGTCTGCGTGATCGCGTCCGTCTACCGCCACAACCCGCGCGACTACGACGACGCCGGCAACCGCATCCTGTGCCCGCGCTTCGGAAGCGTGACCTGCGGAGAGCACATCGCGATCGAGCCCATCCTGTACGAGAAGTACCTCAACGGAGACCGCGTCGCTCCGCGCCACATCATGGTCGAGCTCGACGGATCCGAGTCGTACGACATGTACTACATCAACGACACGGCGTCGGTATTCGACGGCATTCGTGAGGGCATCACGAACCGCAACATCGCGACGACGCCGGTCGTCCGCGGAGACCGGCCCGCCGTCGAGCGCGTCGGCAGTCGCGCGATCCAGGATCGTGAGGTCGTCGAGAAGGCCTACCGCAACGGCGACGCCGCGGCGCGGCGCGCACTCCTCGAGCAGGCGCTCGCCAATGCCGATGCCGACCCGGTCGAGCTGCTTCGCCTCGCCGTGTTCGGACTGGACTCGGATCTCAGCAAGGTCGCGCGCAAGGGCCTTACCGACGCCACGTCGGCGGCCGCTACCGACCTCATCGCCGAGGCACTGCGCGTGCCGATGGACACCGCGGAGCGCGACGCGCTGATCACGGCGCTCGAGCGGATCGGAGCGACCTCTCGCCGCGCCGCGTGGCTCGCGACCGTTCAGCGAGGACTGTCCGGCGGCACCAGTGAGGTCGACCCGGAACGCTGGAAGGCCGCGCTCTCGCGCGCCGATCCCGTCGTCACGCAGAGCTACGAACGCCACGCCCTCGAACAGTCGCGCAGTCGTCGCAACGTCGTCGCCCGCGAGCGGCCCGAGGACCCGATTGCACAGGTCGAACTCGCCGAGGCGACACTCGAACTAGCGCTCCGCGCGGAGTCCGTCGAGACCGAGAATCCCAAGCACGCCAAGGCGCTGCAGAAACTGCTCTACCACGATGCCCGCACCGCAGCGCTGGCGGCCGAGAAGCTCGGCTCCACCGACTGGCGCATCAGCGCCGTGCTCTCGCGCGCGGCGTACTTCGAGGGCGACGTCGAGACCGCGTACGCGCGGGCCGAGACCGCCGTCAAGGCGATGCCCTCGGGCGAGACGGGCTGGAATGCGGCGACGGTGCTGACGATCTTCGGCGAGTCGCGCTTCAAGGCGATCAAGAGCGCTGTCAAGCAGAAGCAGAAGTGGAGCCCCGAGTGGCTGGCGGACCTCCACGCGGCGTACACGGTGCTGCTGCAGCACCCGCGCGGCACGGTCGAGCAAGCGCTCTGGTACTACGACTTCCTGGACTGGCTGCGCGCGCGGCACCGCGCGGGGACGTTCCTCGAGGCTGCGGTCGTCCGCTTCCCCGGCTCGACGGTCCTGCATCAACGCCTGCGTATCCGACAGCTTCGGACGCGTGGTATCGGCAACCTCGAAGCGACCTACACGCGCCTCATGGAGCAGTCCGAGAACCCCGGCGATCTCGCCTGGTTCGCGGGGTACGCATCGATGGTCGCCGCCGACGTCCGCCGACGCACACGCAATGGCGACAAGGCCGTCGCGGCGTACGGCCGAGCCATCGCGCACTTCGAGGCCGCGATCGCCAACAACGCTCTCTCGCGCATATCGTCGGACAACTACATCGCGCTGATGCTCGCGGGCCGGGCGCGCGTCAAGTACCAGCAGTCAGACGATGACGCGGCGCTGTCCGACGTCCTGGCGTCGTTCGCCCGCAGTCCGTCCTCTGCCGGCACGCGCGACGGGGTCGGCATCACACCCGGCGAGACCGCGCAGATGCTGCTCGCCCGCTTGAAGTCGACCGAGCGCACGGAGCAAGTCGCTCAGCTCGAAGAGGCACTCGGCAAGATCGATCCCGAGCTCCTGCTGCCGGATCGCCCGTGACGGCGCCTCCCGACGTCGACGCCATCGCCGCACGGATCGCTGCCGAGAGCGGGTTCGTCGGCGACGTCCTCCGCGAGGTCGAGAGCGTCATCGTCGGTCAGCGCGACCTGATCCGGGGCCTGCTCGTCGGGCTGCTGGCCGACGGGCACGTGCTGCTCGAAGGCGTGCCGGGACTGGCGAAGTCGCTCGCGGTCGAGTCGCTGTCGGCCGCGCTGGGCGGCACGTTCCGCCGTATCCAATTCACGCCGGACTTGCTGCCGTCAGACCTGCTCGGGACGCACGTCTACAACCCGCGGAGCGGTGAGTGGACGGTGCGCGAGGGGCCCGTCTTCGCGAACTTCCTGCTCGCCGACGAGATCAACCGCGCGCCCGCGAAGGTGCAGTCCGCGCTGCTCGAGTCGATGCAGGAGCGGCAGGTCTCGCTGGCCGGCGAGACGCGTCAGCTACCGGCACCGTTCCTGGTGCTCGCCACGCAGAACCCCGTCGAGCAGGAAGGCACCTACCCACTGCCGGAGGCGCAGGTCGATCGGTTCATGCTGAAGCTCATCGTCGGCTACCCGTCGAAGGTGGAGGAGAAGCAGATCGTCGAGCGCATGGCGACGACGCGCGAGACGCGCACGGCGAATGCCGTGGCATCGCCCGAACAGATCCTCGCGGCACGTGAGCTCCTCGACCTGGTGTACGTCGACGGCAAGGTGCTCGACTACCTGATCGATCTGGTGTTCGCCACGCGTTCGCCCGCGGACTACGGCCTGGACCATCTCGCACCGTTGATCCTCTACGGAGCGTCGCCGCGCGCCTCGATCGCGCTGACGCAGGCGGCCCGCGCCCGCGCGTTTCTCGAAGGCCGTGCATTCGTCACGCCCCACGACATCAAGGCCGTCGGGATGGACGTTCTGCGCCATCGCGTCATCACCACCTACGAGGCCGAAGCCGAGGGACTGACGTCCGAGGACGTCATCCAGAAGGTGTTCGACACCGTCCCGGTCCCGTAAGTGGACCGCGACGCCGAGCTGACTGAACTTCTCGAGGAAGTCCGTCGCATCGACGTCCTGAGCAAGCGGCTGGTCAACGGCGTGCTCGCGGGTGGCTACAGCTCGGTGTTCCGGGGAGCGGGGATCGAGTTCGATCGCGTCCGCGAGTACGCCGACGGCGACGACCCGCGCAAGATCGACTGGAATGTCACGGCCCGCAAGGGCCGGCCGTTCGTGAAGGAGTACGTCGACGAGCGGGAGCTGACCGTCGTGTTCGCCCTCGACCTCTCGGCGTCGATGACCGGCGGGTTCGGCGTCTGGTCGGCGCGCCAGATGGCCGCACGTGTCTGCGCATGTCTCGCGCTCGCGGCAGCCCGCAACGACGACAAGGTCGGACTCATCGCGTTCAGCGACGGCGTCGATCGATTCGTCCCGCCGAAGAAGGGCGTCGGACACGTCCTGCGCATCGTGCGCGACTGCCTCGCTCTGCCGGGCAGCAGTGCCCGCACGGCGATCGCGCCCGCCCTCGAGTTCGCCGCGAACACGGTTCCGCGTCACTCCATCGTGTTCCTGATCTCGGACTTCCTCGACGACGGCTGGGACCGCGCTCTCGGTCTCTGCGCGCGACGTCACGACGTCGTCGCGATCCGAATGCTCACGCCGGAGCTCGTCCCGGCGAACGTCGGCCTGTTGCGCGTGCGTGATCCGGAGACCGGCACGGAGTCGGTGGTGGACTGGCGCAGCGAGCGCGTGCGCGACGCGTACACGCGTCGCGTCGATGCGTGGCACGCGCGGGTCACGGAGACCCTTCGGCGACTGCGAGTCGACTGCATGGACGTACCCGTCCCGCGTGAGCGCGACAAGGACGCCGTCGCGCGCCCGATCGTGAGCTTCTTCCGGATGCGGGAACGGCGCGGAGCCAAGCGATGAGACGCGTGGCGTCTCTGGTCGCGCTCGCGCTGGCCTCTCTCACGCTGGCCTCTCTCACGCTGGCCGCGTGTGGCCCGGACGCGCTGCTCTCCGATCGCGACCTCGACATCCGACTCGTCACCGAGACGACCGAGGTTCAGGTCGGCGAGGGGTTCGCCCTCGACGTCGTGCGCGCGTGGCGTCGCAACCTCGCCCCGGACGCGTGGGACGACGGGCTGCTCGACCCACTCGTCGTGCGGACCCAGACAGTTCAGCGCGACGACGACGGTCGGCACATCCGCGAGACGCGGCGCCTCCTCGCGTACGCCTTCACGTCGGGGGAACTCTCGATCCCCGGACCGACACTGACGGCAGCACCCGTCGAGGGCGGCGCGGCCCGGACGGCGCGCGCCGACTCGTTGACGCTTCACGTGACGACGGAACTCGATGCGGCCGAGCCCGGCGATCCGGAACTGCCGGGCGGACCGATCAGCGGCGAGAGTCCGTGGATCTGGTGGTTGCTGCTCGGCGCAGCGGGACTGGTCGGGATGGCGCTGATGGCGCGCGCGCGGCGTGTCGATCTCGTGGTCGGATCGGAGGTCGCGCTGCCGCCGACGGTCTCGCTCTCCACGCACGCGCTCGAGCGCATCGCAACCCTCCGCGGCATGGCGGACGTGGAAGCGCTCCACGACGGCGTGGCACTGACCCTCCGCGAGTATCTTGCCGCAGCGCGTGGGATCGGATCACCACAGTCGACGACCGAGGAACTGCTCCGCGCGGCGACTCCCGAGCTCGCAGGCCCGCATGCTGACGCGCTCAGCGAACTGCTCCGACGGTGTGACGGTGTGAAATTCGCCGCTCGGCGCCCTCCCGAGACCGCGTGCGCGAAACTGCTCGACGACGCAGTCGAGCTCGTGGGCGGGATGGACGCAGCATGAGCGCGTTGATCGAGTCGTGGACCGGCCTGCAGTTCCTGAGCCCGTGGTGGCTCCTCGCGACCATCCTTCTGCCGCTCGCACTCCTGCTCCGCCAACGTCACGGTCGCGCAGCCGTCACGTTCGCACCCGCTGGGCTCTGGGACGGCGAGCAACTCCCGCGGTCCTGGCGCGTCGCACTGCGCGGACTGCCACGCGTGATTCAAGTCGCCGGGCTACTCTGCGTCGTGGTGGCGTTGGCGCGGCCGGTCGAGCGCACCCCGCTCCCGCTGCAACACGACGGGATCGACATCGTGCTCTGCATGGACACGTCTTCGTCGATGACGGCACGCGACCTCGATGCCGGACGCACGCGTCTGGGTGTCGCGCTGGACGCAGCCGCCCGCTTCGTGTCGGAGCGCCGCAGCGATCGCATCGGCCTCGTCACGTTCGCCCGCTACCCCGATGTCCGCTGCCCTCCGACGCTCGACCACGAGGCGTTGCGCACGTTGCTCGGGGAGGTCCAGACGGTCGCGCCGGACAGCCCGGAGGACGCGACCGGGATCGGCACCGCCGTGGCGCGCGCCGCGCAGGTGCTCGGCACCGGCGACGCCGCCTCGAAGGTCGTCATTCTGCTGACGGATGGCGAGGAGAACGTCGCGACCGAAGGCGCGCCGGACGAGATCGCTCCGCTGCACGCCGCTCAACTCTGCGAGGAGCTTGGGGTGCGCGTCTACACGATCGCCGCGGGCGCCGCTGACGTGCCGGGCCGACCGCCGCTCGACACGCGTCCGGTGCAGCGGCTCTCGGAGCGCACCGGAGGCGCGTTCTTCATCGCGCGCGACGCGGCCAGCGTCGCCGCGGTGTACGACGCCATCGACGAGCTCGAACGCGTGGCCCTCGACGCCCCGCGCATTGTCACCGAGGAGCGCTACGCGCCTCTCTTGGCCGGCGCCGTCCTGCTCCTCCTGGTCGGTCAGCTGCTCGCCGCGACAGCCCTGCGTGTGGTGCCGTGAGCGACGTCTTCGTCCGTTCCGAGTGGTGGCCGCTGATCGCGCTGGCGCCCGCGGTCTGGCTGCTGCTGGTCGTGGCAGAACGCGCAGCCATCGATCGTCTCAGCGGGTTGCTCGGATCCCGGACCGCGGCGCTCGCCGCCGACCACGATCGACGGGTCGTCGCGGCGCGCCGTGCGCTGTTCGCCGGAGGGCTGCTGTTCGCCACGCTCGCGGCACTGCAACCGACCTGGGGAGAGAGCACGCGCCCGGTCGAGCAGCGTGGAGTGGACGTCGTCGTGTGCCTCGATGTGTCGCGCTCGATGCTGGCCCGCGACGTGTCGCCCAGTCGCCTGGCTGCCGCTCACGCGGAGCTCGCGGCGCTGGCCGAGCGCGCGCACGGAGATCGACTGGGGCTCGTCGCGTTCGCTGGCGAGTCACGCATCGTGGTCCCGCTGACGCGCGACGCGGCGACGTTCGCCGACCTGGCGTTGCGGACCGACCCTCTCAGCGTCGAACGCGGAGGGACGGACCTTGGCGCGGCGCTCGACACGGCTCTCGTCGCGCTTGCGGCCGGCTCCGGCGAGAACGAGGCCATCGTGCTGCTCACCGACGGCGAGGACCACGAGGGGCGCGGACTGCGCGTGGCCGCGCGGTGCCGCGAGCGTGGGATCGCGGTGCACTGCGTTGGCTTCGGAT
Organism: Planctomycetota bacterium; assembly: GCA_021776825.1. GTDB lineage: Bacteria > Planctomycetota > JAJSAM01 > JAJSAM01 > JAJVHW01 > JAJFFG01. Next base: position 20,929 of record JAJFFG010000083.1, read on the forward strand.
CGGCGCGCGGCAGCAAGATCCCGGTCGACGGTCCGGACGGCGAGGCGTTCCTCCGTGACCGCGCCGGCGACGAGATCCTGACGCGCCTCGATCCGACGAGTCTGCGTGCTCTGACCTCGGCTGCGGACGGCGTGTTCGTCGACGCGACGGAGAGCGATCGCCCCCTGCTCACGATCTACGAGGACGAGGTCCTGCCGATGGCGCGCAAGACCTTCGCCTCCGAACAACGCCGGCAACGGAAGCAGCGGTTCCAGTGGCCCTTGGCGGTCGCACTGGGCCTCTGGATACTGGAACTGTGTCTCACCGACCGACGCCGCTGATCGCCCTGCTCCTCACGCTCGGAGCCACCGCATGCGGAGGCTCCGAGGGGGCGACTGCGTACGAGCGTGGAGACTTCGACGCAGCGTACGAGGCGTTCGCCGTGCGGACCTCTCCCGAGATGCGCTTCAACGCGGCGCTCGCGGCTCTGCAGGCGGGACGTCTCCGCGACGCGGCCACCGCGCTCGACGGCACGACGTCCGACGAGCCGGACGTCGCGGCTCTCTGTGAGTTTCTGCGTGGCAACGTCGCATTCGCGCAGTGCGAGCAGGCCGCGATCCAGGCCGACACGCCTGAGGCTGAGCCGTTCGCATTCGACATCGCGTTGCGCCACGCCGAATCCGCTCGCGACTCGTGGCAGGACGCCGCGATGACGCGGCTCGACTGGCCCGCAGCGCGCCGCAACGTCGAGCGCGCCCTCGCGCAGATCGACGTCCTGCTGCAGAAGCGAGGCGCCGCCGCACAGCGGAAGAACCCGACCGAGCCAGGGGCACCGCCGCGTCCGATGCCGATCCCGGCGCCACCGGAGGGCGAGGGTGCCGAAGGCTCCGCCAAGCAGCCGGACGCGCCGGGAGAGGCGACGACCGAGGACGGCGCGACGGCCGGCGTGGCGACGACCGAGCTTTCCCGCGACCAGGTCCTCCTGCTGTTGGACACGCTGGCCGCGAAGGAGCGCGAGAAGCGCGACGTCCGCCGCGCGCGCCAGCGAGACCGCACGAGTGAAGTCGAGCGGGACTGGTGAGGCGCACGGCGCTCCTCGCGCTCGTGCTGATCGCCGCGGCCGCCCACGGACGCGAGATCGGTGACGATTCGGCCTTCGTCGAGGCGACGACGTCGCGCACGACGGTCTACGTCGGCGAGCATGTGCGGATTGCCCTCGCGTTCGGCGTCGAAGCGGACGTGCTGGCCGAGAACGTCGTCCCGTTGTTCCGCCGCCCGCTCGATCTGCACCTCCAGGTCGCGGCGCCCTGGACCACCGGTCTCGACGACCCCGACCCGGGTGACATCTCGATCGCGCTGGAGGGTTCTCCTGTCGGTGCGCACCGACGCGCGGATCGCGTGATCGACGGGCGCACGTTCACGGTCCACGGTGTGGAGCGCCTGCTGGTTCCGGAGACACCCGGAACGCTGGCCCTGTCGGCGCCCGAGCTCCGCATCGCTGTCGCCACGCGCTTCCACGAGGACTTCGTGAACGGCCGCGTCCCGACCGACCGGAGCGAGATCAACGTGGTCGGAGCTCCCCTCGAGTTCGACGTGCGAGCGCTGCCGGAGACGGGACGACCGGACGCCTGGAACGGCGCCATCGGTCGGTTCTCGCTAACCGCCGAAGCCGACCGCACGAACGTCGACGTGCGCGATACGCTCCGCGTCACGCTCCGCATCTCGGGCGAGGGCAACCTCGCGACGTTCGACCCGCCGGTGCTCGACACACTCGCCGGGCTGCACGTCGTCGGGACCCTGGACGACCGGGGCGCCGCGACGCGCACGGTGATCTACGAGTTGCTCGCGTTGGACTCCGGCGAGCTGAGCGTTCCGGCGATCGAGTTACCGTCGTTCGATCCGGAGTCCGGCGCGTACGCGACGGCGCGCTCGACACCGATTTCGTTGGCCGTCGCGTCGGGCGACGACCCGTTGCCGACTCCGCGCGAGGCGGCCACGCCTCCCACTGCCACGGAGGATGACGGTCTCCCGTTCGTCCCCATCGCCCTGGGCCTAGCCGCACTCCTGCTGCTGACTCTCGTGCTGCGACTTCGGCAACGCCAGGAGCCGGCGTCGCCGCCGCACGCCAACCGCGACGCCGCACTCGCCGCCGTGCACGGGGCAACCGACGGCGATCTCGCGCGTGCGTTCGCCGCGTACCTGGCCACCGTTCTCGAGTGCGAGCCAGCGGCCGTGATCTCACCGGATCTCGAGGACCGGTTGCTCGCGGAGCGCGTCGACGCGCAGCTAGCACGCGACACGGCGGAGTTGATGGAGCGACTCGTGGCCACCGGCTACGGGGGACGGCCGGTCGGACCCGCGGATCGCGAGCGCGCGACGGCTCTGGCAGACCGGTTCGATCGGGAGCACGGCCGAGAGCGGTTCCGCCGCGAGCTCCGGAGTGAGTGAGTTCGATATGCCTCGGCGCTCCGCGTTCGACGCTCCGCCCTCGAAGCCGGTGCGGAGCTGGTCACCGCCTGAGGGAGTTTGGGCGGGACGCGCGTTGTTCGCCGGACTCGGCGCCGGGATCACGATCCTTTCGGCCGTGGTCGCGCTCGTCGTCGCCTCTTCGATGCCATTGGATCGAGGGAAGATCATCGTTCTGACCACCGGGTTCGTCCTCCCGTGGGTCGGCTGCGCGGTCGTCGTCGTCATGCGAATCCGGCATGGGCTCCGATGGCGCTGGATCTCGTACCTCATCGGTGCGATCACCCTGCCGAACCTGCTGATGCTCGCCGTGATCGGCATCTGGAGGCTCTCGCTCTCGTGGCGCGCCACCGACTTCGACGCGGCCGCCTGGCGCGCTGAAGAAGGCCGAGCGTGGATGGTCGACGACCTCCTCGACCGCGATCTCCTGGAGGGCCGTCCGCTCGCCGAGATCGAAGCGCTGCTCGGACCCGACGAAGCGGCACCCCGTCAGGTCGGCTATCCCGACCCATTCGGCTACTACGTCGGCGGAGAGCGGCAGTGGGTCGGCGTCGAGTGGCTCGTGCTGCAGTTCGACGAGAACGGCGTCGTCACCTCGACCGAGCTCGTCGGCAACGACTGAGGCGGGCGGCCCGTGGGCGGGCGCGAGGCCGCGCCCCACAAGGTGCCCCCCCCCCCCCAAAAGCCCGCCCCCCCACAAACCCCCGGGCCCCACCAACAACACCCCGC
>JAJFFG010000084.1 GCA_021776825.1 Planctomycetota bacterium
AAGAAACGGACCGGGTTCGGTATTGGAGGATCTCCGTCGTCTCCTCGGTCATGCACACGATGCGCCGTGGCCACGGCGGAGCGGAGCCGAGCAGGGCGTCGAGATCGGTCGGCACCATCAGATGAGCCACCAGATGAGCCACCAGATGAGCCACCAGATGAGCCACCAGATGAGCAGCCAGAGAACGAGGTCCACACCCATCACGACGGCGAGGCCCGCGCGCCCGCCCCACGACTCGAGACTCGCCCAGACGAGGTCCGACCAGGTCTCAAGCGCCCGCTGCGCCGGTTTCGGAGCAGCCGGCGGCGCGACGTACCGCGGACAGCAGTCGAACGCCCGACCGAGATGGTCTTCCTCGATCGGGCCACCGCAGCGGCTGCACCGAAGATCGACGGACGTCATGGCTCGCACGAGATCAGACCGAGGTGCACATCACGGCGGTGCCGTACGCGAGCATCTCGGCGGAGCCCTGCATCACCGCGCTCGTCGTGTAGCGCACGTTGACGATGGCGTCGGCGCCGAGGCGTTCGGCCTCGTCGATCATCCGCGCCTCAGCCTGGGAGCGCGCCTCCTGGAGCATCTCGGTGTAGGCGCCGATCTCGCCGCCGACCATCGACTTCAGGCCCGCCATGAAGTCGCGGCCCACGTGCTTCGCTCGCACGGTGCTGCCCTTCACAAGCCCGATGGCATCGGTGATCTGCTTGCCGGGGATCGTCTCGGTGTTGGCCAGGATCATCGTTCTCTCCATCCCCTCACGAGAGGGCTGAGTACACCGCGTTCAGAAGCCCGATCGCGAGCATGAACCAGAGCACGTAGACGCCGACGAGCGGCAGCCACAGGACCTTGAGCGCGACGAGCACCCAACCTGTCGGCACCGTGCCGCCCTCGCGGCGACCGTACCGAATCTGCGACGCCACCTGCGCTGCGTCCACGACCGACCAGAGCCACGGAACGATCAGCGGGCCGAGCAGGAACGCGCCGACTCCCTTGCCCCAGTCCCCGTTGTAGACCTGCCCGAATCCGGGCATCAAGAACGAGAACACGGCGGCAAGCCACGGCAGTTGGTCGGAGCGCCCGACGCGGCAGCCCGGACAGAAGGCGAGCGAGTTGCACGGCTCCGTGCACACGTCGCAGATCGACTTCGCGCACTCGGTGCACGCCGCCGCCGCCGGGGTGACGTGGTGGTTCGCGCACATCCGCTCCATCGCATCCGTCACGTCGCGGCCTCCTCGACTTCGACGTGCAACCGCGCCCGCAGGAGCTGGCTCTCCTTCCAGAGACGCGCCACCGCCAGTTCGTCGAGCGTCACGGAGCGGAGTTCCGTCTCCCGCTCACGATCCACCGCCCCTCCCTCGAGAGAGAGACGCACCGCGACCACGTCGGGGGCGTCGACGTCGACCTCGCGGCGTTCGATGCGGCGCACCCTCACGCGCGTGACCCAGCGGCCGGACCGGGCGTGGTGCTCCAAAGCGACCGCGACCGCGGACCCAATCGCGCCGGCGTCCCCCGCGCCGCTCGCGATCACGTCGAGCGGCGGCGCGGCGACGAGCGTCGCGGGCTTCCCCATCAGCGAGAACACCGACTCGACGCAGCGCGCGAGCGTCTCAGGGAGATCGGCCCCCCAAGCGTCGACGATGCGACGACCGACGTCGCTCGCGTCCGCGTCGACGTCGGCGTCGGCGTCGTCGGTCGGCAGGATGCGAAAGCCGCCGCGGAAGGTGCGATCCTCCGGCGGCGGCAGCTCAGGCAACTGGGTCCTACGCGCCGAGACCGTCGGAGAGCAGCGAGCGCGAGATGATCATGCGCTGGATCTCGCTGGTGCCCTCGCCGATCTCGCAGAGCTTGGCGTCGCGGTACAGACGCTCGACGTCGTACTCACGCGTGAACCCGTAGCCGCCGAGCACCTGGATCGCAGCATCCGCAGCCCGGGTCCCGATCTCGCTGCCGAACAGTTTCGCCATCGACGCTTCGCGACCGTACGGACGCCCGGCGTCCCTCAGCATCGCTGCGTGGTAGACGAGGTGACGACCGGCTTCCGCCTCGGTAGCCATGTCGGCCAACTTGTGCTGGATCTCCTGGTGCATGGCGATGGGCTTGCCGAACGCCTCGCGCTGCTGCGAGTAGTCGAGTGCACGCTCGAGAGCGCCGAGCGCGATACCGACTCCGAGAGCGCCGATCCCGATGCGGCCGCCTTCCAACGTCTTCATGAAGTTGCGGAAGCCGACACCGATCTGCTCCTCGCCGCCGAGCACGTTGGCGAGCGGGAGGCGCATGTCCTCGAAGTGCAGCATCCGCGTGTCGGAGGCGCGCATGCCGAGCTTCTTCTCGAGCTTTCCGTAGACGAGACCGGGGGTGCCCTTCTCGACCACGAACGCGCTGATCTCCTTGCGGCCGCCCGGCTTCTGACCGGTGATCGCCGTGAACACGATCGTGTCGGCGTGCGAGCCGTTCGTGCAGTACATCTTCGCGCCGTTCACGACGAACTCGTCGCCGTCGCGCGTCGCCGTGGTGCGGATGCCCTGCGCGTCGGAGCCGGCGTCCGGCTCGGTCAGACCGAACGCGCCGAGCGACTCACCGGTGGCGAGCTGCGGCACCCAGCGCTGCTTCTGCTCCTCGGTCCCGAACGCGAGGATCGGGTACATGCCGAGAGAGACGTGGGCCGCGATCGTCAGTGCGGTGGAGCCGCAGTGGCGCGAGACCTCCTCGAGGAGGATCGCCTGACACACGGTGTCGAGGCCCATGCCGCCGTACGCCTCGGGAACGGGCACGCCGAGGAACCCGAGTTCGCCCATCTCCTTGATGGTGTCCATCGGGAACTCGCAGGAGATGTCGATCGCCTGCGCAGCCGGCTTGATCCGCTCACGCGTGAACTCGCGCACGCTCTCGCGGATCATCTCGTGGTCTTCGTTGAGATACAGCATCGCTACGCCAGGACCTCCCTCGAGATGACCATCCGCTGGATCTCGGTGGTCCCTTCGTAGATCTCCGTGATCCGCGCGTCGCGCATGTAGCGCTCGACGGGGAAGTCCTCGAGGTAGCCGGCACCGCCGTGGATCTGCACGGCCTCGCGGGCGCAGAAGTTCGCGTTCTGCGACGCGATGAGCTTCGCGCACGACGCCTCGACGGTGTGGGACTCGCCCTGGTCCTTCAACCAGGCCGCTCGCAGGGTGAGCAGCTCGGACGCGTCGGTCCGGGCGCGCATCTCGGCCAGCTTGGCGCGAATGGCGCCGAACTTCGCGATGGGCTTGCCGAACGCGTGGCGCTCCTTGGCGTAGCGAGCAGACGCTTCGATGGACGCCCGCGCGATGCCGACGCCCTGTGCCGCGATCCCGATGCGCCCGCCGTCGAGGAGCTCCATCGCGATCGGGAACCCGTGACCGACCTCGCCGAGAACGTTGATCGCGGGGACGCGCACCTCCTCGAACACCAGCTCGCAGGTGGACGACGCGCGGATGCCCAGCTTGTCCTCCTTCTTGCTGACGCGGAAGCCCGGCGTGTCACGCTCGACCAGGAACGCTGTGATGCCGCGACTCCGCTTCGCCTCCTGCGAGGTCCGCGCGAACACAACGAACATGTCGGCGTGCGACGCGCTGGTGACCCAGAGCTTGGTGCCTTCGAGCACGAACTCGTCGCCGTCGGCGCGTGCCGTGCAGACCAGCGCCGCGGCATCGGAGCCGGACCCCGCTTCGCTCAGCGCGTACGCGCCGAGCATCTCGCCGGTGGCCAATTTGCCCAGGTAGCGCGCCTTCTGGTCGTCGTTGCCCGCGTTGATGAGCGCGGCGAGGCAGAGCGAGTTGTGCACCGAGAGCGTCACGCCGGTCGACGCGCAGGCCGCGTTGACCTCCATGAGCACGAGCGTGAGTTCGAGGCTGCCGAGCCCTGCGCCGTCGTACTCCTCCGGCACGCAGACGCCGGTGAACCCGTACTCGCCCGCCTTCTTGAACGGGACGATCGGGAACTCGCGATCGACGTCACGCTGGGCCGCGCCGGGCAACACGTGCGTCGCCGCGTACTCGCGCGCGGAATCGCGCACCATCTGCTGATCTTCGTTGAGCCGGAACTCCACAGCGCCTCCGTGTCTGGCGTGTCGCTACTTCGAGTAGTCGTAGAACCCTCGGCCGCTCTTTCGGCCGAGGAGCCCCGCCGCCACCATGCGCCGCAAGAGCGGGCACGGACGGTACTTGGGGTCTCCGAGCTCCGTCTGGAGCACGTTCAGGATCGACAGGCAGACGTCCAGGCCGATGAAGTCGGCGAGTTGGAGCGGCCCCATCGGGTGGTTGCAGCCGAGCTTCATGATCGAGTCGATCGATGCGGCGTCCGCCACGTTCTCCATGAGAGCGAAGCAGGCCTCGTTGATCATCGGCATGAGGATGCGGTTCGCGACGAAGCCGGGGTAGTCGTTGGCCGCAACGGCGGTCTTCCCGAGCGAGGCGACGGCCGCGTCGATCGTGGCGAGCGTCTCGTCCGAGGTCAGGTGTCCGCGGATGACCTCGACGAGCTTCATGATCGGTACCGGATTCATGAAGTGCATGCCGATGACCTGCTCGGGCCGCTTGGTCGCGGCGCCGATCAGAGTGATCGAAATCGACGAGGTGTTCGAGGCCAGCACCGCATCGGGCTTGCAGATCTCATCGAGCCGGCCGAAGACGGTCTTCTTGACGTCGGCGTTCTCGACGATTGCCTCGACCACGAGGTCGCAGTCGGCGACGGCCTCGATGTCCGTGCTCGACTGGATCAGCTTGCGGACCGACGCGGCCGCGCTCTCCGGGTCGTCCCCCTTCTTGGTCGCGAACTTGGCGACCGAACGCTCGATACGCGCGAGGGCCTTGCCCAGAGCGTCGCCGTCCTGGTCGATCAGCGCGACCTCGCGTCCGCTCATCGCGAACACCTGCGCGATCCCGTTGCCCATGGTTCCGGCGCCGATCACGCCAACCTTGTGGATATCCATCTCGACCCTCTCCCGTGTTCTGGCCTGAACGTTCGCTACGCCATCTCGACGGACATCGCGACGGCGTTGCCGCCGCCGAGGCACAGGCCCGCGATCCCCGTCTTGCCGCCGGTGTTGCCCAGGGCGTTCAGCAGCGTGCAGACCAGCCGTGCGCCGGTGGCGCCGATCGGATGGCCGAGGGCGACGGCGCCGCCCCAGATGTTCGTGTTCTCGCCCGTGACGCCGAGTTCGCGCCCGACGGCGATCGACGCGACCGAGAATGGCTCGTTCAGCTCGTAGAGGTCGTAGGAGCTGGCCTCGGTGCCGGTCTGCGCCCACAGCTTATTGACGGCGACGACCGGGGCCATCATGACCCACTCGGGAGCGGTGCCGCCCGTGGCGTAGCCGGTGATCCGCGCGATCGGATCGATGCCCAGCTCCTTGGCGCGCTCTGCAGACGCGACGACCACCGCAGCGCCACCGTCGTTGATCGACGAGGCGTTGGCGGCGGTCACGCTGCCCTCGCGGTCGAACGCCGGACGCAGTTTCGCGAGCCCCTCGACGGTCGAGTCGGCGCGCGGGCCCTCGTCCCGGTCGACGACGGTGACGGCGCCCTTACGGCCCTTCACCTCGACGGCCGTGACCTCGCTCGCGAACTTGCCGGCATCCCAGGCCGCGACGGCGCGGCGGTGGCTCTCCGCGGCGAAGGCGTCCTGCTCCTCGCGGGAGATCTCGTACTTCTTCGCGACGAGTTCACCGGTGTTGCCCATGTGGAAGTCGTTGGAGACGTCCCAGAGGCCGTCGGCCACCATCGAGTCGAGCATCTGGCCGTGGCCGAGTCGCAGCCCGGTGCGCGCCTTCGGCACGATGTACGGAGCGTTCGACATCGACTCCATGCCACCGGCCACGATGAGGTCCGCGTCACCCGCCTTGATGGCCTGCGCGGCGAGCATGATCGACTTCAGACCCGAGCCGCAGACCTTGTTCACCGTGAACGAGCCGACCTCGTCGGGGATGCCCGCGCCGCGCGCGGCCTGACGAGCCGGGTTCTGCCCGACGCCGGCCTGCAGCACGTTGCCCATGATGACCTCGTCCACGAGTGCCGGATCGAGCTCGCGGCGGGCGAGAGCGGCCTGGATGGCGAACGAGCCCAGTGCGGTGGCCTTGAACGACGACAACCCGCCCTGGAATCGCCCGATCGGCGTCCGCGCGGCAGACAGGATCACGACCTCACGCATCAGAACCTCCTGGCGGGAGTGGCACCGGCGGAACGCGCCCGGCGGGCCTGTCCGCAGGCTGCGGGACGCACTTTGCCACGGCCCTACTCCGTGAACCCCGCATGCTATTCCGCCCTGGACGGCCCACCGACGAATGGCCCGGGGACGGGAGGCCTGGGGAGGGCTGCGCCGTGCCTGGAGCGTGACCAGGCTCACCACCCTGCGGGCGAAGCGGAACGCACGTTGACTCTGTGGCGCGGCCTCAGTGTGGCGTCGGGAGGCCCTCGCTCAGGAGCGCGGCTCCAAGGAGCTCCCCGAGACGGCGATCGTGGGCGTCCGAGCCCTCCAGGGTCCAGCCGGGGAGGAGCGTGAGTGGCAGGCCGAGCCACCCGAAGATCAGGTCCCGGTCGTGCACGACGGTCACGCTGCGCAGCGCTGCCGTCGACGGCGCGGCCGGCGTGAACGAGTACGTCCTCCGCGCTTCTCCGAACGACGGGTGCGGGATCACACCGAGTGAGAGCACGGTCAGCATGGGCTCGGAGAACGGCAGTTCGACCTGCGAGCTCACCACCCAGTCGGACTCGGAGATCTCCGCGTCGCCGAACGCCACGCGAACCTCCGAGAAGAGGCCGGTGCCGCTGAGCACGCCGGCCAGGGCCTGCGCATCGGTCCGGTACTCGTCCGCCGCGGTGACAGCGCCGAGCGAGCCCGCGGCGGAGGCGAGTCGTTCGAGGTCCGCCGCGGGAGGGCCGTCGGGGAGGCGAACGACGGCGCAGCCGGGGGCGAGGAGGAGGGCGCCGAGGAGCGGGAGGACGCCGCGCGCGCGAGCCGAGCGCGTCCCCGATCCGCATGGGCGGGTCCGGTCGTGGATCCGGGGCGGGGGCGGGTCAGGAGATCCGCCCGGACGGCGATGTGGACTCGCGCGCCCGACCAACACCAACTGGGTGTGCTGCTGCGCCATCTGCTTCTCGGAGACGCCGAGGTGCTTCATGGCCAGCAGGACCAGGGCGTCGCAGTAGATCAGCGCGCTCTGCTCGAAGATGGTGCCCATCGGCTGGCGGCTCTTGCCGCCTTCTCCGACCGGGATCGTGAAGACGTGATCCGCCTGCTTGGCCAACGGGGTGTCGCGGCTCATCGTGATGACGGCGGCCTCCGCGTGCGCCTCGTGGGCCTTCTCGATGTAGGTCCGCAGCGAACGCGACCGGCCGTAACGCGAGCAGCAGATCAGCAGATCGCCCCGCTTGATCGAGGGGGTCGTCGTCTCCCCCACTACGAACACCGAGAGTTTCAGGTGCATCAGCCGCATCGCGAACGCCTGCGCCATCAGTCCGCTGCGGCCCATGCCGGCCACGAAGATGCGATTGGCGTCCGCCATCCGCTTCACGAGCTCGTCCATCTCCACCGGATCGATCTCGGCGGCGACTTCGGAGAGCTCGAGGAGGACGGCCTCTAGTGGATGGAGCGCATCAGATCCCACCGGATCGCCTCCACGTCGAAGACCGGACCCTCGACACAGCTCTTCGCGAAGCGGAAGCCGTCGGGGTGCGCGTTCGACACAACGGGAACGACGCAGCCGGCGCACGCCCCGAAACCGCAGGGCATGCTCTCTTCGGTCGAGACCTGGCAGGGGATCTGGAGTCCCCGCTCCTTGGCCGCCCGAATGACGACCGCCAGCGACTTGAACATCGGGTTCGGGCCGCAGGCGATGACCCGGACACCCGGCTCGAGGAGCGGCTCGAGGAGTTGGGTCACGTAACCGTGATGCCCGCGACTCCCGTCGTCGGTAGCCACCTGCACATCGCAGCCGAGCTCCGCGATCTCGTCGGTCAGGTAGACGTAGTCGGCGTTGCGCCCGCCCACCAGGTACGTGACCCGCTGCGTGGGAGATCGTTCTCGGAGCGCGCGTGCCACCAGCGCGAAGGGCGCGGCCCCGATGCCGCCGGCAACCATCACGAGGTGCTCGTCGGGCGTCCCGAGGCCGTACGGATGGCCGAGCGGGCCGAGCAGCCCGATGGGCTCGCCGAGCTGGCGATCGGCCAAGGCCTGGGTGCCGACGCCGATGATCAACTGCAGCACGACGATGCCGACGGGCTCGCCGTCCTCGTAGAGGAGATCGCAGATCGAGAAGGCACGCGAGAGCAGCGGGTCCATGCCCTGCCGACACCGCAGCATCACGAACTGGCCGGACTTCGCGGTGCGGGCGAGCTCCGGGCAGCGGATCTCCATGCGCCAACAGTCGCGAGCGACCTCGACGTTTCCGGTGACCACACCCTCGTGGTCGAGCTGTCCCTCGTTCGGATAGGCGTCCATCGAGGGGCGATCGTAGCGACGAGCGGCCACGCTCGACGAGGAACCCGGAATGGAGTGCGCCAGGCGAGGACGCTCGCGCGAACGAACGCCCGGCGACGTCGGCGCCGCCGTCGCCGACCGACGGCCTCCCACAACTCACGCCGTGACGACCATCACGAGTTGCGTCGCGATCGCGGCACATCGGACGAAAGTCAATGAATTCCGCGACTCTGTCCCCTACGTTCGAGGCATCAAAGAGAGACGCGGCGGACGGTCGCAATTGGACTCCGGGGGGCCCGATGTCAAACGACTCCAATAGTTGGACGCTTCGTCATCGCTTCGCGCGACAGCGTCACCTATGGGTCGCGTTCGTCGTCGTCGCCACCATCGTGGCCGGGGTGCTGATCCTGATCTTCGAGCTGGCGGACAGCGGAGACGACGAGACCGGCCGATCAGCGCCGAACGCGCTCATCACGCGCGACGCCTAGCTTCGATCGTTCGGTCAGTTCCCGTCGCTCAGGCGTCGGTAGAGCTCGGGCCGCCGGTCGGGCAGGAACGGCAGGCGCGCACGGACATCGGCGACCTCAGCCGGGTCGAGGTCCCAGGCCACGGCGCCCTCGGAGCCCGGCGGCAGTTCGCCGAGAACCTCGCCAAGCGGAGACACCATCATCGAGCCGCCGCTGTACGTGAGCCCGCCGCCCTCGCCGACCCGATTGACGCCCAGGACGAAGCACTGGGCCTCGATGGCGCGCGCGATGAGCAACGCGCGCCAGTGGGCAATCCGCTGGACCGGCCAGTTGGCGACGATGACGAACAGATCGGTCCGCGGGGCGGCGATCGTGAAGAGCTCGGCGAAGCGGAGGTCGTAGCAGACGAGTGGGGTGACGCGGGCGTCGTCGACCTGCACGGTGAGCAGGGCGTCGCCGGCGTCGTAGATCTCGGCTTCCCCACCGTGCGCAAACGGATGGATCTTCGAATAGCGATGGACGGCGCCACCCGGCTCGGCCAGCAGGAACACGTTGTGGGGTCGGGGAGCGCTACCGCGTCTCTGGGCACTCGGGCGTCCCTGGGCACCCTGGCGTCTCTGGGAACCGAGGCGCGTCTGAGCAACCGTGCCGCAGATCGCCGTCTCGATCGCGGCCGCCTGCTCGACCAGGAACGTCTCGCTGGGGCCGCCCTCGGGCTCGGCCAACGAGGCGTCCATCGTGAACCCCGTGGGCCACATCTCCGGGAGCACGATGAGCCCGCCCCGTACGTGTTCTGCCGCGGCGGGGAGCCGCTCGGCCAGACGGGCGCGGTTGGCCTCCGGGTCCTCCCAGACCAAATCGAGCTGCAGTCCGACGACGAGCATGGTGGTCGAGCGTACCGCGTGCCCCGTCGATCGAGGACCTCCCGTACCGGTCGCGGGCGTGCGCCGTGGTATCACGTCGTGATGGACGTGGTCGTTCTGGACGGGCCGATCGGGACCGAGCTCCACGCCCGCGGTGTGCCCACGCCACTCCCGGGATGGAGCGCGCACGCGCTCGAGACGGACCCCACCGTCGTCGCCGCCATCCATGCCGACTACGCCGCCGCCGGGGCGCGGGTGCACACCACCTGCACGTTCCGCACACGGCCCGACGTGCTCGGGGATCGCTGGGAGGCCCTCGCCCGTAACGCGGTGCAACTCGCCCGTGACGCCCTCCCCCGCGGGCACCGCGTCGCCGGCTCCATCGCCCCACTCCGTGACTGCTACCGTCCAGATCTCAGCCCCGCCGATACGGCCCCCGAGCGCACGCGATCGGCGCATGCCGAGCTGGCAAGACTGCTGGCCGATGCCGGCTGCGATCTGCTGCTCTGCGAGACCTTCCCGCACGCCGGCGAGGCCCTGCTCGCTGTCGAGGCCGCGGTCGCGACCGGACTGCCGACGTGGGTTGCGCTGACGCCCGGACCGAACGCGGATCTTCTCTCGCCGGTCGCGGTGGCCGCAGCAGCAGCGCGCGCCGTCGACGCCGGAGCGGAGGCCGTCCTGGTGAACTGCCTACCGGCGGATCACGTCGTGGACTACGTGCGCGCCCTCTGCGCGTTCGCGGACGTCCCCATCGGTGCCTACGCCAACGCCGGTCGGCCAGACGACAGGTCGGGCCGGCAGTCCGCTCCGGGTCGGCCCGACGACTACGCGGCGCTGGCGGCGACCTGGCGCGACGCAGGCGCGTCGATCGTCGGCGGCTGCTGCGGCACGGGTCCGGCGCACGTGGCGGCCCTCGCGACGCGCTTCGCGTAAGTTCGGCGTGGCGCGCGACGCGACTACCCTGCGCCCTTCGAAGGAGACGCACGCATGTCCGGCACGCCCAAGGACTTCCTCATCACTCGCAAGGAGGAGGAAGCACCCGCCGAAGAGGCACTGTTCACGTGGATCGGCCCCACCGACGCCGAGGATCGCTTCCGGTTCCTCGTGACGAAGGATGCCGGGGACAACCTCTCCGTGCTCCCGTCGACGGAAGGTCGATTCAAGAAGGGCCTGACGTGCTGGCGCTGGGACCAGGCCGAAGAGGGCACGTTCAAGGTCTACCGCACGGTGAAGACCACCGCGCGTCGGATCGACCTGGTTCGCGTGCACGACTAGGTCACGGCGATTGCGTAGCCCGTCGTAGGTGGGCGCGCGTCGGGGGCAGGTGGCAATCGCCGCGCCCTAGTTGTTTCTGGTCGGCTCCGCGGGTGCGAGAGCTCTC
>JAJFFG010000085.1 GCA_021776825.1 Planctomycetota bacterium
CATGAGGCTCGCGCACTCCGTGACAACTGTCGTCCGGGAGTACAGGAGCAGCCTGGATGCGGGGGCCACGGCACGCGCAGAGAGGCCCGTCCTGAGCGAGGACAGATCGTCGAGGTCAAGGCGCGCCGACGACTGCGACGCCGTTCCGTCTCGGAGGAGGCGCAACGCAGAGATCGGCGGTCTGGACCGCTCAGGTGGGTGAGTCGTCGTGAATAGTGCGGGCTAGGGCCGTCCACGCCGGAAGCAGGCAGAGGGTCATCGTCGCGCGCGCAAGACGAGCTCGTGGCATGGGAGCCTCCGTCGCCTCCTTGGACTCCGCTGCACGCGCGAGGTCCCCCGCAAGCGTCGGCGCTGCGCCGTCAGAGGTCCGTGTACGCGCGGAGGCGGTCGCGTCGGCGCGCGAGCTCGTTGCCGTAGCGCACGCCCAGCGTCTCCCTGTGCGAGCGCATCCAGTCGGATAGACGCGTGGCTCCGGTCGGCGGCGCCGCGGTGACGAGCAGGTCGTCCATGAGGGCGTCGATCTCCGCTCGCGTGAGCAGCACGTCACCGAGCAGCCATCCGAGGACCTGGGCCAGCCCCCAACCCACACCGGCGTGGACGCGCAGCAGCGGACGCTGCTTTCCGATCGCTGCGCCCAGCTCGCGCACGAGGTCGCGGTAGCGAAGCGTCTCGGGCCCGACCGCGTCGATCACCTCGTTCCCCGATGCCTCTCCCGAGCGCACCGCAAGCTCGGCGAGATCGCGCACGTGGATGGGACGCATCCGGTAGTCACCGTTCCCGAAGATGCCGAACACCGGGAAGCGGCGAAGCAGCCACGCCATGTTGTTGATCAGGATGTCCGGGCCGCCGAAGAGCACGGCGGGGCGCAGGATCGTGTGGGGCAGCCCCGAGTCGCCGAGCGCGGCCTCCAGCTCGGCCTTCCCCCGGAAGTATTCGTACGGGCTGGTCAGGGACGGGTTCGTGATGCTGACGTGGACGACGCGTTCGACGCCGGCCGCCTTGGCCGCGGCGAACAGCGCCTTGGTGTTGCGAACCGCCTGCGTCTGCGAGAACCCGGCCCGAGAGAACCGGACCCAGTAGGTGTTGTAGAGCACGCGCACGCCGGTCAGCGCGACGCACAGACCGGCGGTGTCCGCGAAGTCCAGCGGGTACACCTCCACGCGGTCGCCGAAGCCGTGCTCCCGGCCCGTCGAAGTCGTCAGCGTCCGCACGCGGTGACCGAGCGCGAGGAGCTCCCGCGCGATGTAGGAGCCGCTGTAGCCGAACGCGCCTGTGACGCAGTGGATCTCTGACATGGTCGCCTCCCGCTCCGCTCCGAGGCGGAACACCGGAAGCATATCATCAGTTTCAGTATTTACCGAAACCTTCGGATATCAGGAGAGCAGTCGGCCGAGCCAGCGCAGGATCGCCGTCGACTCCATACGGCCGACCCGGTCTGCGACCCGATCTCCCATGGCCGCGAACTCGCGCAGGTCGGAGAGCTGCTTGCGGAAGGCGCGCGACTCCTTGTCGCGCAGGCCCTTGGTGCTCTCGAGGCAGCTCGTCAGCGTGGCGAGCACGGGCTCGAACTCCTTGCGCTTCCGCTCGCGGACGATGGCCTGGACGACACGCCAGACGTCCTTCTCTGCCTCGTAGTAGTCCTTGCGGTCGCCCCGGAGCGAGAGCTTGCGCAGCAGCCCCCACGAGCAGAGCAGCTGGATGTTGCCGTGTGCGTTGCCGCGGCTGATGCCGAGGGCCTCCATGATCTGGTCCGTGTTCATCGGCGCGAGGCTCACCATCGTGAGCGCGTGGATCTGGCTCATGGTGCGGTTCACGCCCCATGCCGGCCCGAGGCCGCCCCACTCGGCGATGAACCGTTCGCGTGCGGCGTGCAGCGCCTCGGGCGGTCGGTGCTTCGGCATGGTCGCCCGAGCCTGACCCCGGCCGCGGAACCTGTCCAGCGCATTCTGAAAGCACTGAACACCGGCGGGTGGGCGGTCAGCCATGGGCGAGGCCGCAAGAACGCTCACGGTGGAAGAATTCACCGCTGTTCCATCTCGGTATTCCCGCCGCGGACGAGGGCAGCGACGGCGTCGGCGATCGATACGGAGTCGGGACACAATCGGCGTCGTTCGACTCACGTTGATCGCCCCGCGGCGCTCCCGCCGAACGCCGCCGCGGTTGTCCTGCCTCGGTATCCGCGCGGTTTCCGCGCGACCCGTCCACAGGCTGTAGCCTGCACGCGTGAGGATCACCGCCACTCTCGTTGGCTGTCTGTCGCTCGTCGTCGCCTGCCGTCACCCGCCGCCCGCGCCTCCGCCATCGCCGACGCCAGAGCCGACGCCAGCCGTGGCTCCGGCCCCGCCGCGAGATGACCGCTTGCGCGACGACGTTGGAGCGTGGACGCCCTCCGACGCCCAGATCGAACGGGCGCTCCGCCTCCGCGATCGCGAGGACCGCGAGACCGCACTCGCCGATCTCGACCCCGACGCACGCATCGACACTCTGCGCACCGGCCTGAGGCTTCGGGATGACGCCGCTGCCATCGCGTGCGCTGCGCGTCTCGAGTATCGCGACATGGACAACTGGGAGTGCGCTCGCGCCGTCGAGCTGCTCATGCCCACGTTCCTGTTCGAGGAGAGCGAGGCGCAGTTCGACGAGTTCCGCGCGTACATCGGCAGCGTGGAACTCCCGAAGTTCCTCGAGACGCTACCGCCGCTTCCGTGGTGCTTCGGAACGACGACGGTGCTCGGCCAGATGCACCGGGTCATGCGCGGTGAGCACATCCCGCTCTACATCGAGCTCGCACGATCGTCGGACCCAACGTTGGCGGGCGTCGCACAGAGCCAGTTCGAGTTGCTGCAGATCTGGAACGACACGCATCGTCGCGAGGCGGCCGTGTTCTATCTCGGACTGTCTCCCAGAGCGGCCGTGCCTGAACCGGGCGGAGGCATCGATCCGCTGCTCGTCGCCCTCTTGCGAAAGTGGTACGTCGACGTCCCTGCCGAGTCCCGCGCGATCGAGCTGAAGAAACGCGTTGCGCACTGGGTCCTGCGCTGGCTTCGCGACGCGAGCCCCGCGCCGTCCGACGAGCCGTTTCTGATCGATCTCGCGACGGCCGGCAGAGGCAACGAGACTCCGGTCGGAGTCGCTGCCACGATCTTGCTCGGGCTCGTTGACGGCGCCGACTCGGACGCGTACTTGCGACGGCGAAACTCTGCCGGAGACGACAACTCAGCCCGTCGCGCACTCGCTCGACGCGGCGACGAGAGCGCGCTCGCAGAGGTCGAGTCGGACGCACGCAAGCGGCCGGCCGACCTTGCGTTGCTCCTGGAGTGCGATCCGCCGCGTGCCCGCCGTCTGATCGACCGCGCCGTGTTCGGGCCGGACCCGAAGCTCGCTGCCGATGTGTTTGACGCACTTGCCCGCATCGTCGATCCCGCGGCGTACAAGGACTTCCACGGGTTCCGGTGGGATCGCTCGGCCTTCGACGGGATCGAGAAGGCGGCTCTCGAGTCCGACATCGACGCCTTGCGACTCGCCTGGATCGGCGCCGTCGTACCGGGTTGTCGAACTCGCGCCGTGGCGGAGGCCGCTGCTGCGCGGATCGACGATCGCTTCTTCCCGGAGGACGAACCGGACGAGGGTCCGGAGCCGCCTCTCCTACTGCGGTGGGAACCCCTCGTCTTCATGGAGGTCGGCGCCCCGGAGGCGTTCCGGCAAGCGTTGCGGCGCGTGGCGCGCGAGACCGAGAGCGAGGTGTCGCGTGGCGGTGCACTGTCGACGCTGCTCACCATCGGTGACCCGGAGCCGTCGCCCGAGCTGATCGAGTTCGCCAAGACACAGTTCAAGGACGTGACGTGGACCGACGGCTTCGTGGCGGTGGCGCGAAACGGCGGGCCGGAGATCAAGGCGTGGCTCGAATCGGAGCTACGCCGTGCCGCGGAGGCGTCCGAGGCGCAGTCCACAGCGTTGGCCGCACTCGCGACGTTCCACGGGCTACACCCGGCCGTCTCGGAAGGCGGCGTCTGGGGGGACTTCGCACCTGCAGACGGTGTTCTCGAGGCCATGATCGATGGACGGCCCGTCGACGCGCTCGTGTTGCAGCTCGACGCTCATCCCGATGAGTTCATGTTCGACGTCGGGTTGGTCGACGACCCGCGGATCGCGGCGTACCTGCAGACGTTCCGTGACCGGCGCTCGCTCGATCTCTACTGGCACGCGACTGGCGAGCTGGCGGCGATGGGAGACGCGGAGGCTCGTGAGGACTTCTGGGGAGCCATGAAGGACGGGCGCTACCGGATCATGAACGACGTCTGGGTCTCGTCCCGCACGCTCGGCTTCGATCTGCGTGCGACGGTTCCGTTCTGGATTGACGAGCTGCGCTCTCAGTGCTGTCGCATCGTCACGGGTGGCGAAGGCGACATCTTCGAGGATCTGTTCGGCATCGACTGCTACGCGACCGAATTCAGGACCTCGTACGACCGCGTTCTCGCGCTCTGGAACGCGGCGAACGGCGACTTCGTCTGGAGCTACATCGCCGACCACTACGTTCCGGCCGTGCGCTAGCCCGGACTATTCATGACGACTCACGCACCTGAGCGGCCCAGACCGCCGATCTCCGCGTTGCGCCTCCTCCGAGACGGAACGGCGTCGCAGTTGTCGGCGCGCCTTGATCTCTACGGTCTGTCCTCGCTCAGGACGGGCCTCTCTGAGCGTGCCGTGGCTTCCGCATCCAGGCGGCTCGTGAACTCCCGGACGACGGTTGTCACGGAGTGCGCGAGCCTCATGAATAGGCCGGGCTAGCCGGATCGGGCTGACGACGGTGCTGCGCACGTGGACGCAGACGCTTCGCTTCCACCCCCACATCCACTGCATGGAACGCGGGACAGTTCCCCAACTGTCCCGACTTCTCACCGTCCTGCCGCTCAGCAGCGAGCGGCGGGCCTCATGCTACCGAACCGGCAAGGCCCGCCCTCGTCGCTCGTCGGCTGCAGCGGCGGGTCAGGCGGGACGCCCGTCCCCCTGCTCAGGAATGAACTGGGCATGCGTGTAGAAGACGACACCGGCGACGAGTTCGGCGACGAACCAGAGGGTGAGGGTTCCTCCAGACGCTAGGAGCAAACCCGGCCAGCCGTGGAGATGAAAGGCCCAGATGCAGCCTGCGCCTGCCGCGCTGAGGAGAACGACCGCGAGCGCAAAAACCAGCCACAAGCCACGCATTCGTATCCGCAGAGTGGTTCGGCAGTGCGGGCACCTGATGCGGATCGGAGTGGGAGCGCGCAGCCCGGTCCAAAGGGACAGGCGACCGTGACATACGGAGCATTGGGTGCTCGTCTTCATGGGGTGCGCTTGTGCCACCTAACGATGCCGCTCAGTTGCGAGCGGCGGCCTGAAGTGTAGCGACCGTCGGGTGACGGGCGCACGCCGCTCGTCGGCTGCAGCGGCGTGTTAGCCCGGCCTATTCATGAGGCTCGCGCACTCCGTGACGACCGTCGTCCGGGAGTGCAGGAGCAGTCTGGATGCGGAGGCCACGGCCCGCGCCGAGTGGCCCGTCCTGAGCGAGGACAGAACGTCGAGATCAAGGCGCGCCGACGACTGCGACGTCGTTCCGTCTCGGAGGAGGCGCAACGCCGAGATCGGCGGTCTGAACCGCTCAGGTGTGTGAGTC
>JAJFFG010000086.1 GCA_021776825.1 Planctomycetota bacterium
CAGGAGATCCGCCCGTACGGGGGATGGACGTGTCCAGCCGGATCACGTTAGAGACGGTCGTAGGGGCGGATCTCCTGATCCGCCCCTACGGCGTCATCGGCAGACGCCGCAATCGAGACGGCCGCGCCCCTACTCCAGGTACCCCAGCGACCGCAGCATCTCGCGGAGTGCTTCGTCGTCCGGCGACGGGATCGGGTGCTGCGCCTTCGCCATGCGCTCCGCCAGGGTCAGACCGTCGGGCTCGAGGGTCGGGACGGTCTCGGCCGGGTGCGCGTCGAGGACCTGCTGGTCGAACAGGCCGGTCAGCACCACGCCGTCCATGTCGTCGCCTGTCGGCTCCCCCAGCGCGTACAGCACGGTCGGGGTGACGTCCACGACGCGCGCGCCCTCGATGACCTGACCGGCCGGCACGCCGGGGCCGCGCGCGAGGATCACGCCGTCCAGGTGATGCCAGTGCTTCACCGGGGCGTGGCGCCCGGCACCGATGTTCAGCGGGCGGCCGCCGCGGTTCTCGCCGTAGCCATGGTCGGACACCACGAGCACCAGCGTGTCCGGACCGGCCTCGTCCAGGATCGCGCCGAGCACGGAGTCGACGAACGCGTACGACTGCTCGAACGCCTCGCCCACGCGCGTGATCGTCTCGGGCGCAACGCCCAGCGCGCCCGCGAGGTCATCGGTCTCGCCGTGAGCCGCCGCACGATGCGCGCGCCACATCGACCAGTGGTGATGGGACATCACGTCGGGCAACTCGAGGTAGAGCGTCATGAAGTCGGGACTCTCGTCGTCGTCGAGCTCACGCGCGATGCGCGCGAATGTCAGGTCGCGTGCGTACGTGTCCGCCGCCGACGGTCCGCCCGTCCCGAGCATGGCGAGCACGCCCTCGACGTCGACGCGCGCGCGGTCGTCGTCGCTCAGTGTGTCGCGCGTGACGATGTGCGACGCGACGTCGTCGTAGAGATCCGCCGGATACGTGCGAGCGCCGAGCTCCGGTGCCTTGCCGTCGCTCGTCACGGGCCAACCCCACGGGCCGAGGGTGATCGGCCACGTGCGCTCCGAGCAGAGGAAGCCGTTCACCGGGGTCGCCGGCCAGGTGGTCCACCAGCCGACCACACCGACCGTGCGATCGCGGCGGCTCAGGATGTCCCAGACGCGCGCGGCGGTCAGCATGTTCGACGTCACGGGCACGATGGCCGTCTTCCCGCCGGGCAGCTCGAGCGGCGCGACGAACGAACGCACGCCGTGCTTCTTCGGTCCCTTGCCGGTCGAGATCGACGCCCAGATCACGGGCGAGAAGATCGGCTCGTGACTGCGGAGGTCGCCGGTCGTCCCCTCGCTCTTCATGCGCGCGAAGTTGGGCAGCCGACCGTCCTCGATCAGACGGTCGATCACGTCCCAATCCGCACCGTCGACGCCGAGGAGCACGACGCGCTGTGCAGGCGCCTCCTGCCGGCTGCATGCCGCAAGCACGATGCAGACGCACATGCACACGCACCGTGCCAGCGCGAGGAGCAGTCGGTGCGCGCGCGTGTCACGCACCGATCCGCTCCCCCTCGCTTCGTCGAGTCGCCACCGCGTCACCTCCCGTGGAGTCGGAGACTACGCGAGGCGCCGAGCAGGCCGCCCCGAAGTCGGATCGCATGTCGATCTGGGCGGATCAGTGCGCGTGCGGCATCTCGGGGCTGAACGTCTTGCCGCCGACCGACAGGCGCAGGCGCGCTCCGTCCTGGTGGTCGTTCAGCGCGGCGTGACGGAACACCCAGACACCGTCCTCGAGCACGCCCTCGACCTGGGTCGGCGTCTCGCCCTCCATGGCGTTCAGGACGGGTGCGCCGTCGGGAGCGAGCGACTCGCCCTGGTCCGACGAGATCCAGATCCGAACCTCGCCAGCGGCCTCGTCATGGGTGACCTCGAGGATCGCAGCGTGGTCGCCGAGCTCGATGACCGAGCCACCGTGCGCGGCCTCGTGTGGGTGGGCACCGTTCTCCGGGTGTCCTTCGTCGTGCGCCTCGTTCCCATCGAGATGCTCGCCGTCCGGCCCGTGCGGGTGGTCGTGCGCCTCCTTGCATGCGCCGAGGGCGACCACGCCCAGCAGTGCGGGGATCACGAGCCAGGCAGCCTTGATGTTCCTCATGCGTCACTCTCCTGTGATGCTTCGTTGTCTGGGGGCCCGGAGCCGACGAGCTCGCGGCACGTTCGTTCCAGGTCTGCCAGGCTGCCGCGGCGTGCGAGCACGACCTCGGCAGCAGCGTTCCCCGCCAGTGCGAAGAACAGGCCCGGCGTGAGCAACACGTCGAGCAGAGTCGTCGAGATCAGCCCGCCGACGATCACCGTCGCGACAGGGTAGAGCAGTTCCCGGCCCGGCTCGCCGGGCGAGAGGACGAGCGGGATCAGAGCGATGCCCGTCGTGAGCGCCGTCATCAGAACCGGGATCACGCGCTCGCGGCCCGCGCGGACGATCATCTCGGCCGAGAACGCCTCACCCTCCTCCCCCATCAGGTGCAGGTAGTGATCGATCAGCAGGATGTTGTTCCGCGCCGCGATTCCGCCCAGCGAGACGAGGCCGACGAGCGTTGCGATGGACACGGTCTGACCCGTCGCCGCGACGAGTGCGACCGCGCCGACGAACGCCATCGGGATGGCCGCGATCGGGAACAGCGCGAGCCGCACGGAGCGGAAGTGCGCAGCGATGATCGCGATCATCACCACGAGCGAGAGCAGCGAGAGCAGCCCGATGACGCGCGCCGCCTTGGCCCGCGCCTCGAACTGACCACCGACGCGGATCGAGACCCCGGGCGGCAGCTTCGCGCGCACGCCGTCGAGCGCGCGCTCGACGTCGTCGACGACCTCGCCAAGCGAGCGACCGGCGACGTTGTGCTGCACCACGATGCGGCGCGACGCGTTCTCGTGCTTGATCGAGTTCGGCGTGCGATCCAGACGCACGGTGGCGACATCGCCCAGACGGACGTGACGCCCGTCGCCGGCATCGACGAGCAGCTCGCGCACGGCCTGCAGGTCGTTGCGGTCGTCGTGCTGGAGACGCAAGACGATCGGGTAGGAGAAACGGCCCTCGACGAGGCGCGAAATCGATGCGCCCTCGAGCGCCAGTTCCACGGTGTGCGCCATGTTGTCGACCGTGACGCCAAGGCGCCCCATCTGCTCGCGGCGTGGCTCGACGTTGACCCGTTCGACGAGCACCTGCGGTTCGACGATCAGGTCGGTGACGCCGTCGACGGCGCCCACGACGGTGGCCACCTCGTTAGCCGTCCGACGCAGCGTGGCGAGGTCCTCGCCGAAGATCTTGATCGCCACCTGCGCGGAGACGCCGGAGAGGAGGTGTGACAGTAGGTGCGCGAGCGGCTGCTCGGCCGAGGTCGCGGCGCCAGGCACGGCATCCGCCATGCGCTCCCGCACGTCGGCCAGGATCTCGTCGCGTGAACGCTCGGTATCCGGCTCGAACGAGATGATCACCTCGGACATGTTCACACCCTCGGCGTGCTCATCGCCCTCGGCGCGGCCAGTGCGGCGGCCGACGGCGGCGACGCCCTCGACCGCGACGATCGCTTCCTCGAGGCGCTGGCCGAACTCATCGGATGTCGTGAGGCCGGTACCCGGCGGCAGCACGAGGTTGACCTGCACAGTGCCCTCGTCGAACGGCGGCAGGAACTCGGTCCCGCGCGTCGCGAGGACGACGACCGAAAGCAGCACCAGCGCGGCGAACACCACGACGACGCCGCGTGCCCTGGCGATGCCGAAACGAATGACGTTCGCCGCCAACGCTTGGACGGCGCGTACGACCCGCCCGGGCTCCTCGGCGGCGATTGCGGCGCTCGTCGGGAGCAGGTACGAGCAGAGAACTGGCGTGACCGTCAACGACACCAGCAGCGACGCCAGGATGCTGACGATGTACGCGACGCCGATCGGCGTGAAGAGGCGGCCCTCCATGCCGGTCAGCGCGAAGAGAGGTAGATAGACCGCGGCCACGACGATCGTCCCGATCACGATCGGTGCCCGCACTTCGCTCGACGCGCGGAAGACCACGGCGATCGGGTGGCGCGGAGACCCGGCGAGACGGTTCTCGCGCAGTCGTCGGAACACGTTCTCGACGTCGACGATTGCGTCGTCGACGAGGGCTCCGACGGCAACCGCAAGACCGCCCAACGTCATCGTGTTGATGCTCAGCCCGAAGCCGTCGAACACGAGCGCGGTGACCGCGACCGAGAGCGGCAGCGCCGTCAAGGTGATGAGCGTTGTGCGCACGTTCGCGAGGAACACGAAGAGCACGAGGACGACGAGGATCGCGCCGTGTAGGAGCGCCTCGTTGACGTTCTCGACCGCGCGATCGATGAAGTCGGCCTGGCGGTACACGCCCGGCAGGATCTCGAGGTCGTCGGGCGCCGTCGCCGCGATCTGGTCGAGCGTCGTCTCGACACGGTCCGACAACGCGACGGTGTCGACGTCTGGCTGCTTGAAGACGACGAGGATGACACCCCGCTTGCCGTCGATGCCGGCGTCGCCGGTGCGCACGGCGGCCGGGCCGAACTCGATGCTCGCAACGTCGCGAACGAGCACGGGGCGAACGGCGTCCGGACGCACGACCGCGCTCGCCAGGTCTTCGGCATTGCGCAGCAGTCCGGAGACCGACACCGCGGGACCACGTGATCCGATCTCCATGAGTCCGCCGGAGGCGTTCACGTTGGAGTCGCGGATCGCGTCGGCGAGTTCGTCGAGCGAGACCTCGTGCGCGCGCAGGCGGTTGACGTCGGCCGTCACCTGCAGCTGGCGCGGCGCGCCGCCGATGGAAACGACCTGGGCAACGCCAGGGATGCCGAGCAGCTGCAGTTTGACGGTCTGGTCCGCGAACGCGCGCAACGCCGTCGGGTCGGTCTCGCCGCTCTTGCTGCGCAGGCCGATCATCTGGATCTGGCCCATGATGCTAGAGATCGGAGCCATCTGCGGGACGACGTCGTCAGGCAGCGTCGAGCTCGCGATCTGCAGGCGTTCCTGGACGATCTGCCGCGCGCGGTAGATGTCCATGTCCCAGTCGAACTCGACGAACACGACGGAGAGCCCGAGTCCGGAGACGGAGCGCACGCGCGTGACGCCCGTCGCGCCGCTCACGGACTGCTCGACCGGACGCGAGACGAGCTGTTCCACGTCTTGCGGCACGAGACCGTGCGCCTCGGTCAGGATCGTCACCGTCGGGCGGTTGAGGTCCGGCAGGACGTCGACGGGCAGGCTCGCAGCGGTGAACGCGCCGTACGCCGCCAACGCGAGTGCGAGCAGCAGCACGAACACGCGGTTGCCGAGCGAGAAGGCGATCAGACGATTCAGCACGTCGATCTCCTCGGCATGGACACCTGGACCGGGATGCGCTTGGTCGTGCCGCTAGTCATGGGAGTGACCTGCGTGGGGATCGGCCTTCTGGTCGCCGGACATCAGGCTCAGCGAGAGCGCGAACGCGCCCGTGACGCAGATCGGATCGCCGGGGAAGATCGCCCCGTCGTTGGCGACGACGGCGACGCTCTCGTCCTCGAACTCGACGTGCACCGGCTCCATCCGGAACGTGTCGCCTTCCTGGACGAGCACGACACGTTCGGCGCCGTTCCGCACGACGGCTTCGGCGGGGAGCACGAAGCGCTCGTCGAGCTGCTGCTCGGGCACGTGGAGGACGTACTGCTGGCCCGCGCGGAGCGTCCACGTCCGCATCGCGCGATCGCCGCTACTCGCGAGTTCTGTGTTGCTGCAAACGACGACCGCCTGGGCTCCGCGCTCGTGCTCGCCTCCGCGCGTCGCCAGACGGTCGACGAACAGACCGATCAGGTCGGTCCCGCCACCCTCGATGAGCGGTGACGCGGTCATCTCGACACGCTCTGAGTAGGCACGGCCGATGGCCCCGACCTCCTCGCCGATCGGCTCCGCCTGGAGCCACATCGTGCGCGCGTCGTGCAGGTCGACCAGCGTCGCGCCGGCGTCGACGTTCTCGCCGGGCCGGACCACGATGCGTTCGACGTCCCAGTCGGGTGCGCCCTGCGGGGCGCGGATGATCACGACGGGGTTCAGCTCGCCCGCGTCGGCCAACAACCGCACGCGTCCGACGCTGTGGCCTTCGACCAACAGCGAGAGCGCCTCCGCGAAGTGCTCGCGCAACGGCTTCGACTGACGGACGGCGAGTTCGAGATCGGGGTCGACGCGACCGGCGGCGGCCAGCTCGCCGAGTGCCCCGACGACCCACGGCACCTTGCGCGCCCAGCTCGGGATGAGTTCGAGGATGAGCGACTCGCGCTCGCCCCAGAACCCGTTCGCGGCGAGCGCGTTGCGCCAGAGGCGGTCGTTCGGCACACGTGTGTTGTTCGAGGCGACGGAGTCCATCTCCTCGACGGTCAGTCCGTGTCGCTCGAGCTCGTGGCGCGCGTTGGACAGCGACTGGTTGGCCCGGTCGAGGTCGTACTCCAGATCGATCTGACGTTGCCGCGGCAGTGCCGGCAGGTCGTCCTTCGTACCGGACTCGGTGAACGTCTTCACACGGGCCAGCTCGCGCTTGACGATCGCGACCTGCGTCGACGCGCTGCGATACGCGGCGACGGCCGTGTGGAAGTCCTCGCTGAGCGACGGAAGCAGGTTGCCGGTGAGCGTCAGCTCCGGACGTGCGATGGCCGCGCGCGCCAGAGTCATCAGCGGCGCGCCAGCAGCGATGCGCTCGCCCGGGCGCACGTGCAGTTCGGTGACGATGCCGCCGAGTCCGGTCGTCACGGGCCGCGCGTTGAGCGGGGCATCGACGACGCTCGCTTGGACGCGGATCGTGCGGACGAAGGCGCTCAGGCGTGCTCCCTGGATCGTCACACCGAGGTTCTGGAGCGCTTGCGCCGACAGCACGGGAGCCGCGGTGTCGGGCACCTCTGCGTCAGCCGCGTCGGGCTCTGCGCCACCCGCGGCGTACCAACCGGCTCCGATACCGATGCCCACGAGAACGAGGGCTCCTGCGGCCTGAGCGATCACGTTGCTCATCGTGCGTCTCCTTCGGTCGTCTCGCGGAGAGTGCTGGCGAACTGCAAGAGGGGGGCGCCGCAGGCGGACTCGAGGTCACACCAGGCGTCGAGGACGTCGCCCTCGGCGGCGGCGACATCGAGTCGGACCTCACGTTCGGTGCGGACTGCATGGAGGTACCGCAGCCCGTCGAGCGCACCGCTCTCGAGGCCACGCCGTGCAAGGTCGAGCCCGCGTCGTGCGGCGGGCGCGACGCGTTCGGTCAGCAGCGCGTGTCGGGCGCGTCGAAGAGTGAGCCGGCTGAGTGCCGCCTCCACGTCGCCGATGAGCCGCGTGAGGGTCGCCTCGTAGCGTGCGCGAACGTTGCTGCGCTCGCCCTCGGCCGCCGTGATCTCGAGGTCACCGCGATCGAAGATCGGCAGTTCGAACCCGAGGCCGAGCGAGTATCGATCGGTCTTCTCCTCGTACTCGTACCCGGGCCCGAGCTCGACGCCGGGGTAGCGCGCAGCGACGACGGTGCGCACATGCGCCTCGGCGACGTCGTACTCGGCGCGGAGGGCATCGAGGTCGGGATGGCCGCTGGCAAGCATCTCGATCAACGACTCGCGCGACGGCGGCTCTGTCGGCGCTTCAGGGGCCTCGACACTCGTGAACAGGTCCGACGTGATGCCCGCCTCGGCAGAGAGCGCGGCGCGAGCGTCGCCGGCGGCCTCGCGCGCAGAGAGGATCGCCGCCGCAGCACGCGCTGCCTCGACGTCGAGATCCGTGACGTCGAGTGCACTCGCCTGGCCGGCGTCGACCATGCGACGTACTGCCACCGCGGCGGAACGCGCGCCCGCCTCGGCCTCGGCGAGTGCCGACGCACGACGCTCTGCGCTGACAAGCGCGACGAACCCGCGCCGCAGCGCCAGGTAGGACCCGCGTTCGCGCACGGCCAGTTCCACAGCCGCCGCACGCGCCTCCGCGCCGCGGAGCTCGGTCGCCGCCGCACGGTTGCCGTTCAGGTCGAGCATCCAGCCCCCCACGGCCTCGAAGCCCCAGCGTGTGGCCGAGCCAATGCCGGGCCCGCTGAGCAGGATCGGCCCGACGTCGAGCGACGGGTTCGGGAGCGGCGTCGGCAGATCGGCGAGCGCGCGCGCCGTCGCCTCGGCTTCGCGAGCCGTCAGCAGCGATGGCGAGCGCTCACGCGCCAAGTCGACGACGTACGCAAGCTCGACGACGCCGGCGGGCGCGTCGACGCGGCGACGCGTCTCGAGGGTCTGGAGGATGTCGGCGGGATCGAGGGGCTCGGACTCGTACGTGCGGCAGCCTGTGATGAACAGTGCGGCCGCGATGACGAGTCCCCCGCTCGAACGCCGGAAGCGGCGTGGCATGGGGAGTCTCCTGTGGGAACCGGAAGGACCAGAGCGGTCCCGCGGCCTACAGGAGCAGGTGCGTGGTGCGCAGGTGGGCGAGTTGCGGCGGTGGACGTGGTGGCGGATGCGCCGCCTGCACGAATGCCGTGGTCGTCGGAGCGAGCACGAACGGCGCGGGGAGCAGTGCGAGCGCGGCGACATCGGCGACGTCGGCGAGATCGGCGACGTCGTCGTGGGCCTCGCGCGACGAGAGCGCGTCGATCAGGAGCAGGTCGACGCAGTCGCCGCAGTCCTTCTCGTTGTCGTGCTCGGCAGGGTCGTCGTGATCCGCAGGCTCGTCGTGGTCCGCGGGATCGTCGTCGCCGCAGCAACCGGTCGCGAGGGACTCGACGGCGACGTGGCCATCACTCTCGTAGCAGAGCACCCAGCCGACGCCGATGGTGCTGATCGCGACGTACGCGAGCAGGGCGAAGAGGGCGGCGGTGCGGCGAAGGCGAGACATGTCCCGTCGAGACCATCGGCCACATTGCCGCCCCGGCGCCAGTGCATTCGCAGGGTATGTGACGGTATGACAGCGAGGCAACGAGGCCGACCGAGCCCGAATGTCAGTGGACGGAACGGCGCGCGCACGGCATCGTCGGCGACGACCGCTCGACCGGAGGATCCGTCATGTCCACACGCCCGATCGTCGCTCTGCACCGGATGCTGGGTCTGACTCGGCTTCTGGGCCTCGCGCTGCTGCTGCTCGCCGGAGGCGAGGCGGACGCGCAGGAGCTCCTGACGCCGACGCAGCGGCTCGAGGATCTTGCCGGTGACTGGGTGCTGCTCGATGCCGAGGGGCAGCCGACCGATCTGCGTGCGCGCTACGAGGTGGTGGGCGGCGGAGCCGGAGTGTCGGAGCGGATGCTGCTCGGAACGAAGCAGGAGACGCTGACGCTCTATCACAGCGAAGAGGGGCTCGTGACGCTCACCCAGGTGAGCCGTCGCGGACGACCCGATCGGTTGGTGCCGGGCGCGGCGCCCGATGCGGAGACGCTGCGCTTCGAGCCCGAACGTTCTCCCGTCTCACACGGCCGGCTCGTCGCGATCGAGCTGACGTGGCTCGCCGAGGGCCGGCTACGGGTGACGTGGACGCATGCGGTCAAGCAGGAGGACCCAACGAGACGCTCGTTCGAACTGCTGCGAGAAGACAGCCTGAAGGCCCTCTCGTCGCAGGTGTCGAAGATGCGCGTGACGCTCGAGACGATGCAGGCCGAGCTCGACCGCCGCATGAAGCGCGAGATTGAGGTCGTGGCGGGACGCACGAAGGCGACGCGCCTCGAGACGCGGACGCTGCCGAACGGCCCGGGTTGGAATCACTCAGGCGTGCCGTTCAAGGAGTTCCTGCACAACCAGGACATCCGCTTCGCGTCGACGTTCGCGTCGGAGGGCGATCGCGGGATGACGGTCGCGCACCATCCGTTCAAGGTGGGCAAGGCGTGCCGCGTGCGGTTCACGGTGCTCGGTGGCAACGGGTACATCGCGATCACGGAGGAGAAGCGCGCGCCGCCTAGAGAGATTCAGGACATCCCCGCGTTCGACGTGCGGCTCGGCGAGGGCAAGTTCGGGACGATCGTCGAGAAGGTCGTTGGCGGCCAATGGGCGGGCGATCCGCGTGCGTTCGAGTGGGACCTGTCGAAGTTTGCGGGGAAGACGATGCGGATCTACGTGGTGGATGCGGTGTCGAACCACTACGGGCAGATCGCGGTGTCGGAGATCGTGATCGCGGAGGATGCGGAATAGGGGCGCTGGGTGGCAGAGCGATTGACGGCCCCACGGCGGGCTCCCGCAACTCCCCGGCGGGCTACGCCAACACCCCGTACGGGCGGATCTCCTGATCCGCCCCGCCCGGGGTCACGTCGATTGCTGGCGGTTGATTGGTGACACCCATCGGGGAATGCGGCAATCGCCGCGCCTCCCATGTCTCTGGTCGGCTCCGCGGCCGCGTCCGCTCTCACACGAGAGCCGCCCCCTCGGTCGCAGCCTTGCGTGGCCTCATTCCCCGCGTCACGGCGCCTGCGCTGACGCGCAACCGCCCCGCCCCGGGTGGGGATCCGGGCCGATCTCGCACCGGCCAAACCCGCGCGAGCGCTTCGTCGACGACGCCGTGCGGGCGGTTGAGGGAGGCGACGCTGCGGGGGCTGGCGGGTGTCGCACCAGACGGGGTGGTCCGGCGGGATCACGACGAAGTCGGCCGTAGGGGTGGAGCCCCTGCTCCACCCCGCCGACCGCGGGTGGCGCGAGCGTTGACGGTGGCTGGCGCGCGCGAACGAGAGTCGGTGATGCGTCCGTGGGTCGGCGAGGCGGCCCGCTGATTCGAGAGTCGGCGACGGCGAGGAGCGGCGTCATCGACCGATGGCCGTGCGCATCACCGGAGTCGGCCACAGAGCGCCGTCCACCGTCCAGGACCGAGCAACCCCAGCGGGCGGGGCGGACCAAGGGGTCCGCCCCTACGGGCCGTTGACTAGCTCAGCTAGTCAACGGCCTCCGCCACGTACAGCGGCAACCACGCGCGACCGATGGTCACCACCATCACCACCGCGAACGGTCCGACGATCAGGCCCTTCGGGCCGTACGTCAGGAGGCCGCCGATCAGGCCGAGGAAGAGCAGGAAGCCCATCCAATCGGCGCTGCGCGCGAGATGGTTGCCGACGCGCCCGCGCGCCCACTCGAGCGCCACGTTGGCTGACCAGCATGAGATCGCGAGCACAACGGCGCCCGCCACATTCCCCTGCGTCCAGGCCAGCGTCGCGAAGGGCAGCCAGACCAGCGTCACACCGACGAGCGGCAGCAGCGTGATCAGCGCCGCCACGATCGCCACCGGCAGGAACGGCAGGCTTCCGGCGCCGAACAGGTGGTCCACGGCCCACACGATCGCGCCGAGCACAATGCCCTTCGCGAGCGCCGCGACGACGGTGTCGTTCAGCAGGCGCAGCACCACGCGCCGATGCTGGTCGATCAGTCGCGTCTGTTGCTCCGGAGTGAGCGGTGAGTAGCCGAGGAGCCCGCGCGCGAGACGCGGACCATCGATGTAGAAGTACGTCAGCGCGATGAGCGCGAGCACGATCTGCGCGAGTGTTCCGGTGCCAGCGGAGATGAACGACAGGAACGCGGAGTTCACGTCCTGCGACTCGGCGAGAAAGCCCTCGACCGACGCGGCGATCTCTTCGGCCGGCAGGTTCAGCGTCTTGTAGTGCTCGTTGATCTCGTCGACCTGGTCCTCCACCGCGTCCGTGATATCGGCAATCGTCTCGGTGTCGCGCGCCACGATGCCGCGTACGCGGTCGCTCAGGTCGCTGAGATTGTCGGCCTGACCGACCACCAGGATCACGAGCGGTGCGGACGCGATCAGCAGCAACGTCAGGGTCGCGGCGATGCCGGCGATCTTGCGCCGGACGCCGTGCGGGAACCGCGACAGACGTCGGTCGACCACTCCGCGTAACGGCGTCAGCAGCACGGGCGACGTGAGGATGGCGATCGCGCCCGCGACGAGGATGGGCTCGAACAGCGGGGACACCACGACGGCCAGCAGCCAGATCGCTGCGACCAACGCCCCGAGCATCAGGACATGTGGAAGCCAGGCACGCAGGTCTGCGCGCGGATCGGCGCTCATGCGACGGTTCCCGGACAAGAGTGACAGGTGACCAAGATCTCCACCGACGCATCGTCGCGCAATCGGGGGCTTCCCAACCCTCGATTCGTAGTGCACAGTTCCTGGTGAGGTCGTCGCGGGGGCGGCGACAACGCTACGTGACGGGTGTGCGACGGGGGTCGCATGCGCGCAGCAGAGCGGCGTGTGCATCGGCACACGCCGCTCTTGCCGTGCACGGGTCCCCTCTTGCCGTGCACGAGCCCCTCGAGCCCCGCGAGGAGGAACCGCAACCGTGATCCGGACGGAGAATCGCTACTGCGCGTGCTGCGCACGGACACAGCGGTTCCTGGATCTCGGCGCGAAGCTCGTCTGTCCGTCGTGCTCGAAGCTGCTGTGGCGCACGATGCCCACGCACCTTCCGCGGATCATGCAGCTCTTCCGTCGCGGCCGGCCGGCGCCCGCGTGGCGCGCCGGCTGATCACTCCTCGGTGGCGAGCCAGGCCACAGCGCGCAGGACCAGATCGTGCAGGCCCTTGGTCTGCTCCGGATGCGGACTGAAGCAGACGACGCGTCCTTCGCCGAAGCGACCACGGACGACGGCCGGCGTGTCGACCATCAGGCCCTTGGGCGTGCCGTTCCGCGCAACCTCGGTACGGAACACGGCCAGGGTCTCGAAGTCCGGCAGGTCCTCGTCATGTGCCGGTTCGATGATCGGGCCGTTCGCGTAGAGCACGCCGAACGGCTCGTCGCGATCGACCAGCGTGTTGCGCCCGGCTTCGGTCAGTTGCATCTGCACCGTCGCCTTGCCGCGCTTCCACTTGGGCGAGCGCGTGCGCGCATCCAGGATGCCGAGCCCCCATGAGAACCCGCGACACGCGAGGTACGACCCCGCGCAAATGCCAACGTAGCCGCCGCCCTGATCGACGAACCGCTTCACATTCACGCGACCGGTCTCGCCCAGCCAGCGCGACTGCGAGCCCCCCATGCCGCCGGAGAAGATCACGACGTCGAAGCCCGTCAGAGCGCCGGCCTTGATCTCGGTCGGCCCGATGCGCGCGACCGCGACGTCGTCGAGCTCGGGCAACTGTCGCAGGAGGTTCCGCACTCCCGACCCACCGACACCGCCGCCGTCGTAGACGCCGATCAGCGTGTCCGCCTCGACGCCGTCGCGAAACCCGACCTCAGCCGGCTCGATGCCGGGCGCGAGCATGTCGAGCTCGTCGAGGAAGCGATGCGCGAGGATGCGGTGCTCGCGGGCGCGCGTCGAGATGGCCAGCCCCTTCTTCGACGTCTCCACGATCATCGTTCGCATGTCGAGATGGTGGGCCGCGGCACGCGCCAGTCCCCCATCGACGGGCCGCGTCAGACGCTCGAACTGCAAGGCCTCGTTCGAGACGGTGGCGTTCACCGCCACGAGCATGCGCGTGACGACGGCATCGGTCTTCGCGTCGCGTCCCGCGATGATCGTGCGCCCGACGCTGTTCGCGTTGCGCTTGTGCACGTCGACACCTTCGTGCAGGTCGAGCACCCAGTCCGGA
This sequence comes from Planctomycetota bacterium, assembly GCA_021776825.1. Classification (GTDB taxonomy): domain Bacteria; phylum Planctomycetota; class JAJSAM01; order JAJSAM01; family JAJVHW01; genus JAJFFG01. The sequence continues at coordinate 13,509 of JAJFFG010000086.1, forward strand.
CGCTCCTGCTGCAATAGCGCCCAGAGCGCCTGCGCGAGTTCCCCGCGTGCCGGGGCCTTCTTCGCCTCCGTTGTGCGCGGGAAGTTGCGGTTCGCGTTCGCGAGAGCCTTCGACGCGCCCGGCGTCAGACGCTTCCCGGCCTTCAGAGCCGGGACGTTGCCACGCGGAACCACGACGACACGCCCACGCCGCAGCGGCCAGTGCCGGATCTGCTCAGCCGCGTACGCGCTCGCCGGTTCGTCGCCGTGGAGTCCCGAGACGATGACGACCGTCGGCCCCGCGCGACCGGTCTCTTGGATGTGGACCGGCGTCTCGAAGCGCGTGCCCTCGGCGAGGGTCAGCGTCTCCCACATCGTGGCGTCGCGCGCGCTCGAGGTCGTGGCGACGAGCAGGACGGCGACGAAGGCTAGGAGGAGACGGGCGCGGTGGATCATGGTGGCGGAGTGTAGCGGGGACCGGTCGCGAGTCCGCTTCACCACGCTAGGAACTACCGCAGGCACACCGCCGCGCGGACCGCCTCGAGCCAGCCGTTGCCGAAGCGCTCGTCCGGCTCCACGTAGTGGCCCTCACTCCACTCGTTCAGCGACGCGACGAACGCCAGGGGGCTCGCGGTATCGCGCGCGAAGTCGACCGCGCGCGCCAGTGCTTCGCGGAAGCGATCCGGGTGCTCGCCCGTCACCACCGGCGACCAGGGGTACTTCTGCGGGCGCTCCGCGCCGAAGTCGGCCGCGCGCGGCGAGGCGTCCCAACCCGGCGCGACCGAAGGCATGTACGGCAGACCCGAGGCGTCGGCGAACTCCGACCACTGTCCCGCACGGCGGGCAGCGCACTCGGCGTAGTCCTGCACGAGCGGTCCCTTCCACTCCGCCAGTAGCACGTAGTGGGTGACGCTGTCGAAGCCGATGTCCCGGACGACGCCGATCACCTCGGGTGACGGATCGATCGCCGCCAGGTGGAGATCCGGATGACCGTGCTCGCGTAGCCACGCGCGCGCGGCAGAGATGGCAGCCGTGGCGCCCTCGACGCCGAGCTCGCGGATGAAGAACGTCGTGTCGAAGATCGACAAGTACGCGCGCCCGTCGACGCGTAGGTACGTCTCGCGCGTGAAGTAGCGCTCCGCCACGTAGGCGACGAACGCGACGAAGTCCTCGACGTCGGTCTTGACGAGCCGATCGCCCGCGATCACCGGCAGGTCGCTGCGCCGGACCGGGAGCACGCGCCGCGGCATGCGGTTGGCCCACATCAGAGCGAACGGGGTCGAGCGCCCCTCGTCAGAGCCGAGGAAGCCGAGATCGAGAGCGTCGTGGAACACGCGCTTCCCGCGGCACCAGAAGAAGCCGTACACAAACGCATCGACTCCGTGCTCGCGAGCGAGTCGAACGCGGCGCCCGACCTCGACCGGATCGCGATCATCGTACGTGCCGAGCTGGGGCCGACGAGGCTGGTGGTGCCCGTCGAAGCGAGGCCGACAGCCCTCGACGAGCTCCCACTCCGTGAAGCCGGGGTGGAAGGAGGCATCGCGCTCCGGGATCGGATGCCAGCCGGGGTAAACGTACGCCGCGAGTCGCATGTTGCTTGCGCTTCGGAAGCCTCACTCTATGCTTTTCGGGAATGAGCAATCAAGCGGTCCCGGTCATCACCGCCCCCCAAGTTGGCACTTCCATGTGCTTCAACGAGGAGAAGATCCGCGCTCTGCGCGCGCGGCTCCCCGACCGTCGTGCCCTGGCGGCCCGAACGGAAGCCTTGAAGGCGGTCGCCAACCCGGGCCGGCTCGCCGTCCTGCGCCTCGTGGCCCTGGAGGAATGCTGCGTGTGTGACGTCGCGTACACCCTGGAGATCCCCGTGTCCACGGCCTCCCGGCACTTGCAGCGGCTGCGCCGAGCCGGCGTCCTGCGAGCCCGTCAGGACGGGAAGTTCGTGTACTACACCCCCGCCGACGGACCGGTTGTTGCGTCGCTGCTCGCGGCGACCGAGGTCGAGTCCTGATGAGCGAGGCGTCGCAGGATCCGTCCGGGCGGGATCTGTCCGGGTTGCGCCGCGCCCCCGAGGACTCGGCGGCGACGTCGACCGCAGCGTCGATCCCTGAGCCCAAGCAGCGATTCTGGTCGCGGCGCGGCCTGCCCATCGCGCTGCTGGTCGCCTTCGTCCTCGTCCTGGCCATCGCCGGCCGCGACGCGCTCTTCCCGCGACTCGACGTGCGCGTCGCGCCGGTTGTCCCGGGTGACGTCGAGACGAGCGGTGGCGACGTGGTCGCGCAGGCAGCCGGCTGGGTCGAGCCGGACCCCTTCCCCCACTACGCCAGTGCCCTCACCGACGGCGTCGTCGAGGACGTGCTCGTCCTCGAGGGCGAGGCCGTCACCGCCGGTCAGGTCGTGGCCCGCCTCGTGCCCGACGAGGCGCGTCTCGCGCTCGAACGTGCCGAGGGAGAGCTCGCGCACCGCGAGGCACGGGTCAGTTCGGCCGAGGCGGTGCGGACGGAGGCGCAGTCCAACTGGGACAACCCCGTCGAGCTCGAACGCGCCGTCGCGGTGGCCGCGGCCGAGGTGGACGGTGCCCAGGCTGCGCAGACCGAGCTCGAACGCCAGATCGAGGCCCAGGACGGCCGCATCGCCGAGATCCTCGATCTGGTCGACGCGGAGGCCGGCGAGGTCAAGGCGGGAGCCAGCTCGGCGTTCGCACTCACCCAGACGCGCCTGCGATTGACGACCGCGCGCGCCGTGCACGGGTCGCTCGTGGCGCGCCGCGGCATCCGATCGGCCGAGTTCGACGTCGCTCATGCCACGCATCATGCCGCCGCGCGCGACCTCGAGTTGCGCATCGACGACACGCGTGCGCTGGCCGGCGCAAAAGCGGCTCTGCGCCAGGCCGTTGGAGAGCGGGATCGTGCGAAGGCGGCACGCGACGAGGCTGCGCTCCGTCTCGATCGCATGCAGGTGCGCTCACCGTCCGCGGGTCTGGTGATGCGTCGCCTCGCAGCACCGGGCGCGAAGGTCATGCTCGCGATGGACAGCCCGCACTCGTCGCACATCGTGCATCTCTACGACCCGGCGAAGCTCCAGGTGCGCGTGGACGTGCCGCTGGCCGACGCCACCAATGTAGGGCTCGACCAACCCGCCGAGATCATCGTCGAGGTGCTGCCGAGCCGGACGTTCCAGGGCCGCGTGGCGCGCATCGTGCACGAGGCCGATGTGCAGAAGAACACGCTGCAGGTGAAGGTCGCGATCACCGACCCAGTCCCCGACCTGAAGCCCGAGATGCTGGCACGAGTGCGCTTCCTCGCGACGGCCGAGGAGTCTGACGGTGAGTCGACGCGCACGCTCTTCGCTCCGCGCGCACTCCTGCTCGACGTGTCCGGCGACCGCGCGGCAGCGTGGATCGTCGACGAGGGCGGCGGCACGGCAGAGCGACGACAGCTCGTGCTCGGTCGCAACCAGAAGGACGGCTGGATCGAGGTGCGCGGCGGACTGCGCTCCGGCGATCGGGTCATCGATCCGCGGGGCTTGACTCTGTCGGAAGGTCGGCGCATTCGTGTCGTCGGCAACAGCGAGGAGGCGGCATGGCGTTGATCCGTTGCCGCGGCCTGACGCGGACGTTCAAGAAGGGCACGCAGGAGATCACGCCGCTCGCCGGCGTGGACCTCGACATCGAGGAGGGTTCGTTCGTCGCGCTCATGGGCCCCTCGGGCAGTGGGAAGACGACGCTGCTCAACCTGATCGCCGGTATCGACCGCCCCACCGCGGGCTCGCTCGAGGTCGCCGGACACGAGCTCACGACGCTCTCGCGCGACGAACTCGCCGGATGGCGTGCGAACACGGTCGGCTACGTCTTCCAGCTCTACAACCTGGTGCCGGTGCTGACCGCCTACGAGAACGTCGAACTGCCGTTGCTGCTGCACGACGGCTCGGCCGCCGAGCGTCATCGCCGCATCTCGCTCGCGTTGGATCTCGTCGACCTGGCCGACCGCCACGACCACTATCCGCGTCAGCTCTCCGGCGGGCAGGAGCAGCGCGTAGCGATCGCGCGCGCCATCGTGGCGGACCCACCGCTCATCGTGGCCGACGAGCCGACGGGTGATCTCGACTCGGAGTCGGCGGGAGCCATCCTCGACCTGCTCGGCCGGTTGCGCAGCGAGCTCGGCAAGACCCTGGTGATGGTGACCCACGACCCGAACGCCGCTGACCACGCGCAGCGGCTCGTGCACCTCGACAAAGGCCTCATTCGCGAGTCCGAGACGGTCCGCGAATCGGAGACGGCATCGGAGTCGCCATGAAGATCCGCTTCGTCCCACTGATCCTGAAGATGGTCACGCGTCAGCGAATGCGGACGATCCTGACCGTCGGCGGCGTGGCCACCGCGATGTTCCTCTTCGCGCTGATCCAGTCGCTGCAGAACGGCGTCCGCGAGGCGACGGAGATGGGTGCCGACGACACGACGCTCGTCGTGTACCGCGAGAACCGCTTCTGCCCGTTCACGAGCCGGCTCCCCGAGGACTATCAGCGCCGCATCGAGGCGGTGTCGGGCGTCGACACGGTCACCCCCATGATGATCGTCGTCAGCAACTGCCGCGCGAGCCTCGACGTCGTGACGTTCCGCGGCGTGCGCCCGGATCACTTCGCCGCGACCGACGGATCGCGCCTGCGGATGATCTCGGGCTCGCTCGATACCTGGCAGCAGCGCACCGACGGCGCACTCGTCGGTCGGACGCTCGCCGAGCGGCGCGGACTGTCGACGGGACAGCGTTTCGACGCGAACGGCGTGACCGTCACGGTGTCGGGCATCTTCGACTCGGACGAGGCGCAGGACGTGAACGTCGCGTACGTCGATCTCGAGTTCCTGCAGCGCGCTCCGGGCGCGAAGGGCGACGGCATCGTCACGCAGTTCAATGTGCGCATCGACGATCCGTCCCGAGCCGACGAGATCGCCTCCGACATCGACGCCACATTCGCCTCCGCGCAGGAGCCGACGTACACGAGTCCCGAGAAGGCCTTCGTCGCCCGCGCGGCGGCCGACGCGCTCGAGCTCATCGGCTTCACGTGGTGGGTCGCGTTCGGCTGCGTCGGTGCGGTGACGGCGCTCGTGGCCAACGCCATCGTCCTGACGGTGCAGGAGCGCGTGCGCGACATCGCGGTCCTCCAGACGCTCGGCTACACGGGCGGACTCGTCGCGCGGATGATCATCACCGAGGGCCTCATCCTCGGACTCGCCGGTGGCGTGTTCGGCGCGTTCGGCGCCGCGGCCCTCCTCGCGTGGGGCGACTTCAGCCTCTCGAACGAGGGACTCTCGATCGCAGCCGAGGCCAGCGTGGAGACGGTCGCTATCGCCATCGGCCTGTCGGCCGTGCTAGGCGTCGTGGCGGGTCTCGTGCCCGCCATGCGCGCGGCGCGCATCGAGATCGCTGCGTCGTTCCGGGCCGTCTGACGATGCCGCGTCTGCTCCCCTTCGACTACGCCGTGCGCAACCTCGGGCGTTCCCGGCTGCGGCTCGGGCTCGCCGTGTTCGGAGCGGCGCTCGTGGTGTTCCTGGTGACGGTCGCCGCGGGCTTCGTACGCGGCATGGGGTCGAGCCTCTCGGCTGCCGGCACCGGCCGCAACGTGATCCTGCTCGGCGCAGGCAGCGAGGAGAGCGTCGAACGGAGCGAGGTCGACGCCTCGGTGCCCGGCATCGCGGCGGCGTCGGTGCCTGGCATCGCGGAACGACTCGGCATCCCGTTCGTCTCGCCGGAGATCGTGTTCGCGACGGAGGTGCGCCTCGAGACGCTCCCCGACGAGCCGGTGTTCGTCACGCTGCGCGGCGTGCGCGATGCGGCGTACCTCGTGCACTCGCAGATGCGCATCACCAGCGGCCATGCGCCGGGTCCCGACGAGCTCATCGTGGGCCGACTCGCCGCCGCGCGCATGGGCATCGACGACGCACTGTTGGGCGAGGGAGCCGTGGTTCGCCTCGACGGTCGAGCATTCACGGTCGTCGGCCGCTTCGAAGCACCTGGGACCGTCCTAGAAGCGGAGCTGTGGTGCGACCTCCAGGACCTGCGCGTCGTGACGCAGCGCGATCGGTTCTCGTGTGTCGTGGTCTCGATGCAGGACGCCGACGGCTTCCACGACGTCGATCTTCTCGCCAAACAGCGGCTCGACCTCGAGCTCGTTGCGATGCGCGAGAGCGACTACTACGACAAGGTGTTCGCGTTCTATCGGCCCGTTCGCTGGATGGTCTGGCTGACGGCGATGCTCGTCGGCGCCGGTGCGTTGCTTGGCGGGCTGAACACGATGTACGCGGCGTTCGCGTCGCGCGTGCGTGAGCTGGCGACGCTGCAGGCGCTCGGCTGGTCACGCATCGCCATCCTGATCTCGTTGGTGCAGGAGTCGCTGATCGGCGCCGCGGCGGGATCGCTGTTGGCCGTCGTCATCGCGATGGCGGCGCTGGACGGGATCGCTGTGAAGATCTCCATGGGCGCGTTCGGCCTGCAGATCGACGCGTTCGTGGTGACGCTCGGACTGGCCGCCGGCCTGCTGGTCGGACTGGTCGGCGCGATCCCGCCCGCGCTGCGATGTTTGGGCATGCCGGTGGCACGGGCCCTACGATCCGCATGATTCCGCATGACAAGGAACAACACGATGAACAAGACGGTGTCGACGATGGCTCTGCTACTCGGCCCAGCGATGCTCGGCCTGGCGCTCTCCGGCTGTGGCGGCCCAGACGGCGAGCCGGTGACGCAGACGCTCAAGGTGGAGATCCCGGCCGAGGTCTTCGTCGCGTCCGCGCCGGATGGCGCGCAGGACGTTCACGACCTCAAGGCGAGCGACGTCGCCGAGGGCGCCGAGGTTGTCGTCAGTGGCAAGGTCGGTGGCGCTCTCGAGCCGTTCAGCGGGGCACGGGCGGTACTGACGCTCGCGACCGCCGACGGCCACATCCAGTCATGCGACACGCGCGCGAACGACGGCTGTGAGACGCCGTGGGACTTCTGCTGTGACGCACCGGACGCGATCATGGCGAACACGGTCACGATCCAGATTGTCGGCGCCGACGGCCGTCCCCTGAAGGCGTCGCTCCACGGCGAGCACGGCATCGACAATCTGAGCGTCCTGACGGTCAAGGGCACGGTCGGCCCGCGCCCCGACCCGAACGTGCTCGTGATCAACGCCAGCGCGATCCACATCGCCCACTAGCCCCGCGCGCATCGCCAAGCTGCGCGAGGCCGCCGACGTCGCGATGTACACGCCCGGTAGTACGGCGGGTCTGCCGCTCTCGGTCCTGAGTTCGTTCTCCGCCCCCCCACCCGAGTTGCTCGACGACTCGGAGGCGCTGCGCGACCGCATCCAGGCCGCGGTCTCCGGCCTGCTGGCGCTCCTCGGCATCGACGCCGATCCGCTCCGCAGCCGCGAGCACATCCTGCTCGCCAACATCCTGCATCGCGCGTGGAGCGACGAGCAGGACCTCGATCTCGGTGGACTGATCCGGGCGATCCAGGAGCCCGGCTTCGACCGCGTCGGCGTGATGGACATGGAGTCGTTCTTCCCGAGCAAGGCGCGCTTCGAGCTCGCCATGACGCTGAACAACCTGCTGGCCTCGCCCGGCTTCGCGGCGTGGATGGAGGGCGAGCCCCTCGACATCGCCAACCTGCTCCATACGCCGACGGGGAAGCCGCGGATCGCGATCCTCTCGATCGCGCACCTCTCCGATGCGGAGCGCATGTTCTTCGTCACGCTCTTTCTCAACGAGGTCGTGGCGTGGATGCGATCGCAGTCCGGCACGACCAGCCTGCGCGCCCTGCTCTACATGGACGAGGTCTTCGGCTACCTGCCGCCGACCGCCAACCCGCCGTCGAAGCGACCGATGCTGACGCTCCTCAAGCAGGCGCGTGCGTTCGGCGTGGGCGTCGTCCTCGCGACACAGAACCCCGTCGATCTCGACTACAAGGCGCTCTCGAACGCGGGCACCTGGTTCCTCGGCCGGCTGCAGACGGAGCGCGACAAAGGCGGTCCGCTCACGCGGCGACAGATCCGCACGCTGACGAAGGAACGTAAGGCGGCGGCTCCGGCGACGAGCAGACCGGTCGCGCGCGCGACGACGAAGACCGCGCCCGGCGGCACGCGCCCGGTGGTACCGCCCCAGGTGCCGGAGGTCTTCGTACGAGCCAACGGCGGCGGCCGACTCGTCTACCGGCCCGCGCTGCTCGGCACGGCACGTATGCAGTTCGCGCGTGCCCGACCACCGGTCGACTGCTTCGAGGACACGACCGTGCTGTCGCCACTGAGCGACGACTCCGCAATCGCTCCATGGGACGCCGCGGAGTCGCACCCCGGGATCGAGCTCGCGAACGAGCCGGAGGAGGGCGCAACGTTCGGTGAACTCCCGGGCGGCGCCGCACAGGCGAAGAGCTACCCGAAGTGGGAACGCGCGCTGAAGACGCACCTCTACCAGAACCGCACTGTGTCGGTCCGTGTCTGCAAGAAGCCGAAGCTCAGCGGCAAGGCGGGCGAGAGCGAGCGCGACTTCACGGCACGATTGCGGCAGTCGGCGCGCGAGCTGCGCGAACTCGAGGAGGAGTTGGAGCAGCTCGAGGAGGAGTTCTCGGAGGCGGCCGACGCGCTGAAGGACTCGTTCGACCTCGACCTGCTCGACGTCGAGAGCGTGGAGATCCGTCCAAAGAAGACTGGGATCACAGTTGGGCGCGTCGCATTGGCCTGGACACCCTGGAGAGTCGCCGACGACGGCACTGCGGAGCCCGCGTTCGGATAGAATCCGCGCATGCGCCATCGACTCATAGCCACCGTGATCGCGCTGGTCACGACACTCGCGATCGCCGGGTTCACGGACCTGTTGGACCCGCTCCACGACGCCGTCGTGATCCGCCGCGACGCGACCGACACCTCGACGCGAAAGGGGCGTCGCATCGCGAAGGCACTGACGAAGACAGTCGATCGACTCGCGCGCGACGGTGCGACGGTCGACGACGACCTGAAGGCGCTGCGCAACGCGGTCCGCACGCTGGACCGGCGCTTCCCGGCGGATGGGACGTTCGACCCGCTGATCGAGTCCGCGTTGGACGCGCTCGAGAATGCCGCCATCGCACGCCGCGACGGGCTCGCCGCGTGGAGCGGACTACTCGCGCGGCCGAAGGACGAGCGACGGCTCACGAGTGCGGTCACGGTGTTCGATGCGCGCCTGACGAAGGCGACGTCGGCGACGCGTCGCCATGTGCGCGCCGATCTCCTGCGGCGCGGCTGCAAGGCCGTCGAGGACACCGCCGCGAAGCTCGACCTCGACCTCGAGCCGGGACCGGATGGTCGACAGCCGGACTTCCTGCTCGAGGACGTCAACCCGACGTCGGCCACCGCCGGACAGAACGTCTCGCCGCGCGATCTCGAGGGCGGTGTCTCGGCGTGGTACTTCGGCCACGCGACCTGAAGTTACTGCCGGAGTCAGTTCGACTCCCTCGACGACCTGCAGACGGATCTGCTCGCGGACGACCCGTCGAGCACGATCCGCATCCTGGGTGTGAACGGCGTCGGCTACGAGAGCGCGAACGCGACGATCGTGGCGAACAACGACATCCCCTGGCTGCAGGACACCGCGGCGCAGGACGTCTGGTCCCGATGGGCACCGACGTATCGCGACGTCATCATCCTCGACGCCGAGAACCGTCCGATCGCGGTCTACAACCTGACCGTACACGACCTGCAGTCGCCGGCCGCGTTCGCGGAGTTGAAGGCACTGCTGCTCGGCGCCCAGTAGCCGCGCCCCGGCCCGGTTCTGTTGACAAGCCCGGTTCTGCTGACAAGCCCGGTTCTGTTGACAAGCCCGGTTCTCCTGACAAGCCCGGTTCTGCTGACAAGCCGGGTTCTCAAGACGAGGACACCGTTGCGCACCGTGGATGTCACTCCCCGGTTTCATCCAATGCCTGGGGAATGCCAGCAGGCGCCGTTCCGGTTTGGCACTGCACGTGCGTCTCAACAGGTGGCCTGTGGTCGCGGGGCTCTTCGGGGCCGCCACGGGCGGAACGTTGGCCGAGAAGACCGAAAGGACAGAACCATGCTCGCGACGATGAACCTCTTTTGCTCCGTCTGCCTCAGCACCCAGTCCTTCCTCGACCTCGGCCCCAAGCTCGTGTGCCCACGCTGCAACAAGCAGCTCCACCGCGAGCGACCGGCCGTGGTCCGGAAGCGGGGTGTCCCCACCCTCACTCCGCGACCCCAGCCGATCTGGCGCGAAGCCGTCTAGAGCGTCTCCGCTCACGCCGCGCTGGGGCGAGTAGGCCGACCCCATGAACAACGCGCCCGGTTCCCCGAGGGGAGCCGGGCGCGTTCAGCGCACTCGGACCGAGGTCGGTGCCTACCGGCCGCTGCCTCCGCCGCCGCCACCGGAGCCGCCACCGCCGCCGCCGCCCTGGCCGCCACCAGAGCCGCTGCCGCCGCCGCCCTTCTGGCCGCCACCGCCGCCGCCGCCCTTCTTTCCGTCGTCCTTCTTGGGCGGGGGCGGGGCCGGAGGAGGAGGAGGAGGACCTTCGCCGCCGTCAGCATCGCCGCCGCGCTCACCGCCTGCGCCGCCGCCTTCGCCGCCGCCACCGGTTCCACCGGCTCCGCCGCCCTTGCCGCCCTTGCCGCCCTTACCACCACGCGGGCCCTCGGGACGCGGGGGAGGAGGAGGCGGCGGAGGGTTGTGTCCACCGCGGCCTTCACCGCCTTCGCCACCACCGGCTCCGCCGGCCTCACCACCACCAGCACCAGCACCGCCGCCAGGGCCGCCACCGGCTCCCCCGCCTTCGCCACCGCCGGCTCCACCACCAGCGCCACCACCCGTGCCGCCGCCATCACCACCCTCGGGACGCTCGCCCGGGTCGTCGCAGCCGGGACGCGGCGGCGGAGGAGGAGGAGGCGGCGGGGGCGGCTCTTCGGAGCCGTCCTGGAACGCGAGGGTCGGCGCCACGGAGACGAGCGACAGCTGCGCGGTCGGCAGCTGGGACGTCTGGAATTGGGACGTCTGGAATTGGGACGTCTCGAGCTGGGGAGCAGCGTGGGCCGCGGCCGCGAAGGTCACGGTCGCCAGCAGCGCCAGGATGCTCGTACGGGGGAAGGTCGCGCGGGTCATCGGAGTCTCCATTCCATCGTACCCCAGCTTCGTCGCTGGAGCCGGTCGAGCGCGGCGACCTTCGCCTGCACCCGCATTCCCATTTCCTCGTCTCATGCCGCGCAGCCTAGGGCCGAGCCCTTTCGCAATTCTGAAGGTCCCTGAAGGTCTCAGGGATTCTGTGAGCCTCACGTGGTGCGCTCGCCGCGGAAGGTGACCGTGAGCCCGCTGTGCTCCGGCCGCTCGAAGCGCAGTTCCATGCCGTGGCGATCGCAGACGCCGCGGGTGATGTCCAGGCCGAGCCCGGTGCCGCCCTTGCCGCGGGTCCGTGCCGCCGAGCCTCGGTAGCCTCGATGCGTGAGGCTCTGCATGTCCTCGTCGGAGAGCCCCGGACCGTCGTCGACGACGCGGACGACGAAGTGCTTCTCGCCGTCGGCGTGCAGGATCACGGCCACATGGCCCCCCTCGCGGTTGTAGCGAATGGCGTTCTGCACGACGTTGCCGAACGCCTGCTCCAACAGCGTGACGTCACCGGAAATCGTGAGCCGCTCCTCGGGAACCGCGTGATTGAGCTCGATGCCCTGCCCGCGCGCCACGGGCGTGAAGCGCGAGGAGAGCCGCTCGATGAGCTCGTTCAAGTCGACCTTGTAGAGCAGCACGCCGCTTGGTCCGGCCTCGAGTTTGGCTGCGGTGGCCAGGTTCGCGACGAGCGAGGTTGTGTAGTCCACCTCGCGCAGTGCGTCGCGGACGGCGCTCCGCCCCTCCGCGTCGTCCTCCGGAACCGCCCGCCGTACGGCGTGGATGTGGCCCTGCAGAACCGTGAGCGGCGTCATGACGTCGTGCGTGGTGTTGGCCACGAAGGCGCGCAGCGTCTCCTCGCGTCGTTCGACCTCGGCCAGGTGCTCACGCACTTCGGTGCCGGCGTCGTTGAAGGCTCGCGCCAGATCGGAGACCTCGTCGGACCCCTCGACGGCGACCGTGCCCTCGTAGTCGTCGTCCGCGGACTCACGGACGGCGGCCTCGAGTCGACGGATGCGGCGCACGACCGGGCCACTCGCGACGAGCACCGCGATGAGCACGCCCCCGCTGACCACGAGTCCGACCCACCAGAGTGCGAGAGCGCCGAGGGGCGGGACCTCGCCGGTTCGCCGGACGAGCACGAAGGCGCACGGGCTGTCCACCCACGGCATCCGCACCAGGGCCTCGTAGCCCTGTTCCTCGAGCGTCGGCCCGTCGAGACGCAGCAGCGCCACGTCGTCTCCGTCGTGCATCGCCGCAACGAGCTCGGCGTCCAGCGGCGGGGAGTTGGTGTTGGCCGAGACGAGATCGTCGGCGTACGCCCAGAAGCGCGTGCGCATCTCGCGGCCGCCGCCCCGCTTACCGCGACGCGGGCCGCGTCGGCCGACCGGTCCGGCGTCGGGGGCGGGCGGTGGCGGCGGAGGAGCCAGTTCGTCGCCGGCCGCGCCGCGTCGACGAGGTCGAGGAGGGAACCGCTCGGGAGCCGCCTCACAGCGCTCGCGCCCCCCCGCCTGCATGCGCGTGACCGCGAACTCCTGCAGGATCTGCGCGACGCGGCGCTGCTCGAGGTCCACGCGCAGCCAGACGGACGCCGCCGCCATGGGGAGTGCGGCGACGACAACGGAGATGGCCAGGCGCGTCCGAAGGCGCACTACTCGTTCGGCTCTCTCAGGCTGTCGAGCACGGACTGCATCTCCTCGCCGATCTCGCCGTGGTCGGCGTAGACGTAGACGAGCACGGCGAGCGACTCCTGCTGACTGCCGCGCACGCACGCGCCGCGAAGGACGAGTGGCCGCGGCTCCTCGTCGTTGCTCGTGCCCCAGACCTCGAAGCCATGGCCGACGAGGTCATCGCCGATACGCGTCTTCTTGACCGCCGGCGTCCGCGGACCAGGCGTGAACACGCGTTCGACCGACAGGGCCTGGAGGCCACGCGCAATGTTCTTCACTTCGTCGCCGTTCACATCGTTCGGTCCGGTGAACGAATACTGCAGCCCCCACGTGTAGCGACGGAAGAGCAGCTGGCGCAGCGGCGCGCCGTACGCGTCGGTCTCGGTGACGTAGACGTAGCCGCCACGGCCCTCCGACTCCGGCACCTCGATGACGGACCAGCGGGACGAGATCGGCACGTCGAAGCGAAGCGAGCCGCCGAGGGACTCGGCCGTGACGGTGACGTACTTCTCACGCAGCGCGAACCCGGCGCTGCGATCCAGGGTCACCGAGGAGTTCCAAAGATCCGCCGCGGCTCGGTCCGGTACGTCGCGGCGGACGAACGGTCGCAGCGTCTCCTGGGCCTGCTTCAGAAACGCCTTCGCCACCTTGCGCTCAGACCCGACGACGGTCCGGGCGGCCCACAGCCGAGCCGAGGCGATCGTCGTGGCCAGCCCGACGTTTGCCTCGTGCTTCTTCAGAGCCCGATCCGCGAGTTTCTCGGCAGCCTTCCGCAGCTCGTAGCGGTCGTCCGCAGCGACGCAGGCGCCCTCGACCAGGAACGTGACCGCGTACCCCAGGGCCTCGGCGTTCTCGGGATGAGCGGCATGAGCCTTCTCGAGCAGTTCCGCCGCATGGACCCAAGGCTGCGCCGCTCCACTGCGCGCGGTCCGCTCGCTGAGCACCGTCGCGTGGGCGCTCGCCCAGTGCGTGCGGTGGTCGTCCGGGGCCGTCCGCGCGATCGCGGACGCCGCCATCTGGACGACGTCGGCTAGCGCGCGACGGTCCGCGGGCGGCGCCGCCCGGCAGAGCCCCTCGAAGCGATAGGCGCGATCGGCGAGCACGTGGGTGAGCGTCGTGCTCGCCGCGATCTGCGTGGCGGTGCCCTCGGACTGGAGCAGCCGCACCGCCTCCGTCACGTCGCCGACGCGGAGGGCCTCGATGACCTCCTGCGTCCGATCTTCGAGCTCCCCCGCCAGCGCACGCGGGACCGCGGCGAACGCGAATGCGCACGCGATGACCGCGGTGATGACACGTCGCTTCATCGGTTCCAGGCTCCCGGCAGACCCCGCCATGGTGAAGAGGCCGTCTCAGTCTCCGCGGCCATTCTTAAGCGGACCTTTCGGAATCCGGCGTCGTCCCCGACCGCGGTCCGGTATCCCGCACGCATGAGCATACGGATAGCGTTGGTTCAACGACGGAACGGCGAGGACCGCGCCACGAACCTCGCTGCCGGGCTGCGGCAACTCGACGAGGCCGCGCGTCAGGGCGCCAACCTCGTGGTGTTCCCCGAGCTGGCCTTCGAGCCGTTCTTCCCGCGGCTGCCTCGCGGCGATGGTCCGTTCCCGCCGTCCGAGACGATCCCGGGCCCCACCACCGATGCGCTGTGCGCCCGTGCCCGTGAACTGGGCGTGGTCATCGTCGCCAATCTGTACGAGCGGGACGGCGAGCGGCGCTTCGACACGTCGCCCGTCATCGACGCCGATGGCAGTCTGCTCGGCGTCACGCGCATGCTGCACATCACGGAGTACGCCGGCTTCCACGAGCAGCAGTACTACGACGCGGGAGACCGGGGCGCGCCCGTCTACGAGACGGCTGCCGGACGACTCGGCGTGGCCATCTGCTACGACCGCCACTACCCGGAGGTGCTGCGCCGGATGGCGCTCGACGGCGCGGAGATCCTGATCGTGCCGCAGGCCGGCGCGGCGGGCGAGTGGCCCGACGGGCTCTTCGAGGCCGAGCTGCGCGTCGCGGCGTTCCAGAACGGCGTGTTCACGGCGCTCTGCAACCGCGTCGGACCGGAGCCGCCGCTGACGTTCGCGGGCGAGTCGTTTGTGTGCGACGCCGAGGGCGTGGTCGTCGCGCGCGCACCTGCTGGCGAGGAGCACATCCTCGTCACGGACCTCGATCTCACGTCGCTCGACGCCTCGCCGGCGCGCCGCCTGTTCCTGCGAGATCGCCGCGAAGGGTGGCCGGAGCAGACGTAGCCGCGTCGGTAGGGGGCACCGACCTCGATCGCGAGTTCGGTTCACCACGGCGACACGGCGACCACCGCGGAACACGGCGAGGAACGAGTCAGCGGGGCTCAGTCCCCGTGCTCGATGCGCGGCCACTGGATGTCGAGGTCGAAGGACTTCACCTCCGGCGGTTTGTGACAGCCGGTGCAGACCTCGGTGGCGCCGTACGGCGGAGCGCCAATCGGGGTGTCGTCCTCGATGAGACCGGCCTGTGCGGCTTCGACGTGCTGGGCGCGACCGCCGTGGCAGGCCTCGCAGCCGATGCCGAGCTCACCGACGCGGTCGAGCGAGAGCGGGTCGTTGGCGTCGACATCGACCAGATGGCAGGGGACGCACTCGGCGTCGCGGTCGCGACCGCGATCGACGAGCGTCTTCATCCCGTGCGAGTGCAGCGAGTCGGCCCAGGTCGCGTGATCGTCCGTGTGGCACGTGCGGCACGTCGAGGACCCGACGAAGCCGCGGGCGGTCAGGCCGACGAGGATGTCGGGGATCAGGTCGGGGTCGAGGTCGGCCGAGCGCTCGCGGTACGCGTCGTAGAGGGCGCTCATCTGCGGATCGTCGGGAACGTCCTCGCCGAGCCACGAGCGCCAGGTATCCACCGGTCGCAGGGCGTCGTCGAGATCCACGCGGCGGACGTACGCGGCGAACTCCCCGGCCAGCGCCAGCGGCCGCACAGCGGGGACAAAGCCATCGTCCGCCGGGTCGACGTCGCCCACCGACATGAGAGAGCGGTCGTCGGTGGCGGCGCCGCTCGCCACGACGATGGCGACGCCATCGAGCTCCGCCGCGAGCGCGGTGGCTGCCGAGCGCGACATCGCCGCAGCAACGATCGCCGGGCTCCCGTCGACGAGGAGAGCGCGCACGGCGTCGGCGGCGGGCGTCACGCGCCCCCCCGCGACGTCGGTCCCCTCTTCGGTCACGCCGATCACGCGCGTGCCGGCCCACTCGATCGAAGCCGCGAAGGGGCGTGAGCCGTCGCTTCGCACGAGGTTGGCACAGATGACGGGCGGCGTGCCGCGGGTGTCCGTCGCGACGAGCAGATCGAGCACAGCCAGATCCAGCCGGCCGGGGACGAACGCGTCGTAGCCCATCTCGCCGAGCGCGCGCAGCGTCGTCGTGAGCCGATGCGAACGGAGCGGATCGGAGCCGGCCGCCGCATTGCCGAGATCGATCAGCAGGTCGGCGTCCTCCGCCACGGAGGCGAGGTACGACCCACGGCGCGCCACGCCGCCGAACTGCTTCTCCTCGCAGCCGCACGGCCCGATGAAGCCCCGCGTCTCGCCGGTCGCGAAGATGCGATGCGCAGCGTCCGAGGCCCCGCCTCGCATCTCGAGGAGCGCGGAACGGCGACCATCGAGCGGGGCCGGCACGGGTTCCTCGCTGCGCGTCGCGCACGCGGCCGCTACGGCCAGAGCGGCGACGAGGGCGAGCGGAGCGGTTCGGCGCAGCATGTCCGATGAGGTTATCGACCGATCCGGGGCTAGCCCGGGTCGTTCACGAGGGTGCCGCGCGATCGCGGCGAGATCGAGGCTCGGCGCGGGGTTCACGCCGTTGCGTGTCGGGAATGCACGTCGCACGGAGTCCTGGCGGATCCGAGTGCGTGAGATCTCGTGCCGGAGACGCGCATGCACCCTCGAGATGCGCCAGTCCGAATGAAGCAGTGAAGCGGCTCCGGGGCGGGAGGTCGCGTGCTCGGGACCGCCAGGCGTGGCGTCCTCGTGAACGACGCGAGCTAGGATGAACGGTGCCCGACCTTGAGCGACGGGCCGCGGACGGTCAGGATGGCGGCATGCGAGTCCCGTCCCTGCTCCTAGCTGCCGCCGTTCTGGTCACACCTGGCTTGTTCGCTCCCGTCGCGATCGCCCCCGCGTTCGCCGGCAGCGATACACCTCCCGAAGGCCCGCCGTGGGTCCGCTCCCTCGTCGAGGCTCAGGAAGCGGCGCTGAGGAAGAAGGTCCCGATCTTCGTCTACCTGACGGAGAAGAAGCCCGCGGTCGTCGTCGCACACGCCGAGACGCTCCTCGCCGTGCCGAACGATCCGCTGCGCTACGCCGTGTGCCAGGCGCTCGCTCGCTGCGGCAACGCCGACTCGATCGAGGTTCTGGCGCCGTTCGCCGACAAGACGCAGTGGCGCAACGCGCTGACCAAGAGCGTCGTGACGACGCTCGTCACGATCGCCGAACGTGAGAAGCGCAGCCGCAAACGCGTGCAGGCGATCCTCGTCGAGACGTTCCCCGACCCCGTCGAGGACGAGCGGTCGCAGCGCATCGCGCTCGGCCTGGCAAAGCACGTGCACGCCGCGCTGGTCGACCTGACCGGCCGCGACCCGGGGTTCCCGGCCAAGTACGACGAGAAGACGCGCTCCTCGCTCGTCAAGTCGTGGCTGAAGCGCTAACCGAATGACCACCCCCGGATGAGCACCCCCGGATGAGCACCCCCAGTTTCGCCCCCTCCTGCGGTGAGGTTCGTGCCCGCTTCCCCGCGCTGAGTGGCGAGTGGGCGCTGCTCGAGAACGCCGGTGGCTCGCAGGTGCCCGCCGGCGTCTCGGACGCGATCCGCGAGTACATGCGCACGACGTACGTGCAGCTCGGCGCGGGGTACGAGATCTCGCGCCGCGCGGACGCCGTCGTGGCCGCCGCCCACGACCTCGCCAACCTCGTGATGGGCGGCGCGGACACGGGCGTCGCCATCATCGGGCCGTCGTCATCGCAGCTCGTCGCCATGCTGGCTCAGGGGCTGGCGCCACGCTTCGAGCCGGGCGACAACATCGTCATCGCCGAGGCCGGGCACGAGGCAAACATGGGGCCCTGGGCGCGACTCGCGAAGCAGGGCGTCGAGATCCGTTGGTGGCCGCCCACGGCCGACGGAGGCACCGGCTCGCTCGAAGCCCTCGACGGTCTGCTGGACGAGCGCACGCGCGTCGTCGCCGCAGTCCACGTCTCGAACCTGCTCGGCGAGGTCGTGGACGTCGCCGAGGTCGCTCGCCACGCCCACGCGGTCGGTGCGCGCGTCGTGGTCGACGGCGTGGCGTATGCCCCCCATCGCGCCATCGACGTCGCCGCGTGGGGCATCGACTGGTACGTCTTCTCGACCTACAAGGTGTACGGCCCCCACATGGCCGTGCTCTGGGGCACGCACGACGCGATCGCCGAGGTCGAGCGACCGAGCCACTTCTTCGTTCCGGACGACGACATCCCCTACGCGTTCGAGCTCGGCGGGGTCTCCCACGAGGGCTGTGCGGCGTGGAACGCCGTCGGCGATCACCTGCGGTTCCTGGCCGGGCGAACGGACTCTTCACCGGTCGATCGCGAGACTGTCGTCGCCGGGTTCGACACGATGGCCGCCCTGGAGGCCCCCCTCGTCGCGAGGCTGCTCACCGGGCTGAGCGAGATCCCAGGCGTCACGCTCGTCGGGGCCGCCGAGGTCGCGGCGCGGGTGCCGACGGTCTCGTTCACGGTGTGCGGGCATACGTCCGAGGCCGTCGCCGCCGCGGCGCACGCTGAGCGGATCGCGATCCGCCACGGTCACATGTACGCACACCGCCTCTGCACGCGACTCGGACTGCCGATCGACGACGGCGTCGTGCGCGTGAGCGCCGTCCACTACAACACCGTCGCGGAGATCGACAGGCTGCTGGAGGTCGTGACTCAGATCGCGAGCGAGCCTAGCCCACATCGTTCACGAGGACTCCACGCCTGACGCCCTCGTGAGCGATCCGGGCTAGCGGCTGACCGATCTCTCGGCTCGCGCATGCCGCTCACTGGGATCCGGGCCGCTTCTCTATGGCACAGGTCACGCTGGGGCAGGCAGACTGTGGAACCGCAGTCAGGTGAGGTTGGCGGACCCCCTAGACTGTGCGGTCACCGCTCAAGGAGGAGCCGATGCGTCCCACGACGCTCCTTGTCATCATCCCGATTCTTCTCGCCGGCTGCACCAGCACGTCCGCCGAGGCCCAGCGACGCTCCGTCCAGGTCCACTACCCTGTGCAGCGGTACCTGAGCGACATCGCAGCCAACGTCTCGTCGGCCCGATCACAGTCCGTGGTCTGGGACGGCTCGTACGGCGTCCACCCGACGGCTCACGAGGCAATCCCGCTCGAGATCGATCGCCGCCAGGCGACGACCACGCCGCAGCAGCCTGCAGCGGCGCGTCCGCCAGCACCGCCGCGCCCGAGCTACGCCGGGACGAGCGTCTCGACCGGCTCCGTCACCACGCAGAGCTGGCCGCATAGCCCGCCGCGCGCCGCCGGCGTCCGCTACCAGCCGGCCCCGAGTCGTTCGGTGCCCGTCAGTAGCAGCTCGCGCACGACGCACTCGACGGCTCCGCTCCCCCCGGCAACGTACGGCTCGTATCCGTCGTCGCCACCGCCGCGGTACCGCTCCACGAAGGACGCGCCGCGGACCGGCACCGGCCTCGCCCGCCGCCGTACGACGTACGAACAGTCGCGCAACGCGAAGTACGGCGACTGACATCCGATCCGTCGACGCCCTCCCGGAGGTGACGATGCCGGTGGTGAGAACTACGGCCCGACCTCTGCAACTCGTCGTGGCCCTTGCCGCGGCGCTGAGCCTGACTGCGTGCGTGTCCTCGCGCGACGACGAGTTCATGGAGCTCGACCCCGCGCAGGACTCGGCGTGGGCCTTCCTGTCGGCGAAGTACGACGCGGACGGCGACGGCACGATCACCGCGGAGGAGTACGACCGCCCCGGCGGTGACCTCGCACGCGTGGACCGCAACGAGGACGGCGTCATCACGGTCGCCGACTACGCGGGCGGCCCGTCGGGGGGACGCGAGGCGCAGATGATGCGCATGATGCGTGCGCGCGGCATGGCGATGACGGCGTTCCAGGACGACGAGGACCCGTCCGATCTGAAGCGCACCGAGCTGGTCACGGCCGTCGCGCGCCTGGATGCGGATGCGAGCGGCGCGCTGGATGCCGAGGAGATGGCAGGCGTCGAGCCGCCGGATGTCAGCGGACAGCCCCCGATGGTGCGGCGCATGATGGCGGGCGCCACTCCGTTCGCGGCGCTCGCCGAGGTCGCAGACGCCGACGCCGACGGCAGCCTCTCGACGGACGAGCTGACGACGTTCTTCGACAGCATGGACGACGGCGACGCCGTCTGGTCGATGCGTCGACCGAAGAAGGCCCCGCAGGGACCCGCGCAGGGCGAGCCCGCGCCCGACTTCACGCTCACGCCCACCGCGGGCGGCGATCCGGTGACGCTCTCGTCGTTCGCCGGCGATCGCCCTGTGGCGCTGATCTTCGGCAGCTACACCTGACCCCCCTTCCGACGTTCAGCCGGTCGGCTGAAGGAACTGTGGGAGACGTGGGGCGACGAGGTGGCGTTCTACGTCGTGTACATCCGCGAGGCGCACCCGCTCGACGGCCGCTCGCCGATGGGCGGCGGGAACGCCCCGATCGTCGAGGACCCCGTCGACCTGATCGAACGCAACGACGTTGCGCGCGTCTGCATGACGCGCCTGGCTCTCGAACCGATGCCGGCACTGGTCGACGACGTCGACGACGCCGTCAACCGCGCGTATGCGGCGGCACCGGACCGGCTTTACCTCGTGGCGCGCGACGGCACGATCGCCTACCGCGGCGGCCGTGGGCCATTCGGTTTCCTGCCGGAGGAACTGGCGGAGGCGATCGAAGCCGAACTGGGCACCGGAGGGGACACGTTCAACTGATCAACTAACTCGCCACGAGTGCTCGACGGGAGAGCGTGCGCCGAGAGTTCGTTGGTTCGTTGAAGGTGTCCCGCCGGCTCCCCGAGCCGACCTACAGCCCGTAGATGCCGTGCTCGGTGTCCATCGTCTCGCGCACGAGCTGAGCCCAGTACGACAGCACGTCGGTCTCGTGGGTCCAGCCGTTCTGCCCGCTCCGCTCCTGGTGCTGCTCACCCCGACCGTCGGCGACGGCCGTGGCGATGTGCTGGTGCGTGAGGGAGTTGGAGAAGTCGACGCGCAGCGTCGCGCCGCCGCCCCAGAGGCCGAGGGGGCCGGACCACGGTCGGAGGTTCATGCTGCGATCACGCGGGTCGGCATCGAGCACCGCCGCACGAACGCGGACGACTCCGCGACCCGGGCGGTCCACGATCTCGTACCGCGCGCCGAGCTGACGGTGCAGTTCGCTGTAGAAGTGCCGGGCGAGGGCGAGCATCTCGGCCTCGTCCTGCTCGAACAGTCGCGCGTCTGGGTCGACGTTGAGTGTCACGGGCTCGATGAGCACGCGATCGAACTGTGCCAGCGACTGACGATACTCGCGCGTCAGGTAGACGTCGTCGTCGAGCGCTAGCTCCCGCGTGGTCGAGAGGTCCGCCGGCGGACCACCCATGCAACCGACGACGAGCAACGCGGCGAGAGCAACAGCGACTTGATGGTGTGCCATGACCACCTCCCGTTCTTCCTCGGCGCCATGATCGCGCCTGGGGCGTGTTCCCGCCACTCCGACTGTCGATTTCCGGCCGGTGCCGGGGGTGCGAGCGGCTCCGGCGCGATATCCTGCGCCGGTCGACTCTCAGGAGACTCGCCGTGCGATCCCGACTTCTCGCCACCCGGCTCCCAGCCGTCGTCGCAGCCGTCGTCGCAGCCGGGCTCGCTAGTCCCGCGCTCGCCGCCGACGAACCGCCGAAGCACCGCGTCCTGGTGGAGCTCTTCACCTCGCAGGGTTGACACAGTTGCCCCAAGGCCGACGAGTTCGTCGGCCAGCTCGCGACGCCCGAGTTCCTCGAGAAGGCCGTGGTGCTGTGCTGGCATGTGGACTACTGGGACCGCCTCGGCTGGCCGGACCCGTACGCCTCCGCGGAGGCGACCCGGCGCCAGCGGCGCTACAAGGAGGTCCAGGGCTTCAAGACCTTCGGCACACCGCAGTTCTTCATCGCGAACGAGCCGCTGCCTTGGGAGAAGGACGCGTACGCGCGGATCGACGGGCTCGTCGACGAGGCCGCGAAGGCGCCGTCGCCGGTGCGGATCACTGCCGAGGCGACGCTGGAGCGCGGCGTCATCACGGTCGGAATCCGTCTCGCGCTGACCGACCGGGAGCAGCCGCCGGCGGAGACAGTGCGCATCGTCCCGATCCTCGTCCGCAAGGCCGCAGAGACCGCGGTCGATCGCGGAGAGAACGAGCACCGGACGCTGACCGAGTACTTCACCGTCATCGAGGCGAAGTCACCGATGCGGACGACGCGGGCGTTCGCGAAGGGCACGCGCACGACGTTCACCGCACCAGAGGGCGTGGCCGCCGACGGACTGTCGGTCGCGCTCCTGATCGAGGACACGGCGACGCAGACGACGCTGGAGTGCATCAGCATCGCCGTCGAGGACGTCGCCCCGGTGCCCGCCGCTGACGGAACCGAGGAAACAGGCGGCACTGCCGGGGCATCGCGCATCCCGCAGGCGCACGTCGACGAGGCCGTCGCCGCCGCGGGCGCCAACGCACCGGAGCTGCAACGCGTCCTGGAGCACTTCGCGGGCGACGAGCAGAGGAGCGAGGCAGCGCGCTTCCTGATCGCGAACATGCCGGACAAGGGCTACATCACGACCGTCCTCCGCGACAGCGACGGCAACGAGGTCCCGTGGGACTCGCTCGCGTACCCCACGTACAAGGACTCGCTCGCCGCGATCGAGGCGCTCGAGAAGAAGCACGGCACGCTCGACTTCGACCGTGGCTCGAAGGCCGACGACGTTGAGACGATCACGGCGCAGTTCCTCGTCCGTCACATCGACCAGGCGTTTGCCATCTGGCTGGGAACCCCCGGCTCCCAGCGAGTCGGCTTCGAGGCGTTCCTGAACTTCGTTCTGCCCTATCGCGGCAGCCAGGAGCCGCTCGATGATTGGCTCTCGCCGCTGCGCGAGCGCTTCGCCGCTGCACGCGACGAGGTCGGTGCCGAGGGCACGCTGGAGGATCTCTACAAGCTCGTCAGCAAGGACGCCGGGAAGCGCGTGCGGTTCAACGAGCGCTGGTATCTGCACCCGACGGATCAGAGCTTCTCCGAGATGCTCGACACGGGTCAGGGCCGCTGCGAGGACATCACCAACATGACCACGTTCGCCGCGCGCGCAGTGGGTCTCGCGACGGCCGCCGACTACACGCCGTACGGGGCGCACCGCGACAACAACCACGCGTGGAACGTGCTGCTCGACACGGATGGCCGGGGCTTCGCCAAGTCGAACGCGCACGCGGCGAAGGTGTATCGGAAGACGTTCGCGATCCAACGCGACAGCCTGCCGTTCGTGCTCGCGGAGGGCCGCGAGCCGCCGAACCGGTTCATGGGCAGCAAGAACGCGGTGGATGTGACGGATCAGTACCGCGAGACGACAGACGTCGGACTCGTCCTCGATGCGGAGCGCCACAGCGGTGAGCAGATCGCCTACCTCTGCGTCTTCAACGGGGGTGACTGGAAGGCGATCCAGTGGAGTCGCAACGCCTACGGCGCGGTCTCGTTCGCGAGGATGGGCCGCAACATCCTCTATCTACCGGCGGTCGTGAAGGGCAAGACCCAGACGGCGGCGGGAGCGCCGACGATCGTGACGAAGGCCGGTGAGGTCATTCGGCTCCCGGGAACGTCCGCCGCGGCTGAGGTCCTCGTCACGTCGGTTCGCCCGCGCCAGAAGAGCGTCGACACCGGCGAAGAGACACCGGTCTCCCACCTCAAGGCGGGGACGGTCTACGTCGTGCAACGTTGGGCGCCGGATGGCTGGGGCGAGGTCGCGACGTTCACGGCCGGGACCGAGCCGGAGCGCGTGACCGGCCTCGCGGCGGACGGGCTGTATTGGATCGTCGCGAAGGAGTCGCGGCGGCTCGAGCGTCCGTTCACCATCGAGAAGGGGCGGCAGCGCTTCTGGTAGGCGGTGGGCAGCGACGGCGACGCCTCAGTCCGACCCTGTCGCCGTACGGGCGGATCTCCTGATCCGTCGCCGCCCTCTGGGGTCGCTCGGTCCTGCCGGATCCGATGGCGCTGAGCGAACGATGCCCGCGACGCGGTCGGCAACCAGTCGACACCGTCGCCGCCGTTCGCGCAGCCAATCAGCTGGACTTGACGCGCTTCCGCGCTCGGCGCGCGAGCACCGTCAACGCGTGCTCGCAGTCCGGGTACTCCTCGTTCGCGAGGCCGGCCACGACCTCGGCGACCGGCGGTGAGACCGGCGAACGGAGCAGACGCACCATGTCGAGATGCCGCGAGGCCTTCGGGGCCTCGCCGGTGCAGACCTCGTAGAGGGTTCGCCCGGCCATCGCCGCCTGGGTGGCGGACGATGGATGCAGCGCGTTGCCGCGCTCGGCCTCCCAGAACAGCCGCGGCGGGAGGTACGAGGGCACGTGCGGGAAACGCGCCTCGTCATCGGCCTTCTTCACGCAGCCACCGGCATCGAGCAGCCGGATGCGACGGTCCGGACGGCCGACGACGCGGAGGTTGCCGGGTCGCAGGTCCGCGTAGATGTAGCCCCGCTTCTCGAGGTCGGAGAGCGACTGGAGCACCCCCACCGCGAGTCGATCGAACGTGCGGCGCATCTTCTTGCGATCCCCGCCGCTGCGATGGACGCGGCAGAGCCAGGCGTCGAGGTCCTGGCCGCCCAAGCGCTCCATGATCAGCACGGGCTCCGGCTTGCCGAACTCGCCGCCGCGCTCGGCCTCGAGCAGCGGGTTATCGATCTGCTGCAGCCCTTCGAGGTGCGGAAGGAACGGGCTGCCGGCCACCATGAGCAGGCGTGCCTCGGTCTCGACCACCGCCCGGCAGCGACGCAGTAGCTTGGACGTCAGCTGCACCGGCTTGTGCCACGGCGCCAACGCGATCTTGGCGACGAGTCGCGCCGAGGGGTCGGCATCGTCCGTGACGACGAAGATCGCTCCCTCGCCGCCGACGGCCAGCAGCGATCCCAGGTGGAAGCGTTCGCGCATCGCGCGGCCGCGGAGCTGCAGCAGGCACGCGAACAGGCCCTTCTCGCCCCGGGCCTCCATGCGGCGTCCGAGGCGGCGTTCGCGCCGCGAGAGATCGTGGGAGGAGGGGCTCATCGCCTGAACTGTAACCGTGGTCGCACGCGCTGCCGCGTCAACCCCGGAGGTACGCCAGATCCTCGTCTCCGCCCGACGCGGTGCAGGTGTGAGCACGCAGTGTGGCGAGGTCTCCCGGCGCGAGTGTGTCAAGCGAGCCGGTCGACTCGAGGAGCTCGATGGCCTTCTCGATGATCTGGACGAGCCCGACGTCGCGACGCTCTGCCACGTAGAGGTCGCGGCGCAGCCGCAGGGCGCGCAGAGCGACTTGCGGGTCGTCGTCGGTCAGGGCACTCAGGATGTCGCGCGCCGTGCGCACGGAGGTGTCGACGTCCCCCGGCTCGGAGCCGACCGCCGTGCGCGGCAGGGTCAGTTCGAGTCGCGTCTCGATCGGCCCGCCGAAGCCGGGGATGCGGACCACGACGTCGCCCAGTTTCGTGACGGCCTCATCTCGCTCCGGCGGCCGCACCTCGAAGAGCAGCGAGTACGTGCGCCCCGCCTCGACCGTGCCGAGGTCCGCACGGAAGCGCTTGCCGCCCTCGAAGCAACCCTCGGGGAAGCGCACCCGGGCCGGGCGATACCGGAACGCGTCGCCACCGACGACGCCAAGATCGAGATCGATGGACACGAGACAGCGCGTGGCCACGACGTTCTGCGCCACCTCGGCGACTCGTTCGAACGCGGTGCCGATCGTGTCGGCGCGCACGCTCTTCACCGTGCCCCCGCGCTTCCCGGCGAACAGCTCCTGCAGGATGCTGACGTCGGCATCGGCGCCAAACGCGAGGGCGTGCAGATCGGCCGCCACCTTGCCGAGACGATCGGCCATGTGGCGCGCGCGCTCGACGTCCTGCGGACGGCCATCGGTGAGCAGGTAGACGCGCACGGGCAGCGCCTTCGAGCGCTGCGTCTGGTCGTAGGCGATCCGCCCCGCGCGACCGAGCGCACCGGCGATGTCCGTGTAGCGTCCGAAGCAGAGCGGGTGCTTCTCGATCTTGGAGAAGAGTGCGTCAACGGTCACGGCGCGGGCCGGCACGTCCTGCACGATCACGTCGGCGCCCTTGGCGAAGATCACGACCGAGAGCAGGACGTCGGCGGCGTCAGGCACCTGGAGGTCGGCCAGCATCGAACCGACGGCCTTGCGCAGCACCGGGTACTTCTCGGGGTCGTCCATGCTCTTCGAGAGATCGAGCGCGAGGACGACGTGCGCCACGGGGCCGGCGCCCTTCTCGACGAGCGGCTCGCCGATGGCATCGAGCTGCACGAGCAGCCCCATGAGCGGAGGGTCGTCCGCGGGGACCGACGTGAACTCGTAGCGCGCGCTGAGGGCGATCTCGGCGTGCGGCGTGGGTTCGTCGGGGATCGGGAGGCCGATCGGCGCGGCTTCTGGCTCCTCGACCGGCGGAGGGGCGAGGTCTGCCGACCGACGGGGTGCGCGACCACGACGACCGGGCGTTCGGCGGCGCGGACGCTCCGGGCGCGTCGGTTCCGCCGGCTCGAACTCGAGCGGCGCTTGCGGCTCCACGACGGGTACCGGCGAGACCACTGGGACCGGGGCGACGATCGGCACGGGCGACACGATGGGCACCGGCGCGACCACCGGAACGGGCTGCACGACGGGAACCGGATGAACGACCGGCGGCGCCGACAGATCGATCACATCGGTCGTCGGTGCGGGCTCGAGCACGGGGAGTTCACCTGCAGACGAGACCGCGCCGGGATCCGCGAAGGGGTCGACGATCTCGACCTGGTCGGCCTCGACTGGCGCGGAGATCGACGCGGTCTGGTCGTCGACCGAGAGCGTAGGGATCTCGCCGGAGACGTCCTCAGGACGCCCTTTGCCGTCGTCGTTGCCCGTCGGGTTCGCCGCCACGCGATCTCCTCTCGACGGGCACCGTACGACGTTGCGCCCCCACGGCTCAAGGCGCGGGAATCGAAAGGCCCCCGCGGCGCGTGGCTGCAGAGGCCATGAGTTCGGTGGTTTGCTCGCCGGGATCGCTCACGAGGGTCGCGCGCCGCGTGGCGAGGAACCCGGTGAACGACAACGCTGGCGCGCAGGCGGCGACTCGTGCACGCCCGTTGAAGGCGCGCCGATCAGAAGAGGCCGTCGGTCGAGAGGTAGCGCTGACCGGTGTCGGCCAGCACACAGACGACGGCGCCATCGGCGAGGTTCTCCCGGCCGGCGATCTCGCGCGCCGCGTAGGCCGTCGCGCCGGACGAGATCCCGACCAGGATGCCCTCGGTGCGCGCCAGCTCGCGGACGGTTGCCCACGCGAGGTCGGCCGGGACGTCGACCAGTTCGTCGATCAGATCGGCGTCGTAGAGCTGCGGCGTGAAGCCCGGCACCACACCGGGGATGCGGTGCTTCCGAAACTCGCCCGTGCGGTAGTAGGGCGCCTCAGCAGGCTCGACGCCCGCGACGAGGAGCCCGGGGAGTCGCTCCTTCAGCGCGGTCGCCACGCCGGTCAGCGTCCCGCACGTGCCGAGCCCCGCGACGAACGCCGCCAACGCGCCGTCGGTCTGGTCCCAGAGCTCGACGGCGGTGGTCTCGATGTGCGCGCGCCGGTTGTCGGGGTTGTCGTGCTGACGCGCGTACCAGGCGTTCGGCAGCTCCTCCAGCAGTTCGAGCACGCGGGCCTTCGCGCCCTTCGTGTGCAGATCCGCCGGCGTCAGTTCCAGGCGCGCTCCGAGCGCGGTCAGCACCAGCTTGCGCTCGTCGCTCATGGATTCGCTCATGCAGAGGACGAGGTCATAGCCCATCACGGCCGAGGCCATCGCAAGGCCGATGCCGGTGTTCCCGGACGTCGCCTCCAGGATCGTCGTCTCACCGGGCGTGATCTCGCCGCGCGCCTCGGCCCCACGGATCATCCAGAGCGCTGGCCGGTCCTTCACGCTGTACGGGTTCAGGAGTTCGAGTTTGCCGAGCACGCGCGCGCGGCCGTCGACCTGGGGCGCAAAGCGATCGAGCGCGACGAGCGGGGTCCCGCCCACGCAGTCGAGGATGCTGTCACGCACGTCCATCGGTCCCCCCACTCCGGCGCCGTAGATCAGCACCCACTCCGGCGCCGTAGATCAGCAACAGGGCGACGCCGCGGAGAGGCTACCGAACGTGCGAGGTCGTCTCACGACTGCGTGTGGGTTCGCCGCTCCAGCGATCACCCGCGAAGAAGCGCGCCAGCTCGTCGTGGCGCAGACACGCGTCGTACGCGCCGAGCTCAATCAAGCGGCGCATGTAGTCGCCCTCGAACATCAGCAGGCTGAGGGCGTCGTTCGATCGCGTCTCGCGCGTGCCCCACCCGCGCGTGAGGAAGCGCAGCGCGGCGGGGAGTTCCATCTCGAACTCGTTCGCCACGGCACCGAGGTCGCGCACCGGGCGCTGCACCACGAGATCGATGGGACGCAGACCCTCTCGCTCACCGGCCGGGAGATTCGCGATGAGTCGGTTGCGACGTTCGAGCCGCAGAGCATCCTGGTCCACCAGGTCGAGGAACACGGCGTTGAGCAGTACACCGGCGACCTGTGCGGGCGGCGGGTACGTATCGCTCGCCGCGCTACGCGCCTCGTCCGCCGAGAGCGCGCGACACGTGGTGACGGCCAGGATGCGATCGGCGCCGAGATCGATCGCCGGCGACAGCGGCGCCGCGAGCCGCACGCCGCCGTCCCCGTACCAGGCGTCGTCGATCCGCACCGCCGGAAAGAGCAGTGGCAGCGCACTGGATGCGGTGATGTGATCGACGTTGAGCCCGGCTGAGACGGTCACGCTGTTCGGCCGATCGCGGCGCACGGCACGGAGCCCCTCGACGAACGTGACGGAGCGCCCCGTCGAGTAGCTCGACGTCGTCACCGCTGCTGCGCGCAGGCGTCCCTTGCGGATGTTCTCGGCGATCCCGGGGATGCGTCCGGTGTGATCCGCGTGCAGCACGCGTTGCAGCAGTCCGCGCAGCGGCGTCGCGTCGAGGAGACCGCGTGTGGTCGGAACGGCGCGCGCACCACCCGTGACGAGGCGTAGACCCCAGCGCAGGATCTGGCCGACGAGCGAGCCGGCATCTGCGGAGTACACGTCGTGCGACGCGAGACCCGACCAGAGCGCGACGAGGTCGTCGGTGGCGGTCGTGAACTTGCCTGGGTGTGCGGCAAGGAACGCGGCGTTGATCGCTCCGGCGGACACGCCGGTCACGATGTCGAAGTGCGCATCCGGGAACGCGTGCGCCGTGTACTGCAGGAACCCCGCCTGATACGCGGCGCGTGCACCGCCGCCAGTCAGGACGAGAGCCGTCCCTCCGGCATGCGCCCCCCGGCGCGTGTGGCCCTCCCTTCCCCTGGGAAGACGATGTCGTTGCATATCTGATCGGACCACCCCGCCGCACGTTGCGGGTTCTCGGTCCGTGACCTCCTTAGCGCGTGCGTCTCTGTTGTTCTCTCCGTTGAACCCACGAAGGCGGCGGTTTGTTCGCGAACGTTCGCGAAGCCGCCCTATCGAGCGTACCGCACGATGGCGTGCTCTGCCGGGCGAGGGGGCGGTTCCGAGAACCGGGACGAGTGGGCGCCATCGGGACAGTCGGGGACGGATCAGGAGATCCGCCCGTACGGGTGGATCTCCTGATCCACCCCGCCCTCGCGATCGACGCTGCTCTCGCAGGCGATCCGTCGTACCCCTATTCGCGGGCGATGTCGGGGAACGCGACAGGGCTCTTGTAGCCCTCGCGATCGACGGCGCGGACGCCGAAGAGCCAGTGATCCTTCGACAGCTCGATCGTGGCTTCGGTCACGTCACCGACGTCGCGCGAATCCGTCCACGTCGGGCTCGTCGTCGCGCGCCAGACGACCTCGTAGCTCGCGACGTCGGACTCCGGCGATGGCGACCAACGCAGCGTCGTGTCGTTGGCGAGCGAGGCAACGATGATGCGCGTTTCCGGCGGAGGTGACGGCGCGCGCGCGAGGTGAGCGAGCGCGGCGGCGTTCACACGCGTGACGTCCGCGAGGTAGCCCTCGTCCACGAACTCCGCGGTGTCGCCGTAGACCCGGCCGTCCTCGGTGCGCAGGTCCTGATGCTGCCGGTCGAAGTTCTCGTGCAGCTCCGTGAAGCGCACCGCGGCGAAGCCCTGCTCGACGAAGCTCGTATGGTCGCCGCCGCGCAGGAAGCGATCGTTGCGGAACACGAGCAGGGGCTGGACCGCAGTCGCGTGCAGCGCCGCGATCTCGGCGACGTAGCGCGCGAGTTGTCGCGACCGCGAGTCGTTCTCGGCGCCGAGCTTCGCGAGGTTCGCGAGTTGCTCCGGTGAGGCGGAACGAGGGAGTCCCTCGGAGAACACGCGTACCGCGTCTCGGGCGCTCGTGCCGAGCACGCCACCTGCGCCGTCCGAGGCGCCCGTCGGATCGCCGATCATGTCGGCCGACAGCACGCCGAGGATCTCGTGGCCGGCGTCCTTCGCGGCGCGTGCATGTGCACGTGAGCCGAGCAGCCCCTGCTCCTCCCCCGCCACCGCCATGAGCACGATGGTCGCGTCGAAGCGCTGCATCGAGAGCACCCGCGCCAGTTCGAGCAGACCGACGGTGCCGGAGCCATCGTCGTTCGCGCCCGGTGCTTCGACGTCGGGCTGCATGACGTCCGTGGCGCGCGAGTCGTAGTGCGCGATCGCGTAGTACCGACGCGCGGCGGCCTCGGGCATCGCGCCCGGGATCTCGCACATCACGTTCACGATCTCGGCGCTCTCGGGCACCCGCTTCGACACGCCGAGATCGTGGCGGTCGAAGGACACTCGCAGCGCGTCGTCGCCGGTGCGACCCGACGCCGCGTTCGCCGCCTCGAACTGCGCGTGCAGCCAGCGGCGTGCGGCGCCGATGCCCCGCGTCTCGGACTCGGTGTCGGACAGGCTGTGGCGTGTCCCGAACCCCGCCAACCGATCCGTGTCGGCTCGCAGGCGCTCCGGTGACACCGCAGCGATCAGTTCCTCCACCTCGGTCGGCCCGGACGCCGGCGGCGACGACGAGTCGGCCGGCTGGGACGGTTGCGCGCACGCCGCGGCGAGCAACGACGTCAACGTGATCCGCACCGCCCGTTCACCGTTCGACATCCCGGCCTCCCTCGCGCGAAGAAGGTACCGGACGCCGACCTCCTTTCAGCAGCCAGTTCAGCATGTTGGGCGCGGCGCCCAGATGCTCGTCCGCCGCGGTGACGCTCGGGCACCCGGCGATCGTTCTAACTAGCGGCCTGTCGCGCCGGCGGTCTCTCGCACGGCGAGGCCGCCACTCCGACAGGCCGCTAGTTAGCGACCGCATCCATGAGATGCCGGATCTCGTCGTCCACGCTGGCGCCGTCGGGCACGGTTCGCGCGATCTCGTCGCGGAGGGCGTCGCGGTAGGCGATGCGCAGTCGGCGGATGGCGGAGCGCACGGCGGAGACGGTCAGTCCCGCGGCCTCGGCGGCGTCTTCGTACGAGGGCCGCAACGTGCCGGCGGCCAGGAACGGGCGCAACGCCGTGAATACGCGCTCCTTCCCGTCGGCGCGCATCGTCTCCTCCAACCGGGTGAGCGTGAGGTCGAGCAGCGTCAGCGCCCAGCGCCGCTCGAACACGCGTTCGGGCGTGAGTCCGTCCTCGGGCTCGGACTTGTAGCGACGCTCGCCGTCCTCGAAGTCGAGCGACAGGTGCGTCAGGTCGCCGCCACGCTTCTGCGCACCGGCCTTCGCGCGCTCCTTCGACGTGTGGTTGCGGAACGCCGTCAGCAGAAACGTCCGAAACCGGCCGCGCTCCCGGTCGGCGTCGCGCAGGTAGCCCTTCTCGACGAGCGTTGCGAAGAACTCCTGCACGAGGTCCTGCGCGTCGTGCGACGACGTGCCGCGTCGGCGCTCGAACGCGTAGAGCGGATACCAGTACGCCGCGCAGAGTTCCTCGAGGGCGCCGCGCGCGACCGCCGAGTCCGGCTCATTGGCGGCGAGGACGACGCTCCACTGGGTCGTGAGGAAGCGACGTGCCCCACCGGGCGCGCCGGTGCTCATCGCGTCGTTGCCAGATCGTTGCGCTCAACCGGTCCGAGCTCGAAGAACCACTCATCGCCGTCACGCACCAGAGTGAAGCGCAACTCGAAGCCGCCGGCGGTCGCCTTGGCGCGCGCGCGAGTGTTGCGGTCAGTGAGATCGACGTGCCTCAACGAGAACTCAGCAAGCGACATCGAACCAACCTTGGAGACAAAGGGGACGCCCAGTTCGTCCGCGGCTACTTGCTCGACCAGCGTGGTCTCCGACTTCTTCATCAGGTCCCGACGGTGACTCGGGGCGTAGAACGGAGCCGCAGTCTCGCGCGTCAGCGCGCCATCGGTGGCGGCCTCGGTGAGGCGCGTCCACAGCGACGTGATCGCGTTCACCGCGTCGGAGTCGATGTGGTTCTCTGAGCTCCACGTCTGCACAGTGCTGGCGTCAGTCGCTTCGATGATGCGTTGCGGAATCGCGAGGCCCTCGCGGGCCGCCTTGACGTAGCCGACCTCGAAGTACCAGTTGCCGTGCTCGCGCAACATGCGGAACACGAGGTCGTACTCCGGCCCTGTGGCCGTGACCTGTGCGCCCTGTCCGTCGGCGTCGAGATGCGCGGTCGTCAGGTTGAACATGCTCAGGTCGCCGTCCTTCGGGTCGAGCGGATAGAGCGGTGCGCCGAGTTCGAAGTGCGCCCGCTTCCGAGCGAAGCGAGCATCGTCCATTGCCCCGAGCAGATCCCTGTCCTCGTTCCGGTAGTAGCGATACGACGTCTCGCGCGTCAGCGTCCCGTTCGCGCTGGCCTTCTGCGCCTCGATCCACTGCCACTGGATGTTGGCGATCCGCTCGGAGCGGCCGTCGTTGTCCATCCACCCGGGACCGCCCGTCACGTAGAGCGCCGGCAGGTCCTCGTCGTACTGCACGTGCACGCCGCTCGGGTCCCAGACGGCTTGGCCGCTGCCCGACTCCGTCTCACCGGTGGGCCGGATGCCGCGGTCGTCGATCGTCAGCGGCTCCTTCACGACCACGCCGTCCTCGCCGATCTCGATCGAGTCGCCAACGCGCACACCGTCCTCGCTGATTACGATCTCTCCCAGCCGTACGCCATCTGGCCCGACGTACACAGGCCCGGATCGGCCGATCTCGTTGATGCCGTCAGCGACGCCGTTCGCGCTGGCGATCATCACACCGAGGGCCGCGCCCGCGCAGCAGGTCAGCAGGGGCAGGAACGTGCCAGCGACGGCGTACGGGATGCCGTGCAGCGCGCCGTTGCTCCGCGCGACGCGGATCCACGCGACGAGTCCGACGATCATCGCCGTCGCGCCACTCCCGATCGAGAGGAGGATCACCTCGGGCACGGCGAGCCCGATCAGGCCGAAGACGATCTGGGTGAGCAACAGGAGGGAAGCCGCCACGGCCAGTTTCGACAGACGACCCGTCGTCTCGTCATCTGACGACCACGCGAACGTGGCCGACCTCGACTCCGCCGGTTCGTCGGTCTCGTCCGCCGGTTCCGCGACGCCGTCGGCGGAGGGTTCTTCCCTCTCACCTTCGACACGGCTATCCGAATCGAACGGGGCTTCCGGCGATCGCACGTCACCGGAGATCGTCGACATCGCCGTCGCCACGTCGGACGCGCGCTGATAGCGGCGATCTGGCTCGCGTTCGAGCGTCCGCAGCACGACCTCGTCGAGCCGGACGTCCAATGTGACCTTCTTCGACGGCGCCTGGAAGCGGCCGACGGGCATGTCGCCGGTGAGCATCTCGTAGAAGACGACGCCCAGCGAGTAGATGTCCGCGCGGTGGTCGACGTCGTCGGGCGTCCGGTACTGCTCGGGTGCCATGTAGTGAAGCGTGCCCATGACCTGGCCCGCGCGCGTCAGCGTGACGTCCTCGCCCTCGACGAGTTTCGCCAGGCCGAAGTCGGCGATCCGCACGCGGCCCGCCTTGTCGATGAGCACGTTGGCCGGCTTGATGTCGCGGTGCACGACGCCCTGGTCGTGCGCGTACTGCAGCGCGTCGCAGACCTGCGGCACGATCGACAGCGCCTGTCGCGGCTCGAACTCGCCGCCGTCCATCAACTCGCGCAGGTTGACGCCGTCGACGTACTCCATCACGAGGAAGTACAGGCCGTTGCGCTCGCCGAACTCGAACACGCGCACGATGTGCGGGTGATCCAGCCGCGCCATGGCGCGAGCTTCCCGCGTGAAGCGGTCGGCGAACGCCGTCTCGGAGGCGAGTTCGGGCCACAGCACCTTCAGCGCGACAACGCGATCCAACGAGCGCTGTCGCGCCCGATAGACGATGCCCATCCCGCCGAACCCGATCAGTTCCTCGATCGCGAGCGCGGGGAAGTGCTCGGCAACCTCCGCGACCGGCGGCGGCTCGGGGCGCTTGCGCGGCGGAGGCGACTTGGCCTCGGGGAGCGGCGTGGCCTCGTCGGCCCCACTCGCGAGGGGGTCGACAGCCTCGTCGGACGGTGCTTCGTCGGCAGCCTCGACGCCCTCAGCCTCGTCCTCGAGCTCGAGTCCGGCGGCCAGGAGACACCGCGGGCACGCCCCTGCCGGAGCATCGGGCGGCAGCGAGCCGCCGCAGTCATCGCAGGTCCGTCGTTCCGTCATCTCGGCCTCCCGGGCATCGTCGCCTCTGGAACTGCATGACGGAACGCCGAAACGGAGTTGCGCGGAATCTCGCACTGAACCGCGTCAGAGCCCGTGCGTTAGCGTGGGAGCGGACCGAAGGAGGGCACGTGCTACGCGGAACGGTTGCCATCGTCGTCACGTTGGGGCTCGCGGTCGCGCTGCCCGCGCTCGCGCAGGACGGCGACCTGTGCGGCACGTCCGGCGAGCCGGACGCTCACCGCGGCGTGAACGCGGACGAGCTGGCCGAACTCGAGAAGAGCGTGCGCGACAGGATCCTGAGGGACCGCGCGGAGTGCGACGCCCTGGGCATCCGCACGGCGTTCGCGGTCGACGCCTTCGGGCGTCGCGTCGCCGCCGTCGGACCTGGCAACCGACTCGAGGTCTGGACCGACGGCGACCCGGCGGCGGACGTGCTCGTGCCGGGCGGTCCCTCCCAGGTGCTGAGGCTGGTCTTCCACCCCCGCGAACCTCTCGTCTATGCCATCACGGAAGATTGGCGCATCTGCGAGATCGATCTCGCGGAGGCGACGTCACGGCACGTCTTCGGCACCGGAGGCGACCCGGCACCACGCGGCTACGTGGACATCGACGTCGCGCCGGACGGAACGCGAGTTCTGCTCGTGGGCCAACTGCGAACGCCGAGTGCGGTCGTGGACGCGGTGACGGGGAAGAACCTGGGACTCCCGCTCACGGTCGCCGGCGACGAGTCTGAGATGGCGTTCCTTGCGGACTCCCGGCGCGCGCTGATCCGGAGGGACGGGGCGCTCGAGTTGCACGATCTCGGGGAGATCAGCGCTCGTAGCCGGAATCCCGCGCCGGTCTGGTCCGTCGCAGGGGGGTTCGGCGCCCGGCATGCGACCGAGACGCCGGCGGAGCTACCGCTCGGCGACGAGATGTTCGACGCGACGGCGCTGGACAAGCTGCGACTCGTCGTCACCGTCTCGTGGATGGCGAGCGCGCCCAAGCGCAGGTTCGTCGCAGGCTGGGACCTTCGCACTGGCGCGTCGCGCTTCCGGTTGGATCTGCCACCCGGCGAGAGTCGTCGCGTCCTGCCGGCGCGAAGCGCCACGCGCGTGCTCCTCATGTCGAGCGACGGCACAGCCGAGGGCGCTCGCACCGTCTTCGCCCACTCGGCCGAGACGGGGAGGCTGTTGGAGAAGCGCGAGTTTTCGAGCGGCACGCCGCAGCCACGCGGAGTCTCCCCGGACGGCAAGACGGGCTTCGACGTGGACAAAGACGGACGCCTGATCCGGTTCGAGCTCTTCCCGAAGGACGACGAGTAGCGGCGGGTCGCGACGCATCGACTGATCGAACCACGGCGCAAGTTCGCTCGCCGTCGCGTCTGGAACTGCATGACGGAACGGCGAAGATCACCGCCGCAGCGCACCCGGTATCCTCGCGGGGACGGAGGATACCCATGCTGCGCATCTCTGCAGTGGCGCTCGCCACGCTGTTCATCGTCCTCGCCTCGACACCCGCTCCAGCTCAGGATCTGCCCGGCCAGAAGGAGCTCGAGCGCATCGTGAGGGAAGACGAGGAGGCACGGGCGTCTCGCGACTCAAGCCGATGAGGATCACCGGGAAGGCGAAGCGATTCTCGTCGCGCGACGTCCCGCTCGGTGGCACGGGGTGGCGAAGTGCGCTGCTCGATGGGCCTCAGGAGGGCGGCCTCCTCGTGACGGTGTCACGGCCGGAGAAGAACGGACCGATCGGAGCGGATCCGCTGCTCGTCGGTTGGGACATGCGCAACCTGAAGCGTCTGTTCCGGGTCAACGTCGACAGCATCTCGTGTCGGCTCCGGCATGCTCCCGCTGCGAAGCACATCCTGCTGCAGCCGCATCGTCGGAGCCGCGCGCGTCCCATCAAGCTGCACGTTCATTCGCCGCTCAACGGCAAGCCCACTCACGTCCTGGAGTTCGCCAGCGGGACGCCGCAGCCGCGTGGCATCTCCTGGGACGGCACCACCGGACTCGACACCGACAAGGACGGGCACCTCGTTCGCTTCCCACTCTTCCCGGAGCCAGAGCCGGAGGCGCCGGACGACGGCGAGTAGCCGCTACTCGTCCACGACCCTCACGATCGCGCGTGGCGGGTCCCACGGACCCGGATCCGTCTCCCCGGGGACGAAGAGACGCGGGTACAGCAGCTCGGCGTGCGCCCAGCACGAGTGCGGGCGGCGATCGTCGGTGTGGTTGTGGTCGCCGCAGAGCTCGGTCGCGTGGCGGTTGCCGACGATGCAGTCGCAGAACGAGCCGCCGACTCCGTACTCGTCCTGCACGCCGAGGAGGTAGTGGCAGAGTTCGTGGGCGAAGACGCGCACGGGCCCGTCGTGATGCCACGGGAACGGCTCCTCGCCGACGCTGTACGGCAGTTTCACCCACTCGCCGATGCGATGACCGACGACCGCTCGGCCCCCGACGAGATCGGTGCGGCGGGAGACCATCGTGATGCCGTGCGCTCCGCCGTGACGCGGTATCGCCGGGTCCGAGTAGAAGTCCTCGAGGACCAGTACGTCGGCCTCGTCGGCGCGCTTCCCGCCGCCGACGAGTTCGACCTGGTGCAGCGACATCTGACCGTCGGTCAGATCCCACAGCAATCGGTTCGCGGCGCGGACCCCGCGTTCCAGTTTGGCGAAGTACGCAGCGTCGGTCGGTCCGTCGACGGACACGATCAGGTCGGCCTGGTAGCCCCCCTCGACCTCGAACACCTTCACGCGGCTCGCCGGGTGCGGGTTCTTCACGTAGCGCGGCTTGCGACGGCGCTTCGGGTCGGCCTGCTCAGCCAGATCCGTCTCCCCCGTGCGGCGCGAGGCGATCGGCGGGTGGCCGTGGTCGAGCTGCAGGAGGAACGCGGCGATCGCCGTCGAGAACGTGACGCCCGCCTTCTTGTCCTGCTCGGCCCACGTGCCGTCGTCACCGACGTTCTCGAGCAGCACGTCGCGGAAGTGGCGGTGGAACGTGTCCCACGCGCCCTCGCCCCGATCGTTCATGGCGAGACCCGTGAAGAACGCGAAGAACCACCAGTGCTCGCCGAAGCCCTCGAGCTGCGTGAACGTGTAGCGCAGTCGCTCGCGCGGTCCCTCGAGCGCGTCCGCATCGCGCAGTCCTGAACGGGCGATCGCGTAGAGCGCGCCGGCCGTCGCGCCGGGGTAGCCCTTGCCGCCGCGCAGCTCCGTGCGATAGGTGAACGAGCCGTCGCGACCGAGGCACGACTCCAGGTAGCCGACGCCGCGTTCGAGGACCTCTTCGCTCACCGGCACGCCGGCATCGCGGATCGCGTTCAGCGCCGACATCGCACAATGCGTGGTGGCCAGCAGGCGCCAGCCACGCTTCGTCATCGGCGGGTGCTCCTTCGCGTCGAACGTGTAGCCCCACCCGCCGCTGCGCTCGTCCTGCGCTCCTTCGATCGCGCGCGCCACGCGCGCCAGCTCGGCGTGCAACTCCTTCTGCGGCTGCAGGGCTTGGACCTCTGCGAGGAACATGGCCGCGAGCGACGTCTCGAAGATCGAGTGCGCGAGGTAGACGAACTCGTCGACGCCCGAGTGCGGGCTGATGATCCCGTC
Source organism: Planctomycetota bacterium (assembly GCA_021776825.1). GTDB lineage: Bacteria > Planctomycetota > JAJSAM01 > JAJSAM01 > JAJVHW01 > JAJFFG01. The sequence continues at coordinate 51,695 of JAJFFG010000086.1, forward strand.
AGGTCGAACCGCACGCCGCAGGAAGGAAGCCCCGCGACGGATCGCGGCGGCGTGACGTCCAGAGTCAGGCGTGCTGCCCTCGGCGAGCAGAGCCATCCCGACGACGCCCGTCAGCGACACCTCGATGTGGTCGATCGATCGGGTCAGGATCTGGCCGCCCTCGGCCTTCGTCTCGGTCTCGCTGTCGGGCTTGCGCCAGGCGCCGTCCGACGACTGACGCTTCACGAGCCACGCGAGCGCGGCTTCGATCGCCGGGTCACAGTGTTCGCAGGCCGTCGGGCACGACGAGACATGAGGACGACGCGTCGCTCTCGTCACCGGCGACGGGCTGCGCGGCCGCGTCTTCGACACGTTCTGTGTCGGATCCATGAGCTTCGCGAACTTCGCATCCACCTGCTTGATCTGCCCGCGCAGCTTCGCGGTGGACGTCACGCCGACCATCAGCTTGATCGGCCGGCCCCAGGACGTGCCGAACAGCGCCGCCGGGAACGTCGCGAGGTGGTAGCGCTTCACGAGGTCGGGGTGCTGCGCCGGATCGAGCTTCACGCAGACGAGGCCGTCGAGCATCGTCTGCAGCCGCTTATCGCGGCCGATCGACTTCTCGAAGCGCTGCGAGGCGACGTCGCCCTTCTTCAGGAAGAGCATCAGGATCGGCTTGCGCTGCATCGCCGCGGCGCGACGCGCGTCGTTGATCGACGCCCGCCAGCGGTCGTCGCCGGCTCGGCCATCTGGCAGCGGCGCGCCAAGCAGCACGCCGAGCGCGAGTACGACCACCAGCAATCGCACGAGACGTGTTCGCAAGTCCATCCTCCCGAGGTCCGCACTGATCTCCGCAGGTCCGCACTGGAGGTTACGACCAGATGCCCAGTAGGCTGCGCGGCCGTCCAGGAGGACCCGATGATCCGATCGACGCTGCTGCTCGCTGCCTTGTTCCTCGGCAGTCTGTTTCTAGCCACCGGCTGCGCCTGCGAGCTGGGTACGCGCACGGGGGCGCTGAACGACCGCATCGACGCCGCGTGGGACGTCCTGAACGCCGACGCCGAGCGTGCACGCGCCGCCGGTGACACTGCCGGTGCGGAGCGCACGGCAAAGCTGTCGAGGTCGCTGCGCGAGGCGCAGACCGTTGGCCGCGAGGCTCGCAAGCGCGCCAGCCGGACCTACTACGAGCAGGCCGAAGCGAGCGTCGACGAGATCGAGCGCGCGCTGGGCACGGACTAGTCCGCTGCGCGCAACGATCCAGCCCCTGCTCACGACACTGCTACGGGGCACACTGCTACTGGGCACCCTGCTGCTGGGCACTCTGCTGCTAGGGACAACGCTCTTGGCTCTGGGCGGCTGCGCCGACACCAGCATGCAAGGCGAGCTCGAGTACGTCGTCACCTCGCCGAGTGGCGAAGCCGTCTCGGAGCGCGACCTCCAGCACACCGTCACGACGCTCGACAATCGACTCGGCGAAGCGGGCGTCGAGCGCAAGGACGTCGCCGCGTTGGGCCCGGGGCGCATCCGCGTCGTGCTGCCCGAATCGATCGTGTCGAGGCTTCCGGAGCTGCGCAAGGTGCTCGAGGACCCCGAGGGGCTGCGCGTCGAGCTCCAACGCGTGGAGCGATGAGAGCCGCGCTCGCGGTGGCCCTTGTCGGGCTGCTCGTGACGAGCTGCGGCGACGAACCCGCCCCGCCGGTGACGCGCGCTCCGGCCCCGGCTCCGAAGACTGCCCCGCCGGTCGATGACGCCGAACGGCTCCGCGAGTACGTGCAGTCGAGCGACCCCGAGTCCCTCGATCTGCTCATCGAGCGCACGAGCGACGAGGCGACGGCAGTGCGCGTCCGGGCGTTGCGTGATCTAGTCGATCGGTACGCCGAGAGTTCGCTGGTCCCTCAGGTGGTCGCCGCCCGTCTCCGGGACAGCGAGCGAGTGGTCCGCACGGCAGCGGCCGAGGAGTTGCTCCGACTCGGCAACGCCGGCGCGATGGCATTGCGGGCGGGCATGGTCGACGACGATCTCGAGACGGCCACGAGCTGCGCCGCGGCGCTCCTCCAACAACCGGTGCTCGCGAAGCCGATCGCGGCGGAACTCGTTCGGCACCTGGGCGACCCCACGCGTCGCGGTGCGGCCGTGGTGCTGCTCGCCAGGCTCGGGCCCGATGCGGTGCCTGCTCTCGCCGGAGCGTACGACCACTACAGTCCGCCGGTGTGGGACCAGATCCCCAGGGTGCTCCAGATCCTCGATCACGACACGGCACCCGTCATCGAGGCCATGGCCGGAGCCCTGGAGCACGAGGACCCCGGTGCGCGCGCGATCGCCGCGGTCTCGTTGCGCCGCTTCATCGACCCCGAGACGCCGTTCCCACACGCCGCGGCCCTGGCACGACGCCTGGGAGACGGCGTGCTGTCCGCATCGGCGGCACGCGACACGCTCCTCGCCTGCGGGCCGGATGCCGTGGACGCGCTCATCGAGGTGCTCGTGGAGGGTTCGGCCACGGCTCGGAAGGCCGCCCGAGACACGTTGCTCGACGTCTGCGAGGAGTTGCCCGAGATGCGGGCGCGCCTGCGTTCGATCGCCGACGGGCCCGACACCCCCCGCGCGGCGAAGGCCGGCGCCGTGCTCGCGCTCCTCGGCGACGAGTGACCGGAGACGTATCGTGTCACGCCTCGTGAGCCGTACCCGTCTGCCGACCGTCGCTCTGCTCTCGCTCGTCGCACTGCTCTCGCCCGTCGCACTGCTCTCGCTCGTCGCACTGGGCGCCTGTACGACGCCGCCGACGTCGATGACCGTGCGGTCCGAGAGCAGCGTGCCGCTCGAGCCGGACACGGTTCCTGTGATCACGCTGACGTTGGGGTCGAGTCGCCCCGCACCCTTCCTGGTCGACACTGGGGCATCGGTGTCGCTCGTCGACGACGCGTGGTCGGCGGCCAACGGTCTCACGGAGAGTCGTTACCTCGTCCCGCGCCGCATGCGCGGCATCGGGTGGCAGAGGACCGTCTGGAGTCACGCGCGCGTCGCCCAAGTGCAACTCGGCGACGGCGCCACCGCGCACGACGTCGAGCTCGCGCTGGTCGATCTCCGCAACCTGCCGGTCCCCGGCGCGGAGCAGTCGCGGCCGGTCGGAATACTCGGTGCCGATCTCCTGCGCGTGAGCGTCACCCTCTTTGATGCGCGACGCGGTGAGTTGCGATTCCTCGCCGCCGACCCGATCGAGGAGCGACTGGCAGTTCTCTATCCGCAAACGAGTTGGCGGTCGGTCCGGGTCGAGTGGAAGGACGATACCCCCGTCATTGCGCTGACCGCAGCGGACGGTGGCAACATGCGGATGCTGCTCGACACCGGTGCGGAGCTCTCGGTGATCGCTGCGCGATGGGACCGCACGCTGGGCCTCGAGGCCGACGAGGAGCGCGCCGCCGAGATCGCGGAGATCTTCGCGACGCGCGACCGCGCCGTGCTGCGCGACGACCTGCCGTTCCGGCGGGTGACCGGAGTCAGCCTGGCCGGAGTCCCGCTCGAGTTCTCGGCGCTGCGCGTCGGGGCCGAGCGCGGCATCCTCGGGAACGACGTGCTGCGGCATCTCTCGTTCGTGCTCGACGGTCCGGGCGGACGGCTCCTGGTCGCGCAGGACTGAGCGCACGGTGAAGCGCGCACACGTCGGCACGCACTGCGCGCTTGCGGCCACCGTCGTCCTAGCGTTCCTCGTACGCGTCGTCGGTCAGTGGACACACGTGTTCGGTGGCGGCGACGTGCGCCTGCCGGGCGTCGACCCGTGGTACCACCTGCGACAGATCGAGCGCTTCGTCGGCACGTTCCCCCAGCGGCCCACGTTCGATGCACTTGCGTTGCACCCGGCCGGCCAGCGCGTGGGGACGGCGCCGCTGCTGGACGCGCTCGTCGCGACGGCGGCCTGGCTGGTCGGTCTCGGGTCGCCGTCGCCGAGCACCGTGGAGATGGTCGCGGCGCTGACACCTCCGGTGCTCGGGGCCTTGCTCTGCGTTGTCGTCTACGCGCTGACGCGGCGACTCGCGGGCCGCGGCGCCGGTCTGTTGGCAGCGCTCGCCGTCGCGGTCGTGCCCGGCCACGCGCTGTCGCGATCCATGCTCGGGTTCTGCGACCACCACGTGCTCGAGAGCCTGTTGGCGACGGGCACGATCCTGGCATTCGCACGCGCCTGTGCGGCCGACAAGACGAACGTGGCGCGACGCGTCGCGGATGCCGGTGTCACCCTTGGTCTCTACCTGCTGGCGTGGAAGGGCGGGGCGCTCCTGCTGCTCCCGCTGGCCGCGTTCCTCGTCGGGCAACAGATGCTCGCCGTGCGTCGTGGACACCTGGATCAAACGGCGCCGCGCTGCAGCGCAGCACTCGTGATCGCCGCTCTCGTCGTCCTCCCGTTCTCAGGCTCGCTGCCGGGCGTCCGGTTCCACGTCACCGGGCTGGTGCTCGCGCTGCTCGCGGCAGCGGTGCCCTTCGTCGTGCGACGCATGCTGGGAGAGCGCGCAAGCGCTGGGCGGATGGCCTTGGGACTCGGCGCTGTCGTCGCCTTGCTCGCGCTCGTGGTCGGCGTGATCGCGCCCGACGTGCTGCTCCGGCTCGTCCGCGGGCTCCGCTGGTTCCGCGGGTCCGGACTGCAGCAGACGGTCACGGAAGCCCAGCCGCTGCTCGTGGAAGACGGAGCGTTCACACTCGCTCGGGCCTGGAGACACTTCGGCGTGACGCTCCCTCTCGCACTCGTCGGCCTGGTGGTCCTCGCCCGGCGCGCGGTGCGCGACGCGTGTCCGGATCACGCGCTGGTCGTCGCCTGGACTGCCGCGATGCTCCTCGCAACGCTCGGTCAGAATCGCTTCGGGTACTACCTGGCGGCGTGCGCGGCCGTGCTCACCGGAGTGGTTCTCGGTCCACCCCTCACTCGACTCTGGGCCGCCGCCGCCGGTCCGCCAGTCTGGGTGCGTCGCGTGCTGTGGCCCTGTGCCGCCGTGGCCGCCATCGCGGTTCCGCTCGCGCCGGCGACGCTCCGCATCGCGTCCGCACGCACCGGTCCACGAGCGGCGTGGGTCGAGACGCTCGACTGGATGCGCACCGAGACGCCGTCTCGTTCGGACGTGAAACCCTACGGAGTCCTCGCGTGGTGGGACGCAGGCTGGTGGATCGCTCAGCGCGCGAGGCGTGCGCCGGTCGCCAACGCGACGCAGGCGGGAGCGCGTCGCGCGGCACGACTGCTGCTCGAGCGCCGTCCCGACCGTGCCGCGAAGACCTGCCGCGAACGCGGTATCCGCTACGTCGTCGTGGACGGTGCGCTGCCGATGATCCCCGCCGCCGATGGCGAACTCACGGGCACCGTGCCGCAGCTACGCGCTTGGGCACGGGACGGACCCGACGAGCTCGTCGCCACCTACTACCTCGAGGAGAGCGACCGGTCGCTGCGACCGCTCACCGTGTTCCACGCCGCGTAGTTCGAGACGTTGCTCGTACGCCTGCACACGTTCGAGGGTCTCGCGTGGGACCCGCCTGGCTCCAGCACAGTCATCAGGTGGGCGGAACGCACGATGCCGAACGGCGACACGCGCCGCGTCATCACGTCCTTCCGCCAGCATGAGACGTACGACGACGCCCTGCGGCACCTGCAGTCGCTGGATAGCGCCTTCGCGCGGATCGTGAGCGACGACCCCCTGATGAGTCCCGTACCGCTCGCCGCCCTTCCGCAGTTCCGACGTGTGCACGCGTCGCGCCAGCCGGCGGCCGAGCGTTTGCTCCACCCCATCCCCGACGTGCAGGTCTACGAGGTTGTCGGCGACGAGTAGCTCACGCGCCGGTCGAAGAGGCCCAAGGCGCCCACGATCCCCACGGAGACGAGCAACGCAACGCCCGGGTGCAGCACGTAGTGAGATCGCTGCCGTCGCGGGGTCTTCCACCGCGTCACCGGGCGCTTGGACCGACTGAGCAGCACCACGGTCTGCGGCTGTGCGTGCTCGCGGTAGAGGCCGAGGTGTCCCCTGCCGAACGCGAGCAGACCGCCTCCGCCGACGAGAGCCAGAGTCAGGGCCAGCGGTGCCAGCACGTGCGGCAGCGAGGGTCGCGGCTCGCCCGCGCGGCGTCGTCGCACGGACGCGAACACGAGGACCAACGCGACGCCGAGTGCGGCACCGACGGCGTTCAGCACCACGTCGTTCGTGTCGAAGCGAACGCGCCACCGGGAGTGGAGGACGGCGTACTGGAACGCCTCGTCCGCGGCGCCGATCAGCGTCGCGAGCAGCGCAGCCCACGAGAGTCGCCCGACCAGTCCGACGAGCAGCACGGTCAGGATGGCGTACTGCGCGAAATGGATCGCCTCCGCGTTGGCGGCGAAGAGCACGATGGCGCAGACGACCGCAAGGCCCACCGAGGTCCACCACGCGATCCGTGCCTCGCTTCGAACGGCGGAGTGGCATAGACGGCGTTCGACGAGGAGCGTGGTCACGACGGTCGTCGCGACGAGCGCGGCGATGACCAGCGGCGTCCATAGCGCTGGCGTCAACGTGTCGCGCAGCCACTTCGAGAGCCGCTGGATCTCGTCGTGACTGAGGAACACGAGCACGACGTACGTGAACGTGACGGCCCACCCCAGCGCCGGCCGGCGCGCGAGCACGGAGAGCAGGCGATCCATCACCGTCGAGTCCGACGGACGACGGCGATCAGAAGTCGCCGAACCCCTGGCTGCGCTTGAATTTCACCTTCGCGGACCCGACCCACGGGCGACCGTCGTTGGGCCCGCCGCTGACCGTGCCCTTGCCGACGATCTTTGCGGAGCCGGAGAAGAACGTGTCGGCGGCGAACGACTTCGCCTTCATCACGACCTTCGCACGCTGGAGGAAGATGGTGCCGCCGGTGGCCTCGGAGGGCTTGCCGGATACCGGGTTGGTGTTGAACTCGACGTTCTGGTCGAGGTTCCGAAAGAAGAGGGCGACGTCGTTCAGGAAGCTGTCGCGGATCCCCTCGGGCACGCTCCGCTCGCTCGCCTTGAACCGCCAGGAGGTGCGTGAGCTCTTCACGGCGCCGTCGACAGTGAGGAACAGCCCGGTGTTGCTGGAGAAGTCGTTCGGGAGGTTCAGCGGCCTGAAGTTCACGAAGAGGTTCGCTCCGGCCGAGTCGAAACAGAAGCCGGACGTCTGCTCGATGAAGCGACGACAGATGCTACCGGCGGTCACCGTTGTTGACCAGCGAGGCAGACGCTCGGGTCGCCCCGCACGGGGAGGCCTCGTGAGCGATCCGACTTACGTGAGGCGGAGTCGCTCGCTGCGCTTGAACTTGATCTTGATCGCGCCGGTGAAGCGGCGCCCGTCGTTCGGGCCGCCCACGATCGTGCCCTTGCCGATGAGCTTGACGACGCCGGAGAACAGCGTGTCGCCCCGAGACGACCGGCCCTTGACGATCACCTTCACGCGCTCGAGCTCGATCACGCCCTCCGTCGCGGCCGGGACCTTCGCGAAGGGGGTGATGGTCGTGAAACCTCCGCCACCGTCCCCGCCGCCCCCGACATCGATCAGTCCGGGACGCAAGTTGTCGTCGAAGCTGCGGAACAAGCTCGAGACATCGTCGAGGAACGTGAGCCGGAGGCCCTCCGGCACGGAACGCTCCGAGGCCACGAATCGGAAGCCGTTCGCCGAGCTCCGCACCGCGTCGTCGACCGTGAGACGGAGCAATGCCGACAGCGGGCGCGCGGCCGCGATGTTGCTCGCAGTGGCCAGCGGAGCCAGGTCGAAGCCGCTCGCGTTGAAGCACAGGTTGGCGAAGGGGTCGAGGGCGTACTTCACCGACGCCGTCGGTCCGCCGGCCACGCGGCCCTTGTAGGCCATCGACGAGCGCGCGCTCCCCTCGAGGGAGATATCGACACACTGACCGGTGATGTCAGCCGTCGCGACGGCGGCAGCGGCGACGAGTGCGAGCGACGCCAGGACACGATGACGTGTGGACACGAAGAGATCCCCTTGTGCAGATGCGTAAGCCTCCGAGCGTACGACGATCGACGGCGGCTGGCTACGGCATCCAGATCATGATGTGGTCGCTGATGGTGTTGGTGTGCCGGACGTCGCCGGTCGAGGGGATCTTCTTCCAGTAGCCCTTCAGACCGCCGCGCTGGAAGCTGACGAACTTGAACTCGGAGAGGTCGGCCCCCGGCTCCAGTTCCTTCTGGAACTTGATGTCCTTGTTCCTCGAGACCGCGGCGAAGTACTGCGCGAGGAACTTCTCCGCTCGCGTGCCGGCGTCGCTGTAGCCGCCCGAGCGCGAGTAGAAGCGTCCACCGAGGGCCTTGACCTTGCCCGCGCCGTCGACCGCAATCATCACCTTGTGGCGGACGACCTCCTGGTGGGCGCCATCCCAGTACTCGTACCAGGTGTGGTCCTTGGTCGCCGCGTGGGACGTCGCGTCGAAGAAGTCGGGCGTGTCGATCTCGATCGTCGCCTTCTTCAGCTTCTTCTCGACGAGGTAGCTGTCCATCGCGCTGAACGTGCCGAGGGGATGGCTCGAGTCGATCCCGAAGTCGATCCCCTCGAGGAGGACCCAGCCGGCCGGGATGGCCAGCAGGCCTAGGATCGCGAGCATGGAAAGCAGGGCCTTCATGCGGCACCTCCGTCTCTTGGTGTCCGTCGCCTGGGGTCTCGGGGAACTGGTCCGTCTCGGGGAACTCCGTGGCTTGCCGAGACAGGGCGGTGGTGGCTTCCGATTCCGCGCTTCTTCTGTCGGAACATTTCGCGACGGACTTGACCCACCACGTCGAACCGGCTCCATCGCATCCGCGCGATAGCCGATGAATCCCCCGCACGGGCCGGAAGACACCCTTCGGGCTAGGAGTAACTCCATGCGCCGACTGATCCACGCTGCAGCCTTCGCCGCCGTACTCGCCATTCCGGCCTCGGCACCCGCCGGGCTGCTGAGCGATCTCTCCGACGAGCTTGACGACTTCGTCGACGCGCAGCTCGAAGACCTCCGCGACACCGTGGACCGAGTCGAGCGCAAGCGCGTTCGCGCCCTCGAGAAGGTCGACCGGCTGCTCGGTAAAGAGACGCGCGACCTGAAGCGCGACCTGGCCTCGGCCAAGCGGGTGGCGGCGACGCTCGAGCGGACCTATCCGGGGACCTCAGTTGACGATCAGCGAGCCATCGAACTCCTGCGGGGGCTGCTGGACGAGTTGGACGCGGAGGTCGCTGCCGTCCAGGACGACACGGCGCTCGGCGCCGCCGCCCTGGACGAGATGGGGCACCGCTCTGGGCGTCGAGCGCTGCGCACGGTGCAGGACTCGGTTCGCATCGCCGAGTCGGCGGGGCTCCAGGCGTTGCAGCGGCGCCGCGCGCGGCTCCTGGATCGCGCGGGACGTCAGATCGACCGCGCGCAGCGCTGGATCCGGAAGGCCGGCGGCGTGACGGGCCCGTACACGTGTGCGCCCAGCGAGACCGGGACCGCGGCGGGGGCCGTGCGGCTCGACCTGGGCGGTGCGGCGACGCGCGCCACGAACATCGACGGCCTGCTGACACTCTCGGCGAGCGGCATTTCGAGCCTAGACCTCGATGCCACCGAGCCCGGTGGAACGGCGGTCCGCCTCTCGTTCGCTCCAAATCAGGTCGACGGACCGGGCACGTTCGCCGTCGGACCGGGCGTCGGCGCTGCGCGCGCAGAGGTCGAGGACGGCGGTGGCCTGCGAGTGGCCACGTCGGGCCAGATCTCGATCGAGCACCTCGATCTGGAGGCCAAGACGCTCTTCGGCGTCTTCGAACTCGCGCTCGACGGTGGCGGCACGGCCACCGGTTCCTTCACGATCTGCGACATCCTGATCGTCCGCTGACGCGACCGACGTCCCATCCTGCGCCTTGCGGCGGTGCCGCCCCCGGATAGGCTCGGAGCGGGGTCGAACTCGGCACGTCGCGTCGCGGCGTCCGTTCGAGGAGGTCGGATGAAGGTCCTTGCAGTCGTCGCGTTCGCGGTCGCTTCCGCACTCGCCGCGTCGCCCGCGTACGCCCATGGCGGCGCGTATCGCGGCGGCGGCGGCATCCCCTCCGGCGGCGCGGTGCCCCCGGGCACGGCCGACCCCGGTACGGCCGTCACGCAGTGGGAGGCCTGGTGGGCCGCGAACAAGGAGGAGTTGCTGCGCCTCCACGAGCGGATGCGCGAGTCGGGCGCAGCGATCACTCCCGGAGCGGACGACGGCGAGCCGGGTAACGCCGCGCGTGACGCCCGGGCCCGCGACGACGAACGGGTCCGCGAAGACCTGAAGCCGTTCTTCCGCGAGGCCTTGAACGACTCGAGTTTCGAGGTCCGCACCGCAGCCTGCATCGCCATCGGAAAGCTCGGTGACCGCGAGGCGATCGCCGAGCTGCGGAAGATGGCCGAGAAGGACGACCACAAGGACGTCCGGGACTCGGCGCTCCTCGCGCTCGGGATGCTGCAGGCCGAGGAGACCATCCCCTACCTCGTCGGCATCCTGTCGGATCGCAAGGACAACACGCGTCACCGCTCCTTCGCGGCGTTCGGCCTCGGCATGATCGGCGGCGACGACGCCACCGCGATGCTGCTGCGCTTCGTCAAGAAGGGCGGCCCGAAGGTCTCGGGCGGCAAGCGGATGTCGCCTCCGCTCGTCGCGTCGGCGGTCGTCGCGCTCGGGATCACCGGCAACCCCGAGGTCATCCCCTCCGTGCGCAAGATCGCCTTCGGCAAGGGGCACGACGACCTCGTGCGCTCGTATGCCGTGCTTTCGCTCGGGCGCCTCGGTGATCGCGACTCGCTCGAGGACATCGGCGACGTGCTCCGCCGCGACAAGGACGCGAACATGCGTCGCGCTGGAGCCATCGCCCTCGGGCGCATCGCGACCACCGACGACGCCGCGTCGATCGCGGAGCTGCTACGCGCCACGTCGGACTCCGATCCGCTGACGCGACACTTCGCGGCGGTGTCGCTCGGTCGCATGGCCGACGACGAGCTCAAGGTCAAGCTGGCGAAGATGTTCGATGCGGGCGGGAACTCGGACAAGCCGTTCCTCGCGCTCGCGCTCGGCCTGGCGAAGCACACGCCGTCCGCGCGGAGCATCCGCAAGGAGCTGTCGCGAGCTCCCACGAAGAGCGTGCGCGGCGCGTACTGCACGGCCCTCGGACTCATGGGTGACCAGGGTTCCATCCCGCTGATCGAGGTCGAGGCCCAGACGCGCGGCGACATCTGGCTACCCGGCTACGCGGCGCTCGCGCTCGGAATGCTCCAGAGCCGCCGTTCGGCCGAGATGCTGCGCGAGCGGCTGAAGAAGGAGAACGACTCACGTCTGCGCATGAACCTCGGCGTGGCGCTCGGTCTCCTCCACGATCCGGCGGCGCGCCAGTTCTTCATCGAGACGCTGGAGTCGAAGGACGGCACGATCTACGAACGTGGCAGCGCCGCGATGTCGCTCGGGGTACTGCGCATCAACGCCGCCCTGCCGAACCTGAAGGCGGTGTACGCCGACAAGAAGGAGAAGGACCTCGTGCGCGCGATGGCGATCGTGTCGCTCGGTGTGCTGGCGGATCCGTCGCCGCTCCCGAAGCTGTCGCGGTTCGCGATCGACAACAACTACGGCGTGAGTGTGGATCCGCTGAACGAGGTGCTCTCGATTCTGTAGGGGGCGGTCACGGCGATTGCAGGGCGCGTCGTAGGTGGACGCACGTCGCGAGAGGTGGCAATCGCCGCGCCCTACGTTGTGGCTGGTCGGCTCCGCGGCTGCGTCCGCTCTCACGCGAGAGCCACCCCCTCGGTCGCAGCCTTGCGTGGCCTCATCGCCCGCGTCACGGCGCTTGCGCTGACGCGCAACCGCCGCGCCCCGGGGTCACGTCGATTGCTCGCAGCTGGTTACTGACGCGCATCGGGACACGCGGCAATCGCCGCGCCTCCCGTGTTGTTGGTCGGCTCCGCGGCTGCGTCACCTCGCACGCGAGCGCGGAGCCCCTCGGTCGCAGCCTTGCGTGGCCTCATCGCCCGCGTCACGGCGCTTGCGCTGACGCGCAACCGCCGCGCCCCGGGTGGGGATCCGGGTGGGTGTCACCTCCTCCGATCCACCGGGCCGACTACGCCAACGACACCGTACGGGCGGATCTCCTGATCCGCCCCGCCGACTCGCATCGCTCGCACTTGGTGGGTGGACGGCGGTCCGCGGTCGACGCGCGTCGATCGGGCGGCCTTGGGCGACGGCGCGGCATCCCGAGCACGCGCGGCGTCGACGTCGGGCGCGCGCCGCCCGAGTCGCGTCCCCCGCCCTAGAAGTACTCGAACGAATTCGTCGGTAGGTTCGCAACCAGGCCGGTCTCGGTGTCGAGGACGCCGAACGTCACGCGGCCGGCGCCGACGTGGCCCGGCGCCAGGAATGTCACGGAGATCGCATCAACGCTCCTCGGCTCCGCGTCCAGCACGACGCCGTCCTTCACCAGTTTCAGCACGTGCTCCCCGTCGCCGTCGAGCACGTCGCGAAAGCCCGTCCCGAAGATCGTGATCTCGTAGAATTCGCCACGCGAGTCGCCGCGGAACGGAAACACCGAGCTGGCGACCGGCGAGGGAACCAGCCGGAACGCCGCGAACGTGCCGCCCTTGCCGAACTGCACGCTCACGGTCTCCTCGACCGCGTCGATGATCAGCCCGGTCAGAGACGTCACCGTCGGCGTGCCGGACGCATCGCGGCGCACCACACGCAGCGTCGACGTGTCACCGTCGAACGCCGAGAGATCGAACGGGAAGACGATCCGCACGAGATCCGGATACTCGAGCCCGTCCGGGCCCGCGTACACCGCCGGGCCTGCGGGCAGCAGCCCGCTCAGCGCCGGTCCGGCGAACTCGGGCGCCAATCCGATGAAGACGGCCTCCGTGTCGCGGAGCACCCCCGGCCCGACGGTCAGTGAGCTGCGGGCCGCGGTCTGGTTTGCCGACTCCGGGTCAGAGGCCGTCACGCCGCGCGCATCTGCAATGGCTGACGCAAATAGCGTTACGCCTTCGGGGAACCCACCGAGGTCCTCGTCCCGGATGCCGATCTTCCGCTTCGCCTGCGAGGCGGGCTTCAGTTTCAGCACGACGTCGGCGGTGCCACCGCCGGCGCCGAGATCGACCACCTCCAACCGGTATCGACCGGTCGTCCGGAGGGGCAGATCGCGTTCCTTGTGGGCCTTGCCCGGACCGGCCGGGTCGAACACGAACTGCTCGACCTCGGGCCCGAAGTCGGGCACGAACACCAGCCGTGCCGCCGCCACCAGCGCGGTCGAGCGCTTCGAGCGCTTCGCCGTGAAGGCCAAGAGCGAGCCAGCGTCGGCGGTGAACGTGACCGCTCCCCCGCCACTGAGATCGAGACCCTTCTCCTTCGCTGACTTCGGCGTCTTCCACTTCAGCTTCAGCTGGTAGTCGCCCCGGTCGAACCCGTCGCCGCGCACCTCGATCGCGTACTCACCCGTTGCGGGCACGACGAAGTCTGCGAGCCGTGTCCCCTTGCCCTTCGGCTGGAAGAGACCCGGCGCGGCGTCGACTCCGTTCGCGTTGACGACGCGCACGAAGAGGGTGGGCGGGAAGCGACGCTCGCGGTGGGTCTTTGGCTTCGCGGAGACGTCGAGCACCGCGCCCTCGGGCACGACGAAGCGGAACGTCTCGACCTCGCCTGGCGGGTTGACGGTGCCCGTCACCTTGTCGCCGTTCTCGATGTAGACGTCGATGTCCTGGGCGCGCGCGACGCCGCATGGCGCCGCGACGCCGAGGCCGAGGCCAATGCCGAGGAACGTCCAGACGAGCAGGGGGTGCCGTGAGCGCATCAACCCATCAGGCTACCCGCTCCCGCCGCTCACCCCGCCTGCTCGCGGGCCTCTCGGTGGAACGTGTCCGCCTGCGGCGACCACGACCAGCGACACCGTTCAGCGAACGAGGTCGGCGCCGATCAGCGCGATCTCGGACACGGCGGCCGAGGCCACGGTCTCCGAGGCCGCGTGCCTCGTGCGGCCAGCCGGGGTCACGACCTCGATGGTGCCGTCGACAGGATGGACCAGCCACACCTCGGCGATGCCGTGCTCGAGGTAGATGCGCGACTTGGCCACGCGGTCACGGCGGGCGGTCGAGTCGCTCAGAACCTCGATCACGAGAGTCGGGATCGGCACGTGACGCAGGCCCGCCGGAAGCGGCTGCGAGAACACCGCGACGTCGGGCTGGAGGACGTTCAGATCGTCGAGGTAGACGTCGATCGGCGAGCAGACGACGCGTTCGTCTCCGATCCGATCGGCGATGAGCCGCCCGATACGGAATGCGACGCGCTGGTGTTGATAGAACGGCGCCGGCTCGCGCACGAGAGACCCCTGGAGAAGCTCGGCAGGGAACCCCTCGGGCAGGCGGTCGTAGTCCGCGCGCGTGAACAGCGCCCGCGTCTTGGTCATGGACATAGCGTATCACTCCAGTCGGCGCGCGATGGCTCGCCACGGACTAGGACGCACGGGAGACGCGAGAGGTTACGCGGCCTTTGTCCGCATCGTTCACGAGGACGCCACGCCTGACGCCCCCGAGCACGCGATCTCCCGCCCCGGATCCGCTTCACTGCTTCATCCGGACGGGCGCATCTAGCCCGGCTAGAGGGTGCGTGCGCGTCTCCGGAACGAGATCTCACGCACTCGGAGCCGCCAGGACACCGTGCGACGCTCGTTCGTGACACGTACCGGCGTGAACCCCGTGCCAATCCTCGATCTCGACGCGTTCACGCGACGCCCTCGTTAACGATCCGGGCTACTCGTCGGGCTCGGCGTCGGCTCCGGAGACGACGAACACCTGCTCGTCCTCCGTGAGTTCGAGTGTCCCGATCGGAGCGAACACGGGTTCGAACTGACCGTTGGGGTGCATCGACGATCCGGCGTGAAGCTCGGCCGGGCGCGCGTCCGAGAGCACGGTGCGGAAGCGACCATCCGCGTCCACCCGCAGGATCGGACCGTCCGCACCGATGCGAACGGCGAGGCTGCGGGCCGGATCGCCGTCGGCGTCGATGACGCGACCGCGCACGGTCCAGATGCGCTCGAGTCGCAGACGCGCGTCGCCGCCCGGAACCCGCACTCGGACGGCATCCGCGCGGTATCGATCCGAGCGAACGCCAACCACGTATTCCCCGCGCGGCAGATCCGACACCTCGAACGAGCCGTCGGGCGCAGAGACTGCGGCGACCGGAGGTCCCCATGCGCCGGGGTACTTGACCGCGCCCGGCTCGGCGCCCGGCGTGACGCGCACGGTCGTGACGAAGATCCCGCCCGGCCCCGCGTCGGAACCGGCCAGCAGGCTGCCTCGGAGTGTCTCGCCGCCGCGCAGGACGAGATCGACGACGACCTCGCCACCGCCGGTCGGGCGACGTTGGGGCGATGACTCCGCCGGCGCGTAGCCGGGCGCCACGGCCCGCACGACGAGGTTCTGGTCGACGATCGCGACGAGGTGATCGAACGTGCCGTCGCTCGAGACCGACAGCCGATCGATCGTCAACCAGCCCCAGTCGGCGTCGACCGGCCCCACCTGGTCGACCCCGCCGGCCGCCTGCACGTAGACGCCCTCGGGAAGCACACCGTCAACGGACGACACCGTGCCGCGCACACGCACGAGGGGTTCCATGACGATGCTCCCGCTCGGCGGGTTGCCAGAGAGCTTCACGAACCCGGGTGCGTACTGGCCGTGGAACGCCTCGAGCCAGACCTCGCCGCCCGGCGTGATCGCGTCGATCCGGAACGCACCGGAGGCATCGGAGATCGCGCAAGCCGCCTTCCCCACGCCGTACACACAGACCTCGGCGCCCACGATCGGATTGCCGCTGCGATCGGTGACGCGACCGGTCGCGGGCGAGCCGCGTGCCAGCGTCAGGTCCTGCCGCACCTCGGCGCCATCGGCAGCCAGAACGGTCACCGGCTGGCTGCTGTCGACGAACCCCCAGCGCCGTGCAGTGAGTACGACAGCGCCGGGTCGCAGCGCCGTGAAGCGGAACCGCCCTGCACGATCAGTCGTGGTCTCCCGCATCTCGGACGCGTGCTTCGCGGTGACCGTCGCGCCCCACACGGGGCGCCCGTCGTCGGCGGCGGCGACCTGCCCTGTGAGGGGCGTCCCGGCCACCATGATCACGTCGAACGTCTTGGTCTCGCCCTCCGCGAGCGCCTCGTTGCGGTCGGCCGAGACGAAGCCGTCCTGCGTCGCGAACATGCCCGGCTGCTCGACGTCGATCTCGCCGACCTGCCCGGCGCCGGGGAACGTCAAGCGGTACTGACCGTCCGCGTCGGTCACGTCGTTCGCCCAGGTCCAGAGACCGAGGCTCAACTTGAAGTGCGCGCGGATCGTGACGCCCGCCAGCGGTGACTCGCTCTGATCCTGGACGACACGGCCGACGAGATGCGAGGCGTCGGGCAGCGTGAGGTCGAGCGAGGCGACACCCGGGATGCGCACGGCGGCAGCAACCCACAGGGGCTCGCCGGGGCGCGCGGCCCAGAGGACCAGGTCGCCGGAGGGCAGACCGTCGAGCTCGTAGCATCCGTCGGCGCCGGTGCGGGCGCGGGCCGCCAGAGGCGCGGTGCGCTCGTCGGCGGTGAGTGTGCGACGCAGGGCGACGACGTCGACGTGGCGGAGCGGCTCGCCGGAGCGATCCATGACCAGGCCTCCGAGCGTCACGCCACGCCCGATCGTCACGAGGAAGCGCTGCTCTCCGGTGCCGCCTCGGAGCGTCACCGGTCCCGTGTCGCGACGCTCGTAGCCCGCCGCTCGAACGACGAAGTTCCACTCGCCCGCCGGCAGACCGTCGAACGTCGCGAGGCCCTCTTCGTCGGTGCGGCGTGCGTGCGCGGAGACCGGAGCGACCGCGTCCTCGAACGGGGTCGCCCGGCGCCCGACGGCGAACGCTTCGACCGTGGCTCCGGACACCGGGAGGGCACCCGTGGCGTCGACCTCGACCACCGCGTGCACGGCGGGAGCGAGCCAGAGCGTGCCGACGTCGAAGGTCTCGTGACGCCCTAGGCGCGCGGGGACGCGGACGCGGGCGAAACCGTCAACGTCCACCTCGAGCGTGACCTGCGCCCCGCGGTCGACGTCCTCGAATCGGAACACGCCGGACGCGTCGGTCAGGGCCTCGCGAACCTCGCCATCGCCGACGAGACGGACCTTCTGGCCGGCGACGGACCCGTCGTCGCCGCTGCGACGCACGTCACCAGTGAGCGTGCCCGGGCCGGAGTAGCGCCCGCGCCGTCCGCCGCGGGTGCTGCGCGGACCAGCGGAGGACGCCGACGACGATGAGGCCGTCGTCTTGCCCGGATCTCCGGCCGGGACCAGCACGGGCTCGCCGGGATCACTGAGCGCCATCCAGAGGGCGAGGCCCACGAGGGCCAGCACGGCGCCCATCGCCACGAGGATCACGCGTCCTGATCGCTTCACCGCCCTGTTGCCGTCACTGGCCCTCCCGCCGGTCGAGCCTACCACGCACGCGCGCACGCGTCGGGCGCGCCGAACGCACCGAACACAGCGGGCGCTCGGTCGGAGTCCGGCTACTTGCCGCCGGTCGGATCGAGGCGGTACCCCACGCCCCAAACCGTGGCGATGTGCTTCGAGCACTTGCCGAGCTTCTTGCGCAGCCGCGAGACGTGGGCGTCCAGAGCGCGCTCGGTCGCCTCCCGCTCGGGATCGAGCACATTCTGCGTCAGCCAGCCGCGCGTCACGGCCGCCCCCGGACGCCGGCACAGGGCCGTGAGGAGCTCGAACTCGACCCTGGTCAGCGCGACCTTCTCGCCGCCCACCTGCACCGACCGCGCGCCGAGATCGAGCGCCAGCTCACCGATCGCGAGCCCACCGTCGTGCTCGAGCACCGGCCGACGCAATCGGGCGCGGATCCGTGCCAGGAGCTCCTCGGGCCAGAACGGCTTGGTCATGTAGTCATCGGCCCCGAGGTTGAGGGCCCGGACCTTGTCAGGAGTCTCGTTGAGCGCG
>JAJFFG010000087.1 GCA_021776825.1 Planctomycetota bacterium
GCGCGCGTTGATCTCGACGTTCTGTCCTCGCTCAGGACGGGCCACTCGGCGCGTGGCGTGGTCCCCGCATCCAGGCGGTTCCTGCGCTTCCAGGCGACAGTCGTCACGAACTGCGCGAGCCTCATGAATAGGCCGGGCTAGCGCACGACTGATCCAACCACACAGGGCGCGGCGGGAAACCGTCGCGCCCTGTTTCGTTGCGGCGTCGTACCGGCGTCGCTACTGCGCGCCGAACTCGGGCGGTCGACGCCCGACCGCGCCGGCGTTCCGGGGGTCGAGGATCGGCTTGCCCATGGGACGCAGCCGCAGCTCGCCGCGGGACAACCGGGACTCGTACGCCTTGCCGACGTTGTACGGCGGCGACGTGACGACGAGCCGGGCACTGCCATCCGGCAATGAGCGCAGGAGCTCGAGGCGATCGCCTACGTGCAGGATGACGTCGGCGTCGCCACCCAACTGCTCGGCGACGCGGAATGGACGTCGGGCGAGCACCGAGGAACGCTATCGCGGAGGTGCGACGAGAAGCGTTCGGTACAGCGAGCTCACGTCAGCGAGCAGGCGCTCCTCCGACCAGCCGGACGTCACGTGACGTCGCGCCGCCGTACCCATGCGGAGCCGGAGGTCGCCGTCCTCGAACAGCCGAACCAACGCAGCGGCCAACGCAGCCGCGTCGCCACGCTCGACCAGCATCCCGGTCTCGCCGTCGAGCACCACCGACGGCACTCCGCCGACGCGGGTCGCCACCGACGGAAGACCGGCCGCGCCCGCCTCGATCAGGGCCACGGGCGTGCCCTCGTTCCGACTCGTGAGGAGCGCGACGTCGGCGGCGCCGAGCCAGCGCTCGATGTCGTCGCGCCACCCGAGGAGGTGCACGCCGTCGGCGCGACGGGCCGTGACGGACTCGAGCAACGGCCCCCCGCCCACCACGACAAGCGCCGCCGAGGGCAACGCGCGCCGCACGATCTCCCAGGCATCGAGCGCGACCTCCGGCTCCTTGACCGGAACGAGGCGGCCGAGCATGACGGCGACGGGAGTGTCCTCGCAGACGCCCAGCTCCGCGCGGACGGCCGCACGGTGTTGCCGCGCATCACTCAGTCGCGCGAGTGGCAGGCCGATGCGCGTCACGCGGACTCGGTCGCTCGGCGCGACGCGATACCGATCGGACACGTCGCGAGCGATCTCGGCGGACACCGCCAGGACCCGATCGGTGCGGCGCGCGAGGGCGCGCTCGACCGCGACGACGACGCGCGACATCGCGCTTCCGAAGTACCCGTGGAAGACGTGACCGTGAAACGTGTGTACGACGCGTGGAACGCCGCACAGCCACGCCGCCACGCGGCCGAGTGCTCCGGCCTTCGCGGTGTGCGTGTGAACCACATCGGGCCGCACCCGCCGCGTCAACGCCAGGACGCCGAAGAACGCCCGCACGTCGTCGACGAGGGACGGTGCGCGTCCGAGTCCCCGGACCCGCTCCGGTACCACTCCCGCGGCAGCGATCGTCGCGGTCGCCTCGACCTCCCCGGGGCCGACCTGCCCCGTGGCGAGCACGGTATCGAAGCGAGCGGCGAGGCCGCGCGTCAGCAGCACGGCGTTCCACGCCGGGCCACCCACGTTGAGGCGGGCGATCAGCCGCAGGACCCGCGGACGCCGGCGGACGGGCGGTACTCGCTCGACCGGCCCGGGCACTCGCAGGTGCAGCACCACCTCGCTCGCCGCCCGATCGAGTGCGCGTAAGTCCAGCGTCTCGACCGCGCGCGAGGCCGAGACCGACGGCCCGGGAAGCAGCCGCGACAGAGGGAACAGCGTGAAGTCGTGGCCGCGCTCCTCCACGAGCTCCAGACCCGCCGCAGTCACCGCCGCGCGCCACTCCGTCCGGCGCCACGTTTGTAGCTCGAGACCCGACGTCAGGAGTCCGCGCACGCCCGCCGCGCGGGCCGGTGCGCGCAGCGCACGGCGCATCCACCAGTCCGGCGCGCTACGCACAGCGACACTGACGACAACGCGACCGCCAGGACGCACGAGGCGCCCCAGTTCGCGAAGCAGACCGGGCAGATCCTCGACGTACGACGCGAGCCCCAACGCGACAGCCGCATTGCACGTGGCGTCGCGCAGCGGTACGGCGCACGCGTCACCGACGATCGCTCTGGCGCCCCCCTCGCGAGCGCGAGCCAGCATGGCGCGCGAACGATCCACCGCGACCACACGACAGCCGCGGTCGCGCAGCGCTCCCGTCAACGGACCGGGTCCGGCGCCGACGTCGACGACGACGGCCCCGGCTGGCAGATCGAGCCAGTCGAGTGCGATCTCGCGCCGACGTCCTAGGAAGTGCCGATGCCACAGCCCACCGCCCGGAGCGCGCTCGCCACCATATCCCGACACCGTGCGTTCGAAGTACTCGGGAGCACTGTCGCTGGATGCCACTGGAGGCGCGCCGAGTCGGTCCACCGAGCGCGTCACTCGCCCGACGGCGGACGACGATTCCGCTTCACGTCACCGCGCTGCTTCTTGGCCTTCAGACGCCGTTCGCGAGAACCGCGCGTGGGCCGCGTCGCCCGCCGCCGCCGCGGCCGATGAAGGGCGGTGGCGAGCATCTCGCAGAGTCGGTCGAGGGCCGCTTGCACATTGCGTTCGCGGGTCCGCTCGGACTCCGCGTGCACCACGATCTCGCCGGCCGTCGTCAGACGCGATGCGAGCCGTTCACGAATGCGTTCACGATCGAAGTCCGATAGGCCGGGGATGTCCGCGATCGCGATCCGCGCCACCGCCTTCGTCTCGACCTTGTTCACGTTCTGCCCACCCGGACCGCCGCTGCGCGCGAACGTGATACGCACGGCATCCTCGGGAAAGGGCAGACCGGGCCGCAAGCGGCGCGAAGCGGGCATGACGGCATGTTCCCGGAGCCACGCCCCGCCCGCAACGTGCGCGTTAGGGCGAACTCGGGATCGGGGTTTCGGTGGAGTCGCCGCCGGGCTACATTCGAGGTCACGGAGGGCAACCGTGTACGCAGACGATCAGCACGTCGAGACGCCATCCACCGCAGAGTGGAGTGACTTTCGCGACCGAGTTGTTCAACACCGCCAGACCGTCGAGCGCACGCTGCGCCGCGAGCTCGTCCACGATCCGCGCGCGGGCAGCGTGCGTCTGCAGAACGTCGCGGTGCGCGACCTGGCCGACGAGGCCCTGTGCCAGGTGCTCGACGACTGGCGCAGCAAGCCGGGCGGCACTCCCCCGTTCCAGTGGATGCTGAAGCGCGGGCTGCACCTACTGGACGAGACGCTCGATCGAGAGGCACTCGCGGCCGAGAGTCGCGCCGAGGAGCGCGAGGAACAACGTCGGCTGTTCGCGCACGAGATCCTGCATGACGACGAGGAGCGCGCGCGTTGGCGCGAGATCGCGGGCTTTGCGACGCGCGCCGCCGCGGACGCGGGGACGGTCGAAACGGGCGACGATCGGCTGCACTTCGACGGCATCGCGTCGTCGCGGAACGCGACGCCGGAGCGTCAGGTCGAAGCGCTCGAGACGCTGCGCATGCTCGCAGACGCGCTCCTCACGCTGTCGGAGCCACAACGCCGCGCCGTGTCGCATCGGTACCTCGATGGGCTCGACGTCGACGACGTCGCCTTCCTGCTGGACGTGTCCGCGACCGACGTCGCGATGCATCTGGAGGCGGGACTCGCCGCGTTGCGCGTGGCGCTGGCCGCACAGGCCTGAGAGCTCCCGGCCTGAGGGCACGAGGCCTGACAGCATCGGGCTTGTTAGCTCACCGGGAAACCGACGGGCTGCGCAGTCCGGTCCGGGGTCGTAGACTGTCGCGATGATCCGAACCACCGTGCGAGTCCTCGCGTGCCTGGCCGTACTGGCCGTCGCGGGGACGGCCCCGGCGCAGGACGTCCCGCTCGACGAGCGGGCCCGCATCGAGGGCTACGTCAAGCTGTTGGGCGACGATGCCGCCGACGTTCGTCAGCGAGCCGAAGACGCGCTCGTCGAGCTGGGTGCGGACGTGCGCCCGTTCGTGGTGCTCGCGCTCGAGGACGCGAACACGGAGGTGCGCCATCGGGCCCGCGCCGTGCTCGATCGGCTCGAGGCCGTGGCCAAGAGCGCCACGGGAGTCGATCTGACCTGGGCCGGTCTACGCGGTGGTCCCGAGCGCACCGGCGTCGCCGGTGGTGACCTGCCCGCCGCGCGCCCCGAGGCCATTTGGCGCGCGGACGTCCCCCACATCGAGCTCATGCAGGGGTCGGTCGTGCCCGGCCCCGACGTCGTGGCGTGTCTCTCACGCGACGGTGTGATCCGCGGCTTCGACACCGAGACGGGGAGTTCGCGCTGGCTGGCTCACCTCGATACCGAGATCACCGCCTCGGCCGTCCTCGCCGCCGACCGTCTCGTCGTGCCGACCAAGAAGGGGCTCATCGCCCTCGACCTCCGCACAGGTCGGAAAGCCTGGGAGCACGTGGCGGACTACGGCTGTGACGCCGCGCCCGCCGTCCGCGGAGGCCGTGTGTTCGCCGCGTTCAAGAACGACGGCGTCCGCGCGTTCGATCTCGGCACAGGCGAGCAGGAGTTCCGACGCCCGGTCGCGCCGAGCGGCGCGCTGCTCCTCGACGGCGACGTCCTGATCGTCGGAACTGAGGACGGCGAGCTGCTTCGCATCCACCCCGACTCCGGCCGCGTGGTCTGGCGGAAGGACATCGGCTCGGCGCCGAACATGGGTCCGACGCTCGGCGCCGAAGGCATCGTCGTCGTGCTGGCCGAGAATCGCTATCTGCGGGCGTTCTCCACCTCACGGGGGCGGCTGCTCTGGGAGCGACGACTTACAGCCGGCAGTCGTTCGGAGTCACTCGCCGCCGGCGGTGGCCGTCTCTTCCTCAGCGACAGCCGCGGCGCGCTGCTCGGGTTCGATGCGGGCACGGGTGTCGCGCTCTGGAACCGGCACGAGGGCATGCTCGAGCTCGGCGGTCCCTGCGTCACATCCGAGCGCGTCTTGTGGGGCGCGCGCGGGCGGATCGTCTGTCGTTCCGCGCGCTCGGGCACCATCCAGTGGCGCCTCGACCTGCCGGTCCCCGACTGCTCGGTGCCGGCGGCCCGCGACGGAACGGTGTTCGTGCTGACGGACCGGTCGCTGCTGGCGCTCCGGTAGGGCGGGGGGAGCCTCCCCGGCCGCTCGAAGACCTGGACGAGGGAACGGCGTGCCGCCGCAAGCCCGTCGTCGGGGTCGCGTTGCCAACGATGCCGTAGGGGCGGACCCCCTGGTCCGCCCCGCCCGCTGGGGGACGCGCGGGCGAGATGGGTCCGGTGGCGCTCAGCGAACACTGCCGCTGATGCGGACGGCCATCGGCGAACACCGTCGAAAGGTGATCCCCGGATCCCCCGATCCACGGGGACATCGGGACAGACCCGCTCGAGTTGCGGCGCCACCGACCGACGGCCGCTCGCGTGACGATCCTCGTGCGCTGAGCGCCACACACCCGAGACGCACGAGCGGAGCGGGTCGGCGCGGGCGGACCAGGGGGTCCGCCCCTACAGAAGGCTTAGGCCGCGGAGCGGCCTAAGCCTTCTTCCGCGTCCGCTTGGCTCCCTTGCCCTTCGCCTTGCGGCCGCTCTTCTTCGGCGGGCCCGAACCCTCGTAGCCGACGGCCTTGAGTACGAGGTGCGCGGTCTCTTCGATCGCCCGCTGGGTCACGTCGACAACGCGGATGCGGTTGCGCGCCAAGAGGCGGCGACTCCACATCAGCTCGTCGCGCACGGCCTCGTGATCGTCGTAGGCCATCCGCGTGCCGGGGGCCAAGTAGTCCATTCGTGAGCGCCGGATCTCAGCCAAGCGTTGCGGATCGATGAACAGGCCGACGACGCGCTCCGGCGGGAGGTCGAGGATCTGCTTCGGGACGGGCTGTCCGTGGACGAGCGGAACATTGCCGACGCGCCAACCCTCCAGCGCGAGGTAGACGGAGAGCGGTGTCTTGCCGGTGCGTGACACCCCGACCAGGACGAGATCGGCGTGCTTCAGGCCGTCGAGGTGCTTGCCGTCGTCGTGCATGACGGCGTACTCGACGGCGTCGATGCGGCGGAAGTACGCCTCGTCGATCTTGTGCAGCAGGCCGGGCTCCTCCTGCGGCTTCTTGCGGAGGAACTGCTCGAGGCTGTCGAGCAGCGGACCGAACAGGTCGAGGGTGTCGACACCGAGGGCCTCGCACTCGTCGACCATCATCCTGCGCAGCGGCGTCGCGGCGAACGTGTGGGTCACCAGCGCCCCGCACTCCGCGGCCTCGCCGAGGATGCGCCGTACCTCGGACTTGCGCAGCACGTTCGGGAAACGCCGGATCGTGATCTTGCGACCGATGAACTGCTTCAACGCCGCCCGCACGACGCGTGACGCGGTGTCACCCGTCGAGTCCGAGAGAATGAAAAGGAACCGCTCGGCACTCACGCCCAGCACCGCTCACTCGTCGTGGTCGAACTCGTCGTCGTCCTCGAGATCGTCATCGTCGAACTCCTCCTCATCGAGCTCGCCGCGATCCCGCGACGCCCTCGGGAACGATCCGGGCTACGCGGCGCCGAGCTGGTCGACGACGCTCAGGTAGATCTCGAGCGTAGCGTCACGGCTCTCCTCGTCGACGCCGATGCCGCCCGCTTCCTGCGGGTCGTACACCGCCCAGCCCGTCGCCGCGACGATGGCTCCGAGGACGGCGAACAGACGACCGAAGAGCGCCTCCGCCTCCTCGGCGTCGGTCGAGTACGCCACCGAGACGCGCGCAAAGCGGGGACCGACATCGGCCCGGAATCCGGCGCCATCGGCCACGACCAGTGTGGCATCGGGACCGTCCGACGGGGGCTGGAGCGCAGGATCGGCGGCGCGCGCGACGGCGGCGATCTCGTCGCGGCGAGCGAGTCCGTCCGCCGACGTGTCGGGGCGTTGATGCCCGCCGGCCAGGCGCACGACGAGCGCTTCGGCACACTCCTCGAGGTCGCCCCCGGGAGGCACGGGCAGGGCCAGCAACTCGTAGCTCATCGCGGTCGGGTTATCGCGCGCCGCAGGCCGAGGCGCCAGAGCAAACGCGCCAGAACGAACACAGTGGCGGTGCTCCGCGACGTGGTCAGTCCAGTCGTGGACCCGGCACGACCACCTGGTCGCCTGGGAAGATGCCGTACTCGATCACCACGTCATCGCCCTCGAGACCCCCGGCCTTGACGGTGCGCTCGAGGACCTCGCCGTCCTCCCACACGCGCACGATCGCCGCATCGCCTTCGTACCGAACCGCACCGCGCGGCACGAGACCGACGACCCGCTTCGTCGAGGGCAGCATCAGCCGGCCCGAGAGCTCGTTCTCGATGCCGTCGTGCTCCTCGAGACCGACGATCACAGTGACGTGGCCCCCGACCTGCGGGAGTGGCTTTCCGAGCAGCTCGTCATGCGCGGTCACGGTTCCGGTGACCGTGCCGAGGTCGTCAACGAGCTCGACCTCGACCTTCGCGCCAATGTTGGCACTCGCGGCCGCGACGTCTTCGGGGACGAGCGCCACGAAGCTAAAGCTCGATCGGTCGGTGATCACGACGAGCGGGATGCCGACGTCGAACGGGACCTGACCGATCTCGGTCCAGATCGTGAGGACCTGACCGTCGGCCGGCGCTCGCAGCACCACGTTCTCGAGGTAGTGCTCGAAGCGCGCGATATTCGCCGTGTCCTTCCGCTCACGCGCTTCGGTCAGCGCCTTCTCCACCTGCTCGCGATCCAGCGTGATGAGCGGCTCGCCCTTGTCGACGAACTCACCGTGCTCGCGATGCACGCGCACGACCGGAACCCGCATCCCCTCGGGGGCGCGGATCTCGTGCGTGCCCTCGGCCGAGACGCGGCCCTTGAAGCCCTGGCGCACGACCATCTGATGCTCGCGCACCGACTGGAAGTGCTCGCCGCGGAGCAGGTCGTTCGGCGCGACGGCGTCCGTCTCCTCGAACACTCGCTCATCCGGAGCCATCACCAGTCGGTAGCCCGAGTACGCGAGCATCCCGATGCCGGCCAGCGCCAGCGCCAACGGCCACATGCGTCGTACGTCGCTCATCGCAGCCACTCCGGGTGATCGCCCGCGGTCCACTCGATCAACGCCCAGGACTCGCGCACAGCGTCCATGTAGGTCTGACGCGTGAAGGAGAGCTCGTGCGAACCGGTTCGTTCGGCGCCGGGTCGCTTGCCGCCTCGGTCGGCCATCTCGGTGCGATGGAACTGCACGGCCACCTCGACGGGCCCCGGGACGACGAACGGCTTCCGCTCATCGAGGTCCTGCAGCCCCTGCAGCACGCCGAGCCGGATCTCACGGTCCGTCTCGGCCGGGGTCTTGCAAATCGCCGATCGCGGACCCGCCGCACGCTTCACGGCGACCGTCCGGACGTCGTCCCCGAGGTACTCACGCGCCTCGGCGCAGCCCGCCACGTCGCTGCTGACGAACACAACCGGCACGCCGTGCTCCCCGGCAATCGCCGCGTTGAGCGCCATCTCGCCGAAGACACGCCCGTTGACGCGCACCTCGCGCACGATCGAGCCGACCCAGGTGTGCGGCAGCACCGCGTCCTTCG
Organism: Planctomycetota bacterium; assembly: GCA_021776825.1. Taxonomy (GTDB): domain Bacteria; phylum Planctomycetota; class JAJSAM01; order JAJSAM01; family JAJVHW01; genus JAJFFG01. The sequence continues at coordinate 8,566 of JAJFFG010000087.1, forward strand.
TCCCAGCGCGGGCGTGGTGACCGATGAGCAGCATGGCGCCGAAGCCGTCGTCAAAGCCCTCGCTCTGGCAGAGCGTGCGCGAGCTGGCCGGCCCGGTCACGAGCTCGCACCCGCTTGGCAGTCGCTCGATCAGCACGTTGCGCATCGTGCCGTGGCCGTCGCAGATTCGGACGCCGGAGACACTCTCGTACGCCAGCGCCGCCTCGGCGGCCGCAACGACATCGTTGGTCATGAGCTCGCGCCCGCGACCGTAGTCGTATCCGGAGGGACCAAGTTGGTCGCCGTGCACGATGCCCGTGCAGCCCTCCATGTCACAGCTGATGAACACCCGCACGCGTGAAGTCTCCTGATCGCCCCGACCGGCCATCGTATCGGGGCCTGTACAGCCCGTGTGGGTCTACCTGCGTGGGTATGGCTGTGTGGGTATGACTGTGTGGGTATGGCTGTGAGGCTCTACCTGTGCTGATCGGCGAGTTCGGTCTGCCGCGAGGTCAGCTCGACCTCACGTCCGCCGATCCACATCCGCAACACGCGGGTGCGTGGCTGAACGACCGATCCATCGAGAACGATCACGTCGGCGGTGGCACCCGCGCGCAGCGCGCCCACCTGATCGGCGACGCCCAGGATCTCGGCCGGCGTGAGCGTGATCGCGCGCAATGCGTCGCGCTCCGATAGGCCGTTCGCCATGGCGAGGCCGGCCTGGTACGGGAGGTTGCGGGCGTTGTGGGTGTCGGCGGTCGTCAAGGCGACGCGCACGCCGGCGGCGGTCAGGATCGCGGCGCCGTCGGAGCGCGCGCCCAGCGTCTCGACCGAGTTGGGCGACTGTGTGACGGGACCGAGGATCACGGGGACGTCGGCAGCCGCCAGTCGGTCCGCGAGTTTCCACGCTTCGGCGCCGCGCACGATCGCGATGCGCAGATCGAACTCGTCCCGGAGCCGCAGCGCCGCCTCCTCGCTGAGGCCGAATCTCAGGCACTTCGACGCCTCGTGCCAGAGGCGCTGGACGTCCGTCGAGCTGTCGGAGTGGATGACCACGTTCACCCCCGCCGCCTCGCACAGCGCCGCGTTGTGCGGGATGCCGTCGTAGGCCTCGACCTTGAAGCCCCACCAATCGGCCCACGTGGAGATGCCGATTCGGCGCCGCGCGAGCTCGTCGCGCATCTTGTAGGCCTCCAGTGCGTGATGCAGCACGCGCGGCTGGATGTCGAACTCGTCGAAGACGCGCAGCTTGATGATGCAGGCCTCGCCGCCGATCAGGTTTGCACTGCCCGGCAGGATCATGATCGTGGTGACACCGCCGGCGCGAGCCAGCGCGAACGCCGGATCTTCGACGTGCACCGAATCCGCCGCACGGACCTCGGGGGTGATGGGCGACGTCGCCTCGTTCCCGTCCGACGTGGCGCGCGACGAAGGCCACGGGTACACGCCCATGTGGGAGTGCGTGTCGATGATCCCGGGCGTCAGGAAGCGCCCCGTCGCGTCGACGACGCGCGCGCCATCCGGCACGGCGACGCCGGCACCGACCGCTGTGATCTTCCCGTCGCGCAGGATCACCGTGCCGTTCTCGATTGACCCGGAGGGGCCAACCGTCAGCACCGTGGCACCGACGATCGCGACGACGTCGTCGTCCTGCGCAACCGCCGCTGGAATGACGGCCAGACCCGCCAGCAATGCCGCTAGGGCTGTGGCTCCCAGGCTCCGCATGAGGCTCCCTCCCGAAGGCGCCCGGAGAGAGTACAGGAGTGGAGACAGGAGCCCGCGGGGGCGCTTGCTCAGCGGAGGAGCGGGAAGCGCTCGACGAGCGGCCCGGTCGGCGTGGCCGACACGAGATAGATGCTGCGACCGAGCGGATCGAGGATCGCGGCCGGGCGAGACCGCCCGCTGGCCGCCACGATGGTGTCCGAGCCCGGGATCACGACGCCGTCGGAGTCGATGACCACGCAGTGCAACTCACCGGAGCCCGACGCATCGAGCGGAACGATGTAGTGCACGATCGTCGCACCGGACTCGCGGTCGTAGACGACCGCCGTCGAGAGCGTCTCGTCGGTCCCCGGGTCGGCGACCGGTGTCTGATCCGGGCCCTGGGACTGCCACACCGCGCTGTAGCCCTGGCGATGCAGGTCGCTGGAGAGGCCGAAGTCGCTCGTGTCCGGCGCCCAGAGGTCGAACACCGAGTCGTCCGGGTTCCACGCCACACCGGCGCCCTCGCCGTGGGTGAGCGGGCCACCACCGATCGGGATCGTTCCCAGCAGGCTGAAGCCGGAGTTGAACGTGTAGAGCCGCACGTCGTGGCCGTCCGGAACCGGAAGACCGACCGAGACGTTGACGCCGTCGGTCGCCAGGAACGGATCGGAGATCGGCGTCTGCAGGTTCAGCTCGACCTCGACGAAACCGTCGCGCTGCAGATCCTGGCCGCGGACGTACGCAAGCCCGACGTTGGAGCCGGAGGCCGTGAGCCAGAGGATCGTGTAGCCACCCGGTGACTCGACGATGCGATGGCTACCGAGTTGCTCTCCGGGCTGCATGTCGCCGGGGATGACGAACGGAATCGCATTCGGCGTGCCCGGCCGCGTGAAGAGATCCCGATCGATGAGCTGGCCGGCGATCTCGGGACCCGTCGGCCCGTTTTGGACCGCCGTCACGAGGATCGAGTTGGTGATCGGGTCGTACGCGAGTCCGCCCTCGCCGATGCCGAACGTCACCGCGCGTTCGGCATCCGCCGGGCGCACGCTGATGTCGATGCCGGGCGCGTTCGAGAGCGACATCGGGACGTTGCGACGCACCTTGTTCTGCGTGACCTTCACGGTCGCCTGGAACTGCCCGAGCGTGCCGCCGTCGCGGTAGCCGATCTCGAACGAGTGGGTCGCGTTGGCGACGGCCGTGAACCGTCGCGAGACGTCACCTTTCTTGGTGATCTTCTTGACGGTGAACGGGAAGTCGACGTTCGCGAGCGGACTGACGTAGCGATCCACCTGAGGGATGTCGCCGGAGATCCGCTTGAGCTTCACGCTCATGACGTCGCGGTTCAGGAGCGGGACGGCGATCACCGGATTGGTCTCGTCGAGCTCGATGCGCAGCCGACTCGGCCGCACTGTCTTGAAGCTGCCGCGCGCGCCAAGCAGTTGGAGGTTGACGATGTTGCCGCTGTTCGTCTCGGAGACGACCTGATAGCGACCCGTCGCCGGCGCCACGAAGTCGCGCAGCTTCAGCGTGCTCTTGTTCGCACGGACGCGGGTCTGGGCGAAGAAGCGGCCCGTGTCGAGCAGGGTCTCGCCGTCCGGCCCGATGATGATCGTGCGATTGAAGCTGATCGGGATCTTGGAACCGGTCAGCGAGAACGTGAGCCGCGGCTCGACGCCCTCGGCGCAGTCGAACTGGATCCGGATCGTCTCTCCGGGGGGCACCGAGCCGGTGATCTTGTTGCCGTTGGCAAGGAGCACGGTGCTCTCGGCGGCGGCGGGAACGGCCATCGCGACGAGTGCCGCGACAGCGAGACCCAGAGTGGAGAGGCCAAGAGCGGAGAGGGAAGACGATCGCATGGGGGCTCGATTCTACGCGCCCGTGCCGGGCCCGTCAGAGCGCGGGCTCGATTCCCGCGCGATCGGCGATGTCGCGGAGCTCGTCGGGCGACTCGACGTCGGCGAGACGCTTGCCGCGGCGACGCAGTTCCTCGTTGAAGCGAACGGCGCGCTCCTGCATCTCCTCGTGCGTGTCCCGACTCCCGCCCACGAGGAGGAACTCGGAACCGCGCGTCACACGGCGATGACCCTCGTCGTCGTCGAGCCCGACTCCAAGGAGGAGGGACTGACGCTGACGAGAAGGCGGCTGCGACATGTCCACAGTGTAGCGCCTCCCGAGTGGTGGGCAATCGGGAGGCGACCGACGTGGCCCGGGTCGTTTACGAGGGCGTCGCGGGATCGCGGCGAGACCGAGGAACGGCATGGGTGAACCCAGTGATGCTTCGCGTCCGCCCGTCGCGCAGCGTCCTGGCGGCGCCGAGTGCGGGAGATCTCGTTCCGGAGACGCGCATGCACCCTCTAGATGCGGTTGGAAAGCGGCGCCGGGGCGGGAGATCGCGTGCTCGGGACCGCCAGGCGTGGCGCACTGAACGATGCGGGCCAGAGCGTCGCGCAGCCTCGACCACACCGGAAATCACCGCCCACTGCACCCGATCTGCGTGACCGGTGCATACTGTGGGTCGAGGTCACGAGGAAGGACGCCCGATGCCGGCCTGGAACGAGGAGAACGCAGCGCACCTGCTGCGTCGTGCAACGCACGGCCCCCGCCCCCGAGACATCGCCCGCGCACTGAAGCGCGGCTTCGACCGGACGCTCGAGGATCTGTTCGAGCCGCCGCGTGGCAACGACCGCTTCCCCCGCGGCGCAGAGGATCTCAGCGATCTGCAGGGCTGGTGGCTCAAGCGGATGACCCGCGGCAAGGCGCCGCTGACGGAGCGCATGACGCTGCTCTGGCACAACCACTTCGCCACGAGCCACTCGAAGATCGACGACCTCTTCCTGATGCACCTGCAGAACCGGACGCTGCGGCGCGACGCGCTCGGGTCGTTCCGGGAGCTCGTGCTCGCGATGGCGCGCGACCCCGCGATGCTCATCTGGCTCGACAACGAGACAAACGTCGCCGGCAACCCGAATGAGAACTTCGCGCGGGAGCTGATGGAGCTCTTCACGACGGGCGTCCTCGACAAGGCCGGGCAACCCAACTACACGGAGCGCGACGTCGAGGAGGCCGCGAGGGCATTCACGGGTTGGGGACGTGACGACGAGTTCTTCGAGTTCAACGAGGACCTGCACGACTTCGGTCCGAAGACCTTCCGCGGGCTGTCGGGGGATCTCGACGGCACGGACGTCATCGAGCAACTCGTGACGGATCCGGCGACCGCTCGTCGCGTCGCGTGGCGCATCTACTCGTTCTTCGCCCACCCGGTCGATCTCGCCGACCCGGTTCTCGACCCGCTCGAGAGCGCGTACCTGGCGAACGACACGGCACTGCGTCCCGTGCTGGAGGCGCTGTTCCAGAGCGACGCCTTCTACTCGGCCACCGTTCGACAACAGCATGTGAAGAGTCCCGTCGAACTCGCGGTGGGCGCGGTCCGCCAACTCGGCGTGAAGATCGCGGGCAACCGTCACTGGGAGCTCGCCGAGTGGTGCACGGCGATGGGCCAGTCACTGTTCGCGCCGCCATCGGTCTTCGGCTGGAAAGAAGGGCTCGCGTGGGTGGGCACTTCGGGGATGCAGGTGCGTTCGGAGTTCGCGGCGTGGCTGACGGCGACGCGGGGCGGGCAGACGACGCCGCGCGTCCGTTTTCGACCGGAGCCGCTTCTCGGCTCGCGCCGGGCGCGCAAGAAGCTGATGGCCTGCACACGACGCGACCTCCTGAAGGGCATGCTGGCCGGTGCTCCGTTCGTCTTCCGAGGTCCTCAGTCGTTCGTCCGCGCGGCGTTCGGCGGTGGGACGGGAACCCGCAACCTGATCCTGTTCGAACTGTTCGGTGGCAACGACGGGCTCAACACGATCGTGCCGTTCGGTCTCGACGGCGGCGTGTACTACGACGAGTACCGCCAGCGACTTGCCGTGGCCGAGAGCACGCTGCTGAAGATCGACGACCGGCTGGGATTCCATTCGGCGATCGCGGAGTTGAAGTCCGTGTACGACAGCGGCCGCATGGCGATCTGCCAGGGTGTTGGCTACCCCACACCCAACTTCTCGCACGAGACCTCTGCCCAGATCTGGGCCTCCGGCGATCCGACCGCAAGCGAGAGCTCGGGCTGGTTCGCGCGGCACCTCGCCCGACGCCCGCCGACCGACTTTCCGTGCTCCGCGGACCTGTCCGGCACGATCGGTGGCGTGCTCCGCGGGAGCGGGCTCTTCGCGCCCGGTATCGAGTCGGTGGAGCGCTTCGCGTTCCCGGTGGACTTCTTCCACCCGCGCGAGCTCGGCAATCGGCGGACGGCCTATGATGCCATGGTCGCGGGCTTGGACGGTGCCACCGGTCCGGTCGGCGAGATCGCGCGCACCGCGGGCGGCCTGCTGGACCTGATCGACACGTTCGCCACCGTGCCGGCGTTCCCGCACGTCGGCGCGTACCCCGACTCGCCCGAGTCGACCGGGCTGCAGGAGACGGTGCGACTGATCGATGCGGATCTCGGACTGCGAACGTTCCACGTCGGCATCAGCGGCTTCGACACGCACTCGAAGCAGGACCAGGGTGAGTACCACGCTCAGCTCCTGCGCAACGTGTCCCAGGGCGTTTCGGCCATGATCACGGACCTCGAGTCGGTCGGTCGGATGGAGGACACGCTGATCGTCGTCTACTCCGAGTTCGGGCGCACCGTGTACGAGAACGGCAGCGAGGGCACCGACCACGGCACGGTCGCGCCCGTGTTCGTCATCGGCGACTCCGTCCGCGGCGGGCTGACCACCCCGCACCCGGGCCTGCGCGTCGACGACCTCACCGAGGACGAGGGCGAGCCGTCGCTGACGACCGACTTTCGCGACGTCTTCGGAACGGTGGTCGACCGCTGGTTGGTCGACGATCCGAACGCCGTGTTCCCGGGGCACGGGTACACGGACCTCGGCTTCTTGGGGTAGTCGGCGGGGGTGGCCACGCCGAGCGGCCCCCTTCGCTCGTACGGGCGGATCTCCTGATCCTCCCCGCCGACGCGCGGCGCACGGTCGACGCGGGCGGATGGCGGACCGCGAGCGTGCCCGGTGGTTCGCACAGTGCTCGGTCACAGGCGCTGCGACTCAACACGGCGCTGACCGATTTCCGCCCGCATGTCGCGAGTCGCCCGCAGTCCGCCAGTGATCCTGCCTGGAGCGCATGACCCCAGCGGGCGCGGGCGGATCAGGAGATCCGCCCCTACGAATTGATCGCCGTCATTCCGGCATCCGCAGCTCCAGCCCCGTCGACCCGGCTTCCACATCGCCCAGCTCGACGAAGTTGCCGTGCGGCAAGGTGTTCCCCTCCGCGTCCGTCGCCTGGACGAACGCCTTCACGGCGTAGGTTGTCGCCTCCAGCCCCTGCGCTTCGAAGTTGCCGTCCGCGTCCGCCGTGACCCACGAGCTCGACTTACCGTCGGCCGCCTGGAACGACAACCCCTGCTTCGGCCGCGGATCGCCGTTGGCATCGACCACGCGCCCGCTCGCGGACAGGCCCTCCTCGACCACGATGCGGACGATGGTCGTACCGGCGGCAACCGGACCGACGCGCGATGCGCGGTACACGCCGCCGCGCGCGACCAGGGTGTACTCCGCGTCATCCGCGAGGCCCTTGATCTCGAACCGGCCGTCGGCGCTCGATCCCACTCCGCTCGTCGAGTTCCCAGCCAGCTCCGCGTTGACGGGCACGGCGACGCCCTTCCCGGCGAGATCGACCACGATGCCGGAGATGCTCGACCCCTCGCTCAGCGAGAGTCGAAGGTTCGCCGTGCCCGCGGAGACGCGCCCGCCACCCTGCAGTACGAGGTGCTTGTCCTCGACCGTCTGACCGTTGCCGCGCCAGGTCTGTCGCTCGATCACGAAGTCGCCCGCCGCCAGTCCAGCGAACTCGAACTTTCCGTTCGCCGTCGTGGTCGTGTGCTTCCAGCTCTGCATCGTCTGCGGCTCGCCCTCCTCGAGCAGTCGCCGCGCGCTGAGTTGCTCGCCGACCCGCGCGGTCCCGCTCGCGTCGACCAGCTCGCCGGAGATCGAGAGACCGGACGAGAGCTGGATGACAATCTCCGCCCCGCCCGGAGAGATGCCCGCGCGCTTGACCTCCTGGTACCCGGCGTGCGCGTTCACGCTCAGCGTGAACGTGTCCGCGTCGAGTCCGACGATCTTGAACGCGCCGTCGGGCCCGGACTGGGTGCCGCGCCACATGATCGGCCGGCCGTCCGTCGGGGGGTTCTCGGGCTGTGCATTCACGTGCACGCCCGAGACGGCCTCCCCAGCGGGGTCGACGAGGCGCCCTTCGATGACATTGCCGGCCTCGGTCGTCAGCTCGAGATCGAGCGTGCCGGCCTCCACCGAGTCGATCGTCGCGGCCTTCACGTTGACCGACGAGTTCCAAGGCGCCTGGACCGTAACGCGGTACTTGCCCGCGGCCAGATTCCGGACGCGAAACGAACCGGTATCGGTCGTGATGATCGTCTGCTGGACACCGCCGTACGGGTTGGCGGCCTGCTGCAGTGGCTGCGCCGAGATCTGCGCCCCGACCACCGGCGTCCCGTCGCCGAACCGCACCACGCCGGCGATTTCGAGCGCTGGCTTCAACTTGATGGAGACGTCCGTCATCTTCGGAAGCTCGACCGCCTTCGACGTGGCGACGTAGCCGGGAGTCGTGACGTCGGCGGTGAACTTGCCTTCACCGAGGTGAGCCAGCTCGAAGCGTCCCTCGGCATCGGTCACCGCGAAGATCGGACGCTGCTGATTCTGGGCGTACCACGGCTGCGTCGCGGCCAGCGGATGCTGGCGACCGAGCTTCACGTGGGCGCCGGCGATCGGGTCACCGGACGCCGAGTCGGTGACCACGCCCGTGAGCAGCGCCCCGGCACCGAGCTGCACGTCGACGACGTACTCGGACTGACCCTCGACCACGTCGACCGGCTTGCTGGTCGTCGCGGCGAGACCGGACGCCACGGCGCGGACCACGAACTGGCCGCCTGACATCGGCATCGGCAGCTCGTAGCTCCCGTCTGCCAGGACGGGCACGCGCGCGGTCCACGCCCAGCGCCGGTCCGGGTCCTGCCAGTTCCACGGCTGGCTCGCGTTCGGCTTCGCGTGGCTCTGCATCTGGACGAACGCGTCGTCCAATGCGCCACCCTCGAGAGGGGAGATCGTGCCACGCACGGTTCCGGCCGGCTGGAGCTGGAGCCGAACGCCCTCGGTCTCGGCGCCGGCGCTGGCGCGGGTCTTCTCGGTCTTCGCGACGTAGCCGTCGGCGCGGGCCCAGACGGAGACGTCGACGTCGAGCGGAATGCCCTCGAGCCGGAATGCCCCCTTCGCGTCGGTCTCGACCGGTTCGCTGCCGCTCGGCTGACCCGTGATCTGCACCTTCGTGCCTGCGAGGGGCTCGCCCGAGATCGTCTCCACGTGACCACTCACGACACCACCGAGCGCCAGCTCCAGGTCCTTGGTGGCCGAGCCCTCCTCCTCGATCTCGACCGACCACTCCTCGGGGATGTTGCCGTTGTTCAGAGCCTCCCAGTAGTTGGCCGGGAACCCGGGCTGGAAGTGCCGGGCCGCCTTGACGGAGATCAGCGCCTTGCCCCCGTGCAGCCCCTCGAAGCGGTAGCGTCCCTGATCGTCGGCGACGGTGTTGTGACTGTTCCAGCCCTGGTTCACGCGCATGAGGTGCATCGTCACGTGCGCCCCGGGGAGAGGACCATCGGGGCCCGTCAACGTGCCCTCGAGCGTCGCCGCCGGGCGTAGTTGGATATCGTGCGTGATGGTCTCGCCGGCCGTCAACGGGAGCTGCTGCCAAGGCTGCTGACCCGGCTCCCGCGCGATGACGTAGCCCTCTTTCTCGACCGCGACCTGATTCACGACGCACTCGAGCAGCGTATCGATGACGTATCTGCCGTCCGCATCCGTGACGGCCACGGCCGTGCGGCTCGCGCCCTGCACCCAGCCGGAGGCCCGCACCGAGACGCCGACCACTGGTCCGCCGCCCTCCTTCAGCGTGACGGTGCCCTCGAGCCTCCCGCCGAGACGGAGCACGATGTCGAGCTGGCCGACCCGCGGCACCTCGACGAACGCAACCTGCGACGGGGCGCCGCCTGGCATGCCGACCCACACCGTGGTGTCGCCGACGTCGAGCGCGTCGAGGGAGTAGCGGCCCTCGGAGTCAGCGACCGTGCGCGCGTGCAACGGCGCGTTGTCCAGACTCCATGCGCCGCGCGCATCCATACCCATCACGAGCGCGTCGACGGCCGGCTTCCCGTCGTCGAACGTGATGCGGCCGGAGATGGTGTGGCCGGCGGCCAAGTGGATGGTGAGTTCATGCTCGTCCTCACCCGACTCCAGAGTGCGTCCGCGGACGCCGTTCGACGCGAAGCCGTCGGCTGTCGCGCGGAACGTGTACTTGCCGACCGAGATCGCGGGGAAGCGCGCCTTGCCATCGGCTCCCGTCGTGACATGCACGACCGAAACGGGCGCGACGCCGACCTGGGCCATGCGCTTCGACCAGTCGTAGCCCCACGAAGCCTCCTGCGTGACGAACGCATCGACACGCGCGCCGGAGACCGGCGCGTCCCGCAGATCCTTCACGGTGACCGTCACCGACACCGCGACGTCGAGGCGCAGCTCGCCGACGTTGCGCTCCTCGCGACGGTCGAGCGCGATGCCCGGCACGCGGATGGGGGCGAACTCGTCGACCGTCACCGACAGCTCGTACGGACCGCCGGCAGGCAGCGCGTCGAAGCGGAAGGCGCCGCTCGCAGACGTCGTCGTCTTCCACGCGGGGGTCCCGTCGCGCGCGAGCGTCACTTCGAGGCCCGCCGCAGCATCGCGCTTCTTGCCGCGCACCACGGTGCCGAGGACCGCAGCGGTTCCCTCGCGACCCGCGCGCTTGCGTCCCGGACCGGCCTCGACGGTTGCCGCTTCCGGTGTGGCGGCGACGTCGGGCGCCGTTTCCTCGCGTGGCGGTTCCACGCCGGGGTCCTGCATGACGACCCACAGCCCGAGACCGATCACCCCCACCACGCCCAATGCGAGCGCGGCCAACGCCATGCGCTGTCGTCCCATACGATCCTCCCGCCTTCCCTATCTTGGACGATGACGGCCTCCCAGAGCGCCGGGACTTTCCCAAGCGCCATTTGGCTAGGCTCGTGCGATGCGACTCGGACCTCTCGTCGCGGCATGCTCCCTGCTCCTGTTGGGCCCCACCGCAACGGCGCAAGACGAACCGGACCCCGACGCGAAGATCTGGGTCCTCGCGTTCGGCAACGTGCAGCTCTGTGCGACGCCGGACGCCTACCCGACGTTCTGCGAGAAGAACGCCGCGCGACCCCGTGGCGCGCTGCGGACCGAGACCGTCGCCCGACTCAAGGAGATCGCCGACGCAGAGCGACCCAAGATCCTGAAGGCGCTCGGCGACCCCAAAGTCGTGCTCCCGCTGTGGATCGTGAACGGTGTGGCGCTGCAGGTTCCGCGTAGCGCCGTGGAGACACTCCGGGAGCACGAGGACATCCGCTTCGTCTATGGCTGGGACTTCACGCAGAACAGCCCCGAGGTTCTCGACATCGGGAAGCGCCAGCACGGCACGCTCACGAGCAGCCTTGCGGTCGGAGATGGAACCGGCGGGACCATCACCGGTGTCGCGCCACGCGCCCGCCTCATGCCCATCCGCGCTTCAGGCGGGCCGTATCGCGCGGGACTCGCGATGCAGTACGCGATCGAGCAGGCCGGCGACGTGCTCTCGATGAGCTTCTCGATCCCGAACCTCGGCCATGGCCGGGGTCTGTGGCGCACGATGGCCGAGCATGCGTCGGCCGCTGGCCTCGTGCTCGTCTCCGGGTCGGGCAACTCGCTCTCGGCGCCCCAGGTGGCCGGGATCTGCGCGCTCATGCTCTCCGCCAACCCCGATCTTTCGCCGTGGCGCGTGAAGGCGATCCTCGAAGAGACCGCGAAGGACATCAAGCCGAGGGGCAAGGACCCCGAGACCGGCGCGGGACTGGTCAACGCGTTCAAGGCCGTCGAGCAGGCGAAGAAGGAGGTCCGCGTCGCGGAGACGCCCAGATGAGGACCAGACCGGATAAGAACCAGAGCAGATGAGGAGAAGCCGTTGAGCACGATCCGTCGACTGACCGCCGCGGACGCTCTGATCTATCGCGCCGTGCGCGAGCGCGCGCTCGAGGAGCACGCCGACGCGTTTCTGACCAGCGTGGCGGAACAGCGAGCGCGGCCGATCGAGGAGACCGAGAAGCGTCTCGACGGAGGGACGGGCGCCGCTGTGTTCGGTGCGTTCGTCGGCGACCAGTTGATCGGGATCTCCGGCCTCTACCCGCTACCGAACGAGAAGCTCGCTCACCGCGCGATGCTCTGGGGCATGTACGTCGCCACCGAGCACCGCGGGCGCGGACTCGGACGTGACCTGCTGCGCGCCGTCGTCGCGCACGCCCGGACCGTGGACGGCGTGGTCGCCGTCGGCCTGAGCGTCAACGCGAACAACACGCGCGCCCGCGAGCTGTACGTGGCGGAGGGCTTCGTGCCGTGGGGGCTGGAACGCGACGCATCGCGCAGCAGCGGCGTCTCCTGGAACGAAGAGCACCTGCGCCTCGAACTCTGAGCTAGCAGCCTGTCGAAGTCTCGGCGTCGCCGTGCGAGAGACCGCCGGCGCGACAGGCTGCTAGTTAGACCCCCGCCGGGTGCCAGAGCGTCGCTGGCGTGGACGGTGATCTCGGCATGAGTGCAATCCTCAGGCGCTTCCTGCGCCGAGGCCTCGAGAAGGTCTCGGCGGAGTGGACCATGCTCTGCACGGCGCACAACCTGCTGAAACTGGCCGCAGCGAGGGCGTGAGCAGCCGTTTCGAGACGGCTTCGACCCATCGTGCCTCCAGAGGCCGGAACGCCCTGCGATCCAACACCGCTCGCCACACCCGTCGGCCTATAACTAGCAGGCTGTCGCGCCAACCTGGGTGGCCCGTCGAGGCCGAAACTCCGACAGCCTGCTAGTCTGCGATCAGCGTCTGCTCGGGGTGCGCAGCGACGAAGCGGCGTAGCGCGGCCTTGGAGTCGGCGGCCCAGCCGAAGTCCACGCTCTCGAGACTCGAGCTCTCGAGGAGATGCGCGAGGCCGACGTCGGTGATCTTCGTGTAGTGGATGTTCAACGTGAGCAGCGCGGGCATCGTTGCGACGTGGCGCAGGCCCTCGTCCGTGATCGCCTGCGCCTGCGCGAGCCACAGGCCACCGAGGCCCTCATGCGCCGACAGGCTACGGAGGCCAGCGTCGGTGAACGGAGCTGACCACCCACCGATGCGAAGCGTGCGGAGTCGCGGGATGAGTACGAGTGCGGCCAGGTCCTCGTCCGTCGGGGCCGGGCGTGGATGGGGCGGGGCGCGGTGCTCGCCGTCGCGCCAGATGATGACCTCCCTCAGAGCGGGAAGGTGGGCGAGAAGGTCGAGCTCCGCGGTCTCGTAGTCGCCGGAGATCCGGACCGACTCGAGGGTGGCCAGATCGTCGACGGAGAGCTCCGCGTACTGCTGATTGACGCGTTGCAGCCACGCGAGGGTCGCGGGAAGCAGGCGCGTGCGCCGCGCCTCGAGTTCCTCGGCGGCAGCGCTACCCTCGTCGTCCGCGTCAACGACGTCACCCGCTCCGGTCGGGCGATCGTCGCCGATCGGCTCCACCGGCGGATCCGCGCACGCGGCGAGGAGAGCGAGAGACACGAGGGCGCCATAGCTGTGGATCTTCACACCGCCTTGGACGCGGGACCGGCGAGGTGGTTCCCGCTGCGACGGGGAATCAGAGCGGCGGGCCGCGCTGCCGCGGCCCGCCCTTGGAGAGCGACGATCGGAGACGGACCTACCGGCCGCGCTTCTCCGCGCGCTCTCGTGACTTGTGGAACTTGGAGAGATTGCGCAGCGCCTTCTTGCCCAGGCGGTTGGCGCGCCGCATCGCGGCATCCCGCTCGAACGACTGGCCGGTGCTGCGCGCCAGTGCGATCGACTGCTGCATCTGCGCCTGAGCCACGCGAGCCCGCTTCTGGTTGCGCTTCCTCTGACGCGACAGTTTCTGCTGCTTCGCCAACGGGAACGTGCCCGGTGCGCCCAGATCGATGGCCTGCGCAACGATGTCGAGCTGCGCCGCCAGGAGGAGGTTCTCGATCGCCGTGATGCGATCGAGATCGCTGACATCCGAGATGAGGGCCTTGGCCTCGTCGAGATCCGTCAGCGCTCGGTCGACGGCGATGAAGTTGATGGTCAGTGTCTGGATCCGCTCTGGGTCAGTCGCGCCGCTCACGAAGTTCGGCACCTCGGTGCGGAAGCGAGGATCGACCCCGCTCAGCAACGCCATCGCGTTGACGACCTCGTTGAGTCCCAGATCGTAGAACGCCACCCCACCGAGGGAGCCGACGGGGTTCGTCGAGTTCAGCGGGTTCGCGCCGTTCGGATCGATGGCTCTGTAGAGGTGCGGTCGACCGTCGGTGGAGCCACCGATCAGGTCCTGGAGCACGTCGTTGTCCGACGACGACGAGACCGCGATGCGGAGCTTGCTCGCGGGGTTCAGCGAGTTCGCGCGGGAGTGGTAGGGGATCGCGACGGTCGGCTGCGCGAACCCGTGCGGGAACGCCTGCTCGACCACGAAGAACCCGGAGCCGTCATTGCGCAGGATCTTCACGTCGACGACGGCGCCGAGCACGAGATCGAGGTCACCGTCGTTGTCGCAGTCGATGGCGCCACCGCCCTGGCTCCACTTGACCTCGAGCTCCTGCTTGAGAACCATCGTCGGCACGCCGCCGACGTTGCCCTCGTTGTGGAAGATCTGCACGCCCTGCGGCGTGACGTTGACGAGGTCCTTGTCGCCGTCGAGGTCGAGGTCGCCGCCCAGCGTGTACGTGGTGACGCCTGAGTACAGCGGTCCGGCCGCCCCCGAGTCGAAGAGCTGCACACCCGGGTGGAGACCCAGCACGGGTGTGATGTCCGCCAGCGTCGTCGCCTCGGTGTTGCCGAGGACGTAGTTGTCGGCGTCACCGCCGGGCGCCAGCGTGATGCCGGTAACCGTGACGGTCTTGTCCTCACCGACGAACGCGTCGTCGAACGTGCCGGGATCGGACGTGATGGTGAGGACGTCGCTCCCGACGCGATCGTCGATCAGGGTCACCGTCGCGTCCGTCGTGCCGTCGACAGGCTTGTCGTCTGCGGTGATCGAGACGGTGAGCGTGCGGATCGTGATCGAGCCGGTCGACGTCGGGACGAAGGTCACAAGGTAGTTGCTGACCTGCCGGCCCGGGCCCGGAGTGACGACACCGGTCGGCGTGAGCGTCTTGGTCGGCGAACCGGCGACGAGTTTGTCGGTGTAGATCTGCGTGAAGGCGAACGTGTCGCCGGCGAAAATTGTCCCGCTCGTGAGCAGCGGCAGTACGGGCGAGAGGTTGGTCGCGTCGTAGACCTTCGTGGCCGTCTGCGCCGTGATGTCGATCGGGTGCGGCGTGATCGTGCCAGTGCCCTGCGCGGACGTGTTCTGCAGCGCGTAGTTCCCCGCGTCGGCTCCGGCTAGGCCAAGGCCCGCCGCTGTCGCCGTCTGCCCGGCGCCCTCGTTCTCGCTGCCGTACGCCATCGACGTGAAGGTGGCCGTGACGTCGTCTCCGGCCTCCTTGCCGACGACCGAGAGCGAGCCGGTCGTGGTGGCGCTCCCGTCGTACTCCTTGCCATCCGGCACGAACTCGATCGTGAGCGGCTTCGGGTCGATGTCGACGGTGCTGAAACTGACGTGAGTGCCCAGATTGAGCCCGAAGTGGGGAGGAGCGAACGTGTCGGAAGACGGGTTCGACGAGAACGCGAACACCGATCTTCCCGGGCCTGCCGCGGCGTCCCCCGGAGGAAGGAGGACGGCGTTCAGGAGGACGACTTCCGTGGTCCCTTCCACGTCGCCGACGACCTGGATGTTCGTCACCTGCGCGCTGACGTTCGAGTCCCCATTGTAGTCGCGGGGCGTCACGTCGTACGTCACCGTCACGGCTTCCGAGCCCGCGTAGGCCGACGATGGTGCCGCGGAGAACACTCCCGCCGCGAGGACCAGCGCGCCGAAGAACCCACGTGCGAAGGAGGCCCTTCGACGGACTCTCGACACGCGTTGGACCAGATGTGTTCGGTTCGACAAGGACTCTCTCCTCGGTGTCACGACAGACGGTCGCCAGGGACCGCATCGTGTGTCTCTCGCCCGGCGGAGCGCGCAGTGCGCGCTCCAGCCAGGACTCTCTTCTGCCCGCACCGAGAGATGAATTCTGGGGCCGGACTCCCTGTGTCGAATTCGCACAACGGGCCTCTGAACGGCCCGCGAGCGCGTTGCGGAAACGCGACAGTCGAGGCCCACGATCATGCGTCGCCGTGCGCGCGTCGCAGGCGGCGCGCACTCTTTTTCGGGTTCAGTAGAACCCCTCCGCGACTCGCGTCGTTTGTGACTCCCATGACGAAGAGAGATCACTGTCAGCGCCGACACGAGAGCGGCGAGAGTGAGGGGCGCGACCCTCCGGCGTAGACGAGATCCGTACGGATCCCAGAGCCCCGGAGGTCGCCCCCTCCGGGGCTCTGTGGATTCCCGGAGACGCCGACGGACGGACGATCTAGCCCGGGTTGTTCACGAGGGTCGCGCGTTGCGTGACGATGAACCGTGTGAACGCCAACTACGGCGCGCATGCGGCGACTCGCGGACGCCCGTCGAGGACCGTCCTGAGCAAGGACAGAGTGCCGAGATCAAGGAGGGGCTGCGAACGCGACGTAGGAGCGTCTCGGAGCAGGCGCGACGCGGAGATCGGTGCTCTGGACCGCTCAGGCGCGTGACTCACTGAACGATGCGGGCTAGTTCCGTCGAGGAACCGTCACGTCACACCCGCGGGTGTGAGTGCAGCTTCGGCGGGACACCACTCGCACGGCCCGCGGCCGGGAACCCGCATCGACGCCGCCCAACCGGAATGAGCCCGCCCGACCGGAATGAGGTTGTCGGCGAACGCGCGCGCCCATCGATGCTCCAGGGCAGTGCCGGACGGCACTACTCCCCTGCGGCACCACGGAGTCACCTGGACTGCCCCCCACTGCCGAGGTTCACCATGCCACGCCCCATCACCTTCAGCACCTCGCCCGCCGGAGCCGACCGCGTCTACCACGTGTCAGAGGACGACGTCCGCGTCGTGCTCAGCCGACTCCCGCCCGAGACGACAAAGCGACTCCGCGCGGTCCACTTCAACGACCGCCGCCGTGGCGCGCGCGTGCTCGGGTACGTCAGTCGCGGACGCCGTGAGATCGCCCTCTGTGCGCTCCCGCCCCGCGTGAGCCTCGCGCGTTTCCTCGTGCGCGGTCAGTCGCCCCGTCAGTTCGGCGCGCAGCGCGGCACGCAGTGGCCGATAGACGTGCCAGACCGTCCCGAGATCGGTGCCGCTCGAGCACCGCGTCTCCTCTCCCAGAGTCGTCTCCACCATGGTGGTCCCCGGTGGCACGTCAATCCGCACGCGGAGCGACGGACAGCCGAAGCGGCAGACGAGAACCAGCGCGGCGACGCACGCAAGGACAACGAAGCACGTCCAGATCGACGCACGAGGCGACACGGAGGAGCGGTCGAGGTTCATGACGTCGACCAACGGTACCGCCGACCGAGGGCAACGCCGACGACCACGAAGCGAATACGATGTCGCGGCCCCTCCGACCCGGAGATCCCGATGACCGACATGACCGCCGCCCTCGCCCGCGCCGACGTCTTCCACCGGCTCGAGCCCGAGGCGCTCGCGGCACTCGGCAGCATCGCCACACGCGAGGCGATCCCGGCCGGCACCGAGCTCTTTCGACAGGGGGAGCCGCGTGAGCGGTTGCGCGTCATCGAGGCCGGCCTGGTCGAGATCAAGCGCGGGAGCGGCTCCGGCGACGCGGTGTTCCTGATCTCGTACGGACCGGGCGACGTGCTCGGGGAAGGCATGCTGCTCGGCGGATACGTCCACAGCACGACAGCGACGACCGCGGTCTCGACGTCGATCCTCTGCATCGAGCGCAGCGCGTTGGAGGAGCGACTCGCCGTCGACCCCGCGCTGCGGGCGGACGTTCTCGCCGGCATCCTGGAGCAGGTGGCCGGCCGGCTCGATCAGGTGTCGCCCCACGCCGCGCCCGTGCACGTGAAACTCTCGAGCGGCGAGACGCGCCGTGAGCACGATCTGATCGGCGATCGCGACGTGCCCGTCGAGGCCTACTACGGCGTGCAGACCCTGCGTGGGATCGAGAACTTCCATATCACGGGCATCCCGCTCTCGACGTATCCCGATCTCGTCGCAGCGCTCGCCATCGTGAAGCGCTCCGCGGCGCGGGCGAACGCCGCGTTCGGTCAGATCCCGCAGGACGTCGCTGACGCGATCGTCGCCGCATGCGACGAGATCATCGGCGGCAAGCTGCACAACCAGTTCGTGCTCGACATGATCCAGGGCGGCGCCGGCACCTCCACGAACATGAACGCGAACGAGGTCATCGCCAACCGCGCGCTCGAACTGCTCGGTCACGAGAAGGGCGACTACGAGCACTGCCACCCGAACAACCACGTCAACTGCTCGCAGTCGACCAACGACGCGTACCCCTCGTCGCTCAAGCTCGCGATGGCGATGGGCAACCGTCGGCTCACCGCCGAACTGCGCCTGCTCGTTCAGGCGTTCCGCGAGAAGGCGGCTACGTTCGGCGACGTCGTCAAGATGGGACGCACGCAGCTGCAGGACGCCGTGCCGATGACCCTGCGTCAGGAGTTCGACGCGTTTGCGACGAGCCTCGCCGAGAACCTGCGACCGCTTGACGCAGTGACGTCGAGCTTCCTGACGTTGGTCAACATGGGCGGCACGGCGATCGGAACCGGGCTGAACGCGCCCGAGGGCTTCCCCGCACGCGTGGCGCAGGAGCTCGCCGAGTACACGGGAATGCACTTCCAACCGGCCGCCGACCTGGTCGAGGCGACCCAGGACACGCAGTCCTTCGTGCTCTACTCGTCGTCGCTCAAGAGCCTGGCCGTGAAGCTCTCGAAGATCTGCAACGACCTGCGGCTGCTCTCATCCGGGCCGCGTTGCGGGTTCGGTGACATCCGACTCCCAGGCGTCCAGCCCGGCTCGTCGATCATGCCGGGCAAGGTCAATCCAGTGATCCCCGAGGTCGTCAACCAGGTGGCGTTCCGCGTCATCGGCAACGACCTGACCGTGACCATGGCCGCAGAAGCCGGACAGCTCCAGCTGAACGCATTCGAGCCCGTCATCGCCACCGCCGTGCTCGAGTCGATCGAGATGCTGAAGAACGCCGCGTCCACGCTGCGCCAGCACTGCGTCGTCGGCATCGAGGCAAACCGCGAGCGGTGTCGCGAGAACATCGAGCGCTCGATCGGGATCGTGACCGCGCTCGTGCCGATCCTGGGCTACGGCCCGTCGACGGAGATCGCCGCCGAAGCCCTCGCCTCGAACCGCGGCGTGGTCGAGCTCGTCCGCGAGCGCGGTCTGCTCGACGAAGCGCAGATCACGGAACTGCTGTCACCCGCGAACATGGCGAACGATCACCGCCGAGTGTGATCAGCGAACGTCGTCGGCAGAGCACACGTATCCGCCGCGCCCGGCGGCGATCTCGTCAAGCATCTGGCCGATGTCCGCAGTCGGGCATCCGTACGAAGCCGCATCGCGCACCGCGAGCAGCTTTGCCTCGACCGTCTCGTAAGGGCGCTCGCGACACGCCGTCGCGAGCACCTGCCGCACCCATGCGGCGACGGTCATGCCCTCGATCGCCGCGATCCGCCGAAGCTCCGCATACTGGTCGTCCGGCAGCAGCACGTGCAGGCTCTTGGTCATGTGCACGAGTCTAGTTCACCCATGCACATGAGCACCTCGAGCGCGGTGCGGCCATTACCGCCCTGCGGCGTCGCGGAGCGTCGGGTCACCCTCGCGGATCTCGATGTGACGGTTGCCCTGGACGTCCTCGAAGGTCTGGCTCGCGCCGCTCGGCCAATGGACGGTCAAGCGCGCGAGCTTGCGGGCGTCACCGAGACCGAGGTGGAGATCGGTCGGGCCCTGGGCGTTGTTGCCGTTGTGCGGGTAGACCTCGCGGCGGAGGGTGCGACTCGCGACCTCGGCGATGACGCGCGCGCCGATGCCGGCGGTGTTCGACGTGTCGCCGCGCAGGGTGACGGTCAGCCAGCCCGCCTCGGGGAAGCGGTTCTCGAAGACGAGCAGCGCGCCGCCGCCCATCTGGCGCACGAGCAGATCCTGCATGCCGTCCTGCGTGACGTCGACGGCGATGACAGAACGGCCGTCGCCCTTGCTGTCCGTCGCGGAGAGCGTCGAGATGTCGTGGAATGCGGTGCCGCCGACGTTCAGGTACGTTCGGTTGCGTTCGTACGAGCTCAGGTTGAAGCCGCGCGTCGCGATCATCCACGGGTTCTCGACCCACCACTCGTCGAGGCGCTTGTCCGGCAGACGCGGGGCCGGGACCATCGCCGCGCGGTTCCAAGGCTGTGACACGACAGCCTGCCAGAGACACGCTCAGCCGTCGGGCTCGTGCGGGTCGACGCTCATGAAGCCGGCCGTCGCGTGGAGGTCCAGCCAGCCGTCGCCATCGAGGTCGGTGAACACCGCGCCATATGCCCAGCCGACGTCCTGCAGACTCAGGCGTTCGGCCAGCCGCTCGAAGCGCGGAGCTCCGTCCTGGTCGGCCGCGTTGCGATAGAGCTCGGTGCCGGTGACGAACCGCTTCATGCGCGTCATCACCTCGGGCGGGTACGCGTCCTCAGCGAGGTTCTCGAGGATCCGCCGACCGGCCTTGCTGAACATGTTCGCCGTGTAGAGATCCGTGCGGCCGTCGTTGTCGATGTCGCCTACGGCGAGACCCATCGAGCCGAAGTCGCCGTCGCCGTTCTCGAGCAGGGTCTCGGTGAAGGCGCCGTTCGGACCGTTGAGCAAGAGAGCGCCCGGTCCGAACTCGCTGATGACGTAGATGTCCGTGCGTCCGTCTCGGTTCGCGTCGAGGCACCCGGCCGTGAACACCGACCGCGTGCCCGCCGTCGCGTTCAACTCCGTCGCCCGCTCGTCGAAGCGCCAGCTGCCACGGTTCAGCCAGAGCTGGTTGCCCGGCCCCCCAGGGCCGTCGAACCACGACGTCTCGTGCAGCTCGATCTTGTGGGTGTTCGAGTACGTCGCGTAGAGGTCGAGCCGACCGTCGTTGTCGAAGTCCGCGATCACGCAACCGCTCGCCGCGGCGATGGGCAGCGCGCACTTGTACGAGATGTCCGAGAAGCGGCGGTTGCCGAGGTTCTTGAACGTCTTGTCGCCCGCGATGAGATCGATGTGGCCGTCGTCGTCGAAGTCGCCCAGAGCGATCGCGCCGTAGGGCAGCAACTCGCGCGGGAGGAGCCACTCCTTGCCGACCTCCGCGAACGTGCCATCGGCGAGGCCGTCGTAGAGCTGCAGGCCGTTGATGTCGATCACGAGGATCTCGTTCTGCGGATCGTCGTCGAGGTTGGCGGCGTAGATGCCCCCGACGGCGCCCTGCATGCGCTTGCCGTCTTCGGCGGTCCACGAGTCGTAGAGCGCCGCGACGTCGAAGCCGCGTTCGGCGGCGACATCAACCATCAGCGGAGCGAGCGAAGCCGACTCCGCGGCCTCGAGCACGCGCAGGCCGGAGATCCAGCCCTTCGCCGTCTTGATCTCCTCGACGCCCGGCATGCTGGCGAGATCGATCTCGAGCTCGAGCGACGCCTCACGCGGACCACCGTCGACACCCACGCCTCGCAGTTGCAGCACGCAGCGACCGGACCAACGCCCCGCGAACTCACCCGCGGTCACAGGCGTCACCGTGCGAATGCGGAAGCGTGCGGAGACGTCTTCGCCGAAGCGTCCCCGCAACTCCGTGAGGTAGTTGACGAAGCTGCTCGCGTCGGCCTCGCGCGCCGTCACGCCGGGGTCCCCCGAACGAGAGAGCCGCGTACGGAAGAGGCCCTTCGCCACCTTGCGGTAGTTCACCGGGTCCAGCACGACGCCCGCGAACGCGGGCGAGAACGCCGCCTCGATCGCTTCGCCGCGACCCGCGACGAGATGTCGCGCGAGCGAGCCGAGTCCCTCGCGATCAAGCTTCAGCACGTGATGCTCGATCTCGGCGAGACGTTCGCGCTCCGCTTTCGGAAGCGTCAGGCCGTCCTCGCCGACCGGGACGGTCTCCACATCCGTCGTCGCGGCAGTTGTCGGCTCTGCGCCCGGCGGATCCGGTGGCGAAACAGGCTCGGAGTCATCACCACACGCGACCAGCGCGGCAGCGCAAACGACAAGACAGATCAACTGATCGCGCACGGCTACCCAGTCTATGAGCCCCGGTCGCAGGACGTCAGCGCTGGACGTCAGCGAAGTGCGATCTCGACGGTGGCGATACCGTGCGGCCGGAGGGGCACCGTGACGCTGGTCTCATCGGCGACCGACAACGGATCACCGCGGCGCTCCAGAAGATCCGTGCGCCACGCGGCCTCGACCGCCGGTCCAACCTCGACCGTCGCCTCGCGCGCCTCCGGTCCGAGGTTGAACAGACGCACGATGAGCGTGTCGCGCCCCTCGTGCCGCTTCACCGCGGAGACGCAGACCTGGTCGTCACGGACACGGACGAAGTCACCCGTGCCCGGCTGCTCGAGATCCTCGACGCCCTGGATGATCGCGGGTGGCAGCCGCCATCGCTGCGAGACGCCCTTCACTCCCGCAGTCAGCCAGTCGCCGGAGAACGGGAGCAGCGCATAGCGGAACGTGTGCGCTCCGAGACACTGCGCCTCCGGCGTTGGGATCGTCGGTCCGGCGTTCTGGCTGCGACGCGTCGGGAAGTCGTCGCGCGAGAGCCAGCCGACCGAACGCAGCAGCGTCAGTCCAAGGCCCAAGCGGCCGTCGAGACCGGCGATGGGTTCGATTTCCGGCAGGCCCTGGTTCAGCAACGCAAGCCCGCCCCCGGCGTCCTGCACCAGCGAGAAGTCGAGCTGCGGGAACGTCTCGGGATGCGGCTGCACGAAGTCGTCGTCGGACGGCCGCTCGATCGGACGCTCGATCACGTGGAAGTGTCCATCGGAGATCACGGTCGTCGCGTCCGCGAGATCCGGGAAGATCGCGCGGAGTCGGTGGTCCTCGACATCGTTCTCGAACGACACGGTGACATCGATGAGCGGGGATCCGGCAGTCAGGCAGACCGAGACGGTCACCGGACAGGCGACCCGGTCCTTCGTGCGGCGGCGGCGCCCCTCGTGGATCGCGCGCGGGAGCTCGATCTCGAACTCCGCCTGCAACGTCGCACGGAAGTCGGTCTCGCCGACGACGCGGATCTCGCCCGCGAGTCCCTGCGACCGCACGGTCAGCGACTCGGGAGCGGGCGAGTAGTCGTACTCGTCGCCGATGTCCTCGACGTCCTCGAGCACGTTCAACCCGCGCCAGCGTCGACCGGTCGCGAGCTGCACGACGTCCAGCGTTCCGTCCGGATGGAGCGTCACGCGCACCTCGGCGTTGCGGAGTGTGGAGCCGTCCACCGTCACGCGATCGACGGGCGGCTTGGCCGTCTCTGTCGGGGCGCGATCCGTGAGCCGGTAGTTGCGGTGACCGAGCGCCGGCAGATCGCGGGCGACGAACTGGAGGTCGAGGAAGCAGTCCGAGTCCTCGCGCTGACCCGGACGTCGGACGAAGCGATCCTTGAACGCGTCGAGGTAGCCGTAGAACTTCGCGCGCTGCGCGTCGGTATCGAACATCACGCGATAGTCGATGCCCCAGAAGCGCTCCACGTAGTCGCTGCGCGTGACAACGCACGGGACCTCACAGCCGTCTTCGTCGACGAGCCGCAGATCCGCCGGATCGACGCCGAGCGGCTGCAGGACCACGAGCCGCTCGAGGACCTCCGTGCGGCGCCGCGGCAGCGGGTTGGCAACGCACAGCACGGTGTCGCGATCGTCCTTCGCCTCGCGAGCGAACGTCGGCGCGAGATGCTCGAGCTCGCGGACGAGTACCTGCTCCATCGTCTGATCCACGGCGTCGAAGCGCGGCGCCATGTCGCGGTGAACCTCGTCGATGCTGCACCCGCAGATCGAGTCGTGCGGCTGGTTCTTCAACAGCTCGCGCCACGCGTGGTCGAAGAGACCCTTCTGCAGGTCGCGACCGTGCACGAAGTGCGTGTATGTGGCGAGCGGCTCCACGATCCCCGAGAGCAACGCCTGCGACCGGGCGTTGCGCTGCTTCAGGGGCATGCGCGCCGACCACACCCCCGAGAGGATGTGGAAGTAGCGGCCCTGACAGAGCTCGCCGCGGAAGCGCTTCGTCGCGATGCCCTTCTCGCGGACCTCGGCCACGTACTCGGCCAGCGACGAGTGCACGAACTCGGTGTCGGGGTACGACTCGCGGAGCGCCGACAGAATGGGCCCCAGCTCGCGCTGCGGCGGGAAGTGGTCGCAGCCGTTGTTGAGCAGGACGACGTCGCCGTTCGAGAGACGGCCCATCGTGTCGAACAGCTTGCCGACCTTCTCGACGGCGCCGTCGATCGAGACGTTGCGCCGCGTGTGCGCGTGCCAGATCTCCTCGTGACCGAGACCCGCCGCGTTGCAGTAGCCGCCGCACTGCTGGATGGCGAGCACGGTGCTGCCGTCCGGTGCCTCCCACAGGTACTCGTGGCCGGTCTCCTCGAGCTCCGAGCCGTTGCCGCGCGTGTAGACGAAGCTGTCGATGCCGGCCTCGCGCAGGAGCTGCGGGATCTGCGCCGGGTGCCCGAACGAGTCGGCCATGTAGCCGACCGACTGCGCAGCGCCGACGCGCGCGCACGTCGCGTGACCGACGACGAGGTTCCGCACCATCGTCTCCGGACCGATCAAGTACTCATCCGGAAGCATGTACCAAGGGCCGATGCCCAGTGCGCCGCTGGTCACCAGGTCGCGGATGCGCTGTTCGTCCTCGGGGTGCGCCTCGAGGTAGTCCTCGAGCACAACCGCCTGACCGTCGAGGAGGAAGTGCTCGAAGGCGTCCTCGTTCTCGAGCGCGTCGAGCACCCGGCGCACCGCGTGCGCCAGGTTCACGCGGAACGTGCTGTACGTCAGATACCACTCGCGATCCCAGTGGGTGTGGGACACGACGTACGCCTTGCGCGGCCGAAACTCGCTCATCGCTCGTGACACCTCCGAAGCAGGTCACCGATCGTCGTCGACGCCATGCACACACTGAGATCCGCGGCGCCGTAGTAGAGCCGCACGCGCGCGTCCGGAGCGGCGATCCCGTCGTCGTCGAGCGCCACGACCATCCCCGATGGGAAGACGACGTTCGGGACCTGGCCCACCATCTCGTACGTCTCCCGCGGCTCGAGCACGTTGTCGCGTGTTCGCGCGATGACGCGCGTGGGATCGTCGAGGTCCAGCAGCGCGGCGCCGGCCTGATACACGCTCGCTCCGGCGAAGTGGGTGGCGACGCCGTGATAGACGAGCAGCCATCCGTCAGCGGTGCGGACCGGTGGCGGCCCTGCGCCGATCAGCTCGTCCCAGTAGTGCCAGCGACCCTCCATCACCGGGCCGACGACGCGCCACGTCACGAGGTCACCCGACTCGGCGAGCTCGATCGTCGAGCCACTCGTCGGTGAGCCCTCGGCCTGCGCGGTGTTCGGGCGCTGGAGACGCAGGTAGCGACCGCCTACGCGCTCGGGGAACAGCACGCCGTTGCGGCGATCGCCCTCCGGGTCGAACGAGACGAGTTCCAGTCGCTCGAGATCGGTCGTGCGCGCGATCCCGAGACGGCAGCCGTTGTCTGTGTCGGCCGCGAACACCACGTACATCGCGCCGTCGAGCACCGTGATGCGCGGGTCGTAGATGTGGTGGAGCGTCTCGCCGACTGCATCGAGCCCGGCGATCTCGGAGATGACCGGCCGCACGGTGAAGCGCACGCCATCGTCGCTGTCCGCCGGCACCAGCAGGGTGCGACGTCCGCGCGTCTGCACGCGCAGCAGGAGCGACACTCCATCGGGAGTCGACACCGCGCCCGGGTTGAATGCGGCGGTCGCGTCGATCAGCCGCGGCGGGACGTCCGGTACGTCTTCGCGTGAGATCACCGGGTTCACGGGGCTACGTCTCATCGCACTGGGTCTCATCGCACTGGGTCTCATCGCGCACCATCCCGTCGTCGGTCTCGTCGCGGTCCATCGTGGAGAGGCGTCGCAGCATCTCCCGCACATCGCGCAGGCCGCCGATCGAGAACCAGAAGATGACGACGACGGCGATGGCAATCTGCACCCAGAAGTACCACTCCCAGTATCTGTTCCAGGACGCATCGCTCACGTCGCCATCGAACGCCAGGGTGTACGTGGTGCCGACGGCGAACGCGCCGATCCACAGGAACGACCAGATGTAGGTGATGACGTAGAGCACCTTGTCGCGTCGCGAGAACTCGGCCGTGAAGCCAAACATCCGAGCGATGCGTCCAACGTGCACGCCCTCGAGGACCTTCTCGCCCTCGATGGCGTGCTTTCCGCGGCGCAGTACGAGGTCGAAGTCGGGAGGCGGGTTGCGATCGATGATCGAACCGAGCACGTAGAGCGAGGCCGCGACGTACATCCCGAGCGCCCAGACCTCCTGGCCGTTGATCGGGAAGTCGTTGCCGTACGCACCCTTCCACCACTGCTGCAGGGCGATGCCGCCAACGGCGATCACGGCGCCCGAGACGAGCGCCATCCACGCGCCCAACGCCGTGCCCCGTCGCCAGTACAGACCGCCGATGATTACGGCTCCGGATCCACCGGCGAAGATCGCGCCCGTGATCGCGAAGAACAGCATGATGTGCGTCGTCTGCGGCACGAGCCAGCTGAACAGGAAGATGAACACGGCGACACCGAGGATCGACCAGCGCAGCGCGCGAAGATGCTCGGCCTGCGTGTACGGCGTCTTCCGGAACGGCATCACGACGTCCTGGATGAACATGCTGCCCCACGAGTGCAGGTACGTGTCGTGGGTGCTGACGAACAGGCCGAGCATGACGGCCGCGAAGGAGCCGAGCAGCACTGGGGGGAGCAGGTGCGTCAGCGTCACGGGGATGCGCATCTGCGTCGCGATCGTCGGGTCGCCGATGGCGTCGAGAGTCACCTGCACGGACTGCGCGGTCTGGGCGAAGTCGGCGTGGTGCAGCACGACGTAGCAGAGCGCCGGCACGAGCGTCAGCACGAGCCCCTGCGGGATGCCACGCCAGCCCGAGAGCATGCCGCCCATCTTGGCCTCATGCGCGCTCTTTGCCGACGTGCTGTACGCCTGTTCACCCTGCCACGCGAGGCGGCTGTACATGAAGCCGACCACGCCGATCACGAAGTACCAGAAGTTGAAGTCGGGGACGTTCGCTGTGTCGAACGCGTTCGTGAACGAGCGTCCTTCGGGACGATCGCTGAACGTCTCGAACGCGCGCGGCCAACCGACGAGGATCAGCAGGTAGACGGGCAGAACAACGAAGACGACGTTCGCGAACAGCCCCTGAAGGAAGTCGGTGACCATCACCGCCACCTGCCCACCCGCGTAGACCATGAACAGCGAGGGCGCGAGGAGCAGCACCATCAGGATCGGGAAGAGCGAGAGCGTGACGCCCGCGACCGCGAACTCCTCCGGCAACCCGGTGAAGTACATGAAGAAGCGCGCGCCGACCGCCGGGAAGATCCCGAAGTTGATCAGCCCCGCGACGTACGCGACAACGCCGGCGAACACGCGGAACCGGCGGCTGTAGCGCCGCTCGAAGAACTCCGGCAACGTAAGGCAGCGCGTCTGCCGGAAGCGGTAGATGACCCAACCCGACGCCGTCACCGCGAGGATCACGAGACCCATGCTCTGGCCCCACCACGCCATCGTGAAGCCGGCCTCGTAGTTCATCTCGAAGTTGGCGACGACGGTGATCGCGCCGAGCCCGGCCATGCCGCCCGCGACGCTGAGCATGTAGCGACCGGCGGTGCGCCCCGCCGCGAGGAAGTCCGCCACGCTGCGCATGTAGCGCTTCGTGACGAACACCGAGGCGATCAGGCCGACGTAGACGATCCCGAGGATCGCCCAGTCGACAGCGGTCATGTTCACTCGGGGCGTTCCGAGGGCTTGCGCCGTCTGATGCGGCCGTCCTCGTGGATCGTCAGGAACTCCACCATGTGCCAGCCGAGCGTGACGACGGCCGTAGCGTGGAAGCCTTCGCGCGACGCAGCGATCTCACCCCAGCGCGAGAAACGATAGTCATCACCGAGGGTGTCATCGAACGGCTCCTGCGTCCCGAGCAAGAGGTTTCGGCCGACGCCGACTCCCTCCTTCGCGAGCACGTCGATGTCCGACGAGTACGCGCCCGTCCGCCGTCGGTGGCTCCGCTGCGCGTAGTAGATCTGCCGCAGGAGCTGTGACGCGCCTTCCCAGGCCGTCTGGGCGACCGGTGCGCCCCCGCCCGGCGAGTTCCGAAACTCGACGAGTCCCCAGCGCTCTGGGTAGTGCATGTTGATGACGCCCTGCGGCGACCAAACCCAGTTGTCTTCCGGCAGGTTCTCGCCGGTCTCGGGATCGACGTCCTTCACGTACCGACCGCCGTCGACGTGCGTGCGCCACTGCACCCGTGAGAAGTTCACGCGCCAGCGATCGCCCGGGTTCGGGGGACACGGCGCGCCGGCGCCCTGTTGGAGGTCCGCCCAGGGGAACGCGATCTCAACGGTCCAGCCGCGGTCGGTGTCACTCGGGTCGTTGATGGTGCCGTCGACCTGCACGGCGCTCTTCATGCCCGGCATGTCCCACTGGTGGAGAGCGGGGCCACCGTCGCGGTAGGGCTTTCCGAGGTAGAGATCCCACTCCGTGCCGAACGCGTTGATCTCGAACTCGAAGTAGTCGTGAGTGTCCTGGTCGGGGTCGAGGAACACCTCGAAGTCGTTGTCATGGAAGATGATCGAATCGCGCTTCGTCCGCGTCGCCCAGACGTGCGGCTCGTCGAGATCGGCGGCGAAGTAGACGTACTCATCATCCCAGAGCATCTTCACGCGGCAGCGATGACGCGGCGTCGGCCTCAGGTCGCCTTCGATGTCGACGAAGTCCGCGGTCCACGGCACGGCCTGCCACGCCGCGTCGTCGAGTCGCCCATCGATCACCGGGGCTGTGGCTGCGCGAGGGCAGGCGTACGTGAGCGGCGCGTACGGCAACGCAGGTGCCTTGAAGGGCGTCCACTCCTTCGCATCCGCGGCGGGAGCACCGTCGCCGGCGCAACCGCCGAGCACGATCAACAGAGCCACGCCACGCCGCACGTCGGTTCCTCCGCCCCTTCGGCGGGGAGTCTAGCGCGCATCGTTCGCGCGCGTCGCGCGCTACGCTTCGTTCCACGATGCCCGCCCACGTCGGCAGCCCGCTGCGATCCCGCTACGAACGCCACGGGTTTGCACTGGTCGAGCAGCCGATCCTGAGCGCGGGTCTGGTGTCTCGTGCGCGCGACGGTCTCCGAGCCGTCGCCGACGGGAGCTACGACACGGGCCTCCCCCCGGAGCCGTCACCCTGGACGCCGGGAGACGACTCGCGGTTGCTCGTGAAGATCGAGCTGCCGCACGTCGCGAGCCACGTACTCCGAGAGGTGGTCGGACACCCTGCCATCGGTCGATTGGCGGCCGAGGTCACTGGCGCCGAGCGTGTGCAGGTCTGGTGGGTCCAGGGCCTGATCAAACCGCCGACGGACGGAGGAGCCGCGACGACCGTCGGCTGGCACCAGGATCGGTCGTACTGGGGTGCGTGGGAGTCCGGGAGCGAGCTCCTGACCGCATGGGTCGCGCTCGACGACGTGACTGCCGAGTCCGGGCCGGTGCGCTACGTGATCGGCTCTCACGGCTGGGGCACAGTCTGCGCGAGCAACTTCTTCCGTCAGGATCGTGATGCTCAGAGCGAGGAGATCGCACCCCCCGGAGGACTCGCCTGGGATGAGTGCCCGGCGGTGCTCCCCGCGGGCGCCGTGGCGTTGCACGAGCGGCGCACGCTGCACGGCAGCGGGCCGAACACGTCGGACCGACCGCGTCCGGCCCTCGCACTCCACCTGCGCACGGAACGAGCCCGACCGGTCGGGGACGGCCGGACGGGATTGGTGCGATATCTCGACGATCCGATGCGATGCCCGTGGATCTACGGAGGGGTGGGATGAGCGACCAACCGGCCTCGCACGCGGACTCGGGAGGCACGGTCGCGCGCCACCTCGCCGGATTCTGCTCGTAACCTTTCGCCCCGCCCAACCGTCCCCCGAAGGGGGAGGGGGCGAGTGGGTGGGGGTGCGTCGCAGCAGCGCGAGTGTGGCGAGACACGGCGCTGCGGCGCGCTAGTCAGTGCTACACCGCGCGACTGGACGCGGCGCGCCACGTGCTCTGCGGCACGAGTCGCCGTGCTGGGTCTCGCCGTGCTGGGTCTCGCCGCCTAGTGCGCTTCGAGCCAGTCCGCGCCCCAACCCATGTCGACGACCAGCGGCACGCGCAGCTCGTACGCGCCCTCCATGTGTGCTCGCACCAGAGCGCTCAGCGCGTCCAGCTCACCGGGCGCCACATCGAACACCAACTCATCGTGCACCTGCAGGATCATCTCCGACTGGTACTCATCGCTCTGCAGCGCCGCATGCAGACTCAGCATCGCCACCTTGATGATGTCGGCAGCGCTCCCCTGGATCGGCGTGTTCACGGCGACGTTGTCCACGGCGGCCTGCACGCGAGGGTTCGTCGACTCCATCATGTCGACCAGCGAGCGCCGGCGCCCCATGAGGGTCGTGACGAAGCCCTGCTCGCGCGCGGTCTCTTTCAGGCCATCGACGAACGCTCGGATGCGCGGGTAGGCGCGGAAGTACTCGTCGATGAACTCCGCCGCTTCCTTGCGGGAGATGCCCGTGTCCTGCGCGAGGCGCGTGGCCCCCATGCCGTACACGATGCCGAAGTTGATCGCCTTGGCGCGGCTGCGCACCTCGGACGTGACCAGCAGAGGCGACATGCCGAAGATGCGAGCGGCGGTGCTGCGGTGGATGTCCTCGCCCGCCTCGAACGCGGCGCAGAGGTGCTCGTCCTCGGACAGGTGCGCGAGGACGCGCAGCTCGACCTGGCTGTAGTCGGCCGACAGAAGCTGCCAACCCTCCGCGCGCGGGATGAACGCGCGACGGATCTCGCGCCCCTCCTCGGTGCGGATCGGGATGTTCTGCAGGTTCGGGTCGGAGGACGCCAACCGCCCCGTCACGGCGCCGGTCTGGCTGTAGCTGGTGTGGACACGGCCGGACCTCGGGTTGACGAGCTTCGGCAGCGCCTCGGTGTACGTGCCACGCAACTTTCTGAGCGTGCGGAAGCGCAGCAGTTTCTCGACGATCGGCTCGTTCGCGAAGGCGCGCAGCGTCCGCTCGTCGGTCGCCCAGCCGGTCTTCGTCTTCCGCACGCGTTTGCGACCCTGGATGCAGAGCTTCTCGAACAGGATCACGCCGAGCTGCTTCGGCGAGCCCACGTTGAACGCCTCGCCGGCGAGTTCGCACACCTGCCGCTCGAGCCGGCCGGCCTGCTCGGCCAGGTCGACGGACATGCGCTCGAGCGCGGGCACATCGAGCCGTACGCCGGCCCACTCCATGTCGGCGAGTACCGGCAGAAGCGGCATCTCGAGATCGCGGAAGAGGCTGCCCACGGACGCCTCGGCGAGACGCGGCGCGAACTCCTTCGCGAGGCGGTACGCAAAGTCCGCGTCCTCGCACGCGTAGTCCCCGACCTCGTCGACGGGCACCTCGGCCATCGTGATCTGGTTGCGGCCGGTTCCGAGCAGCTCCGACGTGGGAGTCTTCCGGTACCCGAAGTGCCGAAGGGCGAGGGCGTCGAGGTTGTGCTGACGATGCTCGGGATCGAGGCAGAACGACGCGATGAGCGTGTCCAGTTCGACGCCACGAACGCGCACGCCAGCGTGCCGCAGCGCCAGGATGTCGTACTTGGCGTTCTGTCCACACTTGCGGATCGAGGGGTCCTCGAGAACCGGTCGAACGGCGTCGAGCACACGCGTCACCGCGTCCGCTCCCTCGCCCCCGAGGATCGGCGGATCCAGGTTGACCGGCACGTACCACCCCGTCGCCTCAGCGATCGAGAACGACAGCCCGACGAGAACTGCCTGCAGTGGGTCGAGGCCCGTCGTCTCGCAGTCGAACGCCACGAGGTCGGCCTCGCGCAGCGCCGCCACCATGGCGTCGAGCTGCTCGGACGTCTTGACGATCGTGTAGTCGTGTTCCTCGTCGCGCGATCCGACCGCGGTGACCTCCGCGAGGAGTCGCGTGAAGTTCAGGTCGGTGAACATCTCGTGGAGCCGCTCGTCGTCACGTGGGCCCATCCGGAGCTCATCGAACGTGACCGGCACATCGACGTCGCGCTTCACCAGCACGAGTTCGTAGGAAAGCTCGGCCTGCTCCCGGAACTCGCGGAGGTTCTGGCAGAGCTTCTTCTGCTTGACGAGCGGTGGCTCGGCGGCCGCAGCATCGAGGACCTTGGCGATCGGCCCGAACTCGTTGATCAGGCGGACTGCGGTCTTCTTCCCCACACCCGGCACGCCGGGAACGTTGTCCGACGAGTCACCCATGAGGGCGAGCACGTCCGCCACACGATCGGGAGGGACGCCCCAGGAGTCCTGCACGCCCTTCGCATCCAGGATCTCGGTGGCCTGACCCGGCTTCAGAATGTTGTAGATGTAGACGTGCGGCCCGACGGACTGACAGAGGTCCTTGTCACCCGTGACGATGTAGGCGTCAACGCCCTCCCCGGCCGCACGCTCGGCCATCGTGGCCATGACGTCGTCCGCCTCGAAGCCGGGGATCTCCAGGACCGGGATGTTGAAGGCGCGCACGACCTCGCGCAGGAGCGGAAGCTGTGCGGCGAGGTCCTCGTCCATGGACTCTCGCGTCGCCTTGTACGGCTCGTAGCGGAGGTGGCGGAACGTGGGACCGGGCGGATCGAAGCAGCAGCCGAGAAGCTCGGGTTGCTCGTCGCGCAGCAGCTTCAGCAGCGTGGCAACGAAGCCGTAGATCGCGCCGGTCGGCCGACCGCGCACGTCGGTCAGCCGCGCGCGGATGAACGCGAAGTGCGCTCGATAGGCGAGGGCCGTGCCGTCGAGAAGGAAGAGGCGCTCGCGGGTCTGACTCATCCGAGCGATGCTACCGTCGCCACATCACGAGGCGGGCGCGTGGAACCGGGGGGTCGCTGAGAGTCCAAGGCAGGATGGCTGCGATCGGCCCGCAGTCGCGCGTCCAGCAGTCCGCCGGTCAGCCGTCGACCGGTCAGCCGGTCAGCCGGTCCGCCCGTCCGCCAGTCCGCCAGTCCCACAGTTCCACCGTTCCACCGTTCCACCGTTCCACCGTCCGGCAGTCCCGCAGTCCCGCAGTCCCGCAGTCCGAGAGTCCGGCGTACCGAGCAGCCGAGACACCCGAGGGGGGTCCGCGCGGAACCCCCATTCTGATCGGCCGATGTAACCTTCGGCCCCTCCGGACCGTCCCCCGTAGGGGGAGGGGGCGAGTGGGTGGGGGTGCGGCGGCCACGGCGATCGCGACCACGACGGCACCGCGAAGCAACCGGGGCGGGGCCACCAACCCGGACCGTCACGCCCGCGTTTGGGTGAGCAGACCGGCGTGGGTCACGATCGAGTTCACGAGTCCGTTCGACGGGATCGACCGGCGCCAGAGCTCCGCGCCGGAAGCCAGATCCACCGCGACCAGATCACAACTCACCGCCACGCGCTCGGCGCGGGTCGCTGCGCGGGAGACACCGAAGTAGGCGGTGTCGCCGACCAGAGCGAGGCCCTTCGTGAAGTGACCGGGGTCCACCCAGACGGTCTCACACGACCGGGTGGCGCGATCGACGAGCAGCAGTCCCCCGCCGCGCGAGTCGCAGATCACGAACTGATCGCGCCACACAGAGATGTCGTGGCTGTTCTCGCCGACATCCTCGTAGCGCTCCTGGATCGAACCGTCGGCCCGATCGAGAACGGCCATCCAGCTCTTGCCCTTGTTGTGGCAGAGCACGAACAGATGCTCGGGCTCGACGCAGACGGTGTTGACGTGGTTCTCGTGCGTGAAGCCGCCGTACTCGCGCTCGAGGCGGACACCGGGAAAGGCGTACACGAGCACGCGGCCGCGAAACGTGTCCGTGACGAACAGGCGGTCCCCCACTCGAACGCCATGGTGGGTGTCGCGGGAGTCGAGCGGGATCTTCCGACTCGTGCGCCCGGAACGGTGGTCGATCAGCAGCAGGCGGTCGTTCTTGTCCTGCGATGGACGCGATACGACAAGGACGCGGCCATTCTCGTCCATCGCGGCGTCGGCCGGCGCCATGCCGTAGTACTTCCCGCGACCGTCCTGGACGACCCGGTGCGCTCCCGAGTCCGGGAACACCCAGAGCAGCCGGCCGAACGTGGCGACGAGGAGCCGCGGGCCGCCACCGGCCGCCGCCTCGTCATCGGGTCGTCGTCGGCCGAAGAGCCACGCCATCGCGGGATGCTATCGGCGCGGGGCGCTGCGCACGCGCCTAGCCCGCCCTTCTCACCACGTCGCCACGCCTGACACATCGCGGGGACCACGATCTCTGCGTTGACACAGCTCGTTGGGGGGATCGGCCCCGACCACGCTGCGTCCGCCTTGATCTCGCGGCCCCCGCTCGGTCAGGACACTCTGTCGTTGGTCCGACGCCGGACTTCACGGCGGACATCCCTCGTCGTCCCTGCCTTCCGACCGCATGCCGCGCCGACGTGCTGAGAAGGGCGGCCTAGCCTGCGACGTCCACGACGATTCGCGACCGACCGATCCGGAGCGCCGATCTACGCCTCGGGGCGGCGGCAACTCCTCCGACCGCCTCCTAGTCGTCGGGATAGAGCACCGCGAGACGCTCGATCTCACGCTGGAGGCGCTTCGGGGCTCCGCCCATCTCATCGTAGATGCGGCGGATCAGGCTGCGCGCAGTGCCGCCGTGGCCCTGCCTATGGTGGACGAGAGCCTGCCAGTAGACCGCGTCGATCAGCCCGCTCTCGAGGTCCGCGGCGCGCTCGAATCGAACGAGAGCAGCATCGAGGTCGCGGGCGTGGAGCTGCACGCGCCCCGCGAGCAACTCGACGGCCGCGTTGTCCGACAGCCCGGACGCCGCTGCTTCTGCGTCGGCCCGCGCGCCGTCGAGATCACCGAGCTCGATGCGAACCAGACCGCGCACCAGTCGCCCGTTGGGGAACTCATCCGCCAGGAGCAACGCGTCGTCGGACGCGCGCAGCGCAGCGACGAGGTCGTCGCGACTCTCCGCCAGTCGTGCACGGCGCAAGAGTGCTCGCGCGAGATCGAGCCGCGCCTCTCGGAGGAATGGCGACCCCCGCAGCGCAGCGCGCAGGTCGCGGATGGCCACGCCGACGAGCCCGCTGTCGAGAGCGCCCCGCCCGTTCTTCGCCAGCGCACGGTCCTCGCGCCGCGACGGTCGGAACCGTTCCAGGCCGGCCAGCATCGCATCTGCCGCACCGCTTCGAGCGTGGTCCGGGTGCGCGCCGACGAACGCCCGTAGCGATCGGTACGCATCGAAGAGTCGCCCGGCCTCGTGGTAGATCTGGCCCGTCTGGAACAGAGCGTCGGGATCGCTCGGTGCGTCTGCGAGCACGCGCTCGAACAGTGCCAGGGCATCGCCCTTCCGACCAGCGCGCAGCGCCGAGCGGGCGGCACGAACGCGTTCGGTCACGAGAGCCGCCAAGCGCTGATCAGCAACGGCCTGCCGCTCGCGCTCGGCCAGGGCAACGCGACTCTCGTCAGCACCCGCGCGGCGGACCTCGTCGAGGTAGAGCGCGTAGTGCGCCTCCGAGTCGGCGAGCCGGTCCCGCCGTGCAAGCAGTCGGGCCAGTTCCAGATGAGCGTTCGGGTCCGGATCCGCTACCGCAAGCGCGCGCTCGAGTGACTGCGTCGCCATGTCGAGTCGACCGGCGGCACCGTGCAGGCGACCGAGGAGCACGAACGCCGCCGAGTGCTCGGGCAGGTACTCGAGGGCCCGATCGATCTCCTGCCGAGCCACACGGAGGGCCCCGCGTCGCAGGGCATCGTCGGCATCGTCGAGTCGAGGCTGTGCCCGCCGTTCGGCGGCGGCGCGGACGTCCGCGATCCGTTCGGCGGGTGAGCCGAGAGGCGCATCGCCCGGAAGGCGCCAGGCGTAATCGGCCGCCGACTCGAAGTCGCGGATGGAGACGAAGTAGAGGAACCGCCCGGCGTCGGAGACGGGCTCGGAGTCCGACGCCAGCAGGCGCTCGAGCAGATCCGCGGGCAGGCGCAGCGGCTCCAGACGCTCGACGCCCTCGCCGTCGGGGCGGATGACGACGAAGCGACCGTCCGGCTGCACGCCGCCGGTCGTGCCGCGGAACTCACGGACGGCAGGGCTGCGCAGGGAGAGTTCGACGGTCCCGAGCTCACGCCACGCCGCGCGAACGCGGCTGGAGAGTGCCGCGGCCGCGAGAACGTCCTCCTCGAGGTGCGCGAGTTCGACGTCGTGCGCATCGAGGGTGCGATCGACGGCGGCCGCGCGCAGTCCCGAGAGCGCCGACTCGACGCCCGACTCGTGGACGGCGAGGAGCGCGTCGCCCGCCACGGATCGGAAGTGCGCGGCCTGCGACCGGCGATCGGCGCGGAATGCGCGGGCTGCGTTCGAGAGGTTGGCCTGCTCTTGGTCCACGGCATCGAGTCGTTCGTCGAGCGCGGCGTCGCGCGCCTCACGGACGAACACGATCGCCCGCTCGAACTCTCGCTCGGTGGCGGCCCGGCGCGCCAGCGCGAGCAACGCATCGACGGCTTGGCGCGCGAGAACGCCCACGAGTTCGGTCTGCGCGTCGAGCTCCGCCCACGCGTCGGTGTCATCGAACTCGCGCGGGAAGGCCTCCAAGACCGCCAACGCCCCACGGAAGTCGTTCCGTTCGAGGAAGGCCTCGACCTTGCCCTGCCTCGCGGACAGGTCAGCGCGTGCGCGCTTCTGGTGAGCCGCCCAGAGGATCGCGTAGCGCTCGGCCGCGCGCTTCCCCGACGGGTAGGCGGCGTGCTTCTCGGCGAGCCACTCATAGCGGTCGATGACCTGCCGCGGCGACGTTGTCGGGGAGTCCTCCCACTTCAACGCGATCGTGAGCGCTTCGGCTCCCGGGTCGTCGAGCGGGGCACTTGGAACGGGGCCGGCCGCATCCACGACCGCGGTGTCGGGCGCGGTATCGGCCCCGGGCACGTCCCTGGGGATCGCACGCGCGCCGACCGCTGCGTGCTCGGTGGGGCGACCGGCGTCGTCCCAGGTCCACCAGCCACCCGCAATGAGCGCGGCGACGAGCGCGGCGGCGGCGACGCGACCGAGCCGACGATGACGCTGCGGACGGAGACGAGCACGGGCACCTTGATCCGCGAGGATCTCGGCCACGGCGCCCTCGCGATCGGAACGCAACTCCAGGGCGTGGACCGGTGGACGCCCCTCGACCACCGACGAGAGATCCGCGGCCAGATCGGCGAGCGTCGCGTAGCGCTGCGACGCATCCTTCTCCAGCATCTTCAGCACGACGCTCGCCGCCCCCGCACCCAACTCGAGCACGTGCTCGCGCGGGTCGCTCACGGCCTCGGTCAGGTGTCGGTGCACCACGCTGACGCCGCGTTCCGCCACGAACGGAGGACGACCCGTCAACAGGTGGTAGAGCGTCGCCCCGAGCGCGTACTGGTCGGCGCGCCAGTCGACGGCGTCCGGGTCGCGGATCTGCTCGGGAGCCATGTACGCCGGCGTCCCGGCCAGGGTGCCCGCCGATGCAGCGCGCGCGGGGTCGGCCAGCGAGGGGCGAGCGAGCCCGAAGTCGCAGACCTTCACGACACCGTTCGGGGTGACGAGCAAGTTGGCCGGCTTGATGTCGCGATGCACGAGCCGGAACCGCTGCACGTACTCGAGCGCAGCGACCACGTCGAGCGCAACGCGCAGCGCCTCCGGCTCGCCGATTCGTCCGGCGCGGCTCAGTCGCGACGCCATGCTCTCGCCAGGCACGAGTTCCATCGCGAAGAAGCAGTAGCCGTCGGACTCTCCGCAGTCGATCCCACGGACGATGTTGACGTGGTTCAGCGTGACGGCCGTCCGCGCCTCGCGCAGGAAGCGCTCGCGGAAGCGAGCCGACGCTCGCGCCTCCGGCGGATGCGCCAGCACCTTCAGCGCGACCGTCCGGCCCAGCCGAACATCGCGCGCGCGCCAGACGACGCCGGTGCCACCGCTGCCGAGACGATCGAGGACTTCGTACTTCCCGACGCGGCGACGCGCGAGCGCCCGCTTGATCTCGTTGGCGCCCGCTTTGTCGAGGTAGCCCTTGCGCTGGGCGACGTCGGCGGCCGAGAGCGTCACCTCGACCTCGCCGAGCGCCGCCATCAGGCGACGACAGTCAGCGGCCTGCTCAGCGGTCAGGGCGCCGCGAGAGACAGCCTCGTCGAGGAAGCGTTCGGATGCGTGGTCGTCAGCCATGAGGTCCCGAACCCATCGTATCCCCCGTTCCGGGTCTCCGCAGGCTCGAGGTGGCTCAGCGTCCGCCGGTAGCGCGCTCGAGCAGCTTCCGCAGGTCGAGGAGAGTGGCGGGTCGCTCAGCGGGCAGGCGGTGCATCGCCGCCTCGACGGCGCCGGCGAGCGCGGGGCTCACCTTCAGGTTGATGCGCCGCAGCGCAGGCGGCTTCTCACGGCGGGCCCGGGGTGCGATCTCCGCCGCCGTGGCGCCCTCGAACGGGGGGATGCCCGACAGCATGTGATAGAGCAGCGCGCCCAGGGAGTAGACCAGCGCCGACTCGTCGGCGGCGGTCGCGCGGCCATCAAGGACCTCCGGCGCCGCATAGGGCGCTACCGCGTCCGGGATGCCGCCATCCTGGTCATCCCCGGGCTCGGAGAAGAGCAGGACCTTGACCTCGTGGTTCTCGGCGACGAGCAACTGCGCCGGCGAGATGAACCGCGGTACGTGGCCCTCTGAGACGGCATAGGCCATGCCATCGAGCGTGCCCATCCCGACGCTCAGAGCTCCGCGGATCTTCACGAATCGCCGGTCCCGCAGGATCGCCTGGAGCGTGACGCCGACGAAATGCTCCATGACGACGAAGCACATGCCCCGCTCCTCACCGAAGTCGAGGACCTGCAGGACGTGGGGGTGGAGGAACCGGGAAGCGCGGCGGACCTCGGCGAGCAAGGCATCCCGGTATCCCGGCTGCGCGACGAGAGGCGGATCGAAGAGCGCGAGATCGACGTGGCGGGTGAGGGAAGGTTGGTCGGCTCGGAACACGAATGCGCTTCCGAAGCGCTTGAGCCGCTCCACCACGCGGAACTCGCCAAGATCGGTCCCGATCAGGTGATCGAGGGAGCGACACGCAATGTGGAACGGCCGGCCGTCGGCGCCGCGGACGCGATCGGACTCGGTCGTGGGGAGGCCGCAGGACGCGCAGCGCGGCGTCACCTCGATCTCGCCGGTCTCGAGCAGGGCGTCGGCCTCGGAGAAACTCAGCGTCGAGAGCGTCCCGAGACGGAACAGCGTGCCGTCGACCAGGCGATGGCGTTCGACCTGCTTACCGTCGACCCAGACGCCGTTGCGGCTCTTGCGGTCCTCGACGTACCAGCCCTCGTCGTCGCAGGCGACCACGGCGTGAACGCGGCTCATGCCGGTGTCGAGCACGTGGAAGTCGTTCGTC
Source organism: Planctomycetota bacterium (assembly GCA_021776825.1). Taxonomy (GTDB): domain Bacteria; phylum Planctomycetota; class JAJSAM01; order JAJSAM01; family JAJVHW01; genus JAJFFG01. The sequence continues at coordinate 47,907 of JAJFFG010000087.1, forward strand.
TTGCTGCGGCCGATGGTGATCGCCGTGCGTGCGTCGGTGCGGTACTCCAGCCCTGTACGGGGCCCGGCGACCACGGACAGCACGATCCCCATCCCTCGCTCCCTCCCGGCTCCCAGCTCCCGGCGCGCCCCCGCCCGAACTCTGAGCGGACAACACCGCGCGGACAACTCAGAGCGGATGATATCCAGCCGGGCGGTCCTGCCGAGAACTGCCGATCTCGCCGGGCCGGGCACTACCATGCGCCGTCCCGCCCGGAAGGCCGCTGCGGCGTTCGGGTCGAACACCAGGAGCGCATGATGACCAGCTGGGATCCGCACCGGCCCGCGACCCCCTTCTTGGCTGACGAGAAGGAAGACGAGAAGGCAGAGGCGACGCCGAACACGATCGTCAAGCACCTGCTCGAGAGCCGCACCGTGCTCCTGACCGGTCCGGTCACGGACGAGCTCAGCCTGAAGGTCATCGCGCAGCTGATCGCGCTCGACTCGATGGACTCCGAGAAGCCGATCCGGGTCTACATCAACTCGCCGGGTGGCTCGGTGGACGCCGGCTTCGCCATCTACGACACGATGCGCTTCGTCACGGCGCCCGTGCACTCCATCTGCACAGGCCTGGCAGCCAGCGCGGCCACGGTGATCCTGCTCGGCGCGGGCAAGGGCCTGCGCTTCTCGATGCCGAACACGCGCTTCCTGCTCCACCAGCCGTCGACCGGCATGCAGGGGCAGGCCTCCGACGTCGCGATCGGCGCTCAGGAGATCCTGAAGCTCCGGCGGCGCATCAATGAGCTCCTCGCCGCCGAGACCGGCCAGGCGCTCGAGCGCATCCAGAAGGACACGAATCGCGACTACTGGATGACCGCTGAGGAGTCGAAGGAGTACGGGCTGATCGACACGATCGCCGCCTCGGCCTCCGAGCTTCCCTAGCCCCCTCTCCCACGAGGACGTCACGCCTGACGGCCCCGGGCACACCATCTCCCGCACCGGGATCCATCAGGCACCGTGGGTTGATCGAGCCGACGCTCCACGGGTTCCGCCCCGCCTGCCTTCAGCCTCGCTCGCTGCCTTCCCGATGAGACGGGAAGACCATGAGCGATCCGGCCCACTCCGCATCCCCTGAGCGCGACACCGCTCACGTCGGGGCAGATGTCGTCAAGGGGCTCTACGCGTCGACGAAGCTCGGGCACCTCTACGGCTTCGACGGACGCGTGGCTCGCGAGGCCCGCGAGAAGCTGATGAGCGTGCTCCACGAGGCGTTCACCCGCTACGGCGGCGCGATGCTGCGGCTCGCCAACGAGACGCTGTATCTGAACGAAGCGCGACTGCGGATGGACTTCGACGGTTTCGTCGCGTTCCGCTACGTCGTCAACCTGTTCGACGAGCGTGGCATCGGCGAGATCGCGATCCCCGCCGGAGTGCAGGAGCCCGAGGTCGTGCAGTTCCTCGAGGCGGTCCTGAGTGTGGATCTCCAGGCCGACGAGCCGCCCCTCGCTCAGCTCGAACGGGCGATCATCGACAAGCGCGTCACCAACATCACCGTCGGCGAGCCGCGCGAAATCGAGGAGGAGGCCGACGACGAGGACCCCCTCGGCGATCTGCGCCAGGCGAGCATCCAGGCGTACTTCCGCTCGATCTTCGTCGTGAAGTCACTGGCTGCTCAGAGCCGCCGCCCGGACGAGCCGATCGAGATGCGCAAGGCCAAGCGCGTCGTCCACGAGATGGTCGATCTGCTCGAGCGGGACGAGACGACCCTGCTCTCGCTCATCGCCCTGAAGAACTTCGGCGACTACGCCGCCAACCACGCGGCGAACGTCGCCGCGCTCTCGATCGTGATCGGCAAGCGCGTCGGGCTACCGCGCCCGCTGCTCGCCGACCTTGGACTCTGCGCTCTGCTGCACGACATCGGTCGCAACGCAGTCGAGGACGATGGCACAGACGACGAGGAGCGTCACGCTGTCGCCGGAGCGCGCACGTTGCTCCGCGACGGCGGGTATGCCGACGGAGCGGTGCGCGCGGTGCTGACGGCCCGCTGGCATCACGAGGGACCGACGCGCGCGTCCGGAGGGCCGTCGCCCTTGATGCACCGCATCGTGCGCGTCGCCGACGTGTACGACACGCTGACGACGCCCGCCGGGCCAAGGCACCCGGCCCTTGCGCCGGCGACGGTCATCAACCTGCTCTCCCGCGACGACGGGACACACTTCGACCCGCTCGTGGTGAAGACGCTCGCCAGCGTGTGCGGCCCCCACCCGCTCGGCACGGTCATCGACCTCGACACCGGCGAGCGCACGCTCGTCTGCGGTCGCAACCCGCACTTCGACGACCCGCGGAGGCCGGTCGTCCGCGTCCTCCAGGACGAGTACGGCGACGACGTGACCGAACGCACCGAGATCGATCTGAGTCGCGTGGATCGCGAGAAGGGCCGCTTCGCCCACGAGATCGTGCAGAGCTACTCGGCCGGTCGGATCTTCAAGAAGCCTGCCGACTTCGTCGACGCGCTCTAGTCTTCGTAGGGCATCTCGACCGTGTCGAGGCGCGGGAGGTCGCCGCCGGTCCCGAGGCCGCCGAAGCGCACGCGGAAGCGCACGAAGCGCAGGCCGGGCACGCGCGAGAGGTCGGCCTCCCAGGCGCTGGCGAGGGCGACGTCCGGGCGGCCGTCTGGGCCCGCCGCCGTCGTCTGGAACTCGATCATCACTCCCGGGTCGAGCCGCACGGGGGGACGTCGAACGAGCGCCGAGCGCCAAGCGGGGCGCGGCGCGCCGGCGTCGTACCACGTCGAGAGCGCGCGGGGCGCGCCGCCGGTGACGAGCAGCGCAGCGGCGGGCATGAGCCGATCGACGCCGGCATCGGCAACGAGGGCCAGGCCCTCGACGTCGAGAGTGGCCGCGAGGCGCAGTTCCGATCCCGCGTGGACGCGGACCTCGACGAGCGTCCCAAGCCCCGGCACAAGGCGGACCGGCGACTGGAACGGCACGTCGACGTAGCCCAGTCCGTCGTCAGTGATCTCCACCACGAGCGGCTCGGTGGTGCGCGCCACGTCGCGCAGGTCCGCGGCAACGCGATTGGCGTCGAACGTCGGGTCCGCCCCCGTCAACGGGCTCGATCCGGCGAGCACGGCGACGGCCTCGACCTCGGAGCCCGGCGTCGCTCCGGCGAACCACAGTCGCATCCCCGATGCCGAGCCGCTCGGCGCCGCGTCGGCCGGGAACAGCACTTGGAAGAGCAGTTCGTCGCGCGGGCGCAGCTCGAGCGGATGACCGTCGTGCTCGCTCGCGCTCCAGACGAGGCGGCCGGCGCGAGCAACGAGGTAGCCCGGATGGCGCGGATCGGCCCACCCGGCGGTGGTCCCCTCCGGATCGGACTGCCCGGTCGTGATGAACTCCTCGGTCAACCGGTGGAGGCGGGTCGCCTCGGTTCGGAAGGCGATCGTGGCGGCGCGCGCCGGGTTGCCGGCGGTGTCGACGAGTGTCGGGCGCACCGACAGGACCACGTCGGCGTCGGGCGGCAACGGTCGACGGGGGCGCACCACGATGCGCGTCAGATCCGGCGAGATCCGCGTCTGCACGGCGACCGCCTCGCGGTCGACCGTGAGCGACACGGCCTGACCCCGACGGATCGCTCCGCGCAGCAGTGGCTCGGAGAACCGCAGTTCGACGTGTGAGCCGGGAGTGGCGCCCGTCGCACCATCACTCGGCGTGGACGCCACGAGGCGCGGCCCCTCGAGATCCGCGCGGCGCCGAGCGACGGCGCGGAACGGCAAATCGAGGCGCTCGCTCAGCATCTCGCCGTCCATCGACCGCACCGCACGCGGCGACGGCAGACCGTGGACGCGCAGCATCAGCACCTCGCCGATCGGGAACTCACGTCCGGCCGGCGGGGCCACGACCAGCGTCGATCCCTCGACCCACGCCCGCGCCTTGCGGATGGGACGCTGGCCCGCGCGAAGCACGCGCACCGACCGCCGCCCCACGGAGCCGACGTCGAGGGTCCGCGTGAAGCGGACACGAAGGGCGCCTCCGGCCGAGATCCCGCCATCCCTGAGATTGGTCCCGGCCAGGCCAAACGACTGAGCGGCGGCGGCCGGGCCGAGCGGAGCGACCTCGGTCGACGGCTCGCACGCAGCGAGCACGAACGCAGCGAGCACGGCAGCCACTCGGGCGGCACGAGGCAGACTCGTCCACGCCGTCGCCGATCCATCGCAGTCCGCCATCACCCGCATGCCTTCATCTTGTATGACGTAAACCTCGCCCGAAAGTGTCACGTTCATGTCCCGATTTGTGCGGCTCGGGCTCACTCGGTGTCGTCGATCGTATCGCTCAGGATCTCCCGCAGGGCGGCGTGGGCTCGATTCAGTCGCGATTTCACGGTGCCCGGTGGCAGCTGCAGGATGTCTCCGATCTCCTCGTAGCTGAGCCCCTGCGGGTACCTCAGGAACGTGACCTGCGCGAGTTTCGGGGACAGGCGCTCGATCGCCGCGCGGACGAACTCGGCCCGCTCGGCCTCGAGCGTCTTCGCTGCCGGGCGACCTGACGGCGGCGCAGCCGGCTCGGGCACGCCCCGACCTTCACCGTCGTCCGGGCGGCCATCACGATCGGTCCGCGGCCCCAACGAGAGTGCCCGATGCCGGCGCTCACGACGCTGCAAGTCGATGCACTGGTTCAGCACGACGCGATAGAGCCACGACGTGAATCGTGCGCGCGCCTGGAACCGAGAGGCCTTGCGATAGACCGTCAGGAACGCCTCCTGCACGGCATCGGCCGCGAGGGCTCGGTCACCGAGCACGCGGTACGCCAGGTCTGCCGCGCGGCGCTGATGGCGCTCGAAGATCACGGTGAAGGCTCGCTCGCGGACCTTGGGGTCGCGGTCGTCGAATCGGCCGATCAGTTCCAGATCGCTCGGTTCGCTCATCCGGGACGCGGCTCCTCCGCCAGTGGACAGGACAAGCGAACAGTCGCTCCCCCTTCCGTCATTCCGGCGAACGAGCCGGAGGCCAGAGTATCCCCACGCGAGGCTCGGCGCCCGCGTGCCTGCTCTCACGCACCGCGAATGAGACCACCGCCTGACGTCGTGCGGAATCGCCCTCTCAATTTTCCCGACCCAACAGTCTCGATTTTCTCAAGTTGAGAGACCCTCACCTCATATCGACATACAATCGCAACGCTGGTCGAACGACCGTGCTGGGCAGGCTCATGCGGCATTGCCGCAGTCCCACACGGCCCCGGGTCGGCCAGTGACACAGGAACCGACTCGCTCGGTTCCGTCACAGAGGGAGGGTGCCCCCATGCGTGGGATTCACCACATTCCGCGTCGGTCACAGATTCTGACCGGCGCAGCTGCCTTCGTCCTCACTGCAGCGATGGCCGCGACGGCCAACCCGACTCCGCAAGTCGACAGCTTCGAGAAGCTGGGCATGGCGGGGGGAAACGACATCCTGGGCATCTCGGTCTCGGACCCGATGCTCGATGGCGCCACGGTCGAGATCCACTGGGGGACGGACCCGAACAACGTTGTCGCGGTCGCCTCGGTCCAGCTCACGCTGGGCATGAACCAGGTGTTCATCACCGATCAAGGGCCGGGCTGGTACTCGCTGATTGGTGCCGTGGGCGGGACGGCGATCGACGACGATGGCATGGAGTAGGCCGGATAACGCCGGTTAGCCCATCAGCGCTCGACGAACATCCTCGATGGAGAACGGCTTCGACAGGAGCCGGTCGACGCCGTTCGGAGGAGTCTCGAGGGCGCTGGTGATGACGCCGGTCATGAGCACGATGCGGTCCGCCGCATCGTGCTCTCTTGCGCACTCGATGACGTCATAGCCCGAGACCTCGGGCATGTAGAGATCGGTGACCACTACGTCGAAACGCTGGCCGTCGCGGAGCCGCGCGAGCGCCTCGGCGCCATCGACCGCCGACTCGACGACGAAGCCGCACTGCTCGGAGATCTCCGCCACGATGTCGATGATCTCGGGATCGTCGTCGACGACGAGGGCGCGCCCGATCGTCCCCGGGGCTTCTTGCGCCGACGCCGTCGGTAGCGCGCGGACAGGGACCGTCACCTCGTCGATCGCCCACGGCAGCGAGACCAGCATCGTTGTCCCGACCCCGACGACAGAATCGACATCCAGCGTGCCGCCGTGGTGCTTCACGAGGTCCGCGGCGATGCTCAGCCCGAGTCCGTTCCCCTCATCCCCCTTCGTCGAGAAGAAGGGATCGAAGATGGAGGCACGGAGACGTTCCGGGATGCCCGGTCCGGTGTCGCCGACCGATACCAGCACCGCATCGTTGCGCACCTCGACGCGCACATCGAGGCGCCCTCCACCGTCCATCGCGTCGATGGCGTTCATCACGAGGTTGGTGAACACCTCGCGCAGCTCCGAGGGCACCCCGCGCACCATCGCGCGGCCGGGAGGGCAGAGGTTCATGCGCACGTCCGGCGCGGCTGACTTGTGGTTCGTGGCCCAACGCACGCGAGCGAAATCCAGCACCTCGCGAAGAAGTGTCGACGCGTCGAGCAACTCGACCTTGGCCTGCCCTCGTCCACGTGTCGCGTTCTGGATTCGTCGGATCGTCTCGGCCCCGTCCTCCGCAGCACGCTGGATGACCCCGAGCGAGCGCTCGACCCCGGGCGCCTGTCCGTTCTGGAGCAACAGTTCCGCATGGCCGAGGATGACCGAGAGTAGGTTATTGAAGTCGTGCGCCACCTCGCCGGCCATCTGTCCGAGCACGCGGAGGTTCTCGGCGCGCACAGCCTTCGCCCGGACGCGGCGAAGCTCGTCGACACGGCTCTCGAGTTGCTCGATGAGGCGTGCGTTCTCCAGCGCAATCGCAGCCTGCGCGGCGAAGCCATCCAGGAGCTGGACGTCTGACTCCGAGAAGCTCTTCGGCAGGCTCCGGTTCTCGGCGTACAGGTAGCCCACGATCTCGCCGCGCGCCTTCAGCGGCGCGATCAGGAGAGAGCGCGGCCGATAGCGCCGCACACTGGCCGCCCCACCCAGGGCGCTGGCCTGTGTCGCGTCGTCGAAGACGATCGTGCGCCCAGCCTCTTCTGCCGCCGACAGGGCCGACTGGCTCACCTCGGCGTCCGCACCATCGACGTCCCGGACCTCCGCAGCTTCGGCAATCTTGGCGTGCTTGGCGTCACCCTCTCCGAAGACGATTACCGCGCGCTCAGCGCGACAGACATCCAGCGTCGCGGAGACAATCTCACCTAGCGTCTCGGTGAGCGACGTAGATGAGCGTAGCCGCCGTGCGGACGCCAAGACGCGCTCCAGGCCCGCCGCTCGCCCTCTGGCTCCGCGAAACGTTGAGACCGCTCTGTGAAGTTCGGCTCGGAATGCCGTGAGACGCGATACGCCGCGGTCAACCCGTCGCGGGCGCCGTGTGACGTCAACGCCAGCCGTCTCACCCACGGCTCCGAGCGGGAACTGGGCGGCGTACGCGCCACGAACATCCGGCCAGAGCCCGTGCAGGACGTCTTCCATTGCTGAAAGAATGCAGTGCGCCGTCACATCCGAAGGGTCAGCGCGACGCAGCACGATCTCGGACACGGCGAATGCCAGAGCCCACTCCCATCGCCGGCACCCGTGAGCACGCTTGTCCAGCATCGGGGACACATACTCCACGAGCCACATGCACGCGTCGCGGTCGCGCACACCGTGGATTGCGATCGCGACAACGTGCGAGGCTGCCACGAACTCAAGCACTGCGTCCCCAACTTCGGCCGCGTCCGTCCCCCGCATGAACGCGAGCAAGTCAGGGAGTCGTCGCGTGTCCGGCAGGCCTCGACAGACGTCGCGCGCCAGAGGCCCAAGAAGCGGACTCCCCGAGTAGAGCGATTGCGCGATGGCTCGGACGACAGCTCGAGTACGCAATGGCGTGTATGTGCGATGCGAGACGTAACGAAGGGCGACCCGCTTCGCCCGGTAGAACGCACGCTCGTGCACGTTCGCGGATGATGCCATCGCAGGCCGCATCGCATGGCCGCACTCGACCTTGAGTCCATCGGCCAGCTCGCGAAGCTCGAAGTGATCGAACTCGACGCCGTCCGGCGGCGTGAGTCTCCAGCGGGAGTTCCACGCCTCCAAGCGATCTGCCGCGCCAGCTCGTATCCGCAACGCGTTCCGCCGCCACGCGGGTGCCGAGGTGACGGATTCTCGCGCGGGGCCCTCGGCGTGGTCCAGTTCCGCTAGCGCCTCATCCGCATCTCCGGCCGCCAACCAACGGTGGGCGGCTCGTACCGAGAGGGCGAACGCGTCAGCTGCCATCCCCCAGGCGGAAGCGACGCGCGACAGAGCACGCCACTCACTGGCGTTCTCGCCGTCGCTTCGTTCATGCTGCGTGGCGATGAGCAGATTCGTGTCGATCTTGAGGCGGGCTCGGATAGCGCCCGAGCCCTCGGCGAGGCCACGCGCAACTCGGAGGACTCGCACGGCAGACGCGACTCGACCGGACACGCGAAGTTCGTTTCCAAGGGTGGACAGCAGCAGGCTCACGTCGCTGTCGTCGAACGCTGCCCTTCGGCGAAGCGCGGCTCGGAGGACTCGATAGCCGCGACCCACGAAACGCCGCCGAGAGCCGAGCGCTCTGAACCTCGCCACGTGGGGTTCGATGTGTGGCTCGCGTCGCCGAGACCTCAACTGTGCAACGACCTTGCGCAACTCGTGGAAGCGCGATGCAGCCGCCAGCAGGTGCCCAACGCGCACGAGCCTCTGCGGGTCAGAGGCTGGCTCGTATCCGTCGAGCAGTTCTCGAGCAGCTCCGGTATCGCCGAGCTCGGCGTGGAGATCAGCCAGACGAAGCACCGAAGCCGGCGGCGGTGCCCATGAGGCCGTTCGAGCCATCTCTGCGGCTGCCGTGCACGCGGATCGCGTAGCCGCCGTGTCGCCCACGAGCACAGCCGACTCGCCTCGCTCAATGAGCGCTGTGAGTGCATCCGAGCTGGGAGGGGCGGTGCCTGCATGGCCACGCAGGCTCGCGACCACCGTGTCCGCGGGAGGCGGGCACGCCAGACCGGTTGTAACGCTTGCGGCCGCAGCCATCATCTCACCGTGTCCTGCGTTCTCGACCACGCTTCCACCGCAAACGCTGATCAGGCCGTCGCGACGCAGCGTGTTGGCCACCACCACGAATGCTTCACAAGAAGTGAACTCGGTCGAAGCGATCGCGGCCACGACGACGTCCGGTACGTGCGAGACCCCGAACTCCGCGTGACACAGCTCTCGTGTAAGCGACCAGCGTCCTCGGCGACTCCGAGGGGGACAGACGTTGGCGCTGACCGTCACGCGGACCCACTGTTCGCCAGCCGCCGCGAGAAGATGCCCAAGCTCCTTCCATGCGCCCCGGCCGAGAGCCTCCACCTCCCCGGTCGACGCGACGATCAGCCCCGGCCCCGCCCCCTTGAGCATTCGAACGATCTTGTGGACCGCGCCGCCAGACGCCGCGCGCCGAGCCTCCAGCTGCGATCTCAGGGCCGGCGAATTCCGTCCCGCGACACTCGCCGCTCCCAGCCACATCGCACCGAGACGGAACGCGTTCGCTCCACGCGCGATCCGCCAGCGATCGGCGATCGCCGTCAAGATCGCATTCCGGTGCTCGACGAGCGGCACGGCGATGGTGATCGGGACTTCGCCAGAATCTGCCGATGCCGCCGGGAGGCGCGCGACAAGAGAGCTAGCTCGATCTACGCACGATGCAACCGCCAAGTGCTGGGCATCGACTCCGGAGGCCCGAGGAGTGAGCCCAAGATCGATGGGCACTCCTCGATCAGCGGCGCACATCAGAGCTGAGACCAGCGGAGACGCAGAGGCGTCGAACAGGACTGTCGAGGCCTGTTTGGCCAGGACTGCTGCCCGTTCGCCCGAGAAGAGTCTTCGCCCGAGGCGCAACTCGCGAGCAAGCACCGCAAGTGCATACACGTCGTTGTGCGGCTGGGCGGAGTATCCAGACTCCCAAGCCGAGGGTGGCGCGTACCCGAGTGTGCCAGGGCACGAGGCCGCTCCTATCGGCCGGGCCAGTTCCCAGTCGATAATCCGGATCTCACCCGACGCCGTCAGCAGGACGTTCTCGGGCTTGATGTCACCGTGCACCCATCCGGCGGCGTGCGCGTGCGACGCGATGCGCACGAGTTGACCCACGACGCTCTCGATGTCTATCTCAGCAGTCGGTTGCACCGACAGAGGTCGCCCATCGAGGAACTCCGTGACCACGCAGACGTGCTGGTCAGTCCGCACCATGTCGAGCGCACGCGGCACACCGCGCTCGTGCATGGCCGTGAGCGCGCGGTACTCCATCTGGGCGCCAAGTGCTACGCTGGCGTCCGCTGCGCCGACGTCGCTCCGGGACCACCGCAAGAACACGGTCCCACCATCCGCGGTCTCGCCCTCGCCGCAGCCACCCTCGCTCGCCGCCCGGAACACGGACCGAACCGTGTAGGGTCCGAAGTGCCCGAGGGGATCGGAACGATCGCCTGACATCGCGGTGTTGCGGAGATTGGACACAGCACCCTTGGATCGGGCGTCATCGCTGTTCGGCTTGAGGTCTCCCGGCGACTTAGATTCAGTACTGGTGGGCGTCAGGTGAGGTATCTCGTGGCTCGCGCTCGGCCTGACGCGGTCACTACGCCGCGTGACACGAGGGTTCGAAGGCTTCGCTGAACCGTGCGCCGAGGGTGGCCCACGCGACTCACGATCGTGGAAATCGACTCGGGTAAGCCCGACCGCAGCGAGGCGAGAATCTCGGTCTCAAGCGCTGTCGTTAGACTCGCGGGGAGCGCAGCGCGACGGTGCTGCCACCCTGTCGATGCGAGGGCGGCGGCAGTGAGTGTGCCACCACTGAGCGCAGCGAGAGCCTGGACGACGCTCTCGACTTCACCCAGCCCGCCGGGCCACGTGTACGCTCGTACCTCCGCGAGGAGGCACGGTGCCGCCACGGACTCGGAGCCTTGGCGCCTCAACTCGCCTTGAAAGACACTCGCGCGCGCTTCCGCGTTGTCAAGCAGGCCCGGCACGCGTACGCGAACGCCGTCTCCCGACGCCACCAGAGCCGCGGCGAGAAGAGACCGGGCACCGAACTCAGCAGGCGGGCTCGCGAGCACAAGAGCCGTCCGCAGTCCGCGACTCCGCGCGGCGTCAACACTCGACAGGGCCGCTCTGAGATCGGACTCGGCGGCGAGATCCGGAAGCGCGACGCAACACGCCGTCTCGGACTCGAGGATCGACATATTCACGATTGTCGGTATGCGGAGCCCCCACGCGGCACGCACGAACTCTCTAGCCTCCGCCGGGTGAAGGGTCTCTGCGATGAGCGACTGAGAGACGCTCGCCTGAGCGAGCACCGGCTCCCACGCGGAACGCAACACTCCGCCTCGCGAATGAACGAGGCCTCCGCGCTCCAGGCGGGTCTCGGCGGAGCGAGGCCGCCGGCGCGGAAGGGTTCGCCAGCGCGGCCCGATGAGGCGAAGCAGTCGGAGGGCGCGAGCTACCGCGTCCCTGACTTCATTCCCAGCGTCTTCGCTCAGGAGACCACGTGCCGATGAGATCGCTCGACTGCGAAGATCTCGCGCCGCCACGACACGCCCCTCGTTCGCACGAATCCTCGCGAGCGCGCCCAGTACCTGCCACTGCGCTGGTCGTGGAAACTCGGCAATCTGCGTCGCATCGAGACCGCGGATTATCTCCGCCACGCGTCCGCGCGGCTCGGCAACGCCGCTGAGAACCATGGCACTCGCGAGCATGGAACGATCCGTCGCGCTGTCCATCCCTATCGCCGCGTCCTGAAGGGCGGGACCCGTCCATGCCGGGGGCCACTCTTCATCCCCGAAGCAGCCACGGATGAGGAGCGCGACAACCAAGCTCGAAGCCTCCCGCGTGATCAACTCAGCCCGCTCAGGAGGGGCGCGGGAGCGGCGCACCGGCGATCGATGCGCGCTGGCCCGTCGCAACCAAGCAGCGACCCCCTCTCGCCCCACGCGCCAGGCGAGCGAGTGCTCGCGCAGGGAGGGAGGGAGATCACCGGTCAGGAGCAAACTCATCTGCACAGCGTAAAATCGAGCTCCGCGCGCGCGCCCCCCCGAGTTCCCGCCCGCGTCCAGCCGTTCGAGAATGCGATCGAGCGCGCGCGGTCGGAACCACCAATATGCGAATCCCGCCAGGAGTTCGCACAGCCGAACGAGGCGCGCATGAGGCATCCGTCCTACTTCACGAATCAGCCGTTCCACGACGCGACGATCTCCGGTTGAGACGTAACCTCCCGTGAGTGCGACGGATGCTCTGCGAACGCGAGCCATCTCAACCGTCCGCGGACAACCCGTCACGAGCGCCTGGCGGGCGGCCCGTTCGACGGCGCGACACCCGACTGGCGAGCCGGACCGACGAGCCAGTAGGAGGGCCCGGGTTACCGTCATCGCATAGCGCGTGAACGAGGCCACCGCCGCGGCACCTGTGTCGAGCGCTTCAGCGCTCGACAGGACGGTCTCTGCGCGGCGTGGCCGTCCGATCATTCGAAGGACGTTTGCGACGCGCTGCAACGAGCGCGCGCGAGCGTCGTTCGAACCCTCCCGCCGAGCCGCCCGAGCGAGCGTCATCGCTCGACGGAGCGTCAGCCGGCGATCACCAGAGTCGCAGGACGCAAGGTAGTCGAACTCATGCCGGCTCATCCGGATCGAGACGCTGGCGCTCGCGTCAGCGAGCTCGGCCTCCGCCAGTCGCCTCTCGCGCTCGGCGAGCGCTGGCTGACTGACGTACAGCCTGGCGAGCGCCCTGGCATACCGGAATTCGGTACGCATGACCGGATCGTCGAGCGTGTCAGGGATCACAAGGGTCGCGGCCTCTTCGTACTCTTCGGCCTGAGTCAACACCAACGCCAGCAGGACATACGCCGGCCCGCTTGATTCACCCTCACGCCCCTCCGCGCATGGGCCGGCTCGGAGGATCTCTAGGGCCTCTCCGTGGCGGCCGGCTTCGACGAGGAGTTGGGCGTGGCGGTACTCGTTGGCGTGGCGCCACGTGAGGGAGAGGGTGGTCGCGGCGTGGGCCAGATGGGCGATGGCGGCGGGGAGTTGGCCGGCGGCGACGAGGGTGGTGACAGCTTCGTCGGTGAGCTGCTCGGCGCGGGGGTCGGCGGCGCAGCGGGCATGCCACGCGGCAGCGGCTAGGTCGGGCATCGGCGGCTCGAGGCGCTCTTCCAGGAACTCGTGGTGGAGGCTGCGCCGACGCGCGTCGGAGACCGCGGCGTAGAGACGCTCGCGGACGGCATCGGTGCGGATGCACCACGTGGCGCCGCTGCGGCGCAGGAGACCGACGCGGTCGGCCTCGTCCCCGGCCATCCAGAGTCGGGGGCCGGAGAGTTCGGCGTGGCGGCCGCAGTCTGCGCGGGAGAGACCGGCCGGGCCGGCGACGGAGAGCACGTCGACGAGCTCGACGGCGTCGCGACCGAGCACTCCACGGGCCGAGCGTACGCCCTCGACCACTCCGGCTGTCGCGGCCTCTAGTCGGTGCGGCGCGATCTCGAGACGGCACCGCAGACCAATCCGGACAAGCGACCCGCAGCGCTCGAGTTCCTTCAGGTAGCTCACGACGTCGCCGGGGCGGCCCCCGACGATGCGGTACGTGGCGCCGGCGAGCTCATCCGCGGCGCTCGGGTGCTCGAGGACGTGACGCAGCAGATCGGCGATCGTCGCGGCGCTCCATTCCTCGACCTCGATCGACTCGGCCGGGGCGCCCGGCTCCGGCGTCGTCGCCGCGCTCGCGCCCGTGACCGGAACGACGCGGATCGCTGCGCCGTCCTGGTTCAACGTGCAGACGAAGCGCCCAATCGCCTCCCAGACGTACCGAGCTGTTGGCGAGAGTCGCTCCGAGTCGTCCAGCACGAGCACGCCCGGGCTCGTGAGGAACACCGCCTCGACGAGACCGGTCAGGAGCTGCGACATCGCCGACTGTCGGTCGCCTGAGACGGAGGGGCCGGTGCCGACCAGGTCCTCGAACGCCGCCACGTGCTGAGCGCACGCCGGAGCATCGCGGCCGACGATCTGCACCAGTTGCACCGCCAGGTCCCGCAGCGCACCCCAGCCGCCCCCACCGGAGCACGCAGCGCGAATCACCAGGCCTCCGGTCGCGCGGACTCGGTGCCCGAGCTCGTCGAGCAGGCGCGAGCGGCCGGAGCCGTGCGGCCCCACGAGTTCGACGAACGCGACGTGCTCGTCGTCGCGAACCGCGCTGTGCGCGCTGTGCTCGAGCAGCGCCAGGATGCGTTGGAGGCTCGCATCGCTCCCCACGAAGGGCGTGCTCCGCCACGGGTCGGAGGTATCGGGGCGGCCGAGCGCGGCGAGGACGTCGCCGGCTCCGCGGAACGCGTGTCCGACATCGACGGTCAGCAGGCGCGAGAGCACACGGCGGAAGTCACGCACCTCCGACAGCGCCTCGATGGCCGCCGCATCGGGGTCCGCCTCGGGGGCGATGCCAGACCACGGAGTTCGAGTCAAGGCGAGTGCGAAGGTGACCCCGAGCGCGTGCAGGTCCTGCTGAACAGGGTCGATCTCCCGCGAAGGCGCGGCGGACTCGTCGTCGAGCGCGAGCGCGTGACCCCAGTCGACCAGCCAGAACCCGCCGGACGGATCGGCCAGCACGCTCGCGCGGGAGATGCGCCCATGGGCCACTCCCCGCGAGTGCGCGCGGGCCACGACGCCGAGCAGCCGCACGAGACCAGCTCGCAGGGTGGCCGACGGCAGGTCGCGGAGATCGTGGAGCGGTCGGACGTCGGCGGGCAACTCGAGACGCAGCGGCCCACCACCTGAGGTGCGATGAGCGACCGGGATCCCGGAACCGGCGAGTCGCGTCAGGATCTCGGCCTCTCGCTCGAGATCGCGCGGGTCCTCGCCGAGGATCATCAGGGCCGGCACCATGCCCCCGCCCTCGGCACAGACGACCTCACCGACGCCACACGGCGTCACCATCGCAACCGTCGAATACCTCCCCAAGAGGAGGTCCGTGCGCGTCATGGCGCTCCCCCTTTGGCCGCGGCAGCGCGGCCGTCCCGATCGTAGGAGATCTGGGACCAGAGTCGCAACGAAGCGGTAACTCTCTACCGTGAGATCACATACGTCCGTCGCTACGTGCCGGAGATGCGCATCCGCGGCGTCTCCGGGCCGAATCGCGCCAAATCGCGCCAGGCCGGCTCAGCGGGGCTTCGGCGCGCCTGGCGCCTCGACCTTCTCGATCTGGGCGTAGCTGAACTCGAACACGGCCGAGGCCTCGTCCTTCCGGATCGTCGCGCGGCGCAGGAGCACGATGCCGTCGAACTCGCCCCACTCGTAGTCGATCGTGGGCTGGCCGCCCTGGTGCCACTGCTTGACCAGGCGGTAGCGGCTGTGGAAGAACGCCCACTCGTAGTGGATGATCTCCGCCGCTGAGCGGGTCGCGTCGTCAACCGTGGTCCCGCGGGTCACGACCAGATCGCGATCGTCGATGCTGTAGTTGGCCTGGATCTGGTGCTTGTGCGGCTGCGCCGTCACGACGCGATTCGCACTCACTCTGGACGGCGTGAGCAGAACCGGGGTCGGCGGGAAGTAGTGCGCGACGTGGCGGTGGGCGCCGTTCATCGACAGCTGTCCGAACTTGCGGGCCTGTTCGACGGCGCCACGCGGCACGGCATCGGCGTCCGCCGTCGGATCGAGGGCGGCGACCGAGCGCTCGCCGAGCTCACGGGCGTGATCGAAGTCGACGATCACGCGGGCGTGCTTCTCACCGACCCGGATCGCGACCGTGGCTTCGGCGCGCTGGAGCCCGGCATCGCGGAATGGCTCGAGAACACGGCTCTCGAACGAGGTCATCAGGCCCCGGCCGACGCGGTCCATCTCCCTGCGCCGCGCGGCACGCTTTTGCCGCGCCTGGGCGAGGTCCGGAGGGCCGGGCGGAGGGTCAGCCGCCGTCTCGCCTTCCACGATGATGGGCGTCGTCGGAGGCGGCGCGTCCTTCTCGACAATCGGCGCGGGCTCCTCTCCACGTAGCAGCGGAGGCGCCGGGGGGTCACCGCAACCGACGGCGGCGCCGATCAGGCCGGTGACGAGGACGAGCGCGGCGAGGCGAGGGAGCTGGATCACGGGCATCATCGTAGCGCGTTCTGACGGATGAGCAGGCGGGGTCGGGACCGGAATCCCCCGTCGGGGCGCCTGGCGGCCGGGCTACCCTGAGCGGTTGCCACACGGTCGGCAGGGAGAAGTGCCATGGAGTACGCTTCGATTCCGGAGATCCTCGACGAGATGCGCCAGG
Source organism: Planctomycetota bacterium (assembly GCA_021776825.1). GTDB lineage: Bacteria > Planctomycetota > JAJSAM01 > JAJSAM01 > JAJVHW01 > JAJFFG01. The sequence continues at coordinate 64,161 of JAJFFG010000087.1, forward strand.
GGCGCTTCGTCGTCATCGTCGACGATCCGGACCGCGAGAACGAGGGCGACGTCATCATCGCCGCGGAGTCCATCACTCCGGCGCACGTGAACTTCATGCTCATGCACGCGCGCGGCGAGATCTGCACGACGCTGCCCGAAGAGCGCGCCAACGAGCTCGGCCTCCCGCCGCAGGCGACGGACAACACGAACCCGCTGCACTGCGCGAAGTGCGTGACGGTAGATGCCGTCAAAGGCACGTCGACTGGCGTCTCGGCGAGCGACCAGGCCACGAGCATCAACAAGCTCGCCGACCCCACGGCGGTCGCGTCCGACTTCAGCCGTCCGGGCCACACGCGCCCGATCCGCTCTCGCAAGGGCGGTGTGCTCGTGCGGACCGGTCACACGGAGGCCTCGGTCGACCTCGCGCGCCTCGCCGGGTTCCAGCCGGTCGGCATCGTCTGCGAGATCCTCGACGACGAGGGCGAGCCGATGCGGCAGGCGGCGCTGTTCGACTACGCGGAGAAGCACGGCTTCAAGATCGGGACGATCGAGGCGCTGATCCGCTACCGCCGCGAGACGGAGACGCTCGTCAAGCGGGTGGTCTCGACCAAGGTGCCGACGCCCTACGGACAGTTCGACCTGCACCTCTACACGAACATCATCGACCGCAATCAGCACGTCGCCCTGACGTTCGGCGTCGAGGTGCCCGAGGACGGCTCACCGGTCGGCGCGACGGAGAAGTCCGCGCTCGTGCGCGTCCACAGTGAGTGCCTGACGGGCGATATCTTCGGATCTCTTCGTTGCGATTGTGGGGCCCAGCTCGAGGCCGCGATGCGCACGGTCGCCGACCGCGGCCAGGGCGTCGTGCTCTACCTCCGACAGGAGGGCCGCGGGATCGGCCTCGAGGGGAAACTCCTCGCGTATCGCCTCCAGGAGCACGGGGCAGACACCGTAGAAGCCAACAAAAGCCTGGGTTTCAAGGCGGACGCCCGCGACTACGGCATCGGCGCGCAGATCCTCCACCACCTCGGTGTGCGGCGCATGTCGCTCATGACGAACAACCCGAAGAAGCTCCAGGCGCTCCCGGGATTCGGCCTCGAAGTGACCGAGCGAGTGCCCCTCGAAATCGCCTCCACCAGGGAGAGCGCGCGATATCTCCGCACAAAGAGGGACAAGTTGGGGCACCTGTTGGAGCATCTACCTGCAGAGTAGCTCGTTGGCTGGTCACCCAGTCGGCCGAGTACGCTCCTCGTTCGCGATGCAGGACATTCAGCTCCCCCCGCTCGACCCCCCTCGCCCCGAGGGCCTCACGTTCTCGCTCACCGGCGTGATGGTGACGGTGTTCCTCGTCGAGATTCTGATCATCGGCGGGTACCTGCTCTTCGTCCCCGAGTTCAGCGTCTGATCGGACGCGAGCGGGAGCCGGGATGCGTGTGACGATCCTCGGCTCCGGAACCGCGGTGCCGGACCCGGACCGCTTCCCCTCCGGCGTGCTCGTCGAGGCCGCCGGTCAGGTCGTGCTCGTGGACTGCGGACCCGGGACGCTCCGGCGGATGGCCCAGGCGGGGGTCGGCATAGAGAGCCTGAGCGCGGTCCTGCTGACGCACTACCACACCGACCACACGGCCGATCTCGCGGCGCTCCTGTTCGCGCTGCGCAATCCGCGCTACACGGGTCGGCCGCCGCTGGTGATTCGGGGCGGCCGCGGCCTCCGCGACCTTCTCGACGGGCTCTATCAGACCTGGCGATGGACGCGCCCACGCGACGTGGCCCTCGATGTCGACGAGATCGGCCCCGGGTCGTTCTCGCTCGGCGAGCTACTCGTCACGGCCGTCTCGGTCGAGCACACGCCAGTCAGCTTGGCCTACCGGCTCGAGGGCGATGGGGCTCGTGCCGCGTTCAGTGGGGACGCCGATGTCTGCCCCGGACTCGCGGAGGTGGCGGCCGACGTCGACCTCTTCGTCTGCGACAGCGCGTTCCCGGCGGCTCATCGCACGCGGGGTCACCTGACGCCTGCTCTGGCGGCCCAAGCGGCTGCCGAGGCTCGCGCGCGGCGACTCTGCCTCACTCACTTCTACCCCGAATGCGACGGCCACGACCTGCTCGCCGAGGCGCGGGAGCACTACTCCGGCGAGATCGTGCTCGCCGAGGACCTCCTCGCGTTCGATCTGCCCTAGCCCGGACTATTCATGAGGCTCGCGCACTCCGTGACGACCATCGTCCAGGAATCGAGGAGCCGCCTGGATGCGGGGGCGACGCCACGCGCCGAGTGGCCCGTCCGGAGCGAGGACAGAACGTCGAGATCAAGGCGCG
>JAJFFG010000088.1 GCA_021776825.1 Planctomycetota bacterium
CGCGCCTTGATCTCGACGTTCTGTCCTCGCTCAGGACGGGCCACTCGGCGCGTGGCGTGGTCCCCGCATCCAGGCGGTTCCTGCGCTTCCAGGCGACAGTCGTCACGAACTGCGCGAGCCTCATGAATAGGCCGGGCTAGCCCGCTGGCTGGAGAGCGGAGGCGAACTGCGGTGCGGCTGGGCCTCCGTCCGCGCCATGCGCCGACGCGGGAGTTGTGGACCGGATCCGTCGTCGAATCCGCCTCGAACTCGTTGCCCACGCCCTCGCCGCGGCCAGTCTCGAGTCGTAGCGCACCGTCTCACCCACGAAGCGCGCCAGGTGGCCAACGGGAACGAAGTCCCGTCTCTCACGCATGTCCAGATCGTCGTCCACGGCGGCCACGCTCTGGTGCCCCGCGTCGGGCCTATCTAGCAGCCTGTCGCGCCAGCGGTCTCTCACCCGGCGACGCCGGTCCTCCGACAGGCGGCTAGTTGAGCAGCTTCGCGAGTTCCTCCGGCGACGTGACCGGCGCCTGGCACGTGTAGTTCGTGCAGACGTAGGCCGCCGGGGCGCCGTCGACGGGTCCCTGCTCCGCGCAGTACGGCGCCAGCTTCCGGACCGCATCTCCGGCAGGACCGGGTGGATTGAGCAGCACGACCGTGCGCGGCAGGAAGCGCGAGTGCACCTCTCGCAGGAGCGCCTGGGTGCGCGCGTCCGCTGGGTCGCCCGCGATGACGATCTCGCGGCTTGGACCGACGTCGAAGTCCAGCGCCATCAACGCGAACGGATAGCCCATCGGGTACTGCGCGATCGTGCCGGACCACGTGGCCAGCGTGTCGCGTCCGAGCTGCTCCATCTCGGCATCGCCCGTGAGACGGCCCAGTCGCAGAAGGACGTAGCTCGCCACGGAGTTGCCCGACGGGATCGCGCCGTCGTAGAGCTCCTTCGTCTGCGAGACCAGACGCTCGCCATCGGACGACGCGAGCAGGAAGCCGCCCGCATCCTTGTCGTGGAAGCGCGTGACCATCGCCTTCGTGATGTCGCGCGCGGACTCGAGCCAGCGCACCTCCTGGGTGGCCTGGTGCAGCTCGATCAGCCCGTGCGCGAGGAACGCGTAGTCCTCGAGGAAGCCCGGGATGCCGGCGTCGCCCTTCCGATACCTGTGGAGCAGGTCGCCGTCGTTCCACATGGTCGTGAGCAGGAAGTCGGCCGCGGTGCGGGCCGCCGCGAGGTACGACGCGTCGTCGAGCGTCGCTCCGCCGTACGCGAGCGAGCCGATCATCAGGCCGTTCCAGTCCGTCAGGACCTTGTCGTCGAGGTGCGGATGGATGCGCTTGACCCGCGTGTCCAGCAGGCGCTGACGGAGAGCCGCGATCCGCAGACGGAACGCCTCTTCGTCCTCGTCGTTCTTCTGCGCGTGCTCCGCCAGAGGGATCTCGAGATGCAGGATGTTGACCCCGCTCGGCTCGTGCGTCGCCTCGTCGCGGAAGTTGCCGTCCGGCTTCGCGCGGTAGATTTCGCCGATCAGAGCGGCATCGTCGGCTCCGATCACGGCTTCGATCTCGGCCGGCGTCCAGACGTAGTACTTCCCCTCGACGCCCTCGGAGTCGGCGTCCTCTGCCGAGTGGAACGCGCCGCCGGGGTCCTGCAGGTCGCGCCGCACGTACTCGAAGACTGCGCGCGCGGTGTGCTCGTACTGGTCGTCACCCGTGACGATCCGCGCTTCGAGGTACGCCCGCGCCAGGAGCGCCTGGTCGTAGAGCATCTTCTCGAAGTGCGGCACCAGCCACTCGCGGTCGGTCGAGTAGCGGTGGAACCCACCACCGAGGTGGTCGTAGATGCCGCCCCGCTGCATGTGGTCCAGCGCGTTCGTGACCCATCCGTGGATCTGCTCGGCGCGATCGCGTGTCGCGAGACGCAGCAGCAGGGAGTGGGAGAACGCGCGGGGGAACTTCGGCGGCGGGCCGAAGCCGCCCTTCGCGGCGTCGTTCGCGGCGCCGAACTGCGAGACGACGGTGTCGAGCGTCGCTGGGCCGATGTCGGCCTTCTCGCCCGTGGTGTTCTTCTCACGCAGAGCGTCCGTCAGCCGGTCCGCCTGCGCGAGGAGCTCGGGACGCTGCTCACGCCAGAGTGTGGCGACGCGTTCCAGGATCGTCTTGAACCCGGGTCGCCCGTAGCGGTCCTCCGGCGGGAAGTACGTCCCGCCGAAGAACGGGCGCCCATCGGCCGTGATCCATGCCGAGAGCGGCCAGCCGCCGCGTCCAGAGGAGATCGCCTGCACGGCCTTCATGTAGATCGCGTCGACGTCCGGGCGTTCCTCGCGGTCGACCTTGACGCACACGAAGTACTGGTTCATCACCGCTGCGATGTCCTCGTTCTCGAAGGACTCGCGCTCCATCACGTGGCACCAGTGGCACGTCGAGTAGCCGATCGAGAGGAAGATCGCCTTGTCCTCGGCGCGCGCGCGCTCGAACGCCTCCTCGCCCCACGGGTACCAGTCCACGGGGTTGTGCTGGTGCTGCAGGAGGTACGGACTCGACTCCTTGGCCAGCCGGTTGGTGTGGGCGTGGGTGACCGCGTCCTCTTCCGGAGGGGTGCTCATGTCGTCGGACTCCGGAACGGGTGGGGGAATCGCTCCGCCGTCGTCGCCACCGTCGCCACCGGGTGCGCCGCACGCGGCGAGGCCGGCAAGGAGAGCGGCGAACAGGCGGGTTCTTGTGCGCATGTGCCGGCGAGCCTACGCGACTCCCGTCTCTCCAGAGAGGACGCCCGATGCGACGACGGATCCGCCGGCGTGGCGCGTGATCTGATCCCCGAGCTGGGCCGCCATGCGCTCGACGATGTCCGCCGGGCCGGCATCGCTCGTGGCGTAGATGACCGCCAGCACGTTGCGTGTCTCCGGACCGGTTCGAGTGGCGAGCGAGTCCTTCACCGGGTTGGCAATGGGGGGGCCGCCGACCTGCGCAAGACAGATCAGTCCCGTGAGCTCGATCTCCTGACCGGACCCGTTGAAGACGTAGCTCTCGCCGGCGACGCCCGTGCGGATCTCCAACGACGCGCCGCTCGCCCGCGCCGCATCGAGATCGATCAGCGAGATCGGCAGCCCGGTCAGCAGCGAGTAGAGGTTCGCGGCGTCGACGAGCGCGCCGATGCGGGGGAACGCGTCCTTCCGAGCGGTTCCCGCCAGATACTCACTCGCCGGCTTGCCTCGGCCCGATGGCTTGTAGCCGCGCGAGCGGAGGAGGTCGCGGACCGCCGTCTTGAGCTCAGCCGATGGGAACTCCTGCTCCCGTCGGCGGGCGACGAGCATCGCGACCGCGGCGTCGAGCTCGGGCGCGGGCGCGTCCGGGTCCACCCCCTCGACGAGGACGATCCCTCCCAGGAACCTCGGGTCGACATCCCCGACGGCGACAGGCAACGTCACGTGGTCTCCTCTCCGAGCACCCGATCGGCCAATTCGGCGGGATCGTGGAGCGCCAGGTCGGCATGCAGCGCACGCTGCGCTGCCTTGTCCGGCCAGATCTCTCGGGCGACGTGACCGACGAACACCGTCCGCATCCCGAGTGCGCGCGCGCCGAGGAGCTCGTCGCTCCCGCCGTCCCCGACGAACACGGCGTCTGCTGGTGTCAGGTCGAGGCGCGCCAGCGTGTGCTCGTAGATGGCGCGGTCCGGCTTGACCAGGCCCACGGCACACGAGAAGACAGCGGTCTCGAAGTGCTCGGCCAGCGGCGATCGCTCCCAGTGTTCGATCTCGTCCCACGACGCGTTCGAGACGAGCGCGAGTCGGATGCCTGCGCCCGCCAGCCGGCGCACGCCTCTTAGAACCTGCGGAGCGACATTCAGCATCGCGTCCTCGAAACGGCGGGCGCGCAGCGCCACGGCGAGCCGAATGCGCTCCATGGGGACCGTCGGGTCGACGCGGTGTGCCACCATCCGCACGGCCTCGACGGCGTCGCGTACGTCGCCCTCCGCCCGTCCATCGCCCTCGGTGTAGAACGCCGCGTGCCACGGTTCGCGGGGCACGCCGAGCGTTTCCCAGGTCGGCGGACCGAGATCCCCGCCCGACCGGAGTCGGATCAGGGTGTGGAACAGGTCGAACAGGATCGCGCGGGGCCGGGGCTCGAACACGCCGGCATGGTAGTGGACCGGATCGCCGATCCCTTGACCGTCCGCCTCCCGGCGAAGTAGAAGCGGCGCCCGCTCTGCGGGTCCGGTGGCGGCGTAGCTCAGGGGTTAGAGCGACGGATTCATAACCCGTAGGTCCCTGGTTCAAATCCAGGCGCCGCTACCAACACACGCCCGCGCGTCGTCGTATCGATGCCCCCCTCGGGTTGCCCCTCGCTCAGGCAGGGGTACCCTCGAAGGGGACCTCCATGCATTGCCGCCCGCCCCGCCCGCTCCTGCGTCTCCTCGCCGCGATCGTGGCGGGGGCGATACTCGTCGTGGGGCCGACGGCGGTCGACGCACAGGAGCGACAGGCCGATGACGGCACGCTCGCCGCGGACCTCGTTCAGCTCGCGCGGGATCCGTCGGCCGGCCCGGTGGACGTCACCTTCGTCTTCCGCGACCAACCGGCGACGACCGCGGCGCAGGAGTTGCGCCCGCTCTACGCGGCTCGGATCGACGCGGTCCGCGCCCCGGCCCTCGCGGCGCTAGCGCGGATCGACGAACTCCTCCCGCCGCGAGGCGAACGCGCCGAGCTCGGGGTCGCCGGCGTGATGTCACGTGAGGCGGCACTCCTCACACCCGAGGAGCGCGAGATCCTACGCAGCTCGCGCGATCGGACCGTCGAACTGGTTCTCGAGATGCGTCGCACCGTGCTCGACGCTGCCTGGGCGGAGACCATGCGCATCCAGCAGCCGCTCGTCGATCGCCTCACTGCCCGACCTGACAGTCGCGTCTGGAGTCGGCTCGTGGTGCTGAACGCCGTGACGGCACGCGTGCGGCCGGCGGATCTCCCAGCGCTCGTCAGAGGTTTGCCGGACCTCGCACTCGTCGATCGCTGTCGCACGCGGCACGTCGACATGAACAACTCCGTCGGTGCCATCGGCGCAGCCAGTTGGACCGCCGCGGCGTACAACGGCTCCGGCCAGAGGGTGGCGATCGTCGACACCGGAGTCGACACGACGCACCCGGCATTCGCGCTGAGCGGTGGTGGGAACCTCGTCGTGGCGTCGACCGTCGAGCTCGAGACGGTGAAGAATTCCGGGTCGTTCAACGACGATGCGACGAGCACGGACGACCTACACGGTCACGGCACGCACCTATCCGGCACCGTCGCGAGCCAGGACGGGACGTACGGCGGAGTGGCGCCGGGTACGAGTCTCCTGAATGCCAAGTGCTTCTTCCGCACGACCAACAACAACGGTTCCGCATCCGATCCGGACATCTACCGAGCCAGCGACTGGGCGCTCACGAATGGCGCCACAGTGATGAACCTGAGCTTCGGCGGCGGCGGTACGACGAACGGCACCAACAGCCTGACGATCTTCTACGACGCCGCGGTCGACGTCGCGGGCGCTGCGGTCGCCGTGGCCGCGGGAAACTCGGGCTCGGGCGCAGGTACGGTCGGTGTGCCCGGCGATGCGTTCAACGCGATCACGGTCGGAGCGTTCAACGACCGCAACACCGCCGCCGGCGGCAACGACTCGCTGGCGGGGTTCTCGAGCCGCGGGCCGACTTCGGACGGACGCCGCAAGCCGGACCTCTCTGCCCCGGGCGTCGGGATCCAGAGTGCGAGCAATCGATGGGAGACCGCGGCGGACTTCCGGTCCAGCAACGGCACGTCGATGGCGACGCCGCACGTCGCCGGGGCTCTGGCGTTGCTCCTCGACTACAACGCGCCGTGGCAGCCGGAGGCGCTGAAGGCGTTGCTGACCAACTCCGTCCGCAACTCGGCGCCCGTGACGACCACACCGGACAACAACTGGGGGTACGGCGCCCTCGATCTCGCTCAGGCCTACACCGACCGGACGCTCGTTCAGACCGGCACGTTCTCGTCGAGCGGTGCCGACGCCCTCTACTTCACGCTCTCGAACGTGGCGGTCGGAGACCGCACAACGCTCGCGTGGAACCGAGTCGCGTCGTTCAGCTCGGCGGGCCGGCGTTCCGGCGCCGGCGCGGCGACCGCCCTGGTGAACCTAGATCTCGGCCTGTACGACGGTGCCGACGCGTCGACCGACGTCGAGAGCGCGAGCACCATCGAGAGCGTCGAGCAGATCAAGGCGGCAGCGGCCCTCAGCACCGCCGTGCTGAAGGTGAAGCGGGCGGGCTCCTTCCCGTCCGGACAGACGAGTGTCTCGTTCGCGCTCGCACCGACTGGTGCGCTGACCGTCGCGACGCCGCCGGCTCTGACTCTCGCGTTCGATGCGCCTCCCGACGTCGTGCCGGGGGGGGGCGCGCTGCAGCTCACGGCGGCGCTCACGAACACCGGCGGACTTCTTGCACGCGCACCGAGCGCCAACCTGGTCCTCCCCGCGGGGTGGTCGTTCGCAGCGGGAGAATCGCCCAATCGCGTGTTCGCCGACAGCGTTCCAACGGCCTCCGGAGGGACGGCGCAGCGCGTGACCTGGGACGTCGTTGCAGGTGACGTGACTGGCGAGCACCAGGTCACGGCGACCGCGTTCTCGATTTCGTACGGCGAGTCGTTCGACGCCGTCGCCGCCGCGACGGACGTCACGGTGGACGCGACGTCGCCGGTCGCCGACGCCGGCGACGATCTCTCTCTGTTGGCGACGTCGGCCGACGGCCGCACACTCACCCTCGACGGGTCGGGCAGCAGCGATGACTCGGGGCTCGCGGTGGCACTCGCGTGGGATCTGGACGCGGACGGAGACTTCGGGGACGACGGCGGGAGCGCCACCGGCGCCACGCCCGACGTGACGCTGGAGATCGGCGAGCACGACATCACGCTGCGCGCGACCGATCACGTCGGCAACCTCGCCACCGATCACGTCCGCATGACGATTCGCAACAACGCGCCGGTCGCTACCGCGGGCGACGACCGGACGTCCGACGAGGGCGAACTCCTCGCGTTCGACGGCGGTGCGAGCGCGGATCTCGAGGGAGTGGTGACCCACGCGTGGGACTTCGGCGACGGCCGCACCGCGCTGGGCGCCGCACCGACGCACACGTTCCGCGACGACGGCGTGTACACGGTGACGTTGACCGTCACGGACACCCACGGCGATACAGCAGACGACACGCTCGACGTCACAGTGAGCAACCGGGCGCCGCTGGCGGACGCCGGAATTGACCGGAGTGTCGACGAGGGCGCCGTCGTGCAGTTCGCGGGAATGGCGAGCGATCCCGGAGTCGACGACGTGCTCGAGTTCCGTTGGACGTTCGGCGACGGAACAGCATCGAGTGCCGAGACCCCGGCTCACGTGTTTCGACAGAACGGCACGTACACGGTAACCCTGCGCGTCACCGACGACGACGGCCTGGCCGTGTCGGACACGTTGACCGTGATCGTCGGGAACCTCCCTCCGGTTGCCGAGGCCGGGCCACTCGCCGGTGGCGTGGAGGGCAGCTCCGTCGCGTTCCGCGGCAGCGCTCTCGATCCCGGCCCCGATGACGTCCTCACGTACTTCTGGGAGTTCGGGGACGGCGCGGTCGGAAGCGGATCGACGCCGTCGCACGTGTACGCACAGGACGGGCTGTACACCGCGAGGCTGACCGTCCGAGACGACTCCGGGGCCACTCACGTCGACACGACTCCGGTGAACGTGCTCAACAGGCCGCCCAGCCTCACGCTGCCGGACGGCCTTGTGCGCGATGTCGGAGCCGCGGTCGACCTGCAGGTCCAGCCGTTCGATCCGTCGCCGGACGATGCGGCCGCTCTCGTGATCACCTGGCTGGTGACGGACGGTGATGGCACCGCCCTCGCCGTCGGCATCGGCGCCCATGTGGGCTGGCACGTGGATCGCAAGTTCGAGGGAACGCTCGAGGTCCGCGTCGCGGACGACGACAGTCTCATCGTGCGGACGGCGTCTCTCGTCGGCGTGACGCCTCCCGTCGGGGATGCAACGGGTCCGATCCTCGCGCTCGCCCTCGAGCCCAAGGCGGAGCGGACGCTGCTTCGGCGCATCGCGCGCGCTCAGGACCTGCTCGTCTCCGCCGCCACCGATCCTCGTCGGCTGAAGAAGGTCCGAAAGGAGATCGATGCCGCGCGGCGCGTTCTCGCCAAGATCGGTGCCTCCGAGTCGCCGTTGGCTCGCCGCCTGGATGTGCTCTCCGACGACCTCAGCGAAGGACTCCGGCCACCCGACGAAGTCGCCTTGATGGTCCCGTCCACGCTGGGCTCGGTGCAGTCCCTGCTCGTCGCGCTTCCCCGCGCGGAGTTCGACGCGCGGACGCGTCGGAAGCTCGGCGACCGCCTCCTCGAGCTGCGTTTCGCCGAGCGCAGCGGGGTCTCAGCGAAGCGGCGCTCCAAGCTCCAGCGGAAGGCGCTGAAAACCGCCCTCCAGCTAGGTCCGAGCGCGCAGGCGACGTGGTTCACCGAGTCGCTGCTCGCGCTCTGATCACGAGCGCGGAGCAGGGCCGAGAGCCCCGAACGAAACCTACGCGTCTCCGCGACCGCTTCGCCTACGCGAGATACTCGCAGTTGACGGGCTCGGTCAGGTCGCCCGAGGTGTCGTCAGCGAAGCCCGTGAGGCTCTGCGGCGAGACGCCCGCGACCGTCGTGAGCAGGCGGAGTCCGAGATCCGGACGGCGTGCCATCACCTCGCGCAGGCCCTCGCGGGGGAGCACGACGAGCTCGCAATCGGTGTCGGCCGTGACCGTGAACCGGGTCTGTGTCCCGTCGAGCAGCGACAGCTCGCCGAAGTGATCACCCGGTTGGAGCGACGGCGCCTCGGGGTTGCCGGAGGTCAACGTGCCGGACATGACGACGAACAGGGCGTCGGCGGCGGAGCCGGCCCGCGTGATCTCGTTGCCGGCGGTGGCGTTCCGCATCTCGGTGGCGCCGTGAAGATGCAGAAGCTGGCCGTAGTCCAGTTCGTCGAAGATCGTCACGGAGGCCAGGGCCTCGAGGACGTCGCGGAAGACTCCCGCGCGCTCGTCGGCGATGGGGCTGCCCTCGACCCCGACCGTCACCGCGGTGATGTTGTCGTGTCCACCACGTGCGTTCGCGATCTCGACCATGCGCTCGGCGAGTTCGTACTCGATCTTGCGAGCCAGCGTCGCGTACTCGTCGGGGCCGAAGTAGGCCGTCAGCCCGTCGCTGCCCAGGATGAACAGGTCGCCTGGCATGACGTCCACGCGGATCGTGTCGACCTTCACGTCGGGGCTGACGCCGATGGCGCGGCTCAGGGCGTTGCGGTACGGGTTGTACGCGGGGTCAGCGGCCTCGTCGGCGGTGAGTCGACCCTGCTCGATGAGCTGGTTCAGAAGCGAGTGATCGCGCGTCAGTTGGATGCTGCGACCATCGCGAACGACGTACGCGCGGGAGTCGCCGACGTGTGCCAGGAAGGCGGCATCGCCAGCCATCACGAGCGCGGTCAGGGTGGTCCCCATGCCGCGCTTCGAGACATCGCTCTGCGCTTCGAAGAACACGGCGCGGCAGGCGGCGAGCGCGGCGGACTCGAGGATCTGCTCGATCTCCCACTGCTCGACGTCGTCGGCGCCGTCTGCGAAGCGACGGACGTGTTCGTAGTGCACCGCGAGCGCGGTCCGGAAGGTCTCGACGGCGAGATCGGAGGCGATCTCGCCACAGGCGTGCCCGCCCATCCCGTCGGCGACGATCGCGAGCCCGAGGCTCTCGTCGATGAGGAAGGCATCCTCGTTACCTGCTCGGATCCGGCCGATGTCCGTGGCGCCGCGCGCAGTCCAGTCCATCCTGGGCGATCCTCTCGAGTTACATGCCGTGCCTCGAAGGGCACTGGTGTTCATCGGAATCGCGAGGCTCGCGACTGGAGCGCTGCCTGGTCTGGGAGCGGGGTGACTACACTTACGGGTTCCGGCACGTTGGAGGAGGGAAGCGCGTGATCATCGAGCAGCTCGGACCGGCCGCGTGCCGGTCGTACGTCGTCGGCTGCGCTCGGGCTGGTCGGGCGATCCTGGTCGACCCCCTCGCCGCGGACGTCGAGCGCGTGGTCGCGCAGCTCGACTCCATGAGGCTGGCGCTCGACCTCGTTGTCGACTCGCACACCCACGCCGACCACCACAGCGGGGGACGCGAGGTCGCTCGGCGCACCGGCGCTCCGTACGCGCTGCACGCGGCGACGACCTGTACGGGCGTGGACGAGAGGTTGGCTGATGGTCAGGTGCTCGAGGTCGGCCATGAGCGCGTCGAGGTCCTGCACACGCCAGGGCATACGCCGGACAGCATCACGCTCCGCGCGGGCAACCGTCTCCTGACCGGCGACTTCCTCTTCCTGGCGCAGGACGGGGCGGGGCGCCTGGATCTGCCGGGCGGGGACGCTGAGGCCCATTGGGACAGCCTGCAGCGACTCGCCGCGTTCGACGACGAGCACCACGTGCTGCCGGGACATGACTACAACGAGCTGCCGGGCTCGACCCTGGGCGTGGAGCGACGCCGCAATCCGCGCTTCCAGAATGTGACGCGGGAGGAGTACGCGACCTGGCAGCGGGCTGTCGCGTCGCCGACCCCGCAGTGGATGCTCGACGTGATCGCGGCCAACCTCGGCAGCGGCGCCGCCCACGCCGCGCACCACGCGTCGGCGCCTCTGGCGACCGATCCGCTGGCGATCAATCCCGCCGCCGTCGATCCCATGGCCGCCTGCGCACCCGGTGTCGATGGAGGCGGTCGTGGAGGCGGCGGCGGAGGTGGGGGTGCGTGTGCCGCCGGTCCCCTGGATGCGGTGCCTCTCGTCTTTCCCGAGGAGGCCGCCCGACGCACGAACGAGGGCGGAGTCACGCCGCCCTTCTTCCTCGATGTCCGCGAGCCCTGGGAGTACGGGGGCCCCATGGGCTGCCACGCTCCCGGGACGCATCTGATTCCGCTAGCGCAGCTCCCGGCCCGGCTCGACGAACTGCCCGCCGATCCCGAGCACGAGGTGCTCATCATCTGCAAGTCCGGCGGCCGCTCCGCGCACGCCGCGGCGTGGCTGATCGCCCAGGGCCGACGGCGCGTGTTCAACGTGGCCACCGGCACGGACGGGTGGGTCCAGAGCGGCCTCCCCGTGGAGCGCTGAACGCGTTCCCGCTCACTCTCACTCACTCAATCAATCACTCACTGGCTCGACCCACTCTTCCCACGACGAACCCGACTCCTGGAGGTCTCCATGTCTGACGCACCCGGCTCCTCGATCCCGACGATCGGCTCGCCCGCTCCCGACTTCTCGGCGAGCTCGACCCACGGCCCGATCTCGCTCTCCGACGAGCGCTTCGACGGCAAGTGGATCGTGCTCTTCAGTCACCCGTACGACTTCACCCCCGTCTGCTCGACGGAGTTCGTCGGCTTCGCCGAGCGCACCGACCGGTTCGCCGAGATGAACACGCAGCTGATCGGTCTCTCGGTCGACAGCGTCTTCTCCCACATCCAGTGGATGCGGAACCTCGAGCGCGACCACGGCGTGACGGTCAAGTTCCCGGTCATCGCGGACCTCGACCAGGCCGTCGCCTCGGCGTACGGCATGATCCACCCCGGCGCCAGCGACATGGCGCCCGTCCGGGCCGTGTTCGTGATCGACCCGAAGCGCACCATCCGGGCGCTCGTCTACTACCCGATGAACGTCGGTCGCGACCTCGACGAGGTCGTGCGCCTCGTGCAGGGCCTGCAGTACGTCGACGCCAACGCCGGGACGGCCTGCCCTGCCGGTTGGCAGCCGGGCGACCAGATCATCCTGCCGCCCCCGGGCACGAAGGCCGACGCCGACGCGCGCCTGGCGGAGAACGAGGGCAACCCGGACGCGAAGGACTGGTACTTCGTGAAGCGGGACGCGTAAGCGTCCCGACATCGCGGCGCAGCCGCGATGCCATCAGTAGGGGCGGACCCCCCGGTCCGCCCCGCCCGCTGGCTTCCGCTCGGGCGACTCTTGTTGATGGCGCATCCGACCGGTGCGGGTGATGCGCACGAATCACGGTCGTGCTGGTTGCCGATCCGTCACGTCGTCGACCGATGGCCGTCCGCATGACGACGGTCGTTCGACGAGCGCGATCGGACCCGCATCGCGCGGCCAACCCCAGCGGGCGCGGGGGGGGCCCGGGGGCCGCCCCACCCGCGCCGGTGGCGGTGCGCCCCCCATGGGACGGGGGGGAACCACCCCCGGGGGGGCCG
>JAJFFG010000089.1 GCA_021776825.1 Planctomycetota bacterium
CGAAGAACGGTGAACTCCTCCACCGTGCGCGTTCTTCCGCCCCGGAGCCCGCGGCGAGGTGGAGCGCCGACGCCGCCGACTTGGGCCCGGTACGGAATGGCGAGTACGGAATGGCGAGATCGACGTGCACGCAGCGACGCACGTGCAACTGCGGAGCGACCTGGAGCAGACCTCTGGCACGCTCCACGTGGACAGTGTGACGAGCTACGAGCCGTCGGAGGCGCGGGCTCCTGGCGGCGCTTCCCATCGACTCCGATGAACCTGACCGGGTAGCGAGTGTCGCTCCCTACTTCTCCGACAGTCGGGCCAGAAGCTCCGGGATCTGCGTCTGGATCTCCTGAGCGTTGTTCACGACGAGGAGATCGGGCGCGACCATCTCGACCCACGCATCGCTCTCCCACGTCGCGGGCTCGATCGCGCGGACGCGCGCCAGCAAGTCCTCTTCGGAGAGTGCTGCGCCGGCCGGATCTAGCACGTCGCCCACGTCGTAGAACCAGACGGAGCCGGCCGGATCGGCGCGGACACCGTCCTGGCGCCCCTCGTAGTCGAGGAGCCGCTCCAGCATGTGGTGCGTGCGCTCGTGGACGTCGCGCGTGTGCACGGAGACGAGCAGTTCGCGGCCGGCCGCGAGGCTGACGCCAGCCGAGGTCCAGGTGTCCGTCGGACCGACGCAGTTCTGGACGAGAGAGACGATGTCCTCTTCCCCGAGCGATGCGCGATGCGACCCGGGCTCGCCCGCCGCGGACGACTCCGGTGACGCAGCGCGTGCCCGAGCCGCGAACGCCTCGACGATCGGCCTCAGGTCGAAGTACCGGCGCTCGGTGGCTCCGACGGGCGCGTACGCCGGTCCGATGCGGAGGACGCCGTCCTGCACGCCGATGTCGAGACCGGCGGGACGCAGCGCACGCGACAGCTGCTGCCGCACGGTGAGTCCGTCGGCAGCCGCCACGGAGATCGTCACGTCCTTGGGCGCGGTGCCCGGCTTCCCGATCACGACGTTGATGCCGTACGCATCGCGGATCGCGAGCGGGAGCAGCGCCAGCGCGAAGTCGCCGATGGGCGCAGTCGCTGCCTTCGCCAGTCGCGCCCGGACCGCGCGGTCGGCGGTCGACTCCGGGGACTCGATGACGACGGGCACTGGCGAGGTGGCGGTCGACGTGTCGCCGAGCTTCCCCAACGCGTCGAGGAGACGCTCGATCTTCGCGTGGACGGACGGCGTGTTCCGGACGAGGAGCATGTCCGGCGAGAGCCCTTCGGCGGATCCGATCTCCTCCCAGGTCTGCGGCTCGAGGGTGATCGCGAGCTCCATGACGTGGTCGAGGAGAACGCGGGCCGAGGACGGCGTGATCGCCGATCCCACGTCGTACAGACGGGTGTCGGTCGGCGGCTCGTCCGAGAACAGCAGCACGCCGTCCTGCACGGACAGATGCACGCCCGCGGTGCGCGCGCACCACGTGGCCGCCTGCTCCGCGGGAATGTCGATCAGGTCCAGCGAGACCGGCGTCTCCGCGCAATCGGCGGCGGCTAGCACCGGCGCGCCCATCGCCTCCTCCAGTCGGAGCGCCACGTCGCCGAGCGGCATCTCGGCCGCGCGGACCGAGACGTTGCGGGCGAGGCCGGTCGCCAGCCGCAGCTCCGCCGGAGTCGCGCTCTTCTCGCGGGGCCGGTGGTAGGTCGCGAGCTGCCCGAGGAAGTCCTCGATCTTGGCGTGGACCTCGGCGGTCTGAACTACGGCGATCCCACCGTCGACCGTGGAGGCGCTGACCTCCTTCCCCATCCACACCTGGTACGGCCCGACCGCGCCCTGGATGAGCATGATCATGTCCTCGGCTCCGAGCGCGGGTGCGCGTCGGTGCGGTTCGGCGCCGTCATCCTGCGACGCGTTCCAGTGTTCCGCGAGCGCCGCCTGAACGGGACGGATGTCGTAGACGCGCCGGTCGACAACGCCCACGACCTCCGACGTCGTCCCCACCGTGAGACCGCCGTCTCGGACAGCCACGTGAAGGTCGAGCTGCCAGAGAGCGAAGTCCAGCTGCTGCGCTGCGGTCAGTCCCGATGCTGTCGGCAGCGGCACCTCCTGCGCACCCGCCTCCTCACGCGCGGCGTCGGTGATCTTCACGCTCACGCCGAGCGCCGTCTCGTACGCACTCGCGAGGGCCCCCAGCGTGACGTTCCGCCCGAGCTCCTTCGCAGCCGGCCCTTGCAGCCGCGTACGCACGGCGACGTCGGCGGCCGACTCCGGCGCTGCTCGTTGGACGCGCGCCGCGCCGGCCTGCGGCTTCCCGTCCTCCGCGCGGCCGAGGTCGGCAGACAGCGCGAGCGCGCCGACGGCCCCTCCGATCACGAGCGAACGAACGAGCCACTTCGTGTTTCGTGTGCTACCGAACATGCCCACCCCCGTCGCGCCAGAGAGCCCCCCAATGGAGAGCGTAGCCCGACGCGCGACGGCGTCTACCGCGGGGTGCGCCGAACGCGGCGTCACCGAGACGTCTGCGGAGTCAACGCTGGTCGCCTGGCCTGCTGCGAGTCACCTCAGCGTCTGGTCCGCCGCCCTGAGCCACGTACGGCATGCCGACGATCGAGCCTGAGACGACGTGGAGCGGCGAGACCGCCGAATTGGGCCTGGTACCTGTATGCGCGTAGTTCCTGCCTTCCTGCCGCAGGCCGCGCCGACGTGGTGAGAAGGCCGGGCTAGCAGGTGCGCCCACAGATGACCGACGCTCGGACGGCCCGAGGGAGACCGAGAGATCGCTCCCCGTGAACGAGTTCACCGGTCTCAGGGTTCGAGCCGGATATTGAGGATCCGGTCAGCGCGTTCGGCCGGTCTTGATCCACTGCTCGACGAGCGCGATCTCGGACGCAGGCATGCCCGAGCCCCGAGGCATGTTGCCGCTGCGCATGCGCCTCAGCGAGTCACTCGCCTGTCGTTTCGCGCCGCCGTACGTCGCCAGCGATGCGTGGTTGTGGCTGTGGCACGAGGCGCAGCGGTTCTTGAACACCTGCGCCACCCCGTCGTCGGTGAACGACACGGAGTTGATGCCGTTCCGAATGTTGAGCGTTCGCGTCTCGGTCTTCGGGACCTTGAGCTTCACGGCTGCTCGGAACGACCCCGCGCCCGCGGAGGCGCCGATCGTCAGCGAGTGCCGACCGTAGGCCGTGGCCGTGACCGTCGGCAGCTTGACCCTGGATCGTCGACCGTCCAGGGGCTCCGGCACCAGTTCGCCTGTCGGTCCCGTCAGCCCGTCGATGCGCGGCACGTATCCGGGGCTCTTCACCGCCTTCACTGTGCCCTTGACTTGGGTGCCGACGGGAACGATGAACTCGACGGTGTCTCCACTCGTCCCCTCGACTTTCAGGCTCTTGTTCCACTCGGGCTTGGCGCTGAGCGAGTACGAGCCCTGGCCTCCGTCGGTGGCTGCGATACGGAACTCGTAGCGACCGGACTTCTCGATCGGAAGGCCCTTCGCGGTCGTCTTCCGCTTCTTCGAGGCCGGCAGCGTGACGGCGTCGCCCTCGGGGTCGACGAGCGAAAACGTCGACGCGAACTTCGGCACGAACTTCAGGGACAGGGAACTGCCGGCGAGAAGATCGATGCCGATGCGGTCCTCCTCCCCCGGCGTGCTGGAGATGTCTCCGAGGACGCGTCCCCCGGGGCCGAGCTCGGCCGTTTCCGGGCCGACGGCGAGTGCCGGGTCGGACGTGGCGACGAGCCCGACGAGCGCGGAACAGAGGGTAAGAACCAAGGTGGAACCGATGAGGCGTTGCATCGTATGACTCCCATGATCGAAGCTCGCGGTGTCAACTGCGAGCCGCGTTGCACTGCGTGCGTGCGCGGCGTGTGTCGTGAACGGCGGGATGGTTCCTGCCTTCACACGGAGTCTCGGACCCTTCTCGTCCGGACGGAATAACACTGAGATGACGATGTTGTCATCGAGCGCGATCGGAGACGGCGGACGGCTGACGAATGGCCTCGCGTCTGGGGGTGTCCGGCGTGGGGGTACCAAGACCGGCGAAGATCATCGCCCGGTGCGCTGCGAGGCAGCGCGTCCCCGCGGCGCTCCGCCGCACACTCACTCCCGTCCCGCGCCCGACGGGCCGGACGTACACTTCGCCGCATGCTGATCACAACCACTCCGGACGTCGCGGGCGAGACCATCGAGGAGTACCTGGGGATCGTCGCGGGAGAGACGGTCCTCGGAGTCAACATGTTCAAGGATCTGTTCGCCGGCGTACGGGACGTCGTGGGTGGGCGTTCCAAGTCCTACGAGGAGGAGTTGGCGAAGGCGCGCACTGGTGCTGTCCGGGCCATGCGCAGGTCTGCGAAGGCGTTGAGAGCGCACGCGGTGGTCGGGGTCGACATCGACTACGAGGTGCTCGGGCAGACGAACGGGATGCTGATGGTGACGGCGTGCGGCACGGCAGTGCGCTTCGAAGGCGTTGCGGACGCCCAGCCGGAGGCGGCGAGTGACGAGCCGGATGCGGATGCGGAGGATGGCGAGGGCTCGTCTTCGGCGCCCGTGCCGAGCAGCCGGCGTCGGCCGCGCCGACGGCGCTAGCCCGACCGCTTCATCGCCATTCCAGGCGAGACACTGTCAGCAGGATGACCGCCCAGCCCCGGTGAAGGGCGGGACCGTGGAGTCTCCGGAGAGTCGAACCGGGTTCGGTATGTCGGAGCACCAACGCGCGGCGCGTCGCTCGCTAGGTGCGTTCGAGCTACTTGGCCCGGTTGACGCCAGCCGGATCTCGAGCCCGTCCACGGCTTCTCCCTCCAGCACCCTCACGCCAGCAAGCTCTCCAATGCGCTCGGCGCGGTCCTCGTCCTTCGCCAGGAAGGGGTCCTCGGACGCCCGTACCCGATGGACGCCCGGACCCACGGCGGCGAGCACGAACGTCCCGTCTTCCGCCGCGAAGCACTGGGTCGAGGTACTGCCCTCCGAGGCGTCGTCCTTGATACTGACGATCGCGCGGCCGGCCGGCTTGCCGTCCGGGAGAAGCACGCGGCCCGCGACGGTCCCTCCCGTCGCGAGTCGGACTTCGAACTCGCGCGAAGCCGGATCCACGATGCGCCACGTGCTCGCAAGGCCCTCGGCCGAGACCACGAACCGGTATTCGCACGCTCGAAGGCCTGCGAATTCGAACCGACCGTCGATGATCTCGGCAGAGACCGCGTCCAACGGATCGTATTCGCTGGCGTCCACGACGGGGACACCGCGAACGCGGCCGTTCGAGACGCGCGCTCCACCGAGGTCTAGAGCGCGCCCCACCAGTCTCAGGCCGCGCTCCGCCTCGATGGAGAGGTCAGTGGTTCCGGCGACAACGCCTCTCGCGCGCTTCGGTGGCATGCTGAGACGTGACTCGCCTTCGGCCTTGATGACCAGGTCGTACGTTCCGGGCCGCAGATCGTCGAAGCGGAACGACCCGTCCGCCGCCGTGATCTCGCTCCGCCAGCGGATCCCGCGTCGACGCTCGGCCGCGTCGACCGGCCAGATAGAGACGCTAGCTCCCACTGTCGGAGAACCGTCCGCGAAGAGTACGACGCCGGCGATCGCAACGGGCACTGGGAGGCGTAGCTCGACGTCTGTCGCTCCGGGAGAGACCACCACCGGTTCACTCTCGATACCGTCGTCACCCAAGCGAGCGGTGAGTCGGTACCGCTGAGCACGCAGGCCACCGACCCTGAAGTTCCCGTGGGCGTCGGGTTGCGCGTCGTCGCCGGTCCGGCGTTCCAGTTGAGGGCGCTCGCCGTCTTGCTGACGGACTTCGATCAGCGCGCCCGCACCGGGCCGTCCGTCGGTGAACACGACTCGACCTGAGACGGTCAGCGCACGCTCCAGGACGAAGTCGACCGTGTTCACGCGATCGGGTCGGACGCTGACGACGCGGCGCGTCCACAGGTACCCTGCCTGCCCTGCGACGCCTCGCACTTCAAGCCTGACAGCTCCAGGTGCGACGAGGTCGAAACGGTACGTTCCGTCCGGTGCGCTCCGCTCGAAACCCATGTCGTTCTCCAGGTCGATGCCGAGCATCCCGTCGCGCTCCTCGTTCGTCCACCATCCGATCCACACGCCCCCGACCGGCTCGCCAGTGGTCGCGTCCGTCATGCGCCCGGCGATACTCGTCCCGGTACCGAGCCGCACGTTGATGTCGGGCGCAGGCTTCTCCGGATCGACATCGACGACGACGCTTGAGCGGAGCCGTCGATCCAACGCGCTCACCTCGACGAGCACGCGGCCCTTCAGCACGGGGGACGCGATCTCGAAGCGCCCCTGCGCGTCGGACAACGGTCGTTGCTCGCCCGTGCCGAGGAAGTGCTCGAACTTCGAGGCCCGGTCCGGTGACTCGCCCTCGCGGACTGCGGTCACCTGAGCACCCGGGACTGCATTGCCGTCGGGATCGAGCACGCGCCCCCGGATGGGCACGGGATGCAACATCTCGAGGTCCCGCTCGAGGGCCTGTCCCGATCGCGTGACAACGACCGTCGCACCTGTACCAGGGTCGGTGGCATCGGATGACTCGATCTCCCGCGGGCCCCCACGAGGCAGCAACGACCTCGGATCCGCCGGGTCCGTCTGGCGCCATCCGGCCTTGCTCACCAGGAGCAGTGATCGACCGATCGGTACGCCACGGAGTTCGAACTTCCCGTCTGCCGCCGATGTCACGCCATGGACACCCCCGATCATGGTCGCCGCGGAGACGACGGAGATCGTCGCTCCGCCAACCGGCAACTTCGTTCCCTCAGCGAAGACGGTGCCGCGCACGGTTCCGCCCCGCACCAGCGTCACGTCCATTCGCCGCGATTCTTCGCCCTGATGCACGCGCCCGCGATGCGGGCAGTACCCATCGGCCTGGACGAAGAACAGTTCGACGCTCGCGGTCGAGAGCCCGCGCAACTCGTAGCGCCCCTCCGAGTCGGTCGTGGTGGAACCGCCGTACTCCAGATCGATGCCGAACCCTCGCGCGAACCCTGCCACGACGCGAGCCCCAGCGATCGGTGCGTCCTCTTCGTCTGCGACGCGTCCCGACAGCGTGCCGCGGCCGTCCAGTTCCAACACCAGTGGCTCGGACGACCGCACGTCCCTCTCGACGGCGTGGGAGTACCCTTCGTTGGGGGGCGCGGCGATGAAGCTCCAGGTTCCGCCCGGAAGCGTGTCGAACACGAACTGGCCCTTCGAGTCAGTGCGGACCATCGGCTTGCCTGGTGGGTCGAGGTCCAGGCCACTGCCGAGCGAGAACGCGACCACGCTGACACCTGCGGCGACGCTCCCATCCCGGCGGAGGACCGTTCCCTCAACGCGGTGCCCTGCGGCCAGGGCAAGGCGCACCGGTTGCGCCGATGTCGCCGGCACGGTCACAGAGGTGACCGCGGCGGCGTGACCCGCCTTTCGCGCGACCACCGGGTAGGTGCCCGGAGGCAGCGCCGCGGTCTCGAAACGCCCGTCCGCCGTGGTCTTCGTCGAAGCCGCGACCGTCCGGGCCACAGCGAGGTCACGGATCATCGCCACGATGTCGATGGGGGGCCGTGGTGGCCTGGGCGCGAGGATGTCCACGGTGGCGCCGGCAACTGGTTTGCCGCGCGCGTCCTCGACGACCCCCGCGATCCCGTCGTCCTGCGCCTTGCCGATTGACGCGGCGGGCGCAACGGAGATTGTCCGGCCCGCGTGACTCGACTCCGCGGGCGGCGGGGGCACGGGACTATGACCGCCCCGGTCGCAGGCGCCGAGACTCGCAAGGATGAGGACGATGCTAGCGCGGCGGATGATGCTCTCCCGAAACGCGGCGCACGCAGAGCCCACGCTCGGCGGTGCAGTCGAAGATCGTACCGGAGAGCGGCCCGCACCAATCCGTACCCGACCCAGATCGGCCGCCTAGCCCGGACTATTCATGAGGCTCGCGCACTCCGTGACGACCATCGCCCAGGAGTCGAGGAGCCGCCTGGATGCGGGGGCGACGCCACGCGCCGAGTGGCCCGTCCTGAGCGAGGACAGAACGTCGAGATCAAGGCGCG
>JAJFFG010000090.1 GCA_021776825.1 Planctomycetota bacterium
GTAGGAGCCGTGTGCGGTAGTGCCGCACGCACGGATCTGCGCGGGGGGCACCGGGTGACCGGTGTCCCTACCGCGACCGTTCGTACTGCGGCCAGTTGCCTACGCGGTACTTGGTCTTGAAGGTGGGATGAACCCTGGAGCGCTTGCTGGACATCGGGCTGCCTCCTCGCGACGAGAGGCTCCCCCATCGGGACCTCGCGGGCCACGGGAGCACTCATGCACCGACGCCCTAACATAGGAACTGGTACGAAGGCTGGGGGCAGGTCAGCTCAGCGATACGGAATTCTGTCTTCCAGGCCCGTGCCATCGCACCAAGTTGCGGCACGATTGCGGTGCCAGTGAACGGCGCCCGTGCGCAAGGTCGCCGCAGCGCGGGGCCAGACGTTCGGGGAGCGGCGCCGCGCCGCTCTCGCCGCGCGGGCGGCGAACTCGAGGGAGGCGCTGCGCTCGCTCGGCCGGTGAGACGGGATCCCAGCGAGCTCGAACCTCAATCGTCCGCGACGAACAGCGGAATCACGACTCCGCGGATCTGGCGTACGATCGACACCTGTCCGGCTGTGAGGTCGCCCGCCCGATCGAGCGCAACGAGGAGACCGAGCATCTCGTCGGCGCACGCTCGCACGTGTGACAACTCGAACATCCGCGCGTCATCGAGCTTAGAAGGCTCGTGATAGAGCAACCCCTGCGGCAAGCGAGAGACCCAGTGCTCGATCACCTGCCGAATTCGATCGTGCTCGTCTTCGGCGAGTTTCAGCCGGCGAGCAAACCCCGACACGAGAAGATCCGTGATGTCACTGGGTCCGGAGTGCCGGAACGGGCTTACGACCCCCATCCAGAGTTCCGACTCGGAGAACAGGTCGGCCTTACCCTTGCCGCGCAGAGAGGCCGGACGCAGCGCGTCCCGCTGCTCGTCGTCCAGGACGTCGAACGCTGCGTCGAAGAACCTCTGACGCGCGGTTGCTTCGTCGACGATCTCGCGCAGGGCGAAGTCGCTCTCATCCACGTTCTCGCGTCGCCGACGATCCAAGTCAGTGTGCTCACGAGCAAGCCGCTCCATCGCGACGGCCTGCTCCGCGGCGAGCGGGCGGCCTGCCGTCTCAAGAGCAGCGACCATGATGTTCGAACTGACGGCGGGATGGAGGTACGCGGCGCCGGGTATCGCGGACGGTACGTTGCCGGCGATCTTGCGAATGGCCGTCACGAGCGGGCCGTTGTGCGTCTGCAGCGCGCCGAGCGTCTCTGCCTCCAAGTCCTCGCCTAGACTCAGCCGATCCACGCTCTGCCGCAGGAGCGGCACCAGCGCGGCGATGCTCGCGCCGAGCCGATCCAGGTCCACGTCTGCCAAGACCTCGTCGGACTCGGCGAACGGGAATCTGGGAGAGCTCCGCGAGGAAGCCACCGTGCCCTCTCGCTCAGAGTCTCCGGTCTGGTCGACGCCGACCTCTGGGGGTCTGGTGCCCGGGTCGCGTGACGGTGCCAGAACGGCGCGCGACGAGCGATCACGCTCACGGAGGACGCTCTGCAACTCGCGCACGCGTGCTTCGGACCGAGCGAGTGCCCCACGGGCCTCGACGAGAGCCACCGCGAGTCGCTCGACCTCGTCCGGGTCGCTCCGCGCGACCATCAACGTGGAGACCCCTCCCACGACGAGGATCGCGACGCCAAGGGCAACCGCAGACTTGCTGGCCATGACGGAGGCTCCTAGGAGTGGGGCCGCCGAGCCGGAGGGGAGCGACTCGTAGGCGGGTCCGGTGAGAGACGCGCTGAGAGCGCCGAGTCCCGCGTCACGATCGCTGCCCAAATCTCGTTCCAGCGACACGCGCAGGTACTTGAGGGCGCGTCGGAGGCGAGTGCGAACGGTCTCGAGCGGGACGCCCATCTGGTCCGCGATCCCGCGGTTCGTGAGCTCGCCATGGAAGCGCAAGAGCACCGTTGATCGATACGGTTCACGGAGCTCCAGCACGGCGCACGCCACAGTTCGATCAAGTTCCACTCTCGCGAGAATCTCGTCCGGCCTCGGGACGTCCCGGGCAGGCCGAGGCACCGCCTCTCGCCGTCTGCGCCGGCTGTCGTGTCGACGGAGATCGACAATCCGGTGGTGCAGCACGCGGCGCAGCCACGCTCTGGGAGACCGTACGTTCGTCGCGGCTGAGCTCGTCAACGCCGCAACCCACGTATCTTGCGCCGCATCTTCGGCACGCGGTTCGACTTTGGCAATCGCCAGCGCAACGCTCTCCAGCCACGCGCGGTGCGCGAGCAGCATCTCGATCGCCGGCTCGCGCGGAGAGTTCGTCATGCACCCTCTATGACGTCACCGACGGCCGCGGCGGTTCATTGGGCGTTCGCAACGCGGGTCAGCGCACCTCGGTCGGCCCTCGAGGCGCAGCACGATCTCAACCTCGTTCGCGAACGCAAGACGTGCGCGGGGCCTGCCGCGGCCTCGCTCCGCTGGATGCCGGAGTAGGGCTCGATCGGGCTACTCATCGCGTTCGCGACCGCCCTCGTCGACCAGTGCAGTCAGCAGCTCCGCGAGGAGCCCGGGGCTCCGGCGGCCGTCCTCCGGGTCGAGTGCCGCCAACGCAAGTCCGCGAGGAGACTCGACCGCCCACGCGGCCGCGCTCTCGGCGCCGGCCGAGTAGTCGAATCGCCCGTCCGCGGCGACCACGACGTAACCGCCTGAAGAGACGGCCCGCACAACGCCGAGCGGAACTCCGCTCGCAAGTTCGTGCAGGAGCAGCGTGCCCTCCGCCCCAACCGACAGCAGCACGCGACCGTCCGGCGACGACGCGACCGCGAGGACTGCGCCTACGTGTCGATCGATCGTCGTCACCAGCGGGAGTTGTTGCTCCATGCGGTGGACCGTCAGTGAGGAGTACGGTCCGCCAGAGATCAAGTGCGAGAGGTCGCGCGTGAATGCCAGCGAGGCGACCCAACCAGCCGGACCCTCGTACTCGGCGATCGCCGAGCCAGTTGCCAGGTCGTGGACTCGCTTGAAGTTCCCCTTTCCTCCCATCGCCAGGCGCGTGCCGCCGCCACCTAGGGCGAGCGAGATGACACCGAAGTTCGTGTCACCGGGAACACGGAGGACGGGCTCGTCGGCATCACGTCCCCGGATCTCGATCTCGGTGGACGAGATCCGCGCCGCGAGGCGGCGCGCGCCGGCGCTGAGAGCGAACGCACCGTGCGACTTGGGCGCCCCCGCGAAGAGCACGGTCTCGCCGTCCGCGACGCGGACCACGCGGATCGACTCACCGCTCTCGGCGAATGCCACGTGTGTGGCGTCGGGGGAGAGCGCTACTCGCGCCGAGTCGCCGACGCCGTCGACCGAGAGCACGGCCCTACCTCGCGCGAGGTCGTGCACGCGCAACACGGATCCGTCGAGAACGGCCAAGGCAACCTCGCCCGCAGGCGACGCTGCGACGGCGCGCGGCGTGAGTGTCGATCCCGTGAGGGTCGCGCGCATCGTGCCCGCCGGCACGTCGAACACGTGCCCGACACGGTCGTCCCCTCCGGTGAACAGGCGCGTCCCATCTGGCGAGAAGGCCAGGCCCCGCACGGCGCCGCGGTGTGCGTCGTCGATCCGCGCCAACACGCGGCCGTCGGGGAACGACAACACCGTGGCGGTGCCGGAGACACCTCCGACCGCGAGGCACTTCCCGTCCCGGGACAGCGCCATACCCACGGCGGCGTCGGGACCGATCGGGACGCCGCTCGCACCCGTCCCGACGTCGAAGACGTGGACGCGCCCCTCCTCGACCAGGCCGGCGACGCGCCTTCCATCTGGGTGGAACGCCAAGGCAATGACGCGCGGTGCCGGGAACTTCATGCGACGAACCAACTCGCCGGTGGAGATGCGGAACAGGTAGGCGGCCCCCTGGTTCCCTGCCGCTGCGAGCAGGGTTCCGTCCGGACTGAACGCGACAGCGAAGAACGTGTCGTCTTGAGGTCCCGGAAAGCGGCGAATAGGCTCGCCGGTCTCCATCGCCATGAGCACCACCTCGTAGCCGCCCCCGGCCGCGAAGGTCTTGCCGTCGGGAGATGCCGTTGCACCGCAGTACCCGCCTCCCTTGTTCACGACGCGATGTGCGCCCACGAGTCGGCCCGCGGCGTCGAACACCTGCGCCTCTCCGTTGATCGCCCCGACAACAAGCCGCAAGCCGTCGCGCGAGAACGCGACGCTCTGGATCACGCTGGCGGCCGGTTCGAGAACCAGCAGGAGCCTCTCCGACTCGGAATCCCACAGGCGCACTTGCCCAACTCCGTCACCCATGGCCACGATGCGGCTGGCCGGGTGAACTGCGACCGCTCGGATGTGGCCCCGGTGTCGCTCCTGGACCACGAGGCGTGGCCCGTCGTCCGCGACTGCCTGCGCGGTCAGCATCACGAGCAGCACGCCTGCGCGGCTCAATCCAGGCCCCATCGCCACTCTCCTCCGAGGTCCGGCCAACGCGCTCCGGTGAAGGCGCACTCGCCGTGTCGCCGCCGCGTGGCGCGCTGTGAGATCGACAACTCACCCCGCTGGCGGGGCGATGCGCATGACCGCAGGGGACCGCCGAACTGGCGGCCAGAATCCCCGGATAGTGACGGAGGAGCGCGACCACCGGTTCCGTCTGCACTCGTGGGCGGCCAGTCAGCCGTCGAGCGCCGCATGAGGTCGTTCGGAAGAGCAAGCTCAGTCCCGGCGGGCGGGCGTCGCTGTCGCCTCCTCCCGATCACCGCGGCTCGGAGAAGCGAGAAGATCCGTAACCTCCGCCCAGCTTTCCGTCATGGAGAGGAAGCGGACCCGCTGAGGGACGGGAGAGAACCATGAAGAGACGATTCACGCGAAGCGTGCCCATCGCGCTGGCAATTGCTGTGGTTTGCTGCCTAGCAGCCTGGCGCGGTCTCGCTGACCACTTCGGTCCGACACAGAGCAACCGCGCCGCTGCGCCGGAGACGGTGACGGCGCCAGACGGTGACGACAACGCGACCGCAACGAAGCAGCGCAACGATCGTCGACACGGCGTCGCGGTGCCCGCGACGACCGAAAGCGGTCGGGGGACACTGATCGGCCGCATCACCTGTGAGCGGCACGGTGTCGCCGGTGCATCGGTGGTGGTCCTCCCCGCACGTCTCGGAGATCCCGACGTCCATCGGGCGCGCCACTGGTTCGGCGACACGCTCGAGGCCTCGGGCCTGCGGCATCTGAGCCGCCTTGGTGGCCTACTCAGGGGCGAAGCGCCTCCGGGCGAGACAGGCTCGGGCACCGCGCTGGCGGAGCGGCTCCTGCGGGATCCTGGGTTCTTGGAACTCGGCCAGGAGTTCGTTCAGCTGGAGGCGGCCGGGTTCGACGTTTGCTCCGAGGAGACGCCGGTGGCCTCGACGGTTTCGTCAGAAGACGGGCGCTTCACGATCGAGCGAGTTCCCATCGGTCCCGTGGAAGTCCGGGTACGCGCTACGGGGTACCGTCGGACCACAGTTCCCGCCAACGTCGGCGGCGAGCCCGTCGATATCGAGCTCGAGCGGGGCGCGGTCCTGCGGGGGCGCGTCACGTCCGGTGCCCGGCCCGTCAACGGCGCCACCGTTCGTACGAAGACAGCGACGTTGACCACCGACGAAGCCGGCGCGTTCGCGTACGACGGAGCGGCGCTGCCCCGCGAGAGCCTGCTTGTCACCGCGCCGGGTTTCGTCCCGCTCGGCCGTTCGGTCGACCTCACTCTTGAGCGGGCGAACGACATCGTCGAGATCACACTCGCGCCGGCCGGCACTCTGCGCGGTCGCGTTCTCGGCACCGACGGCGCACCTATCGAGGGTGCGCGCGTTCGGCTCGCACCGGATGTCGATCCAAGTCCCCTTTCGTTCACGCGATTCTCGCCTCCTGGCGCTGTGCGCGCACCGGCAGTCTCCGCGACCACGAGCATCGAAGGCGGCTTCGAGCTGGGCGGCGTGCGCGAGGGCGCGGCCCGCGTCCGCGTGCGGAAGCCGGGCTACCTACCGAAGGCGAGCGAGCGTCGAGACGTGGTTCCGGGTGCCGAGGCAGACGAGCTAGAGCTTGTCTTGAGAAGAGAGTCGGTCGTGGTCGGACGGGTTGTCGGACCTGACGGCACTCCGGTCGGGGGCGCGCGCGTCCGCGTGGAATTGAATGAGTCCGAGATTCCGATGTCCCGCGCGATCCGAGTTCCAGGCGTCTTCTGGATCACTGAGTACACAGCAAGCAACGGCCTGTACCGGGTCTGCCAGCTGGCGGGCGGCTCACGCCGGGTGCGTGTCGAGGGCACCGGCTTCCTGCATACGGAGGCGACGGTCGAGGTGCCCGACGAGGCGGTCACGACGCACGATGTCCAACTGCGCCCGGCGCATCGCCTCAGTGGCACCGTGTTGAGCCCAACCGGTGAGCCGGTGGATGGCGCGACTGTCCAGATCGAGTGGCCGCGCCGCGGCACGAGCGTGCTCGACACGCTCCTTGGATCCGAAGACCTCGCCCACGAGTCTTCGCGATCCGACGCGGATGGGCGTTTCCGGTCCGAGACGCTGCAGAAGGGTCCGTACACGGTCACGGCCTCGTCGCCGACGTACCTCGCCGGGCGAGCGTTGGACGTCCTCCCTAATGCGACAGACGTAGTCCTTCGACTTCGTGCGGGAGCCGAGCTCTCTGGGGTGGTCTTGGATCCCGAGGGCCGGACACTCGCCGGGGCACACGTCCATCGCCGCCGAAGTACTGAGCAGCACGGGCGGGCGACGGCCCAGGACACGAGTGGATCGGCAAGCGTCGCGACTGACGCGGAGGGGCACTTTGCGCACGCGCTGCTGGAGGCCGGCAAGTACGAACTCCTGGCACGGCACGACGGCTACGCCGACAGCGAGAGGGCCACATTCGGTGTCTCCGAGGGGCAGGCCGTCACCGGACTCGTGTTGCGGCTCCGCCGGGGCGCCACGTTGCGCGGTCGCGTGGTGAGCGCAGCGACCGGACAAGCCGTCGTCGGAGCTAGCGTGCAGGTCGAACAGCGCCGCGGAGCGGGAGCACGTGGCGAAATGCCTGCCTCTGCGGCTAGCGCCAACTCGACGGCCGACGACGAGGGCGCATTCGAGGTTGGCGAACTCACGCCTGGCCGAGCCCGAGTAGTCGTGCGTTCGCAGAGCCACGCACCGACGCTGCTTGAGGATGTGCCTGTTCCAGGCGCCGAGCTCCTCGTGCGGATGACGATCGGCGGCACGGTCGAGGGCACGGTCCTCAACGACGACGGGCGCCCGGTCGTCGGTGCACAAGTCATCCTCTTGAGTCCAACGATAGCCGCAGACATCCAGCGGCGAGCAGGCGCACGAACAGATGCGGCTGGCTCGTACCGCGCAGAGCACTTGCTTCCCGGTGCGTACTGGGTGCTGCGGGTGCAGCCCTCCGGAGCAGACGCCGGAGAGAAACGCCGCGTCACGGTGCGAGACCGGGTCGTCACGCGCTGCGACTTCGGTGCTCGCAGCTCTGCCGCAAGGCTCGCGGGTGTCGTGGTCCGTGACGGCGTCGCGCTGCCCGGTGTGACGGTGTTCCTGACGGGTCCGAGCGTCGGCATGAAGATGACCTCGACCGGCGCCGGCGGTGCGTACGCGTTCGGCGAGCTCGCCCCAGGGGGATACCGAATCGCTGTGCGTTCGGACGCCGCCGGAGGTGGAATCAGCGCGCGAGAGGTCACCGTGTCCGAAGGGCAGCTACTTACCGGCGTACGATTGGAGATCGGCACCGGGAAGATCACCGGCCGCGTGATCGATGCGGAATCCGGCGGCGGTGTCCGCGACGCCCAGGTGTTGCTTGTCGGCCCGGGCGTCCCCCTTGCGGCCTCGACCGAGGAGCTCTTGGAGGGCAAACTAGGACGCACGTTCACTGACGCGGAGGGGCGCTTTGAGCTGACAGGCGTCCAGACCGGCGAACTCTCGCTGCGCGCCAGTGCCCCCGACTACGCCGACACGATCGTGCGGGGAGTCCTCGTCGGTGCGGCGGTTCGCGTCGCTCTGCGACGTGCCGAGCCCCTTGACATTCTCGTCCTCGGACCCGCCGGCGATCCGCTTCCTGGTGCGACCGTGACAGCGCTCGGTCCCTTGCTGCGCCGCGATCGCACAGAGGGAGCCACAGCGGCGCTAGGCCTCACCGACGGACGCGGCACGGTGACGCTTCGCGTCGCGCCCGGGCGACACGTGGTTGAGGCGAGCCACGGCGGCCTTCCGGCACGGTCGGCCGAGATTGATGCCTCGACGCGCTCACTGACGCTTCGTTTGCAACCCGGCGGCGCGCTGCGGGTCCTCGTCACACGCGACGACAAGCCAATGCCCGGAGCGCTCATCACCATCTTCGAGCAAGAGGGCGAATCTGCCGGACGAGATGGTCCAATCCGTCCGTCCAGACTTGGGGACGGGTTGACTGACCAGAGCGGCGAGTTCGAACTGAGCAGCATCCCCGGCGGGAGTGTCACGATCGTCGTCGCGCCGGGGGACGGTTCGTCGGCGCGTCGCACAGCGACAGTGACGTCCGACGCTGTCACACGTGTCGAGATCGATGTTCAGTAGGGAGGGAGGGGGTGGCTCCGGGACTGGGCGGCGGCGAGATCGAGGCTCAGACCCATTGAGCAGCGGGCACTCGCAGATGATGCTCACTCGCCAAACGCGTCGTTCGCCGCTGCCTGCTGACGTTCGCGCAGCCAGTTCCTCTCAGGTCTCCTGAATCAGACCGAGCGGACGGACGGTGATCGCGGAGAGAGCATTGGCCGCGTGGCCGCCCACGAAGTTGTCTGATCCGACAAGGGCGCGCCCATCCGCCAAGTACTCGATCATGACAGGGAGCGCCTCCTCGTCTCTCCGCGCCGCCAGGATGTCGATCACAAGCGCGCGGCGCTCCGCTGCGTCGAACGCGTCAGTATCTGGTCCGTTGAGGGCGAAGCGCCGCCTCGGGGTCGGGCCGATGTCACCGTGAGTGCTCGTCATCTCTCGTTTCGGCGCTTCTTCCCGCCGCGCTTGGGCGGATCACCCTCGAAGACCGCACGGATGCTCTCGTGGAGTTGCAGTACCTCCGGCAACTCGTGCTCTCCCGCTTCGAAGATGGGCGGCCGCTTCAGCGCGATGAGTACCCGGTCGAGCGTGACTCTCGAGAAGGGAACGGCATCCCTGCGGCCCTGAAGTGCGGCCGCGATCACGAGGATGTGCGCCAACACCCTGCGGTCGGCAGACTCTGCGCGCGTCAGCACGGCACCGGCGTGGAGGAACGCGTCGGCATCCCCGAGCGACCCGGCGCGCACGATCTGCTCGGCGGCTCCGAACTGGTCCTCCGTCGTCTCGGTGGTGAGCTCGAACGGTTCCTTCCCGGCGAGCTTCGCAAGTGTTTTGGACGCGCGGCCCAGGGCCGCGGGTGCGCGCGCCGGCTTCTCGGCGGGGACACCGAAGAGCCCACTCTTGTCGAACACGTGCACGACGACCTCGCTGAGCGAGTGTTCGTCGTGCTGCGGCTCGAATCCCGGCCCCCCGCCGAACCCCTGGGACTTGAAGCGTTGAGGTTGGCGCAGCGTCAGCAGGTAGCGGTCGAGTGCGGCGGCACTGACGAAGTGCCCCATGCGCTCGCCCTGGAACGCGCAGGCCGTAGCGAGGACGTGTGACAGGAGGACGTCGTCGCTGTCGCGGCCGTGCAGGAAGAGAAACGCCGCGTCGTGGTACGTCCGGGGTGTCGAGAGAAGGCCGCGGTGAACAAACTCGAACGCTCGATCCCTGTGCTTCTCCTGCCGCTTCGCGAAGTCCTCCTCGTTGAGCGTCTCCCAGTTCTCCTGGTCCTTCTGGTCGGCGGCGTACAGCTGTGCGAGTTCGCGCGCCGCCTTCGCCTTCGAGATGCGCTCCTTCGCGGCGCTCACCTGAGGCACGAACACCGCGACGAGCGCGGCCGCCGCGAGCGCGACGCCGGACGCGCGCGTGACTGTTTCACTGGAGATCATGGCGGACTCCTCTGGTTCATCGCCGCAGCGAACTAGCGGTGCATGACACATCTCACTCGTCAGAACTCGTCGTCCAGCAGTTCCTCGAGGGACCACACTCTCACCGCCTCCGTGCGGAGACGTCCCTGCGCGGCGGCGCTCAGCGCGTCGTGGAGTGCGCGCTCCGCACCTGCCTGGACGCGGAGTAGTCGCAGACGGGCGGAGACGACGTCGCTCAGTTCGGCTTGGGCATCCGGATCCTCCACTCCCCATTCGTGCGCGTAGAGCCCGGCATCGACGGCCGCGCGGCCGTGCTCAGCAAGTACCGCCACACGCTCGCGCAGATGCGCCGCGACGAATCGCTGTGCCTCGACGCGGGCAGCGGCCGCGTCGGCGCCCTCGAGTTCGAGGAACTCGACGTACTGCTGGCCGACGTCCTCTATGAGCGTCAGCCGGTCGGCGACCATCGCCCACGAACTCGTCCCCGTTCCCGGACGATCAGAGGAGAGCAGACGCAGGAGATTTCGGAGTTGCGCCTCCTTCAACCGCCCCGCAAGTCGCTCGGAGGCCGTCGCTGCGATCGCCGCATCGCGTACCCGACGCTCGATGGGCAGGAGATCGTCAGGAAGCCGGGCACGCTCGTCGTCCGCAGCGCGCTCGACCTCGGCCACGACCATGGCGCGGCCGTCCTCCCCGAGCTGCGGGAGCAGTTCGCGAAGAGCCCCATCCAGGAAGAGGGGCAGCACATCCGAATGTACGAATACGTCGGACACCTCCGCGACGCCGAGCCGCTCGCCGAGTTGCTCGAGGACCTCGAGCAACTCGGCGATCCGGCGCATCGTCTCCGGGCCGGAGGGCTCGAGCTCGGTGGACGTGCTCTCGGAGGCGTCGAGGAGATCCGCCACCGTCCTCCCAAACTCGGTCCAGTCAACGCGCGGGTCGTCCTCGTCGACATCTGTCGCAGGAGGATCTGCGGCGCGCGGCACTCCGGGATCCGCGGTCTCGTCGTGCGCTGGCCGCGATGCGCCGGGCGCCTCGAGGAGTCCGCGGAGGTGGCTGTTCTCACGCTCCAGTGCATGGGTCTCTGCGAGAAGATCCACGACGCTCGATGCCGTGAACGTCTGCCGTACGCCATCGGCATCCGCAACCAGTAGTTCGCCTGCTTCGACGCGCGTGCTTTGCGAGTGCGCGTCGAATGACACAACGCCCGCTGTCACGAGAACGGCGACCCCCAGACCTCCCGCTGCCCACTTCTGCGTGCTCATGACTCTCACCTCGAATTCCGTTCCGACGACGTGGACGTCGCCGCAGGGGGTTCCCACGACGAATTCTCCGTGACCGGGCGCAACCGAGAAACGCACCGCACCAGCGGAGAGACGCAGACGAGATCCGCCAGCGCTCACCTTCACGCGTGCGCTCTCAATCACACGGACGTGTGCGCGACCCGAGCGCCCCTCGTCTCCTGCGGCAAGCTGGTACTCGCGGCCCTGCTGAAGCGCACTCGAGCTCGGCAGGATCCACGCGACTGCCGCGACGGAGGCGGCGAGGAGCAGACTTGCTGCCGCGACCAGCGCAGTCACTCGACGTCGCCGCCGCGTCGCCCGCAGCCGGGAGACCAGCGCCTGATCGCGGCCTGGGTCGTGGGCCAGATCGAGGACGCGCTGGAACGCGTCGATCTCGTCTCTTGCGCGTGCGCACGGTGCGCACTGCGACACATGCACCACGAACGCACGCGTCTGCGCGTGATCGAGGAGGCCGAGACGCCACTCCTCGAGCCGCGTGGAAACGGTGTCACACGTCAAGGTAGCCCGCCTTCCTCAGCACAGGTCCGAGGCGCTCACGCAAGAGACGACGCCCACGCGCCAGCGCCGACTTCACCGTCGCTCGGCGACCTCCGGTGAACGCGGCCACTTCGTCCACGCTCAGTCCTTCGACGTGCACGAGCCAGACCGCCGCGCTGTACGCGCTCGGAAGATCCCGAATGGCTGCGCGCAACAGATCACGCAGTTCCTGCGCAGCGAGTGACCGCGGCGGGCCGGGGCTTCGTGACGGCGCCTCGTCCGTCAGGGGAGCGGTTGGCCGATGCCGAACGGCGCGGTTGCGGCATAGGTTCTCCACCGCGGTAGCGAAGTACGCGTGAGGCCGCACGACGTGACCCAGGCCACCCCGTCGCACGACGCGAAGCAGGACGGTCTGAACGATGTCGTCCGCGACGTCGACCGATCCCGTGCGCGCCAGCGCCAGGCTGAAGAGTGAGCGTCGGTGCCGCGTCACGAACTGTGCCAGAGCGTCCGAGTCAGCCAGCTTCCTCTCCTCGGCCGCGGGGGACCGCGCGGCAGCCACCTCGGCGCCGTCTCATGAGCAAGGACCCACGTGAACACGTGGGGGATGCGAAGAGATGCCGGGTTGGATGCCGCGCGCGCGCCAGGGCGCGTCGGCGACGCCATCATCCGAGGCCCCGTGGCGGTCGACGGGAACGCGAGGCGGTTTGGCGCTGTCTTACATCTGGATCGACAAGGAGCCGATGTCCCCGCCGAACCCCGACGCTCACGGCGCAACGCTGCAAGATCTCGTCTCGCACTGCATGGGGATCTGCTGAGGTTCGCGACGGTGGGGCTCGCTCCAGGAGCTCGCCCGTGAGTGGCTGCGCCGCGTCGTCATGTGCGGCGGCGCGCTGACTTGTTCCAGGCCTCCGCGCCACGCGCGGTGTTGGGCCCGACCCGTACGGGACGGTTGCAGCGAAGCGATCGTCGCCGGCGCAGGTCGGCGCTCGTTCACGTGACCTGCCCGACGGCCTCGTCAGCGCTGCGCATCGACCTGCAGGATGACCTGGATCTCCTCACTCGCCGCGACGCTCGCAGTGGCGGTGCTCACGTCGTGACTCTCTAGGTCGCCCTCTCGTACCCACGCGGTGTACTGTCCGGGCGGGAGCCCGTCGAAGCGCGCGACTCCGCGTCGGGCGGGCGTGCCACGGGCTCCGTGCGCACGATCGTCCGGATCGACACCCGGCGAGAGCCAGATCATCGGTTCCTCATCCGTGAATCGCCGATCGTCACGCTCGAGCCGCACGATCATGACCCCACTCTGGCGCATGCGAATCGTCACTGACGTCGGCCCCCCTGTGGTGACGATTTCGCGGCTCTCGGGTACATAGCCAGGGGCGTGCGCGTCGACGTGAACGGTGCCTTGCGGCGCGAGGATGAGGAACGCGCCGCGAGCCGCGTCAAATGTCGCGAAGTTGGTAGACCACTCGGTTAGTCCCGGGAGGCGCGTGCTCCAGAGCACCTGCCCACCAGGAGGGGTCTCTTCGCCGGCCTCAGTCATCACGGTGACAAGCACCTCTGCGGGTCGGCCTGCGTCGAGCTCCACGTGTGGGCTCGCGGGATCAGCATCGACTTCTGCGCGCCACTGGATTGGTTCCGCGACGAACCTGTATCGACCAGCTGCGAGGCCCTCAACGCGAAACGAGACCGTACGACCCTCCAGCGGCACGTCGAGCTGCACGACGCCAGCCACGTGCCTGTTCGTGGCGTCGGCGCCGTGATAGCGCAGCCGGGTGGGCCACATGCCCCAGTCCTTCGAGACGTGCAGCGTGCCTGTCAGAGTGAGTACCTCGCCGCGTTCGACCGGCGTCGCCTCGATCGTGAGCCGAGTCGTCTCTCCCGCGATGATGTCGATCTCTCCGCGACCGTAGATCTGCGTGCGCTCGTACCAGTCGCCGCGTTGGACGGTCACCCGGTGACGCCCGACCGAGAGGCCGTCGACTCGGACCCTCCCGCGAGAGTTCGGCTGCTCAAGCGACAACTCACGGCCTCCCGCTGAGCGCACGCTCACTCGGGCCGACAGGAGTGCGTCCCACTGGGCGATCTCGATCTGCGCTGCGCCGCCGGGTCGAAGTGAGACGGTCTGCGGGGACTGATCGTCCCGTCGCAGGCGCACCGCCTTCCATGCGTGGGCGGGCGCGACGATGAACCACTCGGCCTCGTTCCTCCACGCACCCAAATTGATGAGACCGGTCGCATCGGCCGTCAGGTGTGGGACAGCGAGCGTCGCAGCGCCCGGGAGCATGTAGCCTGCGCGAAACTGGGGTAGGTCGTCGCGGGCCGCGTACGCACGAGCCAGCGGCAGCGGAGCACCGGACTCGCCGTCGACGACTCGTAGGATGGCCGTGGCCGGACGAGGGAAGCGCAAGACGAGCGCCTCGCCATCGGCGATCGATAGCTCCTCCATGAACTCGGGGAGAGCCTGTCCATCGACCACGGCAGTCCATGCGCGCCATCGGCCTGGGCCCGGTAGCTTCCAGCGGAAGGCGCCAGCGCCGCCGCGGACGCGAACACGCTTGGCGGCCCAGGAGCGCTCGTCCGGCGACCACAAGATGAGCTCGAACTTCCGCACGGGTTCGCCTGTGTCGTCCCAGACTGCGTGTCCTTCTACGAGGATCGCGTCGCTCGGGTTGAGCTGCAGCCGCACGTTCGTCGTCTGGCCGGCGCTCACCGTGACCTCTGCGTTCGCGACGTGCCGCCGGCCATCGACGTCGCTCTCGGCGGTCACCGTCACCTGACCGCTCGGAAGGCCGCCGACAGCGAACGTTCCGTCGCTGGATGTGCGTTGCTCGATGGGCGGATTGCGCAACCCGTCGCGTGCGGTCGGGACGACCACGACGATGCACGCTGGCAACGGTGCGCCCCGCGGCCCGACCACCCGACCGGAGAGATCGCCGGTGCGCGTCGCACCGCTCCCCGCGAGCCGTCGCCGGTCACGGTAACGTATGCGATCCAGCGAGTCCGCGTCGGTTGCGCGCGCGGAGTCTCGAGATGCGGTCTCGCCGGGACCCGCGTCGAACGAACATCCCGTTCGAAGCAGCAGCGCAACGACGAGCAGCGATGCAGCGGCGACTCCGATACGAGTTCGATCGTTCAGCATGGTCCCCTCTGCGGACTCCTCTGTCCGCGTCGGCGCGGGAGCGCCCTACCTCCCGCCGAAGACGCGGACTCTCCCGCCTCCGACTGCCGCGATGCGTCGCAGGAGTCGCTCGTCCGACTCACCGAAGCCAACGCAGTGGATCTCGACGCTCCGGAACAGATTCAGGCGCTCCAGATCCGGCAGCAGGTCATCTTCGCGGTAGTACACGGAGTAGTACTTCTCCGGGCGGAGCACCTCCACGCTCGAGTCGCGTTCGTACGCGCGATCACCGGGATCGCGCTTGTCGATCGTCGTCCAGTCGCACCAACTGGGCGTGCCGTCGGACAGCACGAAGATCGTGTCGACGCCCTCGGTGAACGCCTTCACATCGACGTACTCGTGCGTACCCACGGGCCGCGACTCTGTGAGCATGAATGCCCGGCGCACTCCGCCATGGAGGTTGGTCCACCCACGCAGCGTGCCGGACTCGTGTTCGGCGTCAGGAGGTCCAAGCTCGATCGAGTCGAGCTCGCGGGCAACGCGGCGGACGGCCTTCGGCGTCGCGCGCACAAGAGCCGTGGTCGATGGAAGCGGCGCAGCTTTCGTCCCGAACCAGATGACGGCAAACCGCTGCTTGCTGGAGAGGCCGGCGAGCGAGAGCTTCACGAACTCGCGCGCCGCATCGAAGCGCGTCTCGATCTCCTCCCACGGCAGGTCCCGCTCACCGATGCCGACCGTCGCGCCGTTCCCCGTCCCGCGGCTGCGCGCGCCTCCGGGCGTCACGGCGCGGCGCAGGCGCTCCTTCTCGGCGTCCGTGAGTGGTGCAGCCATCGAGTCGGAGAGGTCGATCACGTACGCGATGCGGGAGCCGTTCGCGCGGATGCCACCGAAGTCGGCGTACTCGTGGCCGCCTCGCGTCGGAGGAGGAGCTGCGGCCCGCTCCAGGCGAGCCGACCACGCCGCGGGGTCGATCACGACCTCTTCGGTGTCGAAGATGACACCCAAGCGTCGAGCCACCACCAAGCGCGTACGCGGCGCTGTGCGGGGATCGCGCAGGGTCGCGATCAACTCCTCGAGGACGCGGTCGTACTCTTCGCTCCCTAGATCACTGCGCCTTGCCGCAAGGAGCTTCGCGGCGCTCTCGATCGCAAGCGCTCTGTGAGTCTCCGGCTTCGGTCGGGACGCGAGCAGGTCCGCGGCGAGAGCCACCGAGTTCGCTGAGCGCTCGGCCGCACATGCGGCGATACCGGCGTGCAGCAGGAACGGCTCATCGACGTCGAGGAACTCAGCGACGGCGGACTGCTCGCCCTCGGCGATCGCCGGTCGCAGCGTCGTAAACCACAGCCACGCGTCCTTCGCTGCAGCGTGCTCGCGTCGCCAGTCCTTGAGCAGGTCGCGGTGCTCGAGCGTGCCGAACGACTCCGCGACGAGTCCGGCGATCAGGTACTGTTCCTGCCCCGGTGGTGCGACAGCGTCCTTGTAACTCTTCGTGAGGATCGAGGCCGCGCGCGCGTCGCCGGTAGCCGCGAGGCGCCGGCGTCCTCGCGTGCGCATGCGAAGCGAGGGGCGCTTGAGATAGGCCTGGTAGGTCGAGAGCGCACGCTCGAAGGCGTCACCGTCCTCCGCGAGCGCGACGCCCCCGCCGCCACGCAGAGATGGTCGGCCGAGGGCTGCCAGGACGACGAACGCAAGAAGGACCAGGGCGACGCCGGTGCGTCCGGAGCGTCGGACGGCCGCTCTCTCTGGAGCCATGATGATTGCTTCTCTCTGCTGAACGTCCGCTCCACGTCCGTGTCGGCGTGAGACGGCGGCGCGAGAGATCGGGTTCCATGCGAACTCTCCCGGCGACGCACGGCAGCTCGCCCGCCCCCGACTCGCCCCACGTCGGCAGAACACCCAGGGGGCGCGTCAGTGATCGGACGCACGCTCGCGATCACCATCGTCCTACGAATGTCCGCGGCGCTGGTACTCGTCCGCACGTTGGCGGTGGAGGGTCGTCAGCGATACCGCAGGTCCGCGGTGCGCGCAGCGGCGGGAGCAGATGGGTTGAAGGACGCCCGCTCTTCGTCGTGTCTGGTTCTCTGCGGACAAGCGTGACCACACCGGAGATTCGGAGGACGCGATCTCTACGCTGCGAAGAGCGTCAGCCCTCGTTATCGCGATCGCGTGCGTGTCGTGGTCGTCGTCCGCCCGCAGTCTCGCGAGCGAGGACACCGGCCGAGCGCTTCCCTTCGGTCGCGCCGAGCGGGGCCCGCCACCCCTCCCTGTCCCGCTTGATCGTTGGCTGAACGCCAAGATCGTCGCGTTCGATCGCGGCAGAATCACGCTGAGGTGGGACTGGTTGACGGCCTCCGAGCTCGGAGACTTCGATCGGTTCGTTCCCGTGCGCGGCTCCGTGGACGGGGACTTCGTCTGGTCGGAAGGCGAGCTTGCTGCCCGAGGAACGGCTGGGATCCGACTGCGACTCGGGATGCTCTCCGACGTGCGCGTCGAGACGACGGCGCACCTTGAGGACCCGCACGATCTCGGCATCGTCCTAGCCAATCCCCGCAACCCCGATGACTCAGTCGTGTGCCTCATCCAGGATCGCCTGTTCACGCGCTTCGATCCCCCAGCCGGCAACGCGAACATGGTGAACCGTCTCGGCGCGGTGCCCGCAGCGGAGTCGGGATCGGTGGAGTTCCGCTACGTCGCCCGCTCGCGCGCCCCGAAACTCGCGCCTGGTGACGACGTGACCCTGCGAGTCGTCCGCAAAGGGCAGAAGACGTCCTTCGAGATCACGCCGACGATCGGCAAGTCCAGGACGCTTCGCGGGGCAGAGCCAGGAACGCCCCTTAATCGAGTCGTCGCGGGGCTCTACGTGTCCGGCGGCTCGGCGTCCTTCGGCCCCCTCGAAATCGAGGGGAATCTCGACCTCGCGTGGCTGGGCGAGCACGGCGTGCTTCCCCACCTCGCTGATGACCTCTTGAATCGCGGAAACGGCTTCAAGGGGGCCGCTCTGCGAGCCGCTCAGGCCGTCGAGCGCTTCGCGGCAGCGACCCCGTCCGGGGAGTCTCCCCAGACGAAGGCACGCGAGAGGATTCTCACGCTGATCGGTGATGCGTCTCTCCCGCTCGTTGTCCGG
The DNA here is from genome assembly GCA_021776825.1 of Planctomycetota bacterium. Taxonomy (GTDB): domain Bacteria; phylum Planctomycetota; class JAJSAM01; order JAJSAM01; family JAJVHW01; genus JAJFFG01. The sequence continues at coordinate 17,947 of JAJFFG010000090.1, forward strand.
ATCCGCGCAGCTGAGGCACTCGCCGGCGTCGGCCCGGGAGGAACTGCCGACGCGGCAAGACTCGCGTCCCTCCTGGCATCGCCGGACCAGCCCGCACGCACGCTCGTGTGGCAGATCCTGCGCCCCAGCCTGCCGTGGGACTTCGACTATCGCGTCGATCTGCGCGCCGAGGGCCTCAGCAAGGCGACGACGGCCATCGTGGAGTTCCTCGAGAGTCGTAGCGCCGAGGAGGACGCCGGCCGCGTGTTCGTGGACGGACGGTGGCTGACTCCCAAGGAAGCCGATGCCGCGCGTCGCGACTGGTCACACGCCTGGGAACTCTGCACGCCACGAGTTCGGTTGCGCACGAACCTCGACCATCGCTGGGTGAAGTCGTACCAGGGTGCGCTTGAGGCCGCGTACGCGGAGCTTGTGCGGGTCGTCGGAACGCAGCCCCCTCAGGATGTCCTTCCCCTCTCCGTCTTCGTGTTTCGCGACAAGGCAAGCTTCGCCACGTTCTGCAATGAGAACGGCTACGCCGAGAGAGCCGGGTGGACACGGTTCTCAGATGTGGACCGCAGCGCGTGCTTCGTCGCATTCGACGAACCAGGGGCACCGCAGGCGGCGCTCGGTCAGATGGCCAAGCTGTTCCTTCATGGCGTGACGGACGGACGATGGCCTGCATGGTTCGTCGAGGGGCGCTCGGCGTGGTTCGGCAGTCCCAACCTGCGCACCGCGTACTGGGACGGCAGGAAGCTCGAAGTCGGGCGTCTTGTTCAGAGCAACAACAGGCGGTTGCTGGCTGAGGATGCGAGGAAGGGCGCGCTGCCGCCGGTCGCGGAGTTCCTTGGGCAAGACCCTCATCAGCTCGACGAGCGCAGTCTGCGGGTCTGGTACACGTACGCTTGGGCGCTGCATCATTGGCTCCTGCATGAGTCCGCACCGCGGCACCGCCAGTTGATGTCCGACTGGCAAGGAGAGATGGAGACGCGCGGCGCGAGCGCGAGCGATGTCAACGCCATCGGCGAAGAACGCTTCTTGGCGATCTTCGGCAAGGACCTCGCAACGCTCGACCGCGAGTTCCTGGCCTGGGTGAGCGGATTGTGACGACTCGCTAGCCCGGACTATTCACGACGACCATTGCTCGGGCGGAGGTCGTCGTGGTCGACGCGGTTTGGCGCGCCGCGCGGCTGTGACGAGGTCTCAAGCGCGCTCGCGATGGTCGCCGACGGCGAGTTGCGCGACGATCTCGACGACGTGGCGTCGGGTTGACGCTGTTCTCGAAGCGCGAGAGCGTTGGCTGCGACGCGAGGTCCGCGCCCCTGATCGGCGCCCGGCCGCTGAGCGCCTTGAGCATCGGGTCGTGGCCCACGCGCGCGGCGTCGTTCTGGTCGCAGTAGCCCAGACCGATCGAGAAGACGCGCTGGCGAAAGATCTCCTCGAAGAGGTGCTCGATGCGTGAGGGATCGCGGCGATCCACCAAGCATGCCGCCAGACCGTCGGTCAGTCCCAGCCGTCGATCCACCGCGCGCAAGAGACCCGCGCCGCCGTCCGACGTCTGCGCCTCGCCGTCAAACACCGCTGTCGTGGGCTTGTCGAAGAGATCGCGGAAGAGGACGGACTGTCGGGTAGGATTCGTCACTCGGGCGTGCCTCTCGGTCTCGTGTAACTATTGCGTCAACAACAGTTTACGCGATCCGATGCACGCCCGAATCTGCGTTCTGGGCGTGGAGTGGTGAATTGTCCGGGCTAGACGGACGGAGGGTCTCGCGCGCGCAGCGGACTCATCCGTGCACAGAGGACGAGCGACTTGCCGGTGACGCGTGGGTTGACGCTCATCGCCGTTGGTGTGCTTGGTGGCGGCGCCATCGACGTCGGCGCGCCACGGAGATGACCTTCGATCGCGGTTCACACCGAGGAACGGTGCCGACTCCCGGCCGTCGATCGAGTGCTAGGAGCCGCTTCGGCGTCACTGACCGCGCCGCCGAGTCGATACGGCGGTGTACCCGACGAAAGTGCGGCCCGCGCCCAGGGGGGGGCACGGACCGCGTTGGATCCGTCCGTTCGCACGCCGGTCGGTCCGTTGTCTAGGACACGGCGAGACGGACAGGAACGTCAACAAAGAGCGAATATCTTCCACATTTCCGCAGAGAGGGCTCGATGCGCACTCGGACGCCGCGTGCGCGCGCGATTGGAGATCGGTCACAGCTGACAGTGCCCGCAACTGCAAGTCGGCACGGACGGGCGCCTCAAGCAACGTGGTGCCGGTCAGGCGCGCTACTTCGGGCGCAAGAAAACGCGGCTGCAATGGATGATGACCGCCGCGGCGGTCAATCTGTGTCTGGTCTTCGACCGTGCGAACGATGAGAAGGCACGCCAGGCGGCCTGAACGCCGGTGTGGGCCCGGATACCACGCCGTGAGGCGCCGCAGGGGCGCTCTGGGCGCCCGTGACGCCGCATGAGCGGCGATCTGCGCCGCGGTCTCGATCGACCGGGCACGCGGCGCGGAATCCCAACGAGAATTCGAGCGCGTCAGATCGGCGCTGACGCGCTCGCACCGAGAATGGGGTGACGCGACAACGTGGGTTTCTGGCCGGACCTCTAGGACGAGAGCCACCCTCCAGCGTCGGCGGCTCTCGTGGAACGAGCACGTCTCAATGAGCTCATCGGCGCTCCAGCTCCGATCTGAAGCCACCTCGGGCGATGGCGGCTTCGGGTCAAACGTACGCGTCCGATCCAGCCATCTGGCGCCCCCGCGTGACGGCCTGAGACTGCCCCTTCACCACAGGGAGGGACAGCGATGGACAAAGCAGGCTGGGGACGGAAGGCGACGGCTCGCGAGCGCGAGATCCGGGAGATCCT
>JAJFFG010000010.1 GCA_021776825.1 Planctomycetota bacterium
AGCAGCCCGGGGAGAGGGCGTCGGCGAACCCGGCGCAGGTCGCATCCGCGACCACCTCCGACCCACCGGCCACCGCGTCCGCCCTCGACTCCACCGAGGACGCCACGCCTGGCGGTCCCGAGCACGCGATCTCCCGCCCCGCGGGAATCTCAAGACTAGGGCCGCGCTTCACTGCCACGCGCGCTCGCGTCGCGGGAACCCGCGCGCACCGATTCGTCGAAGTCGCGAACCTCGCGCACCACACTCTGCTCATGCCACTGGTCGAGATGCGCGGGGTGACGCGTCGCTACGGAGACGGCGCGTCCGCGGTCCACGCCCTGCGCGGTGTGGATCTCGATGTCGACGACGGCGAGTTCCTGGCGGTCATCGGCCGCTCGGGCTCCGGCAAGTCGACGCTCCTGAACCTGCTCGCCGGACTGGACTCCCCCACCGGGGGCAGCGTCCGGATCTCCGGCGAGGATCTCGCGCACCTCTCCGGCGACGGCCTGGCGCGGTACCGCGCGACGCGGATCGGCATCGTGTTCCAGTCGTTCCATCTTCTGCCGGGGCGATCCGCGCTGGCGAACGTCGAGACACCACTCGTGATCGACGGTGTGCCGCGCGATGAGCGGCGCGAGCGGGCGCGCGAGGCACTGACCTCCGTGGGACTCGGCGAGCGCGTGGAGCACAGTCCGAGCGAGCTCTCGGGTGGCGAGCAGCAACGCGTCGCCATAGCGCGCGCGTTGGTGCGCGGGCCGGAGCTCCTGGTCTGCGACGAACCCACCGGCAACCTCGACTCGACGACCGCCGACGAGGTCGCCGAGCTACTGCTCGAACTGCGACGCGAGCGCGGCGTGACCGTTGTCATCGTCACGCACGAGGAGGAGCTCGCGCGACGCTGTGCCTCGCGCATCGTGACGATGGTGGACGGTCGCATCGCCAGCGACGAACGGCAGGAGCGATGAGAGCCACCGACCTTCTGCGCGAGTCCGTCGACGCGCTGCGCGGCAGTCGTTCGCGGACGCTGCTCACCGCCGCGGGGGTCACCGTCGGCGCCCTCGCGCTGGTCCTGATCCTCTCGCTCTCGCTCGGGCTCTCCACCGTCGTCGACGATCTCGTGTCAGGCGAGCAGCAGCTCCGTCAGGTCGTCATCACGCCGGGCTTCGGTGGACGCATCCGGGGTGGCGAGGTCCCGCAGGTCGACGGCGAGATGAGCGAGGAGAAGCGCGCGCGACTACGGCGCGCCCTGTCGAAGCGATCGCGCGGCGGGCCGTCCATGCTCACGCGCACGTACCAGATCGATGCCGAGACCGAGGCCGAGCTGGCCGCGCTGCCCGGGATCGAGACGGCGCGGCCGTTCCTGCAGGAACGCTTCGACGTGACGCTACCGGTCGCCGCGTCCGACGAAGCCCAGGCCGAAGCGGAGAACCAGCACGACGCGGAGGACCAGGCCGCCGGGGCGCGCAGCGCGCTGGCCATCGGCATGCCGGCGGAGCATCCGTACTATCCGCTCCGCGTCCTGGCCGGACGCTGGTTCCACGCCAACGACGAACGCGGCGTGGTCGTCCACGAGCTCCTGCTCTACCACCTCGGCTACACGTCCGACGAGGCGCAAGCTGGCCTCGTCGGGACCACGATCTCGCTGACGTCACGCAAGGGCGGCGGCGGAGGGAGTTTCGTCGAACTCGTCATGGGCGGCGGCGCCGGTGGTGCGGCGGGCACCGGCGAGATCCGGTACGTGGAGGAACTGCCGATCGTCGGTGTCCTGAAGGAGCGCTTCGGGCTCGAGCCCGCGTCCGTCGTCGAAGAGGCGTGGTCGATGCAGACCGACGTGTTTCTGCCGCAGGCACTCGCGCGCGAGCTCTGGGACCGCAAGGAGCGCAGCACGGGACCGCGCGCGCTGCTGCTTGTTGCGAAGACGCTCGACGACGTCGGCCCGATCGAGGATGCCGCCCGCGAGCGCGGCCTGCAGGCGCGATCGGTGCGCGAGGTCGTCCAGCGCGTGAAGCAGTCGCTGACCGCGGCCACGTGGGTGGCGGGGTTCCTCGCCGGCATCGCCGTGTTCGTGTCGTGTCTCGGCATCGTCAACACGATGGTGATGAGCGTGCTCGAACGCACGCGCGAGATCGGGCTGTTGAAGGCCCTCGGTGCGCGCAATCGCGATGTGCTGCTGCTGTTCCTGACCGAGGGCGCGCTGATCGGTCTCGGCGGCGGGTTGCTCGGCGTCGGCTTGGCCCGAGCGCTCGGAGTGCTCGGCAACAAGATCGGACGGTCGCAGCTCGACGCGACGTTCCAGATGCCGGTCACCGTCGACCTGTTCCAGTTCCCGGGCTGGCTCCTGCTCGGCGGAATCGGATTCGCCGTCGGCGTCAGCCTGATCGCGTCGGTGATCCCGGCGCTGCGTGCCGCGCGCGTCGATCCCGTGACCGCGCTCCGTCACGAGTAGCGCCAGTCGCTCGTCGGGCCAGTCGCTCGTCGGGCCAGCGGCTTCTTGCGTCCGCCAGGCGTGCGAGCATGCAGGCGTGCAGCGGACGCACGACGCAGTGGTCATCGGCGGTGGGGTCATTGGGCTCGCCACGGCATGGCATCTTGCGCGTCTCGGTGCACGTCATGGGGCGGGCTCGGTCCTGCTGCTTGAGGCACGCCGCATCGGGCACGATCGCGGCAGCTCGCACGGGCAGTCGCGCATCACGCGCAGCACGTACGAGAGCGAGGACTTGGTGCGTCTCGCGACCGCCGCCCACGCGGAGGAGTGGCCGCGTCTCGAGCACGATGCGGGCGCGCCGCTGTTGCACCCGACCCCCGGCTGCTTCTTCGGTCCGCAGGGGGCCGCTCTCGAGGCCTACCTCTCAGCCGTGCGCATCGCGGGCGACTCGGTCGAACAGTTGGATGTCGCCGAGGGCCGACGTCGCTTCCCGCACTTCAGATTCCCGGACGCCGCGTGCGTGCTGCACGATCACACGGCTGCGCTCGTGGCCGCGGCCGACACTGTGGCGGCACTCGCTCGCGTGGCCGCCGCGGCAGGAGTCGAGTTGCGCGAGGAGACTCCGGTGCTCGACCTGCGGAGCGACGATGACGCGGTCCACGTACAGACCGCGTCGGGCATCATCAGGGCCTCCCGCGCCGTGGTCTGCGCAGGGTCCTGGACGTCGACTCTGGTTCCGCAACTCGCGCCACTCTTGAGGGTCGCTCGTCAGACGGTCGGGTACTTCCGCGTGGATGCACCCGCCTGCAGCCTCACCCCACCGCAGTTCCCCGTCTGGGCGTACCTCGGACCGGAGGCGTTGCTCTACTACGGGCTGCCGGAGTTCGGTCGCGCGGGCATCAAGGCGGCGCGCCATGCGGTCACCGGACGTGACGACAACGCCGACGAACGGCGTGATCCGTGCCCCGAAGAGCTCGCGCGAATCCGCACGTTCCTCGACGAGCAACTCTGCTCGCCGGTCGTGGCGATCGAGGGAGCGGAGACGTGCCTGTACACGGCGACCCCCACCGAGGACTTCGTCCTGGACCGCCTGCCGGAGGCTCCACGGATCACCGTCGGTGCGGGGATGAGCGGCCACGGCTTCAAGTTCGCACCGCTCACAGGACGCATCCTGGCGGAGGTAGCGCTGAGCGATTCCACCACAGTCGAAGCGTTCGAAATCGCCCGCGGTCGTTTCCGATTCTCTCGGGAATGACGACGGTTGGATCGCGGTTCCCGGAAGCACGCGGGAGGCCGTCGATCGCACGTTGCATCGACGGGGGACGCCCGGCCTGGCGGCTCCCCGTCGCCAGACTGTCTCCCGCCCTCAGCCCGACGTTCAGTCGCTGAACGCGACGTCTGCCTCGGCGCGACCGAGGTCGGCGCGAGAGCAGAGTGCCTCGCTCGCGGAGACCGTGAGTCCCACGCGCATCGGCTAGTCGAATGTCTTGAGCGTCGTGTCGTCGACGCTGCGGGCGCGGCGATCGTCGGCGATGACGAAGCGCAGGCAGACCCAGCGAAACACGAAGTACGAAACGCACAGCCCGACGACGAAGGTGGTGGCCAGCACCATCAGTCGGGCGGCGGAACCCTGTGCACCGAGCGCAGTCAGGCCGAGCCGCAGTCCGCGACTCAGTAGGTAGCCGGCGACAGTGGCCACCAACCAGAAGATCGCGAAGGCCTTCAGGACGTCGCTCTCGCTCGCACGCACGTTCATCGCGCGCTCCGCGACGGGTGGGAATCGCGAGCCGCCAGATCCGACGCGGGGACCGGGCACTGCTCCGCCGTCTCGCCCCCACAGCACTCGGCCTGGTTCAGCCCGAACTTCGGGCAGCGCGAGTCGACGCACGCGGCATGGCCGTGCACGTAGTCCATCGATCGCCGGCACCACGAGCACGTCATGAGAATCCTCCACCCCCATCATGCCGGGCAGCGGGGACGGCGGGCGCGTTGACGAGCTAGAGCCAGGGCTACAACTCGGGGTCGACGTCGGGCAATTCGACCACGACGAGACGGTCGCAGAGGAAGCAGCGCCAGCGCGAGCCGTCGGGCCAACTCATCGGCATCATGAGCCGACGGCACTCGATGCACGTCATCTCGGACGGGTAGTCGGCGACCGGGGCGACGATCGTGATGATCTCGCCCACGGGCAGGTTGTCGTCGAGCGGTGCGTCGAGCGGGAGCATGTCTCCGACTCTACGGGGCGAGCTGACGATCCTGCACGCGTGCAAGAGCCAACTGCGCAACGACCGCGCCGCAGAGCGCCAAGAACATGTCCCACTGCGTGTCCCACACGTCGCCCTGGGTCGCGAGGAACGCCACGGCGTCGCCGTCCTCAGCCGAGATCGCGACCCACCACTCGACCATCTCGTAGAACGCGCTGAAGGCGAGGCAGAAGCAGACGACGAGGAAGAAGAGCCACGTGTGGTGCGCCCCCAGCACGAGCACCAACGCATGCACCCAGATCGCCACGTACGAGACGTTCGTCAAGGAGAAGCACCGGTACGTCGCCAGGAGGAGCGGCACGGCCACCAGGACCGGACCCGCTTCGAGCCACCACGTGAAGGCATCGTGCGGATGCACCGCGGAGACGGCGGTCGCCAGGCACAGCGTGGCGAGGAGAACGATCAGCAGGTGCCGCGACGGCCGAGGACCGCGCGCGCACACCGTCACGCATCGGGCTCGTCGGGATAGACGAAGACCTCTTCGATCGGCCGGATCGCGCGCTTGAAGTGCAGCGGCCGACGCAGGTTCCCGGGGCCGCGGCGCGGCGGGGCCTTGGCGAGCCACTCCTGGTAGACGCGGTACGCGGCCTTCGTGTCGACCGAGACGTCGCCGTACTGGTCGCCCTTCTCGGCGCGCCGCACAGTGACCTTCTGGTGCCAGCAGTGCATGCCGGAGATCGGGTCGGGCTGAACCGGGAACGTCAGGTTCTGATGCACGCCGCCGTCGGTCCACCAGATGCGCTTCGAGTCCGGGTCCGACGACTTGAACGGAGCCACGTCGCCGACGCGGCGCACGCTCCACGCGCCATCGGTTTCCTCGATGCGAACCGGAGCCGACGCCCAGCGGTCGGTGCCCGGTGCATCGAGGAGCCGCCAGCGACCGAGATGGTGCGAGCACGCCACCACGCCGGGACGCATGCCCTCGGTCACCCACGCGCGATTGACGAAGTGTCCGATGCGCGTCGACACACGAACGAGATCGCCGGTCTTCACACCCACGCGCGCCGCGTCGTCGACGTTGATCCACACGGGGTTGTTGTTCGAGATCTCGTACAGCCACTTCGCATTGCCGGAGCGCGAGTGGATCAGTGTCGGCAAGCGGAACGTCGGGACGAGCACGTACTCGCTCTTCGACGCGTCGATGTGTCCGTGGTGCACGTGGCTACGGATGTACGACGGCAGCGCCTGATCCTCGAAACCCCAGTCGACCATCGTCGGCGAGTAGAACTCGAGCTTGCGCGAGGGCGAGTTGAAGCCGCGAAGCGCAGTGCCGTCGACATCGAGAGCGATCGACTTGCCATCGCGGCGCCAGGTGCCCCACTCGTCGCGCTCGGCGCCGGTGACGTCGACCTCGGTGTCCTGCGTCAGGTAGACCTCGCGCTCGACCTCGAACGCGCCGAACCGACGCATGTACTCGAGAGGCTCGAGCCCCTCCTTCGCCGCCGCCTCGGGCAGTCCGGGAACCGAGTTCTCGAAGATCCAACGGAAGTACTCATCGATCTTCAGCCGCTCGCCGGGTCGATACGGAGATTCGAAGTGCTTGCGGATGCCGAGCTCGCCGTCCGGATCGATGGCCCACGAGAGCGCGATCCAGAACTCGTCCTCTTCCCAGACCTCGCCCGGGTTCGCCTCATGGGTCCACTCGACCGTCTCGCCCGCGCGCTCCTTCGCGACGCGCAGCACCGGCTGACGGAACCCGATCCACGAACCGGCGTGGGTCTCCTGGCTCATCAGGTCGTGACGCTCGGGCGCGAGGCCCATCGGCAGAACGTAGTCGGCCCAGAGCGCAGTCTCGCTCCAGATCGGCGACATCGCGGCGTGCAGTCCGACCTGCTTCTCGTCGCGCAGCATCTCGACCCACTGGAAGCCGTCGGGGTTGATCCAGACCGGGTTGTAGACGCGCGTGAAGTACGTATTGATGCGGCCCTTCCGCTCCTTCATCAGGTGCGGCAGGAGGAATGACATCTCGTGATGCGCCATCGGGTACTCGGGCGGATACAGCAGCTCGTTCCAGAGCTTCTGTGCCGGCGGCTTCGAGAACGCCGTCGGCACGAACTTCACGTCGCTGCTCAGTCCGGTGCCACCCTTGGTGTTGACCGATCCGGTGAGCACGCAGAGGAACTGCAGACACCGCGCGACCTGCCAGCCGCCCTCGTTGCCCGCCGCCGCGCTGCGCCAGACGTGCGAGGCCAGTCCACCACGCGCCTCGCCGACCGCGCGGCCGACCGTCACGACCTGATCGGGCTCGATGCGGCACTCCTCGGCCACCCACTCGGGCGTGTACTGCGCGTACTCCTCGCGCAGCGCGACGAGGAACTCCTCGTACGTGCGCTCGCGATCCGGATGACGCGCCTCGAGCCACTCACCCCAGTTCATCCAACGCTGGATGAACGCATCGTCCTGCAAGCCCTCCGCGAGCATGACGTGCGCGAAGCCGAGCAGCAGCGCCGCCTCGGTGCCCGGGTGCGGCGCGATCCACCAGTCGCTCATCGACGCGGTGTTCGAGAGTCGCACGTCGATGGTCGCGATGCGCGCGCCCTTCATGCGTCCTTCGATGATGCGCTGCGCGTGCGGGTTGAAGTAGTGACCGGTCTCCAGGTGCGACGAGATCAGCAGGATCAATTTCGCGTTGGCGTGGTCCGGCGAGGGTCGGTCGGAATTGGTCCAGAGCACGTAGCCGAGACGTGCCGCGGCGGAGCAGACGTTGGTGTGGCTGTTGTGACCGTCGATGCCCCAGGCCTGGAGCACGCGCGACATGAAGCCGTCCTCGCCGGGACGGCCGACGTGGTACATGACCTCGTCCTTGCGATCCTCGATCAGCGCCTTGCGGATGCGCGCGGCGAACGTGGCGATGACCTCGTCCCACGTGGTGCGCTCGAACTTGCCGGTGCCGCGCGGGCCGACGCGCTTCAACGGATAGAGGATGCGATCGGGGTCGTGGACCTGGTTGAGCGTCGCCGGGCCCTTGGCGCAGTTGCGACCGCGCGAGCCGGGGTGGTACGGGTTGCCCTCGAAGCGGCGGATGCGCTCCGTCTTCTTGTCGACGTACGCGATCAATCCACAACCCGCCTCGCAGTTGAAGCAGATCGTCGGAACGAGCCGGTACCGGTTCTCGACCTTCTTCGGCCAGGCCTTGGCGTCGTACTCGACCCAGTCGTCCCACTGCTCCGGCGGCGGGAACGACGCGAGCGGCGTGACCTCCCACGGGGAACCGCTGGGAGCGATCGAGGAGGTGTCGTCGGGAGGTGTCATGAGAGCGGCACCTCCTGGCCGGCACGAACCCAAGCACGTTCGTCGATGAGCTGTCCGGCGATGGTCAACAGGACGGCGAGCACCGCCGCGCCGATTGCCGCCGCGCCCGCGAGGAACCCGGCGACGAGCAGGAGACCGGCGGCGGCCAGCATCAGCATGGCAGCCGCGCGCGGTACCCCGCTCTGGACCAGGATCGCGTGCGCCTTGGCGCCGTCGTGCGTGCGCTCCATCGGACGGTGCTCGTAGTAGAGGAGCGCGCCGAGCAGGACGACGTAGACCGCCCCGACGAGTAGCCCTGCGTCGCCACTCCTGGCGAGCGTGCCACCGAGAGCCGCTCCGAGCAGGCCCGCGCGCAGCACGAGCTTCTGGAACAGGCCGGCCTCGATCCAGAGGTCGCGCCCGTGGCACTGCTTGAAGAGCCACGCGCTGTAGCCGGCGGCCAGCGCGGCGAACGGCAGGTTCACGTAGCGGGCGAGGTCGGCGATCCCGTGAGCGTCGAGGAGACGTGCAACCAGGGCGACGATCGTGGCGCCGCCGAACGCCGCCAGCACCCAGGCGCCCTTCACGAGCCACGACTTCGTGTTCGGCGTGAGCAGGATGCGCAGGAAGCGCTCCGGCCGACCGAGGTCGTGCACGAGCAGGAACATCGTCACGCCGAGGAACAGCAGCCCGACGGCCTCGGGGACCAGCGCGGTCATCGACGCCGGATCGACGCCGAGCCAGCCGGTCAGCGGAGCGAGCAGCATCGCGCCGGCGGCCAGGTTCTTGGTCAGCAGGTAGACCCAGATGTGCCAGCCCCAGACCGGGGCGTGATCGACGTCGAGCACCGAGATCAGATCGTCCGGCGGCTCGAAGCCGGTCGGCACGGTCGGCGGCTGGTTCTTGCGGTCGGACCAAAGGTACGACGTCGGTTCCTGCGCGACACCGGGCGTCAGTGACTCGGGCAGCGCGTCGACGTACCAGACGCGCGGCTTCGTGCCCTTCTCGAGCTTGCGCTGCTTCACGTCCTGCTCGCGGATGATGATGGCGATCTCGGACGTCGGATTCGAGACGTCACCGGGGATGATCGCGCGCTCCGGGCAGACGACGACGCACGCCGGTTCGAGGCCACGCTCGGTGCGGTGCGCGCAGTAGTGGCACTTCTCAGCGGTGCCGGTGTCCTCGTTCAGATAGATCGCGTCGTACGGGCATGCCTGCATGCAGGCGCGGCAGCCGATGCAGGCGTCGCGATCGAGATCGACGATGGCGTCGAGGCGCTTGCTCAGCGCATTGACGGGGCAGATCGTGACGCACGGAGCCGCGTCGCAGTGGTTGCAGCGCAGCACGGTGAAGTGGCGCTTGACGGCCGGGAACGTGCCCTTCTCGGTGTACTTCACCCAGGTCCGGAACTTGCCGACCGGGACCTCGTTCTCCGCCTTGCACGCCACCGTGCATGCGTGGCAGCCGATGCACTTGCGATGGTCGATCACGAACCCGAACTGAGGGGGCGTGGCGGCGCTCGGAGTGTCTTCCATGCGCCTCCGAGGCTAGCGATTGCCAGAGACGACCGTCACGTCTGGTCGAGGGGGGAGGGGGTCTCTCGCCGGGCGACTCACCACGGCGACACGGCGACACGGCGACACGGCGGGACACTGATCACGGACGAGATAGCTCCACGGGGCCGTACGGGCGGATCTCCTGATCCGCCCCGCCCGTTGGGGTCTAGGCGGTCGATGGGGTTCGGTGGCGCGCGGCGATCGTCTCGCGTGATGCGCACGGCCACCGATCGACGTGCTCGCCAGCCCGTGGCGCACTCGACTACTTGCCCACCCACCCCCGCACGGTCTCCCCAATCCGCTGCAGATACCCGCTGCCACCCACACTGAACAGGTCGTTGTGGCCGGCGTCGTCAATGGGCCACAGGTCTGCGGACGGCGCGGCGGCGCGGATCTTCTCCGACTGTGCGAACGGCACGATGCGGTCGGCAGTGCCGTGCACCAGCAGCACTGGGCAGTCGAGCGCAGCGACGCGGTCGGCCGTGGGGAAGCCGCCGGCAGAGAGCAGCGCCGTCAGCGGCAGCCACGGATAAACCGCCAGCGCCGCCGAGGGCAGCGAGGAGATCGTCGACTGCAGGATGAGTCCGCCGCACTCTCGCTCGGTCGCCACGTAGGCCGCCGCGCCACCACCGATGCTCTCGCCGTAGAGCACGATCCGCTGCGGACTGATGCCCCCGGCGACGAGGTGGTCGAACGCAGCGAGGGCATCGGCGCAGATCGTCTCCTCCGACGGAGAGCCGTCGGCGCCGCCGAAACCCGAGTACTCGGCGAGGAGCGTCCGCACGCCCGACTCCTCGACGAACCAGGCGAGCAGCTCGGCGCGGAGACCGACGTTCCCGGCGTTGCCGTGAAGGAACAGGATCACGGGTCCGCCGGCGTCCGGTTCTTGACCGCGCGGACGCGCATCAATTCCGGGCAACTCGCGGCCGTCGGGGCGGCGCACCGCCGCGGGTTCGGCGGACACGCCGCGCATCCGGCCGACCGACTCGGCCGCGGTCGGGGCGGACGACGGGAAGTACATCAACTTGTTCTTCCCGAGGAAGAGCAGGAGCGGCAGCCCCACCTGGATGGCGAGCACGATCAGGAGGAGGTTCCAGAGCATCCGGCGCATGGTCCGGGAGGGAATGTAGACGAACGGTGCCGCGTGGGCGGGCGATCGACGTGGCGAGTCGAGGACGCCGGCGGCGACGGCGGCCGATCGGATGCGGCGTCGTCGACCGATGGCCGACCCGGTGACGCGAGTCATTCGAAGAGCGCCAGAGGACCCACCCCCCCAGCGCGGGCCACCCCAGCGGGCGGGGCGGATCAGGAGATCCGCCCGTACGGCGCCGTTGACACAGCGATCGGGTGGGGTCGGCGGGGACGGGGGCGATCCGGATCCCAACCCGTGGCGCGGCGGTTGCGCGTCGGCGCAAGCGCCGTGACGCGGGGAATGAGGCCACGCAAGGGTGCGACCGAGCGGCTGGCTCTCGCGTGAGAGCTGACGCAGCCGCGGAGCCGACCAGAGACATGGAAGGCACGCCGATTGCCGCATGCCCCGATGTACGTGACCGATCAACCGACCGCAATCGACGTGACCCCGACGGGGCGGATCAGGAGATCCGCCCGTACGGCGCCGTTGACGTAGCGATCGCGTGGGGTGGGCGGGGACGAGGGCGGTCCGGATCCCCACCCGGGGCGCGCTGGTTGCGCCCAAGCGCAAGCAGCGTGACGCGGGCAATGAGGCCACGCAAGGGTGCGGGCGACACGGTGGCTCTCGAGTGAGAGCCCTCGCACCCGCGGAGCCGACCAGAAACATGGGAGGCGCGGCGATTGCCGCATGCCCCGATGTACGTCACCAATCAACCGCCCGCAATCGACGTGACCCCGGCGGGGCGGATCAGGGGGTCCGCCCCTACGGCGCCGTTGACGATGCGATCGCGCGGGGTAGGCGGGGGCGAGTCGGACCTGGTCCGCGCCCGGGGCGCGGCGGTTGCGCGTCAGCGCAGGCGCCGTGACGCGGGGAAATGAGGCCACGCAAGGGTGCGGGCAACACGGTGGCTCTCGCGTGAGAGCTCTCGCACCCGCGGAGCCGACCAGAAACAACTAGGGCGCGGCGATTGCCACCTGCCCCCGACGCGCGCCCACCTACGACGGGCTACGCAAT
>JAJFFG010000091.1 GCA_021776825.1 Planctomycetota bacterium
GCGCAGGCGAGTCGACTCCGAGCGCGTCTCCGAGCCTGAGCGGTGCGGCAGACGGCCCACCCGGGCGCGGTCGGGCCGGGATCCCCACAGCACGTTCCGCCGCCTCACCGGCGCCGCGCGGAAACTCCGACAGGCTCTCAGGCGAGCGACGTCGTCCAGACCTGGAACGGCGCCCAGTGCCAGGGTGACAATCCGCGCCGGGCGAGCGAGCGCTGGGCATGCCGGAGCGCCGCGGCGGCCCCGAGACCGCGGGAGCGGGCTCGGTGGAAGCCGACCATCAGATCGGCGCTGGTCGCGTCGTCGACGCGCCAGAGTGACGCCACCAGCTCACGCGCGCCGGCGGCCAACACGCCGCGGACGAGCCCCTGGAGCTCGTCGCCGGCGTCGACGGATGACGCCCCCGTCTCGCAACCCGACAGCACCACGGTGCTCCCGCGGAGTGGCAACGTCGCCATGTCGGCGGCGCGCAGCCAGCCGTCGCCCAGCCGGACCGCGCTCATCGACGGTGCTTCGGGTCGATGGCGACCGTGCGCCGCCACGTGGAGACAGGCCGGCGCGACTCGGTCCCCCAATGCCGCCAGCGTCGCCTGTTCGCCGACGAGCAGTTCGGCCCGGCCGAGCGCACGCGTGACACGGCGCCCCTCGGTCCCGATCTGAGGCGCGTCCTCATCGGCGACGGCCACCACGAGGGATCGCCCACGCGCCCTGCGGCGACCCGTCCCGAACGCTCCGAGGGCCGGCGCCAGCGAGAGTTCGAACTGTTCGGCCAGGGGGCGGCCGTCGAGCGGCAGCGCGGCGAAGGGCACGTGGTGCCACGGACCGTGGGGCACGATGCGCAGACGCCGGAGCCCGCGGAGCGGCTCGCTCAACGAGCTCACTGAGGCATGGCTCAGGGAGTCGAGCAGGGCGGCGGTCCGGCGGGCGATCCGCGCGGCGTGACGCTCGACGAACGCAGGACCGAGCTCGTGCTGGCCCAGGAGCAGCCGCAGCCGATCGACGGCGTCGCCGATGTCGGCGCGTGTCGTCGGAAGTCGAACGGTGTGGAGCCCATCGCGACGCAACAGGAAGAGCAGACTGCCCGCGGCGTCCGCGAAGAACGCCAGCACGCCGTCTCCGCGACGCAGGCGCGATCGGAGGGCGCTGAGATCGGGAGCGGCCGCCCCTCGTTCGGCCGAGCGCAGCCGCAGCGCATCCCGCAACGCGCGCTCCGCGCGCACCAAGGCACGGGGCGAGGCGACGCCCACATGCGCACGCAGCATCGCGCCCCCGCTCTCTCCGAGCAGCCGTCGCTCGAGCAGCTCGACCCGCGCACGAAGATCAGCGACATCGTCCTCGCCACCCGCCACGCGTCGCGCGCCCTCGAGCAGGTCACGAAGGGCCCGCGCCCGCCAGCGTTCGAGCAGCGCGAGGGCCGCCTGCTCGCCGTCGGGCCCCGCAAGGACGTGGCGGACAGCCCGCGCGAACCACTCCTCGCGACCGCGCAGCACGGCCGAACGCAGGGCGTCGGGCCCCAGGCCGTCGCGCACCTCCTCCAGCGCCGCGAGCGCCTCGTTCAGGCTCGTCGTGGCGCGGGGTCGGTCGCCTCGCTCGTCAGCGACCGCGAACGCCACCGCGTGGGCCGCAAAGCGCGGCGACGCCAGACCGAGGCGATCGGCGGCCGCGATGGCGCGCGTCACAAGCCGCGACGCCGTGGAGGTCGCGCCGGATCGCAGCGAACACCACGCCGAGGCCGCCAGACAGCGGGCCTCGGCGGCGGCGTTCCCGGCCCGTCGATGAGCGGGCGCGACATCGCGGAGAGCCGTGGCGGCGCGTGCGTCGTGCCCGGCGGCCGCGTCGATCCGCGCACGCAGTTCGGCGCGCTCGGCGACGAGTCGGCGGAGCTCCGGCGGAACCGGCCGGACCAGCAGCGAGCGCGCCGAGCGCAGGCGTCCGGCGGAGAGCGCGGCTCGGGCGTGGACCAGACGCGCTCGCTCGCGCTCGACGGGCGGCAGTCGCCGCATCCCGCGCCGTGCCCCGGCGGCGAGATCCATCGCCTCGGCGGCGAGCCCGGCGTCGAGCAGCACCTCGGCACGGTCGAGCCGCGCCATCGCCGCGTGCGTCGTGTCGCCGGCGCGAGAGAGCGAGCGCTCCGCGGCGCGCAACTCCGCGTCGGCGTCACCGAGCCGTCCGATTGCCAACAGCAGCTCGCCGCGATTGAGACGGCAGCGCGCCGCCTCGTTGTCGAGCCCGAGCTTCTGGAACCCATCCGCGGCGGCCGCGAACTGCGGGGCGGCCTCGCTGTGGCGGTCCAGGAGCACAAGCGCGTTTCCCAGGTTCTGGGCGGCGGTGGCCGCGAGGTGCGCATGGCCCGAGGCGGCGAACGCCGCGGCGGCGCGCTCGTACAGCGGGATCGCGCCACGCACGTCACCGCCCTCGTGGCGGGCCACACCCTCGTTCAGGTCGGCTCCGGCCGCGAGCAGCGCGTCGCCGCGGCGGCGGGCTGCGGAGCGCACCGCAGCACACTGCCTTCGCGCGTCATCGAAGCGCCCCAGGCGCATGAGGGCCGCTGCCGTTCCGAGTCGTGCGCCGTCACGCGCGGCACCACGGAGCAAGTCTGCAGCACGCTCGTAGTGCGGCAGGGCGCCGGCGTCGTCTCCGCGGTACGCTGCGAACGAACCCGCGATGCGCGCAGAACGGCCACGACCCTGCGCAGAGCCGACGACGTCGGCGACCTCGCCGTACGCACGAACGAGGCCCCTGGCGGAACGCGGGTGTGACGCGAACGCAGCGAGCACGGCCTGCTCGGCCGCCTGCCACTCTCCCGTGGCCGCACGCGCGGCGCGGGTCAGCGCCGACGCCGAGAGTCGACGTCGCGCGTGCCGCCGGATCAGATCGATCAGCGGCATCTTGCCAGCGGAGTTGCGAGTTGCCATAGCGGAGTGTCAGTCCACGACGAACGGAGGGGTCCGAAAGCGCACGCCCTGGGAGCCTCCCCACAGGACGTAGGTCCCCGACGCGAGCGAGTCGAAGCGGAACGCGCCTTCGTCGTCGAGCGCCGCCGACTGCGACGCACCGCCCACCAGGCCGAGAGTGACCTCGCCCACCACGGCGGTATCGCCATCATCGAGGGCGGGGAGGATCTCGCCGCTCAGGTCGTTCGCAGCAGAGCGGCGCACCATCGTCACCACGACCTCGAGATCCCCGACCGTCCAAAGGATGCGGCGCGCGGACCCGGTGGTCGCGCGGAGCGCCATGGCGGGCTGCATGCGCTGATCGAAGACGAGCGCGGCGACCAGCTCGCGGACCCGGCGCACCACCCGAGACGGGAAGAGCCCGGCCGCGCGACGCATCACCGCCGCGGGCGGGGACGCGAGTGCGGGAGCCGCCAACGCGCCGGTCAGTTCGCGGATCTCTACGAGCGTGGACTCGCAGGTGGCGCACGACGCGCTCAGGTGCGACTCGGTCGCGCCGAGTCGCGGGCCATCGAGGACGCCGTCGACGTGATCGATGAGCCAGCGAAAGCGCGGGTGCTCGGTAACGTGCTCACTCATGGGTGTTCCCTCCGATCTGATCGCGCAACTTGCCGAGGCAGCGCGCGCGGGTCGGTCCAATGCTGCCGATCCGCATGTCGAGGCGCTCAGCGATGACGCCGTAGGCCGGCCGGGGCGACTCGAAGTAAAGAACGCGGAGCAACTCTTCACAGCGATCGCCGATGCGAGCGAGTGCCGCGCGCACACGCTCGTTCGTTTCGAGTCGCGCGAGTTCGTCGTCCGGAACCCACGCCTCTTCGGCGTCCTCCGCCACGCGCTCGTGCGCGCGCCGCGCAATGCCGTAGCCGCGCCGGATGCGCAGTGCACGGTGGCGTGCGATACGGCCCAGCCAGGCGGCGAGGCGCTCCGGGTCGCGCAGCCGGCTCAGTTCCTCGAGCGCGACGGTCCACGTCGCCTGGAACGCATCCTCGGCATCCGCTGAGGAGAGCCCCATGCGGTGCACAATCGCCCAGACGAGCGCGCCGTACCGATCGATCAGCGTGCGCCACGCAGCACCGTCGCCGGCGAGGCAACGCGCGAGCAGGGCCGCATCGTCGAGACCGCCGCGCGTCACGGTCTTCATCGCGCGAGCCGGCCGATGTCGAGGGCTCCGCCGCCGAGCAGCGGTCGGTCGGCTCGTGCCGCGGGGCGACGTGCCGCGCGCTTCAGCTTCCTGACGACGCGCGCCGGACGCAGATTTGGCTGTACCTGGAGCAGTGTGGCAACGCCGCCCGTGGCCAGAGCCGCGGAGAACGACGTCCCGCTCCACGTCGCCCACTGGGCCTCCGGGTACGGACCGATCAGGTCCACGCCGGGCGCGGCAATCGCCGTCTTGCCGCCCGCGTTGGCGAACGCGGCTCGCCGGCCGTTCGCGTCGAGCGCGCTGACGGCGACGACTCCGTTCACGCCGGCCGGGAAGTCGATGTTCAAGACGTCACCGCGATTTCCGGATGCCGCGACGACGACCACGCGTCGGGAGAGCGCATACCGCACCGCGCCGCGGAGCGCCTCGCTGCGCACGCGAGCACCCAGGCTCAAGTTGATGATCTGCGCGCCCTCGTCCACGGCGAAGTGGATGCCCGCAACGACGTCGGAGATCGCGCCCCGACCGTCGGAATCGAGCACGCGGACGGGCAGGATCTCGGCGTCGGGCGCGGTGCCGAGCACGAGACCTGCCACGAACGTCCCGTGTCCGTAGCCCTCGTCGATCTCGAGGTCGCCGTCGTCGTCCACACCGTTCCGCTCCTCGGACGGATCGGCATCGAAGTCGACGAAATCGAAGCCGGGCAGGACGTGGCCGGCGAGCAGCGGATGCGTGGCATCGATGCCGGAGTCGAGGACCGCCACGACGACGCCGTCGCCGGTCGACCGGCGATGCGCCACCGCTGCGCGGACCGAGGCGAGCGCGGCCTGCTGGTCGAAGTCGATCCGACCGAGCGAGCTGCCGAGCACCACGCCGTTCGACTGGGTCCCCTCCGGGGTCTTCAGGCGCACATCCGGCTCGGCGTCGAGGACGTCGTCGAGCAACTCCTCGGCGATGAGCGCGTCGTCGTCCTCGAAGCCCTCGCGGTCCTCGTCGGTCTCGATCACGATGTAGCCCTGGCCGACGAAGATCAGTTCGGCTCCGAGCGCGCTGGCGACGGCGTCGGGATCCGCGCCCTCGCGCAGCGCGAGGACGAGGCGCCGGGGCTCGCGATCGCCTTCGTCCTCCTCGTTCAGATCCTCGCCGTCGTCGCTCGGCTTCGCTCGGACGCGGTAGGTGCCGGAGCCTCCCTCGACGCCGGCCACGGTGACCCTCAGACCACCGGCGGCCGAGACCGGGACCGGGAATGTGCGGACGCGGTTCCGGCGCTCGCTCTTGATGTCGAACCCGAGTTCGCGGCCCGTGGCGTCGCGAATGGAGACGATCTCCGGCGTCTCGCCGTCGAGACGCCGCACGTCGATCCGGACCGAGGAGCCGGTCGGGACATCGAGGACTACCGTGCGCGACCCGCCGACGACCTCGACCTCCTCGTCGATCCGTTCGGGAGGATCGCCGTCGATCGAGAGTTCGTACTCGCCCGCGAACGAGCCTGCCCGAACCTCGATCACGTAGACGCCGCTCGTCGGAATGTCGAAGCGGAGTCGCTCCCCGCCCGCGACCGCGAGCTGGGCACCCAGCGGGTCCAGCAGCGCGAGCGTCGGCACCGGGCCGCGCTTCGCGACGATCTTGTCGTCGTCGTCGTCCCCGTCGTCCCCGTCGTCCCCGTCCCCGTCGTCGTCGTCGTCGTCGTCGTCGTCCTCGTCCTCGTCCTCCGACTCGAGGCGGACGTCGAGATCGCTGCCGGCGACGAGCGAGACGCGGTACGCATGGATCTCCCCGGGACCGATGACGTCATCGACCTCCGAGCCCAGTCCGGCTGAGCGCGTGACGTCCGCCGCCCACGCAGGACCGACTGCCCAGATCCCCAAGAGGACGAGCAGGGTCAGCACGCGCCAGAGCGCGGGGTGCAAAGTCAGTCGGGTTCGCAGCATCAAAGGCGCCTCCGGGAACGGGGGTCCCCATGGAACGGTCCACTCGCTACCCCCGTGATACATCGAAATCGTCGAGCCGTCTGGATTCGAGCCTGAGTTCGAGTGACGGATGTCGCACAGGGAGCCGCTCTCCCGGGCCGCAGCACGAGGCCGCGAGTCGGGATGAGGGCGCCGCTGCTACGATCCCGGCGCCGTATGGCCAGCGCCACCACGTCTCCCGCTCCCACTCACGACGACTGCTCCGGCGGCGTCTCCCATGGCGATGCCGGGTCGGGTGGCCGCTCGTCGCGTCGACTGGGCGCGGCGCTCGCGATCACGGCGACGTTCCTGGTCGTCGAGGTCATCGGCGGCATTGCGTTCGACAGCCTCGCGCTGCTCTCGGACGCCATCCACATGGTGGCCGACGTCGCCGCTCTGACGCTCGCCCTCGTCGCACAGCGCGTGGCCGCCCGTCCGCGCACGCCGCATCGCAGCTACGGATACCGACGAGCCGAGACGCTGGCGGCGTTTGCGAACGGCATTCTGCTGGCCCTGGGCGCGCTCTGGATCCTCCGCGAGGCGTTCGAGCGCTGGCAGACACCTCACGCCGTGCAGGGCTGGGGCATGCTGGGGATCGCCGTCGCCGGGCTGGTCGCGAACCTCCTCTCTGCGTGGGTGCTGTCCCGCGGCGAGCATGGCCACAACCTGAACACCCGGGCGGCCCTCTTCCATGTGCTCTCGGACGCCGCCGGCTCCGTGGGCGCCATCGTCGCCGCGGCGCTCGTGATCGGGTTCGGCTGGATGCGCGCGGATGCAGCGGTCTCGGTGCTGCTGGCCGGGCTGGTGCTCTGGGGAGCCTGGCGCCTCGTCGCGTCGGCGTCGGGCGTGCTGATGGAGGGAGCCCCGGCCGGCCTCGACATCGACCGGCTCGAGGAGACGATCCGCGCCACTCCCGGCGTCGCGGGCGTCCACGACCTGCACGCCTGGGAGATCTCGGACGGATTCCCCGTGGTCACGGTCCACGTCGTGGTCGACGAGGCCGAGGGAGCCTGCACAGTCGCCGAGGACGTCGCTGCCCGGCTGCTCGCGGAGCATGGCGTGCGACACGCAACCGTGCAGCCCGAGCGGTCGCGAACCGACCCCTGAGTCACTAGGTCACTGAGTCACGGAGCCCCTGGTCGTCTCTCATCGCGAGAGCCCATCCTCTCAATTCGAGAGAGCCCGCCTCTCAGAACGAAGAGGGATCCTCAGATTGAGAGACGGCGCGTCTCACGTTGAGAGCGAGCGTCCCTCAGAACGAGAACTGCGGTGTCCACAAGCCAGCAGAACGTCACGCCAGCGGGTCCTCAGGCCAGTAGCGCGTCAGGCCAGCAGCCCCTCAACCCAGCAGGTCCTCAACCCACCCAGGCCTGAACTCCGAGCGTGATCGCCACATAGCGCGCCGCCTTGCCGATGGTGACGAGCACCAAGAAGGGCAGCAGGCGCACGCGCAGGACGCCGGCCGCGAACGTGAGCGGGTCCCCCACGATCGGCACCCACGCGAGCAGCAGCAGCAGACGTCCGCCACGTCGCATCCGTCCTGCCGCGCGGTCGAGCGCGGCCTCGCGGATGGGGAACCAGCGGCGGCCTTGGAACCGCAGGCACCAGCGTCCCATCGCCCAGTTGACGACGGAGCCGAGCACGTTGCCCGTCGTCGCGACCGCGAGAAGCACGACGACGTCGGCCCCCTCGCGAGCCACGAGGGCGGCCAGGACGGCCTCCGAGGAGACCGGCAGCAGGGTGGCGGCCACGAAAGCGGTCGCGAACAGCGTGAGGAGCTCGGTCATCGTGCGGGTTGCGGGTCGTCGGTGAGTTGCGGGGCGTTGACGAGGAACATAGCGTCGCTGGGTCGCGTTCCACCGAGACCCTGGAGGTTCTGCTCGTGCTCCGTATCTCGCACCTGATCGCGCTTGGTCTCGCGTCTCTCCTCGTCACGGTCTGCGGCGCCGCCCCGGCGAGCCCCAGCGCGCCGGGATTGAGCGACTCGCCCACAGAGTCCCTCCAGCCGGAGTCGAGCGACACCGATCCCGCGGACACGGAGTTCGAGACCGTGCGCCTGAAGATCCTCGGGATGATGTGAGGCGGACCGGATGCCCCGCGTGTTCGGGGCGTTCTGGAGGCACTTCCCGGTGTGCGCTCCGCCGAGGTGAGCTGCGTCGCCGGCTCAGCCGTCTGTGAGGTCGAGCCCGGGACGGACGCGCAGACCCTCGCGAACGCCGTGACGCACGACGGCTTCGACACCACCGTCCGCCAGTAGCACGACATTGGCCGCACCCGGTGACGGCGGTCATGGCAGGCGTCGCACCGGGGAGCGACACTCGCTGCTCGACCCTGGATTCACCGAGGGAGCAGCCATGTCTCCGTTCGACCGCCCCGCATCGCACTACATGCGCTCGCCGGTCCACTGCATCGGACCGGAGGCCAACGCGCGCGACGCACTCGAGATGCTCGTGCGATCCAACCTCTCGGGGCTCCTGGTGTGCGGTGACCCGCGCGCTGCTGCACCGATCGCGGGCATGATCACGCGGACCGACTTCCTGCAGGCTGAGAGGGCCGTCGCGCCGCGGGACGCGCGAACCGTGATGGATCTCATGTCCCTGGACGTCGTCTCCGTCGGATCTGACGCGACACTGCGTGACGTCGCGCGCCGGATGGACACGCTCCATGTCCATCGCGTGATCGTCCGCGACGACGGCCGGGCGCTCGGCGTCATCGGACCGCACGAGATCCTGCGCGCGATCGTCGACGCGCGCTTGCCGCAGCCCCTGTCCGAGATCGCGTCGCGGCCGGTGCTCGCGGTCACGCCGACCGACACGCTCGCCTTCACCCTGCAGCTGCTGGCAGAGACGAACGTCAGCGGGGTGATGGTCGTCGAGGACGATTGGCCGATCGGCGTCTTCACGCAGATGGAGGCGCTCGCGACGTACGACCTGGCCGAGGACACGACCATCGACGGTCACTTCGGCGCGGCGATCGCATGCCTACCGCGCTCGACCCCGCTCCATCGGGCCGCCACACAAGCGGTCTCCCTGCGCGTCCAACGCGTGCTCTCGATGAAGGGCCACGAGGTCGACGGAATCGTCAGCGGGACAGATTTCGCGCGCGCAGTCGTCCAATCAGACTGACGCCGCGCGTTCTGCGGCGCGAGGAGGCCCTCATGCTCGCCCGCCCCCCCGTATCAGCTGCCCGTCTCTCGCTCTGCGCTCTGGCCGTGTCTGCGTTGCTGGCTGCCGCCGGCTGCGCCAACACCCGCACGGAGACCGTCGAGGAGGTCGAGTTCCTCGGCAGCGACGTCGTCATGGAGACCGTGGAGGTCGTCGAGGAAGCGGCCCCCGTAGTCCGTCCGCAGCGCGAGATGGACCGTCGCGACCGCTTCGACAGCTGGCACCCGGTGACTGGCGGCGAGTCGATCGAGGTGGATCTCGGCGAGCGTGGGATGGCCTTCGGCGACCTGTTCGCGCTCGTGCACGAGCACACCGATCACGCACTCTTCTGGGATCCGCACAACGCCGCCATCAAGTCGAGGAGGGTCCAAGGTGTGGGCTCGGTCCGCATCGCGCGCGGCGACCTGCTCGCGTGGGTTCAGGACATTGCGAAGCAGAGCGGCCTCGTCGTTCGCCCGCTCGGTCCGCAATCCCGCCGGCAATGGACGGTCATGGACCAGGCCCATCCGGGGCTCGTCTCGAACGCGGTGTTCGTCGCGGAAGACGACCTCTACAAGTACCGCGGCCGCGAAGGCGTCTATGTGAACTCCGCGCTGACGGTGCCCGAGGGGGTGGACCCGGCGCGCGCGCGCATGGCGCTCTCCCAGTTGTCGACCAAGACCGCAGGGCTCGGGCGGATCAACGATCTCCCGGGCGCGAACGTGCTGACGGTGGGCGACTTCGCCGACATCGTCGCGCAGATGCGGCGACTGCTCGACGAGATGGCCGTCGCGCGCTGGCAGTCATCGCAGGAGTGACGCCCAACCGATGGTCGACGGTTACTCCAGCCACGCGGCGAGGTCTCGGCCTCGCCGCGGGAACACCAGTGGCGCGAGCACGGCTGCCGTGTCGAAGTCGGCCGTGCTGCCGACGTGCAGGGCGGGAGCGAAGCCCGTCCCGTCCCAGCCCGCACGATCGACCAGGGCGCGCGCGACGAACCCGAACGTGAGTCGGGCGTTCACCTCGCCGAGCGGGTGGAAGCGCGTGGCGCCGGTGGCATCGACGTAGCGCCACGCGTCCACACCGAACGGGCCCGTGTAGCCGGCAACGAGGAGCGCGCGCCCCGCGTGCTCG
Organism: Planctomycetota bacterium; assembly: GCA_021776825.1. Taxonomy (GTDB): domain Bacteria; phylum Planctomycetota; class JAJSAM01; order JAJSAM01; family JAJVHW01; genus JAJFFG01. The sequence continues at coordinate 10,319 of JAJFFG010000091.1, forward strand.
ACCGCGGCGTCGAGCGCACCGATCTCGGGGAGTTCCTCCTCCGCCATTGGCCGCAGGCACCGGAACGCACCGCCACCCGCGGTCACGGTCTCGTGCACGCCGATGCGCCGCACACCGCCCGGGCCGACCAGCCCGATCGCACCGAAGTCGGCAATGCGTTCGCACCACGGCTCGAGCAGCAGCGCGCCATGCGTGGCGAGGAGGCGCGTCAGCCGGCGGCGTTCGACGTCGCGCACGCCCGTCCCGCGTCCGCGCAGACGCTCGCGTCCCGCCGAGCCGAAACGCCCCTTGAGCACCCACGCAGAGGTGTCGAGCTGCGCGACCGCGTCGGCGAGTTCGGCGTGGCTTCGCACCATCTCCGACCCCGGCAGCGCGAACTCGCCGGCGCGACGAAGCTGGTCGGCGCGGTCGTTGACCCGACCCGCCAGCTCCGACGTGGGCCGGGGGAGAGCGCGCAGCGCCGCGAGCCATCCGACGGCACCGGCTTCCGGCGCGACGTCGCCGACGGTCTCCGTGACCGCCCACGGCAACGTCGGTTCGGCGGTGTCCCGCTCGGTGACCAGCGACACGTGCGCTGCGACGGGAGCGTCGCCCGCCTGGATCTCGGCAGGCAGCCACACGGCGTCGCCGTCCTCTGCCATCCCGGCCAGCAGCGCTCCGAGAGCAGCGATCCGTGGCAGGACAGCCAGCGGCAGAGGCGGTGGCGGCTCACGCCCCTCGGCGATGGCGGCAGCCGCGGCCCAATCGCGCTCCGCGTCGAGGTTCGCGACGACCGTCGTCAGCGCCGACTCCCGCCCGGCGCCGTCGGAGGCGTTGCCTGCAGTCGATCGATGAAGTCGGGGTCGAGCCCGGCGGCCTCGCGTGCATCGCGATCGAAGCGCGCCCCACGGGCGCGCCACGGGCCATGTGGTGCCGCGACGGAGCGGAGGTACGTCTCCCAGTCGTCGTCGCCCGGCGCCTTGAACTCGCGCAGCCAGTGCCACGCGAAGGCCACGTGACGGACCTCGTCGCGGTGCACGTGCTGAAGGACACCGGCCGTCTCGTCGTCACCCGCCGTCGCCGCCGCGTCGATGTGCTCCTGCGCAAAGTCGAGGTTGGCGTTCTCGAACGTCAGACCGAACGTGCACACGAACTGCAACGGCGTGTGGATGTCGCCGATCTTGTTCCAGAAGTGGCCGTTCACCGGCAGGTCGCCGAACGCGGCTCCGTGTGCCTCGAGCCGCTCGAGGTACAGACCGCAGTGGGCCTGCTCCTCGGCCAGGATCGCCAGGCAACCGCGCCGGAACGCAGGCGGCGTCTCCGGGAACGCGAGCAGCGCCCAGGCGAACAGCTCGACCGCCTGGAGTTCGTGGTTGGCCAGCGCGTGGAGAATGCGAACGCGCTGCGCGGGATCGTGCATCGACTCCGCGGGCGGCACCTTGACGGCCCCACCGAGCACGATCTCGAGCCCGTCGGGCCGCATCGGCTCGGCATACCGGATCGGGTAGCCGGGCTCGACGTCGGTCAGGCCCTCGGGCGGCGCGGCGAGTTTCCCGTCGAGAGTCGTGGCCTCGACGATGCCGGCGGCGTAGGCGCGGATCTCCATTGGCGCCAAGAGACCACGGAGTCGACCGTGGCGAGAGCCGATTCGGCGCGGGCGGCGCTCCGATCCGCACCGTCCCCAGACGTGCGGGGTGCTCAGACCTGCAGAGCGGCCAGCGCGTCCGCCAGCGCCGGGTAGTAGGTCCGGTCGAAGGCGTCGACATCGCCGCCGCTCTCGCGCCACGCTGCCGAGCGTCGCCACAGCCGCACGCCGTGTCGTAGAGCGGCGTGGAGGTCGGCGGCCGGCGGCGGAATCTCGCGTTGGAGCAGACGTCCGGACGAGCGATACCAGCACCACATCCCGACAGCGTTGCTGAGGTTGCGGCCGCTCACGGCCCATCGCAGGAAGCGCTCTCGGGCGAGCCCGCCGCGGCCGGCGTCACCGCGGACGACGAAGTCCGCCCAGGCGTCCACGGACGGACACGTCAGTCCCGGATCGCGGAACGGCTGGTCCGAGGCGTTGACGTACAGGATGCGATCGGGGCCAAGCAGCGCCCGTGTGCCGCGCACGATCGCGTCGTAGGTGGGTAGGTCCCCCGCCACGCCATCCAAGTACAGCCCGTCGACGTCGTGCTCCGTGACAATCCGTCGCATCTCTTCCAACGGATCCGGCGCCTGCATGTGGAACGGGCTGACGTAGACCACGAGGCGCATGCCAGCGGCCCGCACCTCGTCGCGCAGCACCGCGAGGCGAGCCGGATCGTGCGGGACGTGTTGGCGACTGCGCCAGGCGCAGCGGCGTCGCGCGTACGGCCCGAAGCGCGGCCGTTCGGCGGGCGGCAGTCCCTCCCAGAAGTAGGCGTGCAGCGCGAACACATCGCAGTTACGGGCGGCCGCACTCACGATGGAGGCATCCGGGTACGCGCCGTCGGGGAACGGAGAGGGCCGCCCCTCGTGGGCGATCGACTGCCGCTGTCGCTCGGGGTCGGGCGGTCGGGGCGGATAGGCGGCGATCCACGACGCTCCCGCTGCCCGGTGCACACCGAGTCCGCCGCGCTCGTCGAGGTACAGGGCGTTGCCGCGGCGTCGGCGCGTGTACTCCGGCTCGAACGCGAGATCGAGCGCCAGATCGAACGGGGGCGGCGCCCCGTCGATGACGAGGACGCCGTCGGGACGCAGGGTGACGGCGCAGCCGTCACGCACGACGCGAACGTCGGCGTCCCGTCGAGCGACGCGCCACGCCCCGCTCCCACCAAGACGGACGGTCGCGACCTCGCGCTCGGCGAGGCGAGCTCGGATCGTCACCGCACCGTGCCGTGCGAACGCCCAGTGCACTCCGGTCGCGGTGACCTCGACCGACCCGCCGACGTCCGCCACGCTCTCGATCTGCATCCCGGGAAAGCTCACGCGTCCGCTCCCCGGAGCGGCGGGACCAGCGTCCGCAGCAGTTCGACCAGGGTCCGCAGCAGTTCGACCAGCGTCCGCAGCAGGCAGCCCAGATCGCCCAGCAACGAGCGTCGATCGACGTAGCGGACATCCGACGCGAGCTTCTGCGGAAGGACATCGCGGCGGTACGTCGTCTCCGGATCGGGCGTCCGGAGGAGCGCGGGCTCACGACGCGCCCACACGAGTTGCGTCGGACCGGTCAGCCCGGGCCGCACGCTGAGCACGCGCCGCCAGCGAGGATCCTCCGGATCGACGAAGCGCGGGTCCTCGGGTCGCGGCCCGACGACGCTCATCTCGCCCCGCAACACGTTCCACAGCTGCGGCCACTCGTCGAGGTGCGTCCGTCGCAGGAGACGACCGACGGGGGTCACGCGGGGATCACCTGCCCCAGTCACGGCCGGACCAGCGACGGCGGGCCCCTCGGCAGCCGCACCAGTTACGCCCGGACCGGCCGCAGTCGTACCTTCCGCAGTCGTACCTTCCGCAGCCGTACCTTCCGCAGCCGGGCGCATCGTGCGCAGTTTGAGCATCGCGAAGCGCTGTCCCGTGCGGCCGACGCGCTCGGCGCGGAACAGAATCGGGCCCCGCGAAGTCAGCGCCACAAGGGCCGCCGCGAGCACACCGATCGGTGCCAGCAGGACCAGCCCCGCGAGCGCGATCACGACGTCCGCGAGTCGCCGCGTCATCGGCGGTGGCGCGCGACGATGTCGAGCACGGCGGCGACGACGTCGTCCGCATCGTCATCGGTGAGTCGCGGGTAGATCGGCAGCGAGACGAGTCGCGAGAACGCATCCTCGGCCACCGGGAACGCCGCCGCGTCGAGCGCGTAGCGATCGCGGTAGTACGGCTGACGATGGACGGGGACGAAGTGCACGCTGCTCCCGATCCGTCGCTCGGCGAGTTCATCGAGGAACGCGTCGCGATCGATCGCGAGTCGGTCGAGCCGCAGGCGCAGCGGGTAAAGGTGCCACGCCGACGTGACCCCGTCGCGAACGGCGGGAGTCTCGAGCGCCGGCTCGTCGGCAAACGCCTGCGAGTAGCGCTCGGCGATTTCCGCGCGGCGCGCATGGAAGGCCGGGAGCTTCGCGAGCTGGTGCAGGCCGAGCGCGGCCTGGAGGTCCGTCATGTTGAACTTGTAGCCGGGCGTGTGCACCTCGTACCGCCACGACGCGGCGGTCCCATCGCGCGTCCACGGGTCGCGGGAGAGCCCGTGGTTGCGGTAGATGCGAGCGCGTTCCAGAAGTTCCGGCGGTCCCGTCAGCATGCCCCCCTCACCGGTGGTGAGGTTCTTGTTCGCGTAGAACGAGAAACTGGTGAGCGCATGCCGTGAACGGCCGCCGATCAGGCGCCCACCGATCGTCGCGGGCAAGGCGTGCGCCGCATCCTCGACGATCAGCAGGCCGTGCTCCGCCGCGACCGCATCGAGCGCGTCCATCGAGCAGGGATGGCCGGCGTAGTGAACGGGCATCAGGGCGCGGACGCGCAGGCCGTCACGCTGCGCGCGTTCGATCGCCTGCACGACGGCAGCGGGATCGATGTTGAGCGTGTCGGCCTCGACGTCGACCAGGACGGTCCGGGCGCCGACGTGCTCGATCGCGTTGGCCGTGCCGGGAAACGTCAGGGTCGTCGTGATCACGACGTCGCCCGCCTCGACTCCGGCCACGGCGAGCGCCGTCTGGAGGCCCGCGGTGCACGAGCTCATGCCGACCGCACCCGGGGCACCGACGAACTCCGCGAAGTCCTGTTCGAATCGGGCCGTGCGCGGTCCGGTGGTGATCCAGCCCGAGCGCAGCGTCTCGACGATCTCGTGCGCCTCCTCGTCACCGAGCGTCGGCGGGGCGAACGGCAGCAGCGTGGCGCGCCGTCGCAGCGGGGGCGACGGCGCGTGCATCTCCCCATGAACCGGAGCCGGAACCGGAGCCGTGTCCGGAACCGGCGTCTCGATCTGGTTCAGGGCTTCCGTATCCATCCGAGCTCGTGGGTCCTGGGGAGCGGGAGTCGATCCAGCCACGCACGGGCGTGCGGAGTCCGACGCGCCAGCGCGCGCGCGAGCGGCGCCGGTGGCGTCATCCGTACGAACCGGAACGCGCAACCAGGGAACAGGATGCCGACGTCGTCCCGGGACAACCCGCGGGTCTCGGGATTGGTCGGATTCCAGCGGAAGTCGTACCAGAGCACAGCCCCACCCGACCGGAGCACGCGCAGCGCCTCGCTCGCGATCGAACGTCTGTCGGGGTCGTCCAGAACGGAGCTGAGCACGGTCGAGAGCAGGCAGAGATCGAACGTGCCGCCGCGGAACGGGAGCAGCCCCGCGTCGGCCGCGGCGAACCCTCCGGGTCGCACCCGGTCCTGTGCCGTCGCGAGTCGCGCAGCGTCGCGATCCACGCCGAACGCCGCCGCCGGCCCGCCGGCAGCCAGCAGCGTCGCCAGCGAGTCGCCGGCGCCGCAACCGATGTCGAGCACGCGCCGCTCCGCCAGCGGCCAGGCGCCCTCGTCGCGGAGCACGTTCCGGATCGCCAACGCGCGTTCGGCGAGCAAGATGCGATGCCCCGGATCGTCGAGCCGGTGGCGCCGTCGGAGCGAGCCGCTCACGGAGCCCTCGTCGCCAACGGACGGAGTCGGAACAGACCGGTCCAGAAGCCGATCCCGTACGCGAGATGGAGCGTCGCGAGCGCCCGGAGCACGAGGTGTCGGTGACTCGGAGCGAGCATGGCCGCGAGCGCGATGCCACCGAGGTACGCCCCGACGACGCCGACGGGCATGAGCAGACCCAACGCCCCGATCCACGGCCACGCGACGGCCGCTCCGGCGACGGACCCGACCAGGGCGAGAACGAGTGCCGCCGGTGCGAGCGCCCGCAACGACGTCAGGCGACCGCTGCGGCGACAGTTCACGGCCTTCCACCACCCGAACTCACGGTACTGACGCCAGAGCGCCGGGAAGTCGCCCCGACAGCGGTAGCGCACCAGTGCGTCGGGAACGAGCAGCACGGTGCCGCCGGCGCGCCGGAGACGGTCGTTCAGGTCGTCGTCCTGGTTGCGTACCAACGACGCGTCGAAGCCCCCGAGATCGCGCAACACACGAATCGGGTAGGCCCCGAACGCCACAGTGTCTACCTCGATGTCGACCTCGCGCGGTGAGGTCTCGACTCCCGCAGACGTGCGGAACCGCGCGGAGCCGACGCCGACCGGCGACGACAATGCGTACGCGATCGCCTGCCCCGCCGGGCCGTCGCCCTCCGTCACGAGTGCCCCACCAACGCACTCCGCGCCGGTGGTCACCAGCACCTCGACGATCCGGCGGACGTAGCTCGCCGTGGGCTCGGCGTGACCGTCGATCCGCACGACGATGTCGCCTCGCGCCTCATCGATGCCACGATTGAGCGCGGTCGCCGCGATCCGCTCCGGGTTGTCGAGCAGACGCACCGTCACCGACGAGCGATCGGCGATCCGCTGCACGATCTCGCGCGTCCCGTCCTCGGACCGGCCGTCGACGACCAGCACCTCGAACCGATCCGCCGGCAGGTCCTGCGCCAGCACGGCCCCCAGGCTCGCCGCGATGCGCGCCGCCTCGTTACGCACGGGCATCAGGATCGAGACGAACGGAAGCGCAATCTCAGTCACAGAGTTCTCAGCCACAGGGTTCTCGGGTTGCCCGTCGGCACGCATAGCCTTGTCCTGCACAGCCTCGTCTCGCACAAGGGGGAGGATGCGCAGGTGACGTCGATGAAACCGGAGCGACTGTACGTCGGAGAGGCCCCGGCGGCGGACCCGGCGTCGACGCGCAATCACCGAGCCCGGACTACTCATGACGACTCACACACCTGAGCGGTCCTCTACTCCCGGACGACGGTCGTCACGGAGTGCGCGAGCCTCATGAATGGGCCGGGCTAGCGCCGAGTCCACTCCTCGAAGCGATCTAGACTCTCGCGACGACCGATGAGAACGAGGACATCGCCCGGCGAAAGCGCGCCATCGACCGATGGCGCCCGGAGCTGGCCGGGTTCCGCCGCCGAACCGACGGCGACGACGCTGACGTTGTGTTCTTGGCGCAACGCGAGCTCTCGCAACGAATGCCCTCCGAACGCCGCTGGCGCCGCCATCTCGACGACCGCGTACTCTCCGAGCAGCGGGAGGAACCGTCGGAGGCTCGGATGATTGAGAGACTCGGCGAGCTGTTCTGCCAGTTCGCGCTCCGGGTGCAGGATGCGGGTCGCGCCGATCATGCGCAGGATGCGGGCGTGGTCGTCGGAGACCGCCTTGACGCAGATCTCGGTCACTCCGAGCTGCTTGAGGTGGAGGACGGCCAGGATGCTGCGATCGATGGCGCTGCCCATGCTCACGACCGCGATATCCGCCCCCGCGATCCCGACGCGCTCGAGGGAGACTCGGTCCGTGGCATCGATGACCACGGCCCGCTCCACCCACGAGGCGACCTCGTCCACGAGATCCTCGCGCCGGTCGATCGCGATCACCTCGAACTCCCCTCCCCGCGCGCTGCGCAGGAAGCTCATCCCGAAGTGCCCGAGACCGATCACGATCAACCTGCGCTGCTGCACGGCATCCCCTCCTCTCGATCGACGGTGATGTCGGCGCTCACCCGACGAGTACGCTCTCTTCGGCGTTGCGATAGCCGCGACGCCGCCGGTGAGCAACCGACACGACGAGCGTCAGCAGTCCCACCCGACCACAGAACATCAACGCGATGACCAGGAGCTTCCCACCCGCGGTCAGCGTGGGAGTGATCCCCGTCGAGAGCCCCGTCGTCCCGAACGCGGACGCCGCCTCGAACGAGAGCTCGAGGTAGCGTGTGCTGACGCTCGAGTAGGGCACCGACCACACCTCGGTGAGTTCCAGGAGGAACGGCGCGACCAAGAGCACGCCCAGCCCGAGCACGGCCAGCACCTGTGCCTGCCGCACCGCGACCGGGGGAATCGTCCGATGGAGGATCGAGGGTCGCGCGTGCCCCTTCAGAGCCGAGCGCGCCGACGCCACCAGGACGACGAGCGTCGTCGTCTTGATCCCGCCCGCACAGGAGCCCGGCGAGCCGCCGATGAGCATCAGGAGGATCGTGAGCGTCAGCGCCGGCACGGTGATCTGACCGTAGTCGATCGTGTTGAAGCCGGCCGTCCGGGCCGTCACCGACGCGAAGCACGACGCCAGCACGCGCTCGCCGGGGCCGAGGCCACCCATCGTGCCGTGACGCTCGAAGACGTAGTAGCCGACGGCACCGACGACCAACAGTGTCAACGTCGTCAGCAGCACCAACCGCGCGTGCAGGCTGAGGCGATCGCCGTAGCGGAGGCGCTGTTCCAACTCCAGCAGCACGATGAACCCGAGACCGCCCGTGACGATCAGACCCATCAGCGTGAGATTCACCGCGACGTCGCCGCGGTACGGAACGAGGCCGTCGGGGAGCGTCGAGAAGCCGGCGTTGCAGAACGCCGAGACGCTGTGGAAGCACGCCTCCCAGAGCGCCGCCGTCGCGCCCATGTCGTCGTACCAAGCGAGCCAGAGAAGCAGCGCTCCCATGACCTCGATCGAGACGGTCCACAGAATGACCCCGCGAACGACCCGGCGCGCTCCGACCCGCCCCAGCGGGGAGACGGGGCTGACGACGAGCTCCTCGCGGTGGAGGGAGACCCGCCGGCCGAGCGAGAGCGCGACGAATGTCGAGAGGGTGAGGATCCCCAGTCCGCCGACCTGGATCAGGACGAGGAGCACGACCTTCCCGAACGGCGACCAGGCCGATGCCGTGTCGAGTGTCACGAGGCCCGTCACGCAGATCGCGCTCGCCGACGTGAACAGGGCGTCGAGGGCGCCCACGGACCGTCCATCAGCGGCGGCCGCCGGCAGCACGAGGAGCATCGCACCCGCAAGGATCAGGCCGGCGAACGAGAGCAGGAGAAGGCGGGGACCCGTCAGTCGATTGCGCACCATGCGCTCCGCGAGGACTGCCGACACCGGAGTCGTCGAGACAGAAGAGCGAGCACGAGCTCGACTCGGCCGATGCCTAGGAGGGCGCCACGGGACCGCCCCGCATCCCGGCGGGAGGGTCTCGGGCGCGGAGTTGGCGTCATGATCGGCGGCGATGCGTGTCGCGGGCAGGGGATTGCGTGCGGGGGCCTCGACGCTGTGCGCCCGATCTCCTCCGCGTCGCCCCGGCGCCGGGGGTTCGGCGACGATCCCACCCTTCCGCCGAGGTTGGGCGCGGCTCCGCGATCGCTCTCGGTGCGTTCGAGGACGCGCACGAGCAGCCTGTGGTGGAGCGTCGCGACCGCGACGGTGTCCCTCCCGCGCGCGAGACTGGTGGCCAACGCCGTCGGGCTTCCGCGCCCGGCGGCCCTTTCGTTGGTCGGAGCAGCATGGTCCGGAAGAGCCCTCTCGCGCACCTCAACCCGGAGCAGACCCGCGCGGTCGACACGCTGGAGGGTCCGCTCCTGGTCCTCGCCGGCGCCGGGACAGGCAAGACGCGCGTCATCACGCGGCGCATCGCCCATCTGCTCGGTCACGGCATCCCACCCCAGCAGATCCTGGCCGTCACCTTCACGAACAAGGCCGCCGGGGAGATGCGCGAGCGCGTGGCCGAGTTGGTCGGATCGAAGCGAGCCAAGGAGCTCTCGGTCGGGACGTTCCACTCGTTCTGCCTGCGCGTGCTGCGGCGCAACTTGGACGCCATCGGGATGCCACGTGGCTTCTCGATCTGCGACGCGTCGGACCAACTGTCCGCTGTGAAGGGTGCTCTCCGCGAGCTGCGGGTTCCCGAGGCGCAGCTCCCCGCACGCGCGGTGCTTGGGAAGATCTCCCTCCTGAAGAACCGCCTCATCACCGCGGATGCCTTCCTGGACGACGCCAAGGACTCCGAGGACGAGCTGATCGGGCGCGCATACCGCAAGGTGCAGGAGCGGCTTCATCGGTCGCGGTCGCTCGACTTCGACGACCTGCTCGTGCGCACGGTCGACCTGCTGAAGTCGCACCCCGGCATCCTCTCCGGGCTGCAGAACCGCTTCCGCTACCTGCTTGTCGACGAGTTCCAGGACACCAACGCGCCGCAGTTCGAGATCGTCCGCCGCATCGCCGGGGAGCGTCGCAACCTCTGTGTCGTCGGCGACGACGACCAGTCGATCTACGGCTGGCGCGGGGCCGACGTCAGCAAGATCCTCGACTTCGGGCGTCACTTCAATGGCGCGGTCGTCGTGCGTCTGGAGACGAACTACCGGTCGACGGAGGAGATCCTCGACGCTGCCAACCGCGTCATCGCATGCAACCCGGCACGCCACGAGAAGGTGCTCCGCTCGCACTTCGGATCGGGCGAGCCGATTCGCTACGTCGACGCCGACGACGAGGAGCGGGAGGCCGAGACCGTCGTCTTCGACATCGTCGGCAAGGTGCAGCGGGCGGGCATCGATCGCTCGTCGTTCGCGATCCTGTTCCGCACGGCGCCGCAGGCGCGCGTGTTCGAGTCGCTGCTGCGCGCACACAACATCCCGTACGTGCTCGTCGGCGGGATGTCGTTCTTCGATCGCAAGGAGGTCCGCGACCTGCTCGCGTTCGCAAAGCTCGCGGCGAACTCGGACGACGAGGTCTCGTTCCTGCGCGTGGTCAACACGCCGCCGCGCGGCGTCGGGAAGAGCACGATCGACCGACTGCTCGCGTTCGCTACCAAGGAGGGCATCTCGGTCCCCGCCGCGATCGGACGGGCGTCCGAGGTCCCCGATCTGCCGGCGCCCGCACTCCAGTCGATCTGCGATCTGCGCGCGGCGCTGGCGCGCATCGGCAGCTCGGACGCACCCCTCGTCACGCGGCTCCGCCGTATGATCGCCGCCGTCGACTACGACACGGAACTCGTGCGCTGCTACCCGGAAACGATGGAGCGCGAGACGCGCGGCCAGGCCGTGGTCGAGTTCCTGAACATGGCCGAGAACTACGAGCGCCGCACCGCCAAGCCCTCGCTGCGCGGCCTGCTCGAAGAGGTCGCTCTCGCAGCCGGCGACGAGCGCCCTGGTGACTCCAACTCGAAGCGCGACGCCGTCACGCTGATGACGCTGCACGCCGCCAAGGGACTCGAGTTTCCCCACGTCTATCTCGTCGGGCTGGAAGAGGGTCTGCTCCCCCACGCCAAGTCCGTCGCGTCGGACACGATCGAGGAGGAGCGTCGTCTCGCGTACGTCGGCGTGACGCGCGCGCAGAAGCGACTCACCGTGAGCCGTGCCGCGACGCGTTCGCGCTTCGGCAAGCGCGTGCACACGATTCCGTCACGCTTCCTGTTCGAGATGCGCGGCGAGACGCCGCCTGAGGATTGGAGCCCGGCCGGCGGCCCCGCGAAGGAGGCGCCGCCGAAGGCGAAGCGCAAGGGCGCCCGTAGGCGCGGGCGCCCGATGCCGCCTGGACTGAAGGCGGCGATGCAGCGCAAGCGGCGCGGCTAGCAGCCGTCTCGCGCTCGATCGGCCCGTGGTGACTCCAGAGCCAGCGGACGGAACGCTCTGCCATTCGCCGCGGCTCGCCCCCAGTCGGCCTATCGCTAGCAGGCCGTCGCGCCAACCCGCGCCGCCCGTCGAGGCCGCACCTCCGACGGCCTGCTAGCGCTTCTTCATCTCCAGCGTGATCGTCATCTCGCCGCTGCCCATGTCGCCGACGAGCGTGATGTTCAGCTGATCGTCGGCAGCGCGGTGGTAGGTCAGGCTGCGCGGAAAGTCGTGCTTCGCGTTCTCGAACGTCGCCTTCTTGGCATCGCGATCGAGCGCCTTCAGCGGGAACTCCTTGCTCGCCTTCCCGAACGGGTACGGCACGACGATCAGGGTCTCGCCCTTCATCTGGAAGCGCTCGAAGTCGAACATCACGGCGCGCCCGCCCTTCAGTTCCTTCGTCGCGCTGACCACGAGTCCGCCACTCGGCGTCGAGTAGCACGCCTCCCACTCCGACGTGCCGTCGCCGCCCTTCCAGCTGCCCGCGAGGAAGCCGAGATCGGCGACGCTCGCGGGCGCCGGCTCGGCCGGCATCTCGTCCTCCGCGAACCCGGTCGCCAAAGGCGAGAGCGCCAGTGAGGTCAGGGCGACGGCAGCGACGGCGACAGCGATGCGAGTGATCCTCATGGTGCTCTCCTGATCCGTGGTTCGATGCCGCGCAGTATCCATTCCCGCCGGGACCGGGTCTTGAACGAATGCGACAGCCGCACGAGGGACCGTCCCGGGCGTCGAATCCAGTAGGCTGACGGAATGCGTCGACGCACTCGAGTGCTCATGATCGGGTTGTTCGCAATGGCAGCAGTCGCCACTGTGGGTGGGCTCCTCATGCTCTGCCAACCGGCCTGGTTGGCGATCGGACCGACGGTGCTCCTCGCCGCCGAGGACGATTCGCCGAGGCTTCCGAAGTGGAAGAAGGGCGTGCAGGAGGGCATCGTCACGATCGACGGCAAGGACGAGGGCTTCGTCGCCCTCGTGCCGAAGGGCTACTCGACCAAGAAGACGTGGCCGGCCGTGCTCCTGCTCCACGGCAACGGAGGCAAGGCGAAGAACTTCCTCACGAACCTGAAGTCGTCTGCGGGGAAACGGCCTCCGCTCCTGATCAGCCTGGAGCGCTGCGACAACAACCAGGACGCCGTGGGCTACTCCGGCAAGTACCTCGAAGCGCTGCGCGCGCAGTTCTCGATCGACGACGCCAACGTCTTCGCGATCGGGTTCTCAGGCGGTGGCTTCCGCCTCTGGGACGACGTCGTCTGCAAGGAGGAGCAGCTCACGAAGTACCGCGGTGTCGTGCTCGTCGGCTCGGCGCGCCAGAGTTTCGACCCACCCGAGAAGCCCGAGAAGGCCCCGACCGTCATCCTGGTCGGCGACCCGAAGGACCGGAACTTCACCGAGACCGGCCCCGCGGCGGAGAAGCTCCTCACGGAGAAGGGCTACGACCTCATCGTCCTCGAGCACAACGCGGGACACACCTTCCCGAGCGCGGAGATGAAGGACGTCTTCGCGTGGATCACGGCCGTCGCCGCCGGCAAGAAGACGAAGCTCGTGTCCCGGCGAGTCGAGCGCGACGACGAGGACAAGGACAAGAAGAAGAAGCGCTGATCGGGTTCGCTGGACTCGTCGGCATGCGGTGCTCACGAGACGAGACGTCCGCGCGACCCGACTCTCACAGCGGGGGCTGCGACACATGGCTGGCGCGAGCGTTACTCCTGGGGATCCACCGGTTCGGTGGACACCCCGGGGAACTCCACACGAGGCGGACCTGTGAGCAAGGACACGAAGCAAGATCGCCACCTCGAGCTCGCAGATCGAGGTCTGGTACTGCAGGAGGCGCGCAAGTACAGCGAGGCGTTGCCCCTGTTCGAACACGCACTGAGGCTGCGGCCAGCCTGTCCGATCGCTGCCTACAACGTGGCGAACACGCTTCACAATCTCGACCGAGAGTCCAGAGCGCGGCGCTTACTGGTGCAGCTTGCGAATCGTGGCGAACAGGATCTGCGCGCAGGTTGCCCTGATTGGGACGGCACACCTCGCTCGATCCTGCTGGATTGCCAGTACCTCTTGTTCCTCACGACGCTCTGCTCCACGGGATCGTGGACGCAGGCAGCACCACACCTTCGCCGGCATCTGCGAGCAAGAGCCCGGGGATTGGCTTCGGCCTGGTCGCGCGCCGAGGTGGTGCGCCAAGCGGAGAGCCTTCGCGCGGAGCTCGCACCGCGCGCAAGACCGGTGCGCGACTGGCCGCGATGATGTCGCCTAGCGGCGACAGCGATAGGCACTAACCCAACCTCTCGTGGTGCCGGTTCCTGCGACACATCGACGAGCGGAGCAGTGACGAACGCGAACATGAGGCCGGGCGTCGACGGCGCCCGAGGCTGCACGTTGGGTCAGGGGGAACAGTCTCGGACCTACTGTTCGAGCGCGTCGCCGTCCTCGTCCCGCTCGGTCGTCTCTCCGACCTCGGCCGGTCCGACCGGCGCCGCCTCGGTCTGCTGGGACGACCCAGTCGCTTCGGCGGTGCGGTTGATGAGGAAGTCCAGCGCGATGGCAAAGCCAGCGACGAGGACGGTGATGGCGACGGCCTTGTACCAGCTCATGAGACGCTCTCCCGGATAGCGCAGCGGGCCAGATCCGCTCAATGCGGACTGTGTGCCGCTCACGCGTGTGACGAAGCGCGCCGCTTCAGGCTTCACTGATTCTTGGTTGCGACGAGACCGGCACCGGCGGCTCGCTCGCCGGCATGTCGTGCCCGATGCACCTGAAGCGCACGCCTCCTGACTCTGTCTACCCCGTGAGGGTTGGATCTGGAAGCCGGGACAGTGGAACTGTCCCGACTTCTGCGGTCGCGCAGGTCGCCCCAACGGCAATCTCCGGACCCCGTCCGCGAAATTCGTGAACCGCATCGCACGTCGTCGTCATCTAAGTGAGCGACGACAATGGAGCCCGTGGACGACACCGTGACGCTGGAGACGCTGCTCGGCCACCGCCGCTGGCTGGCGGCCCTTGCGCGGGAGCTCGTGCGGGGCGAGGCGGACGTGGATGACGCGCTGCAGGAGACCTGGCTCGCCGCACTCGAGCGCCCGCCCCGCCAAGCGGGATCGGTCAAGTCGTGGTTGCGCCGCGTCGTGCGCCACGGGGTGTTCGTGCGTCACCGGCGCACGACGCGGCGGCTCGCACGGGAGCGAGCGGTGGCACGGCCTGAAGGCGTTGCGGCGACGCCGGACGAGATCGTCGCCCGCGCGGAACTGCAGGCGCGCATGTCCGTGCTCGTGCTCTCGTTGGGCGAGCCACACCGCACGGTGCTGCTCCTGCGGTTCTTCGAGGATCTCTCCACGAGGGACATCGCCGCGCGGACCGGAGTGCCGCTCGAGACGGCGCGCACGCGGCTGCGGCGCGCGCTCGCGCACCTGCGAGGTTTCCTCGATCGCGAGCACGACGGGAACCGCGACGCGTGGTGCGTCGCCCTCGTACCGCTCGCTCGCTCCGCCAAGAGACCAGCCCTCGCCGGTAGCGGAGCGGCCACGCTGGGAGTGTTGACGATGACGGGGAAGACGGCTCTGATCCTTGGCATGGCCGTGATCGTCAGCGCGGCTCTGGTCGCGTGGCGAGGGACGGCGTCTGACGGACGTACCACGAGGACGCCGGAGACGGAAGTCGCCGAGAACGGTGTCCACGGCGCCGCGCAGTCCGAGCGTGGCCGTCGTCACGTCGATCGACCCGCACCGCCTGGCCTCCTGGCGACCACAGCGGACGAGCCCGAGCCCGCCGACCCGGAGGAGTCCGCACCACAAGAGGCGTATCGCCTCCGGGGCCGCGTGCTCGGCGTCGACTCGTCGCTTCCCGGGCGTGCGGCGCTCCGGATAGGCGCGTTGCGGGATGGGCTCGGCTCCATCGAGAAGCCCGTCGTCGCGACGGCCGAGCAGGACGGCACCTTCGACGTCGACATCGAGGCGCTCTTCGCAGATGGCGTGCAGGTCGAGACCCTGCTCGTCGCCGCGGATCACCCTTGGTACCTCCCGAGCCTCCGGCGCGTTCCGGCCAGCGTCGAGCCGGGCGCCTCCGGGGTGCACACGTTCGCGCTCGAAATCACGCTCTCCCCCGGGGCGGTGTTCACGGGCCGGGTCGTCAGGCCGAACGGTGAAGCTCTCGCCGGCGCCAGCGTGGTGGCGGTTCCGTTCATCAATGGGCAACCGGCCAAGGCGGAAGACGGCGGTGCCGTGGTGACCGACGAGGCCGGGCGCTTCAGGGCCCGCGGACGGCCGGCGGATGCGCACCTGGTCGTAGCGGCGGCTGAGGGGTTCGCGCCAGCGAGGATTGCAGCGGCCGGACTGCCTCTTCATGAAACGGGGGTCGGTGCGCTGTCGCTCGCGGCGGGGGTGGCGATCTCGGGCCGCATGACAGGCGTGCACGGCGGTGCGCAGCTAGAGGGAGGCCTGGAGGCGGAGTGCCGCGTTGACGGGGAGGACCTCGACGTTGGCACCCATCGCGTCATCTGGATCGAGGGCGACGTCCGTCCCGGCAGCACTGCGGCGAGGTTCGATGAAGACGGCCGCTACGTGATCCGCGGCCTGGTCCCGGGCCAGTACCGGCTCACGCCGGAGATCCCCGGCGCGGCCTTCGACCTGGAGTACTTGCTAGCGCGCGAGGTCGACGCACCGGCGGCCGGGATCGACTTCGCCCTTGCTGGCTCCGTCCTCGTGGTCGAGGTCACGCGCGGCGGTGCGCCGGCGGTGAAGCACCGCGTGGATCTCAACCACGATCGCGGGAGCGCAGCGCTCTGGACCGACGCGGCGGGCCGGGTCCGGCAGTTCGTGAAGCCGGGCGCCCGCTACCTGGTGCAGGCGTCGCAGAGAGGCCACGACGACGCCGAGGCGTGGATCACCGCGCCGGCCGCAGGCGAGACGCACGTCGAGCAGCTGGTCCTGAGGGAGAGCGCTCCCGGCCCGCAGCTGATCGTCACGTTCGACGGCGCCGATGTCGAGCGCGCGACGTTCGGCTTCTGGCTGCCCAGCAACGACACGGACATGCGCAACGAGGCGCGGGACCTACGCGCCACCGACGGGCGCTTCGTGGTCGAGGGCCTCGCTCCCGGCACGTGGCGCATGCTCGTGCGGCCGGACGGCGCGTGGTACGGCGTCTCGAGCTACTTTCGTCACGTGACACGCATCATCGAGGTACCCAACGAGGGCGCCGTGGAGGTCGCGGTCGCCGCGACGGTCGGGGGCCGTCTACGTGTGTCGGTTGTGGACGACGACGGGGCCGCTGTCGCCGCCCCCTGCGTGGTCTACGACGCGCAGGGCAGCGTCGTCCCCGTGACGTTCGCGATGCGCCGTGGGGGTTCGATGGGATGGTCCCACGACTCCGTCGTGCGCGGCGGCACGAATGACGTGATGGAGCCTCTCCCGGCCGGTCGCTACCGCGTCGTCCTCACTCTCGACGGCGGCGCAGAAACGGCGCTCGACGCCGAGGTCCGTCCCCGCAAGTTGACTCTCGTCGAAGCCACGCTCCGCTCGCGGTGACCACCGACATACAGGAGTCAGGACCGAGTTTCCGGGGTTCGTAACCTCTCGCGGTCCTCACGCCCCTCTTCGGGCGTACGGCATGGCGCGACGAGATCGTGTGGACGAGCCTGGCTCCCGACGTCAGGGTGCGGCCGTCGAGGAAGCGAGAGCCGGGGGCGCGGAGCGGAGGTGAGTGAACTCCCGAGAATCGGTCCTGACCGTATGACGAGGAGCTGCCGCACGACGCCAAGGGGGGCTGATCGGTCGAGTCTGTTCGGGGTACTCCGACGAACGGTTCCTGACACGGTATTGCAGCATCGCGATCGGCAACGAGCGCATCGTCGCCATCTCGGGCGGCGACGTGACCTTCGCGTACAAGGACCGCCGCGACGGCGATCGTCGCCGTGAGATGACTCTCTCTGCGACGTCGTTTCTACGGCGCTTCTTGCTCCATGTGTTGCCGCGCGGCTTCGTCCGCATCCGGCACTA
>JAJFFG010000092.1 GCA_021776825.1 Planctomycetota bacterium
CGATCTCCGCGTTGCGCCTCCTCCGAGACGGAACGGCGTCGCAGTTGTCGGCGCGCCTTGATCTCTACGGTCTGTCCTCGCTCAGGACGGGCCTCTCTGAGCGTGCCGTGGCTTCCGCACCCAGGCGGATCCTGAACTCCCGGACGACGGTCGTCACGGAGTGCGCGAGCCTCACGAATAGGCCGGGCTAGCCGCGAACGTCGGTAACGACGATCCCGAGGACCGGGACACCGATAGCGGCGAAGCGTTCGAGTGCCTCGCCGAGATCGCGCGTCGTCGTTCGACCCGATCGAACGACCATCAGGACGCTGTCGACATGACGGGCGATGGCGGCAGCGTGGCTGGTCGTGCACGCGGCGGCGGCGTCGACGATTGTCCAGCCCCGTTCCCGCTCACCGAGGATTGCTGTCGCACGGTCCGCTACCAGTCCGTCGGCAGGCCGAGCGGACGCGGCTCCGGCCGTGAGAACTGCGAGGCCCTCCGGCCAGCCCTCCGGTGACGGGGCGTGCGCGGGATCCTCGGACTCACACGCTTCGGCCAGCCCCGGACTGCGGTCGAGTCCGAAGATGTCGTGAAGCCTCGGCGCGCGCAGGTCCGCATCCACCAGTCGGACGTCTGCGCCATCGGCCGCGAGCGCTGCGGCGAGGTGGACGGCGGTCGACGTCCGACCGTCGCCGTCGCGCGGGCTCGTCACGAGGAGCCGTCGACCGGTCCCCTGGCTTGCCATGGCGTGCTCGATGGATAGACGCAGGAAGCGCACGGACTCCGCCGCAGCCGACTCCGGTCGGTCGACCACTAGCCGGTCGCGACGTCGGCGACGGCCGCGCACGTGTGGAACGCTGCCGAGAACCGGGAGCGCGGTCTCGCGCTCCGCGTCCGCCCGTGTTCGTAGCACGTCGCTCCAGCGGTCGCACGCGAGGGCGGCCAGCGCGGCGAGGATCGCGGCGAGGACCGCGGCCACGCCGATGTTGCCTTGGCGATCGCCTCCATGCGGGATCGCCTCCTCTCGTGCCCGCTCCCAGATCACGACCGGCGTCAGGCCAAACCCAAGCGCCCCCTGGAGCTTCTCTCGCTGAGCGACGAGCTCGCCGACGTCGCTCCGACGGCCCGCACGCCGTTCCTCCATGTTGGCGAGCTCGACCTCGAGGTCGGCAACCTTGCGGAGCTCGTCTCGCTTCGCGTCGCGCAGTTCCACGAGCCGCCGCGACTCTTCGTTGGCGTCACGCGCTGCGTCCTCGACGCGCGCGACGATGAGCGGCACGAGCGCGCTTCGCCGGCGCTCCAAGAACGCGAGCTGGTCGTCGACGACTTGGACGTCGGGACGTGTCTCTCGGAACTCTCGCAGGAGGGCGATTCGCTCCTGCGCAAGCCGCGCAATGAGCTCGGTCACCGCACTGTATCCGGCGTCGGACACGACCTCTGGCGAGTCGTGAGGTGCCTCGGCGGTCGAGATCTGATCGGCGGCGCGCTGGAAGCGAACCGCGGAGATGTCCGATTCGACGCAACGCACCTCGAGGCGCCCGACGACCAGCTCGAGCTTCTCGCGCTCGCTTGCCGGGTCCGCGATCGCGTTGGTCTCGCGCCACGCAGCCAGCTCCGCATCGACGGCGGCGAGCGCCTCTCGGGCGGCGTCCTCGCGGCGCTCGAGTTCGCCCGCGATCCGTCCATGGCGTTGTTCCGCATGAGACTGGATCACGTCTGCGTACTTGTCGGCGATCGCGTTCGCCGCCTCTGCGTTGCCGTGCGCGATCGGACTCTCCACCCAGATCCGGACGAGCAAGGTGCCTCGGATCGACTCGACGTGGACCGCCTCCACGAAGCGCGCGTAGGGCAGCCGGTCCGCGAGCCCAGCGATCTCAGAGTGCACCGCGTGGAGCACACGCCGCGAGCGGATCAGCTCGACCTGGGTGTTCAGTGCGACGGAAGTGACGGACTGCCGATGGAAGACGTCGCTGATGGTCGCGATGCGCGCACCGTCTGAGACGATCTCCAGGTGAACGGGGGTGGAGCGGTAGACCGGGGCTCGCTCGAAGCCTCGCGCCCAGGCTGCACCCAGGACGAGCGCCGCCGTGACCACCACCACGAGTCGGCGTCGCCAGAGCATCGCCAACCACTCTCGCGGATGGACTGGAAGCGGTGTGCGGGGGGGCGCGCCGACCTCGATCGCCTCGAGCACGGACATCAGAACATCCGTTCGGTGACGTAGAGGACGTCTCCCGGCTCGATCTGCGGCTCGGGCGCCTTGCCGTCCAACACCGCGTCGACGTCGATTCGGCGCGCTTCGCGTGCACCCGTTCCGGCGCGGATCCAGAGCACCTCGTCGCGATCGGCGAGTCGCGTGAATCCGCGTGCTCGGGCCAGTACGAGCAGGATGCCGCGCGATTCGCCGGCTCGAAGCGGGATCGTCCCAGGGCTGTTGACCTGTCCGAGGACGGCGACCTCGGGGGCGCGCGCGATCACGATGACGTCTCCGTCGTGAAGCGTCGTGTCAGCGCTCTCGGCGGCGCGCTCCAGTCCTGAGAGATCGAACGTCCTCGTCTCGGCGCCGCCCTCCGATCCGCCCAGGATCTGCACCGAGGCCGTGTCGGCCTCGGCCGAGAACCCACCCGCCAACGCGATGAGCTGGATCAGCGTCAACGGCTTGTCGCTCGGGAGGTCGTGTCGGCCGGAGCGCGTCACGTGGCCGAGGACGAACACGGAACCGTTCGGCGGCGCGGTGCGGAATACCGAGACGCGGACATCGCGCAGCGAGAACTGCTGGGCGAGCGCCGACGAGATGGCGCGCTCCAGGGCCTCGGCGGTGCGGCCGGCGGCCTCGAGGCGGCCGAGGAACGGGTACTCGATGCTGCCGTCCTCGGAGATGCGGACACTCCGTGACAGCTCGGGATGCTGGAGAACGGAGACGTCGACGGTCTCTCCGGCTCGCAGCGCGACACCGTCGCGTGGAAGCGGCCGAGCGACCTCCGCCGCGTCCGCTGTCGGTGGGGCAGGTTCGAGCGACAGCGCCAGGGCACCCCCCGTGATCGCGACGATCGCGGCGACGAGTCGAATCCGAGGACGTGCGGTGATCACGATGAAGTCTCTCCCCGGGTCTATGGCCGGGATCCGCGTCTGCTTTCGATCGGATGCGGCAGGGCGATCGCTTCACGATCACGACGTGGGACGATCGTTCCCCCGGGCGTGCCTCACCGGCGGTCGGACGCGCCGGTACGATGCGACGCGAACCGTGCAAGACCCGAACCCGACTCCGAGCCCGCTCATGCGGCTGCTGCACACCACGTGGCCGCTGTTCACGGCGTTCCGTGTACGCGTGCGAATCTCGTGGACGATCGCGATCTGGCCGCTGTTCTTCCTCTTCGGGTTCACCAGCTGGCTGCCGTTCGAAGAGGCGCTGTTCTGGAGCGTGATCCTCACGGTGTTGATGTTCACAACGGTGTGGACCCATGAGATGGGCCACATTCTCGCAGGGCGCCGCTGCGGCATCGACACGGAACTCATGACGCTGCGAGGTCTCGGTGGCCTCGCGCATCTCGATTCCGAAGCGCAGAACCCGCGCGACGAGATCTTCGTCGCTCTCGCCGGTCCTGCGGTGCACCTCGTGTGGATGGCGGTGCTCTACCCGGTTGTCTGGCTCTGGCCGGAGTCGTCGGAGATGTGGATGACCCAAGCGGTCGTCACGTGGTTCGCGCACATTCAGCTCGCCCTCATGATCTTCAACCTGCTGCCCGTCTACCCGCTCGACGGCGGACGCGTGCTGCGCGGGGCGCTGACGTTCCGCATGCACGTCAACAAGTCGTCGCGCCACACGGCACAAGTCGGCTTCGTCGGCAACGGCCTGCTGATCGCCGTCGGTCTAGTGGGTTGGCTCTGGCCCGGCGTGGGGGTTCTGGACAGCGGCTCGATCCTCACGATCTGGATCGGCGTTGCGGGCATTCAGGCGTGCCGCACTCTGCTGTGGCAGTCCAAGCACGGTGAGATCTACGCGGCGCACGATCCGTTCGCGCGAGCGATGCTCCAATCGAAAGAGGTCGGCCTGAGGGCTGACGACGAGGAACGCAAGGAGCGCGAGAAGCGGCGCTCGGTGCGCGAGAAGGCGGAAGCGAAGCGAGACGTGCTGCAGTCGACCGTCGACAGTCTTCTCGATCGCATCAATGAGGTGGGGGGCATGGACAACCTCTCCCGCGCGGAGCGCAAGGAGCTCGAGCGAGCGAGCAAGGCACTCGCCGAGCACGACGCCACGGCCTGACCGCGTCCGAGCCGGCCCCGAGCGCTCCGACTGGCGGAGCCAGCCGATCTACGGAGCTGGCCGATCCACGGAGTTGGCCGAATCGCGCCGAGCTGCACCGAACCGTTCTGCGCGATCTCCGTTGACCGAAGGGCGTCACGGAGGTCGATATGCAGAAGCGCACCTGGCTCTGTCTGGTCCTGTCTCTCGCCGCCCACGCCGTGCTCGTCTCGTCGTCGTCGCAGACGGTCTGGGAGCGCGATGTCTGGCCGCGGACGTTCCTCGGGAACGTCGAGCTCGGTGCGGAGGACCACCTGCTCGTGCTCGTGGAGAACGAGGTCCCGCTCGATGAGCGCGACGTCCTGGCGGACGAGCAGGCGGAGTACGCCGACGCGGAGTGCTTCGAGGCCGTCACCGATGAGATGTGCGACGCCGATGTGATCGGTCTTGGCGATCCGCGGTTCGCCTCCACCGCCCCGTTCGAGGGGCCAGCGACGAACGGTGTGATCGGCATCGGTGGCGGCGCAGGTGGAGCTTGGGGGGGGCGACGCGGCGGTCGGCGGAACCTGAGAGCCGGCGGCGGAGGCCGCAAGTCCGCGTGGGATGCCGTGGCCTGGCCGAAGGAGCAGCTGCGTCTCGTCGGACGTCGCGATGGCGAGGAGATCGGTGCCTTCCCGCTGACACACACCGACGTCGAGGCCGACGTCTCCGGCTGGATCGCCTCGTCGCGTCTGACGCAGACGTACGCGAACCCCTTCGACCATGTGGTCGAGGCCGTCTACGTCTTCCCGCTGCCCAGCAACGCCGCCGTCAACGAGTTCGTGATGGAGATCGAGGGACGACGCGTCGTCGGCGTCGTGAAGCCGCGCGAGGAGGCCGAGCGCATCTACGCCGAGGCGCGGCGCCGCGGTCGGACCGCCAGCTTGATGACGCAGGAGCGCCCGAACGCATTCACGCAGTCGGTGGCGAACATCGCACCGGGCGAGGCGATCGACGTGTCGGTGACCTACTTCCACGCGTTGCGTTACGAGTCGGGCTCGTACGAGTACGTGTTCCCGATGACGGTCGGTCCGCGCTACATGCCCGGCGCCGTGCGTCCGTCGACGGGCCGTGCGAGCGATGCCGGCGGAGTGGTCGGTGGTGGTGGGGCGCATCCCGACACGACCGCGGTTCCGGATGCGTCGCGCATCTCCCCGCCCGTCCTCCCCGAGGGCGTGCGCTCGGGACGCGACGTCGCCGTCTCGGTCACGATCGACGCCGGCATCGCCATCGGTGCGATCTCGTCGCCGACACACGAACTCGTGGTCGAACACGACGGCGGTGCGTGGGCGACCGTCGCTCTGGCCGACCGCGACACACATCCGAACAAGGACCTCGTGATCCGCTGGACCATCGCCGCCGACGAGATTCTCCCCGGCTTCATCGCGCATCGCGGCGAGGAGCACGGCGGCTTCTTCTCCGCGTTCCTCGTGCCGATGCTCGATCCCTCGGACGCCGACGTCGGGGCGCGCGAGGTCACGTTCGTGCTCGACACGTCGGGCTCGATGGAGGGGATCCCGCTGGACACGTCGAAGGCGCTCGTCCGCACAGCGCTCCGCGATCTGCGCCCCTACGATCGCTTCAACGTGATCCAGTTCGCGGGTTCGACGGGCTCGCTCTCCGACGCGCCGATCGACGCGACGCCGGAGAACGTGCAGCGCGGGCTCAGCTATGTCCGCAACCTGGCTGGCGGCGGCGGGACCGAGATGCTGAAGGGCCTCCAGGCCTGGCTCGACCAGCCGGGCGACGAGCGGTACCTGCGCACGGTCGTGTTCCTGACCGATGGCTTCATCGGCGACGAGGAGAGGATCTTCGCGACGATCCGCGACCAGGGCCAAGACGCGCGCTGGTTCTCGTTCGGCATCGGTTCGTCGGTGAACCGCTACCTCGTCGAGGGCATCGCCGAGCACGGTCGCGGTGCGTGCGAGGTCGTGATTCCGAAGGAGCCCGAGGCCGCGCTCCAGGCGGCCGCGCGCCTCCGCGAGCGGTTCGACGCGCCGCTCCTGCTGAACGTCACCGTCGACACGAACGGCCTGCCGATCGAGGACATCTACCCGAAGCGGGTGCCGGACCTGTTCGCGGGTCAGCCTGTCCGCGTGATCGGTCGCTACACGGCTCCGGCTGAGGGCGAGTTGCTGTTCCGCGGGACGGTTGCTGGTCGGTCCGTGTCGATCCCGGTGCGCGTCGTGCTCCCCGAGGAGCAGACGGAGCATGCCTCCCTCGCAGCGATGTGGGCGCGGACCCGCGTCCACGAGATCGAGAGCGACCTCCACGGGACCGAGGGCGACGACCGCGATGCGCACCTGGCGCAGATCGAGCAGCTCGGCGTCGAGTTCGACCTCGTCACTCGCCGAACGGCGTTCATCGCGGTCGACGACGGGAGGTTCGTCGGCGACGGCTTCCCGATCCGCGTGCTCCAGCCGTCGGAGATCCCCGACGGCGTGCGCTACTGGGGTGCGGTCGGCGCGCCTCCCGGCACTCTGGGACTTCACGTCGCCGGGTGGGGACTGACGCTGGCCGAGTCGAAGGATGGTGAACTCATGGTGGCGCGCGTGCAGCGCCGCGGCCTGGCCGCGCGCGCCGGACTCTCTCGAGGTTTCGTCGTCGAGACGGTCGCGGGGCATCGGGTCCACAACGCGCAGCACTTCCGCGCGCTGGTACGGCAGACGACGACCGACGACGTCGCGATCGGCTACCGCAACGGCGCCGGCGAGGCCGTCCGGACGACCACCCTGGGGCGTTGACCCGCCATCGGTGGAACTGAGCGTGGGCTCACAACCGAACGGTGACGTGCCGGTATGCTGCGGCGATGACTCGATTCCTGCCGCTGCTCCTTGCGCTTGTCCTCACCGGTTGCTCGCAAGACGTCCCCGACACGCTCGACATTGTCCCCGGAGGTGAGGACCGTCTGGAGGCGCTGCTCGAGTCGGTGATCGAGGGCGCCGACTGGGAGAACCAGGAGGGTGGCGGCGGCGGGAGCAGCGACTTCGTCGAGTACTCCTACGTGTTCCAGAAGCTGCGCTGCTCGATGCGGTTTGTGGTGGTCCACGAGTTCGACGCCCGCGCCATGGCGCACGTCACCGTCCACGCGCGCCGCTGATCGCGGCGATCTCGATTCCACCGCGCGACGAATCTCTCCCGTTCGTCTCTAAGAAGGTGCGGGCCCGTTCGTCGTGGGGGTGAACGGGCCGCCGCAAGGGTGGCCGGGGACCCGAGGCAGAATGGCCGAAGAGGGTGTGCACGACAGCAACCAGGACTCGAACGAGGCCTGGATCGCCGGGGCGCTCGACACGTTCGAGGGTCCGCTGCTCGCCTATGCCAATCGTCTGCTCGGGGACTCGGACCGCGCTCGCGACGCCGTGCAGGACGTCTTCCTGAGGCTCTGCCGTCAGGACCGCACGGCGATCGACGGGCATCTGCGTCGGTGGCTCTTCACCGTGTGCCGCAATCGCGCACTGGACGAGCTGAGGAGACGCAAGCACGTGAAGACCACCGAACTGACCGAGGTGAACGGACGCGCCGTCCCGGGGCCGACCCCGGCGCAGGTCGTCGAGCACGAGGAGGCCGTTTCGGCGGCCGTCGACGCGCTCGCACGACTGCCCGAGAAGGAACGCGAGGTGATCCACCTGAAGTTCCGCGAGGGACTCAGCTACCGCCAGATCAGCGCGGTGACGGGCCTCAGCCTGTCGTACGTCGGCGTCTTGATCCACACGGGCCTGCGCAAGTTGCGCCACGACCTCGCCCCGGCGCTCGGCGCCGACATCTCTCCCGGCACCGTTGGACTGAAGGGAGCCTCTCGATGAATCCCCACGACATGAACCCCCACGGCACGAACCCCCAAGACATGAATGACGCGCAGAACGAGCACATGGACGACGAGGCGCTGCTGACGGCGTTTGCCCTCGGAGAGCTCGAGGGCGCCGAGCACGACGCCGTGGCGGCGCGCGTGGCAGCCGACGTCGAGGCCCAGGCGCTGGTCGACGAGATCCGCTCGATGGGCGATCTGCTGACGAGCGAACTCGCGACGGAGTCGGCGGGGACGTTGACGGCGGAGCAGCGGGCGGCGATTGCAGCGGCGGCGGCTCCGGTGGCGTCCGGCGGGCGGCTGCGGAACCTGTGGCCGTTGGTCGGGATGGCGGCGTCCGTCGTCGCGGGCGTCGGCCTGGCGACGTGGCTGGCGGGGGATGTCTCCGCGCGTCGCGACGCGGAGTCGGCCTCGGCGACGTGGGGATCGAACGGGCCATTCGACTCGGTGCTGGGCCGAAGTAAGGGTGGCCGGGTGTACCACTACGACGCCAGCGACCGTCCGGATGACCTGGGCAATCTGCCGGCCCAACGCGAAGTGCAGCACGCTCACGGGAACGTCGAGCTCGCGGGGAGGAGGGCCGTCGCTGCGATTCCTGTGGACCGCCTGTCCGACCTCGTCGGCAGCGGCGGTGGGGGCGGGAACAACGGGGGCGACGGCTACGAGCTCGCGCCGAACATCAACCGCCGCGACCCGCTCCGCGATCCACGCGGGGGTGGCGACCGGACGGTCGCCACGTTCAACGAACCGATCGAGCCCTCGTCGGTGACCGAGGACATCACCGCCAAGCCCGGAGACGCGTCGTCGGCACCGGCCGCTCCGGCGCCCGCAACCTTCTCCCGGAAGCCGGGGGCCCAACCGGGTAGACCCTCGCTGACACCGGCGACGAAGGCGCCGAAGCCGGGGGCGCCGCTGCCGGCCACGACCCCGCCGTATCTGTACGGCGCCGGCGCTAGCGCTGGGGGCGGCCACGGAACGGCCGTCAGCGGCGGAGGCGGAAGCCCCGACGACGGGATCGACCCCGCCACCCGACGGGCTATGGAGGACAATCGCATGGGGCCGCTGCGTCGTGACAAGCGCATCAGGCGCGACGGTGGACGTGGCTTCAACGGCGCCGGCGCCGCGGGAGACAGCGAGGACACGTCGGTCGCCGGCGGCGGCGATGCCGGCGGCGTGATCGCCGGCGACAGCACCTGGGAGCGCGACGGAGACGGTCGCATCGTCGGCGTCTCGCGGCTGCCGATCGCGGTGCCCGTCCTCGCCGATCTCCCGCGTCTCGGCCTCGCCCTCCAAGGCACGGCCTGGAACGACGTGCAGGTTGGCGGGATCGTCAGCTGGGCTCGCGTTCGCGGCACGGCCGACATCAAGGTCGGCAAGCTGCTGAACCTGATCGAGACCGACGACGAGCTCGAGACCGCCGTCGCCGAGGTGGCCCTCGAGCAACTGCGGCGTATCCGGGCCCGCGACGAGGCACGGCGGCCCACGGCCACGCCGAACGGCGAGTGGTACGAGCATCCCGGTGAGCCGGCGTTCCGCGATCCGACCCAGGAGCCGCTCTCGACGTTCTCGATCGACGTCGACACGGCGTCCTACGCCAACATGCGGCGCTTCCTTTCGAACGGACAGGTGCCGCCCGCGGCATCGATCCGCATCGAGGAGATGATCAACTACTTCCCGTACTCGCAGGCCGCACCGACTGGCGATCACCCGATCGGCGTGGTCACCGAGACGGCCGCGTGTCCCTGGAACCCGCGTAACCGTCTGGTGCGCGTGGGCCTGAAGGCGCGCGAGATCGAGGACGAGCCGCCGGCGTCGAACCTGGTGTTCCTGGTCGATGTGTCCGGTTCGATGAAGGCGGCTGACAAACTGCCGCTCCTACAGAGATCTCTGAAGCTCATGGCGCAGCAGATGCGCGAGCAGGACTCCGTCGCGGTGGTGGTCTACGCCAGCGACAGTGGTGTACGGCTTCGAGCGACGCACGGTGGTGATCAGGAGGCCATCATGGCGGCCTTCGACAGTCTGGCTGCGGGCGGTTCCACCAACGGTGGCGCGGGCATCCAGGAGGCGTACCGCATCGCGAAGGAGAACTTCGTCGAGGGCGGCGTCAACCGCGTGATCCTCGCGACCGACGGCGACTTCAACGTCGGCGTCACGGATCGCAACCAGCTCGTCGACATGGTCCAGGAGCGCGCCCAGGACGGCGTCTTCCTGACGGTCCTCGGTGTCGGCACCGGGAACCTGAAGGACGCGCAGCTCGAGTCGCTCGCCGACAAGGGCAACGGCCAGTACGCGTACCTCGATGGCATCAAAGAGGCGCGCAAGGTGCTCGTCGACCAGATGCACGGCACGCTCGTCACGGTCGCCAAGGACGTGAAGGTCCAGCTCGAGTTCAACCCGGTGCAGGTCGGGGCCTATCGGCTCATCGGCTACGAGAACCGGGTGCTCGCGGCCGCCGACTTCAACAACGACAAGAAGGACGCGGGCGAGATGGGCGCCGGTCACTCGGTGACGATGCTCTACGAGGTCGTCCCCGCAGCGACCGCGACGGCGTCCTCGACGATCGACTCGCTGAGGTACCAGCAGCCACGCATGGCTCCGAGCGACGCGGCCGGCAGCGGCGAGATGCTGACCGTCAAGGTCCGCTACAAGCAGCCCGACGGTTCGACGAGCGTGAAGCTCGAGCAGGGTGTGACGGACTCGCAGGCGACGTACTCGTCGGCGTCGGCGGACTTCAAGTTCGCGAGTGCGGTGGCCTCGTTCGGAATGATCCTGCGCGGCTCGCCGAGCTGCCACACGACGCTCGACGGGGTGCTGGAGCTCGGGACCGAGGCGATCGGGGATGACCCCGGCGGGTATCGGATGGAGTTCCTGGACCTGGTGATGAAGGCGAAGTCGCTGACAGGTCGGTGAGTGCGGGCGGGCATCGGGATCCCGCCAGTTGGCCGTACGACGGGCTTCGCCTGGCCGACGGCGCCGTAGGGGTGGGTCTCCTGACCCACCCGCGCCGACGACGGCTCGCGCGGGCGATGGCGGTGGCTGGCGCACGCCGGCGATGACGGTGATGCGCACGAGTTGCGGTCGTGCGGGTCGCCGAGCTGCGACGTCGTCGACCGATGGCCGTGCGGATCACGAGCGTCGTTCGCAGTGCGCCAGTGGACCCGTCAAGTGCGGCCAACCCCAGCGGGCGGGGCGGACCAGGGGGTCCGCCCGTACGACCCGATTGAGGTGGCGCACGGCGGCGGACGGATGCGCACGCGCGACGAGACGCCGCGATGAGTGGGAGCACCGTCATGGACCGATGGCCGTCCGTATGACGAGGGTTGTTCGCAGTCCGCCAGCGGACCCGCCTCGCGCGGATGACCCCAGCGGGCGGGGCGGACCAGGGGGTCCGCCCCTACGGCGCCGTTGACCCAGCGATCGCGTGGGGTTGGCGGAGGCGAGGTCGCCACGGATCCCCACCCGGGGCGCGCCGGTTGCGCTCGAGCGCAAGCGGCGTGACGCGGGGGATGAGGCCACGCAAGGCTGCGACCGAGGGCGTCGCGCTTGCGTGAGAGCCATCGCAGCCGCGGAGCCGACCAGGAACATGGGAGGCGCGGCGATTGCCACATGCCCCCGACGGGCGGCCACCTACGACGGACGCCGCAATCGGCGTGACCCGCCGCCCACCGAATCGGCTTGCGATCAGCGGGCAAGTGTCCCGTATGCTCGGGGTGCCCCGTCCCATAGGGCCCTCCGAGAGGGAGAGGAATGCCCGCACGACTACGAACCGGAAGCACGCTTGGCGTGCTGCTGGGTCTTGTGGTGCTCAGCACCGGACCGGTCGTCGAGGCCGGTGACGCGCTGCGGCGCCTCGATTCGCAACCGGTCTTCGAAGAGAACCGTGGCCAGGCTCTGGGCTCTGCCGACTACCTATGTCGCGCGGGCAGCCTCGCTTTGGCCATCTCCGAGGATTCGGCGACGACCACTCTCGTTGGCGAGGGTGGCGTGCGGTCCGACGTGCGCTGGCGCCCCCTCGGCGCTGCAGCCGTCGATCCGGTCGGCCGTCGTCAGCGACCCGGCACGACCAGCTACTGCAAGGGCAACGACCGCTCGAAGTGGGTGCGCGGCGTGCGCAGCTTCCGCTCGGTGGCCCAGACGGCGGTGTGGAACGGCATCGACATCGTCTGGCGCATCGGCGGCTCCGGACTCGCGTACGACCTGATCGTCGCTCCGGGCGCTGACCCGCTCGAGGCACGCTTCGCCGTGGACGGCGCAGACAGCGTGCAGATCGAGGACGGCGCGCTGGTCCTCGAGACGGAGGCGGGCACGTTGCGGCACCGAGCTCCGTTCGCCTTCCAGGTCATCCGCGATCGGCGCGTACCCGTGGACTGCGGGTTCGTGGTGGAGCGCCTCGATGGCGCCGCGCCGATCGTCTCCTTCCGCGTGGGCGAGTACGACACCGAGCGCACGCTGGTCATCGACCCGACGCTCGAGTTCGCGTCGTACTTCGGCGGCATCGGCCCCGACCTCGTGAACGCGATGGTCTCCGAGCCGGACGGCACGATCGTCTGCACCGGTTTCTCCAGCTCGCCGCAGTCGCTGCCGGGCACCGACGAGAAGATGGGCGGCGACGGCGATGCGTTCGTCACCTCCGTCACGCCGGACGGCACCGTCACCACGGTCTACGTCGGCGGTGGTACGCGGGACGAGGCCTTCGGCATGGCCCTCGACGGCGAGGGCGGCGTCTGGATCACGGGCGAGACGTACTCGCGTGACTTCCCGGTCGAGGACGGCCCGCAGACGGCCTACGTCGATCGCGCCGAGTCGTTCCTGACGCTGGTCGAGGGCGACGTCATCACGTTCTCGACGTACATCGCCGGGTCCGGCGACGAGACGGCGACCGACGTTGCAGTCGACACCGACGGACTGGTCTGGGTCGTGGGCCGCACGAGTAGCGACACCGACTTCGAGCTCGTCAACGCATTCGACGACACGCACGACGGCCCGCAGTTCCAGTTCGACGGCTTCGTGATGCAGCTCGACCCCGAACTCGATCCGCCCGACTTCGTGCTCTCGTCGTACATCGGTGGCTCGGCCGACGATCGGCCGTACACGTGTGAGCCGCATCCGGACGGTGGGATCGTGGTCGGTGGCTACACCCAATCCACGGATCTGCCAGCGACGACGGGTGCGTTCCAGAAGATCATGGCTGGCTTCGCCGACGGTTGGATCGCGCACGTCGAGGACTCGGGCATTACCTGGCTGACGTACTTCGGCGACATCGGGTTCGACGCGGTCAACGACCTCGCCGTCGACGCGGGTGGTGACGTCTACATCACGGGTCGTACCGACTCGACCGGGTTCCGCGGTACGGCGGGGGCGGTCCAGCGCGAGAAGTCGCACTTCGACGACGCGTTCGTCGCCCGCATCGGCAACGACGGCAAGCGGCAGGAGTACCTGACGCTGCTCGGCGGTCGTGGCTTCGACGTCGGCTTGGGGATCGTGGTCAACGCCTCCCGCGAGGCGTGGGTCACGGGTGGCACCGGGTCCCCCGAGTTCCCGATCACCGGCAGCTCGCTCACCAACTCGTTCAACGGCGGCGCCGAGCTCTACAAGCTGGGTGGCGACGCGTTCGTGTCGGTGATCGCGCCGGACGGCAAGAGCACCAGTTTCTCGACGTACCTCGGCGGCTCCGACCTCGATCTCGGGCGCGCGATCACGCTCCTCGGCAATCGTCGCGCGATGGTGGCCGGCAGCACCCGCTCCACCGACTTCCCGCTGCAGGACGAATTCCAGTCGCTCTACGGCGGTGAGGGCGACGTGTTCTTCGCCGAACTGGCACCTCCCGACAACGCGCTCGACGACATCGCGCTCGTCGAGTCCTCGGGGCCGCACGATCTGCGCACGACGGACGTCCGCCCGCGGCGCGCGGACCTGACGTGGGTCCAGGATCTCGACGCGATCAACGCCACGGCCGTGCAGGTCCAGCGGCGCATTCTGCCGAACGGTGGCTTCGCGACGGTGGCGGTGCTCGGTGCATTCACCACGCTCTTTGCCGATCAGTCGGTCGTCCCGGGTCAGGCGTACTCGTATCGCGTCGTCGCGCAGGGCGAGGGCACGATCTTCCCGTCGGCCGAGATCATCGTGCGCACTCCGACCGAGGAGGAGGACACGCGTCCGGACGACGACCCCGCCACCGGCGGTGGCACGGTGTTCGACCTCGGCATATTCGATCCTCCGATCCCGGCGCCCGGCCTGTTCACGGTCGTGCCGCAGGGCGGCGGCCGCTTCGCTCTCGTCTGGCGAGACCGCGCGAGCGGCGAGTCCGGCTACGAGATCCTGCGCGCGATCGGCAACTCGCCCGAGACCGTCGTGACGCAGATCGGTCCCGGCGCGTCGGTCTTCGAGGACTCGGTCAACTCGTCGTCGCTCCTCGATGTGACGTATCGCGTTCGCGCGCTGTTCGGGACTGACTCCAGTGCGTCGTCGCTGCCGTTCACGGCCGTTGATCGTGGCGCCGGCAATCTCGCCGTTCAGCGCGGCAAGATCACCGACTCGATCCGCTTCCAGCGGGACAAGTTCTCGATCATGACGTCGTTCGAGGACGAGGGCCCGTTCGACACGAACGCCGACCTCTTGCGCCTCGTGTTCGGCAGCGCCAACGCACCGACCGTCATCGTCATCCCGGGCCGCGATCCAGGGTGGAAGGTGAGGAAGACGAAACTGATCTGGGACAGCAGAAAGAGCCTCGTGCCCTTCGTCCCGAAGACCAAGCTCGTGATCGACCTGAAGCGCAAGCGTCTCAAACTGAACGTCTCGCGCTTCGAGTACGAAGAGTCGCAGAACCCCGCGTTTGTGATCTTCGGGTATCGCTTCGGCGACCACTCGAGCGCCGACTCGGATCCCTGGATGATGTCGAAGCCGCGTGAGCTGGAGTTCGACCGCTAGAACCGACCACTATCTGCCCGTCCCGGCCCGGGTCCTTGGGAGCCGCCCCTCCCTTGGGCCTAACCGAAAACCACCAGGCCGTCTCGCGTATGTGAGGCGGCCTGGTTTCGATTCGGATTCACCACAGCGGCACCGCGGACACGGCGGAACACAGCGAGAAGGCGGCAGGAACCAGCGCGCCTGCTGGGGTTGACGGCCCGCACCGGGTGCTCGGATTCAAGACGGCCCCCCGCTCGCCGTGCTCCGCGGTGCTCAGCCGTGTCGCCGTGGTGAACCCCTCCGGCGAGGAACGAGCCGCCGCTGCGGGCTCAGCCCTCGAGTCGGCCGCGCAGTTCGTCTGGCATCGGCGCGGCTGCGCTGTCGGCACCGACGCAGACCATCGTCACCTCGGCGACGGTTACCGGTGCGGCATCGTCGTCGGCGTCCGCGCGGTGGAGTGTCTGGGACCACGTGAACGACGTGCGGCCGAAGCGCGTGATCTGACTCGTCATGCGCAGCTGGTCGCCCAGGTGGATCTGACCGCGATACGTCACGTCCTGCCGGAGCACCATGACGTGCACGCCGTACACGTCCGGGATGGACGTGTAGGTCATCCCGCGCTCGCGCAGGAACACGAGTCGGCCGTGCTCGAACCAGAGCACGTGCGTCGCCTGGTTGACGTGGCCGTAGGCGTCGAGCTCGTACGAGCGGGCTTCGACCTCGAACGTCGAGACCGCGCTCACGCGGGCTCGACGCGAACAGCGCAGAACTTGAACTCGGGGATCTTGCCCGCCGGGTCCAGGGCGTCATTCGTCAGCAGGTTCGCCGCCGCCTCGCGGAAGTGGAATGGGATGAAGACACCGCCGCGCGAGGTCTTCGGACTGCCGTTCACCTTGAGGCGGATCGAGCCGCGTCGCGACGACACGCGCACCATGTCACCGGACGCGATGCCCAACTCGGTGAGGTCGGTCGGGTTCAGCTCGCACACAGCGTCCGGAGCGATCGCGTCGAGCGCCTTCGAGCGCCGCGTCATCGAACCGGTGTGCCAGTGTTGCAGCATGCGGCCGGTGTTGAGGACCATCGGGAACTCGTCGTCCGGCAGCTCCGCGGGCGGGATCACCTCGGCGGGCGCGAACCGCGCGCGACCGTTCGCGGTCGGGAAGCCGTCGCCGAAGAGGACGATGGTCCCCTCGCTGTTCTCAGGGTCGGGACACGGCCAGATCTTGCCGCGCCCGCGCAGGTGCTTGTACCGCAGCCCCTTGTAACTCTCGGTCAGATCCGAGAACTCGACGAAGACGTCCTCGATCGAGTCGTAGCGCTGCTCGTAGCCCATGCGCGACATCACGTCGCACAGGATCTCCCAGTCGAGGCGCGCGTCGCCCGGCATCTCGAGCGCCGTCTGCCCGAGCTGCACGCGGCGGTCGGAGTTCGTGTAGGTGCCCGTCTTCTCGAAGTACGACGAGGCGGGCAGCACGACGTCAGCGGCCTCGGCGGTCTCGGTCAGGAAGATGTCCTGCACGACGAGGAAGTCGAGATTGCAGAACGCGTCGCGTGCGCGGCCGACGTTGGGGTCGGAGAGGAACGGGTTCTCACCCATCACGTAGAGACCCTTGAGCGAGCCGTCCTCGGCCGCGTGCGCGATCTCGACGACGGTCATGCCGACGTTCGGATCCAGCGGGATGCCCCACGCGGCCTCGTAGCGCTCGCGTGTCGCGACGTCCGTGACGGGCTGGTAGTCCGGGT
The DNA here is from genome assembly GCA_021776825.1 of Planctomycetota bacterium. Taxonomy (GTDB): domain Bacteria; phylum Planctomycetota; class JAJSAM01; order JAJSAM01; family JAJVHW01; genus JAJFFG01. The sequence goes on from JAJFFG010000092.1 coordinate 16,719, forward strand.
AGACGATCGGGATCAGGCCGGCGTCGCTCGCACCCTGCACGTTGTTCTGACCGCGGAGCGGATGCAGCCCGGTGCCGTGACGGCCCATGTTGCCGGTCAGGAGGACGAGGTTGATGAGCGACCGCGCGTTGTCCGTGCCGTGCACGTGCTGCGAGATGCCCATGCCCCAGAAGACGAGCATCGCCTTGGCGTTGCCGATCGTGAGCGCGACGCGCCGAATGCGCTCGGGCGAGATGCCGCAGATCTTCGACGCGACCTCGGGCGTGTAGCGCGCGACGAGCTCGCGGAGCGCGTCGACGTTCTCGGTCATCTTCGCGATGTAGTCCGTGTCCTCGAGGCCCTCCTCGAGGATCACGTGCATCACGGCGTTGTAGAACGAGACGTCCGAGCCGGGCTTGATGCGGACGTACTCGTACGCGTGGTCCGCGAGGTCCGGACGACGCGGATCGATGATGATCAGCTTGGTCCCGCGCGCCGCGGCCTCCTTGAAGAAGGTCGCTGCGACCGGGTGGTTCGACGTCGTGTTCGTACCGGTGACCAGCGCGACGTCGGAGTTCTCGATGTCGCGGTAGATCGTCGTGACGGCGCCGGACCCGATGGTCTCCAGCAGCGCGGCGACGCTCGATGCGTGACACAGTCGCGTGCAGTGGTCGACGTTGTTCGTGCCGAACGCCGTGCGCACCATCTTCTGGAAGAGGTAGGCCTCCTCGTTGGAGCACTTCGCGCTGCCGAAGCCGGCCAGCGCGTTGCCGCCGTGGGTGTCCTTGATGGCGCCAAGTCGCGAGGCGACGAGTGCGAGGGCCTCTTCCCACGTCGCTTCGCGGAACGCGTCGAGAGCGACGTCGTAGTCGAAGAGGTCGCGACCCGCGCGCGTGCCGTCGGCCTTCCCCGTGTTGTCGCCGGTGAGCGGACGCTTCGGATAGTGCGACTCCTTGCGGATCAACGGCTTCGTCAGTCGGTGGGGGTGCGACGCGTAGTCGAATCCGTAGCGACCCTTCACGCACAGCCGTCCGTCGGTGCCGCTCGGTGCGCGGCCGTCGCTGGTGATGACGCGGTTCTCCGCTTCGTCTACGCGCAGGTTCACGGCGCAGCCCACCCCGCAGTACGGGCAGACCGACTCGACCGTCTTCAACTCCTCCGGCGGACGGATCGGTCCGGCGATGGGCTTGTTCACGAGGGCGCCCGTCGGGCACGCGGCGGCGCACTCGCCGCAGTCCACGCACGAGGACGCACCCATCGGGTTGTCGAGGTCGAACGAGATCTTCGTCGAGTAGCCCTTCCCCGAACGCCCGATCACGTGGTTGCCCTGGATGTCGTCGCACGCGCGGATGCAGCGATCGCAGAGGATGCACGCCTGGTGGTTGACATCGATCACGTTCGAACTCGGGTCGAGCGTGCGGCCATTGCCGCCCGGCCAGCGACCCGGGTTCGCGCCCAGCTCCCGGGCCAGAGCGAAGAGTTGGTCGTCGCCGGTCGTCGTGTCGCGCGGCGACTCGTCGGGCTGGTCCGACATCATCAGCTCGGTCAGCACCCGTCGGTTCCGGACCACCTGTTCGCTGTTCGTCTGGACGTTCATGCCCGGGTCGCACGGGCGGACGCACGAGGCTTGCAGCGTGCGGGCGCCATCCACCTCGACGACACACATGCGGCAGACGCCGACGGGTCGCAGATTGGGGTCGTGGCAGAGCACGGGGATGTCGATCCCCATCTCCTTGGCGGCCTCCCAGACGGAGGTGCCCTCGGACACGGTGACCTCGCGGCCGTCGATGGTCAGGGTGACCGTCTTGGTCGCGGGGGAGGCGTCAGGGCCCGGAACGGTTGCCGTCATGCGCGAGGGTCTCCGTCGGTCACGAGGTCCGCTAGATCGAGCGCGGTGACGCACTCGCGCGGCACCTCGCCGCGTTCCGTCCACCCGTGAGCCCGGTAGTAGTCCGAGATCATACGTCCGAGCCCGGCGCGGCTCAACGTGACCCGGGCCCCGCCCGGTCCGTCGAGTGGCTCCTCGAGCAGTCGGGCCGGCAGCGTGTCCTCCGCCGAGGTCCAGCCTTCGCGCTCGTTGTAGAGCTTGCGGAGGGTCACGATGCGCCGCCCGATCCGCTCCAGCTCGGTGGCATCGACGTCCCAGCCGGTCACGGCGGAGAGCATGGCCGCGCCCTCGCTCAGCAGGTCGTCGAAGGCACCACGCAGGAACTTGCAGAGGATCAGGCTGTCCATCACCGCAGCGCGGATCTCGCTCGCGGCGGCCGCCGGGCCCTTGCTCGCATCGGCCGTCAGGCGGTCGGAGCCCGGTTTGAGGTCGTTCTCGTACGCGCCGGATCGATTGTGATCGGCGCCGCGTGTCGAGACCGCGAGCCCCAGAGCCATCGTCTGCATCGAGCGAGGCTCGTAGCCGGGCAGCTCCATTCCCTTGACGTGGGGTGCGAGCGACGGCGCCTCGCCGCCGAGCCGCTCGGCAACGTGCCGCGATCCGTCAGCGAGCCACGCCCCAGCGCCCTGACGCGTCCCCATCGCCTGCAGGAGGCGCAGCAGCCCCGGCGCGTCGCCAAACGAGGGGACGTCGGTGAGCTCCGGCACGTCGTCGAGAAGTCCGCGCTCACGGCACTCCATCGCGAATGCTGCGGTGCCGCCAGCGGAGATCACGTCGATCCCGAGATCGTCGCACAGCGCCGAGGCCTCGAGAACCGCGTCGCGGTCGTCGATGCCGCAGAGGGGACCGAGGGCGAAGAGTCCCTCGTACTCCATCCGCACAGCCTTCCCGCTCTTCGTGGTGAAGACGTGCTCGCAGCCGATGGTGCACGAGACGCAGTGCTTCCGAACGCTCGGCAATGCGTGCAGCGCCTCGCCAGAGACCCGCTCCGCGCCCTCGAACGAGCCGGCCGAGAAGTTCCGCGTCGGGAGCGCCCCCAGTCGGTTCATGACGAGCAGGTTGGTGACCGTGCCCAGCTCGCGATACTTGGCCGTCCCGGGGCCGAGCGAGCGTGCCGAGAGGTCCTTTGCGAGCGCGAGCGTCGCTGCGGCGTCCGCCAGTTTGGTTGGTTGCGAGCCCCGCACGGCGATGCCCTTGACGCGCTTGCTGCCGAGTACCGCTCCCAGCCCGCCGCGCCCGGCATGCCGCGAGTCACCCGAGATCGTGGCGAAGCGCACGAGGTGCTCACCGGCTGGTCCGATGCCGAAGAACCGGAACCGGTTGCCGAGCCGCTCAGCCACGCGCTCCTCGGCGCCTTGTGACGAGAGCCCGACCAGATCGGCAGCCGACTCGAGCCGCGCCACCCCGTCCTCCACGACGAGCAGCGACCACTCGGCCGCTGCGCCGGTGACGACGAGCGCGTCGATCCCGCAACGCTTCAGTTCCATCGCGAAGCGATCGCTCGCGAGGGCGTCGCAGATTCGGTTCGTCAGGGGCGACTTGGCGACGACCGCGAACTTGGCCGACGTGGTCAGCGGCGTCCCGACGAGCGGCGACAGCGCGAAGACCACGGGAGCCTCGGGCGCGAGCGGTTCTCCCCCCGCTGTGGAGTGCTCCATGAGCAGCCAGGTGCCGAGTCCGACCCCGCCCACGATCCGACGCAGGACGGACGCATCGAGCGCGTCCGTGCGCGTCGATCCGTCGCCGACATCGACGACGAGTGCGGAGCCGTGGTAGCCGCCGGGTGCCATGCCCGGACGCTACAGGGCCGGGCTAGCCTGTCGAGCGAACTCGGGAGGGAACACGATCACGCGGAAGAGTCGATGGATCGCCGGTGGGATCGCCGTCGCGCTGCTGCTCGCGGCGGTGGGGGCGTGGCGTACGCTCACATCGGCCCTGCCGGAGCGCGTCTGGCGTCTCTACCACGACGAACAGGGCTTGGGCCCGGTGCCGTCGGACGACGTGATCTACACCGCGCCATCGCTCGAGTCCGCCGTTCATGGCGTGTCCGCGCTCACCGGCTACGGCTTGCGACGCGTCGTCGGCCCCTTCGTGGTGCTGCCCGATCACCCGCCGCGCTGGCACGCGTGGGTGCAGAAGATCGGGTTCGATCCAGCCCTCAGGGTCGGCCCGGAGTACGCGCCCACGGGAGAGCAGGTCGACGAGGAGTTCATCTTCTGGCGCGAGTACGTGCGGGAGGACGACTGAGCGCCGGGTCGGCTTGGTTCCTTCGATCCCGTAACCTCTGGGCGGATCGCACGTCCTCTTAGTGGGGCGACGAGCGACCGGAGAGCGACGGCATGACCATGACGAAGTCGAGCGGCCTGGCGACCGAAAAGTTCACGCGGGCGGACTATGCCCTCCTGCCCGAGGAGTTCCGGGCCTTCCTCCTCGACGGCCAATTCGTCCGCGAGCCCGCACCGACGTTCGGTCATCAGACGATCGTGCTGGCGATCGCGATCCGCGCTCATGCCGCGGCACCGCGACGGACGCTGATTGCCCCAGCCGACATCGTGATCGACGACTGGAACGTGCTGCAGCCGGACGTGCTGATCTTCGGTGAGCACGTACGCCATGCCGCGCAGGCGGACCCTGAGGAGGTGCCGGTGCTCGTCGTCGAAGTGCTCTCACCGAGCACTGCGCGCCGCGACCGCGAGTCGAAGACTGCCGCGTATCTACGCGCCGGCGTCGCCGAGGTCTGGCTCGTCGATCCGACCGCGCGCTCGATCGACGTGGTGACGGGGAACGGACTCCGTCACCACGCCTCCGACCAGCCCGCGATCTCGGCAGTCGTGGGCGAGTTCGCGCTCACGGCCGACGAGCTGGTCGCCTCGTAGTCCACGCCTAGCGGCGGAAGATCTCCTGGCCGCCGCCCCTCTTGCGCCACGGGCGAATCTCGCCGCCAATGCGGTCGCCCAGTCGGAGCGAAGAGGTCATCGTCTTGGCATCCAGCACCGGTAGGCGCTGACCGCGGAGCTTCACCTTCACGCGACCGCGTCGCAGATCCACGATGACGCGGCTGCCGAGCTGGTCGGGATCGCTCGAGGTCCACTTCGCCCTGCGCGGTCCCACCGTCCAACCCGGATCGCGAGCCGGGATGACCAGCTCGAACGTTCGGCCGCCGGACGAGAGCCGGAGTGCCAGGTCGTCGAAGCTCGGGTGGAAGCGTGCTGTCTCCGCCTTCGCCAGCTTGGCGCTGACGTCGAGGGTGTCGTCGAACCCACCGCGGAATGCCACCTTGCCGCGCTTCACGGTCAGGATGAAGTCACCGGTCGGCGGGATGGGATCGCCCTGAGCGAACGTCGGGCCGCTCTCGTTCAGCACCACGACGCGGTAGGTGATGAGGAGGTCCGGCCTTGGGCCCGTGACCACGTTGTCGAGGAAGCTGCGGGCCGTCGCCGGAAGGCTGCCGACCAGGCCGAACTCGTCCGAACTGATCGGACCGACCCGCCGGAAGATCTGGAACGCGACGATGTCCGGGTCGGAGTAGTCCCACGTGACCTGGATGTCGCCGCGACCGAGGTGCTCGACGTTCAGGTTCGTGACCGGTAGCGCCAGCGTGTGGCGACGGAACGGGCCCGTCGTGGCCAGCAGACCGTTCGAGAAGCGCGATTCGACGCCGTAGGTGTACGGCGTATTCGGCTGGAGATCGGTGTCGACGAACACGGTGTCGTCGCCGTTGAGCGTGCCGACCTCGATGTGAGGGTCGAAGAAGCCGTCGCCACGACGGAGCACGCGGAGCGACACGTCGTCGGGACGCGCGTCGTCCCATCGGATGCCCAGGCGGCTCTGCGAGATGTCGGAGAGACGCAGGTTCGTCACGGAGAGAACCGGGTCGTCACGCAGGGTCACGATGGCGACGTCGCCCGCCTGAGCGCCTGGCCCGAGCGGAGCGTCGATCGGCGGGAACGCGCCGGGAACGAGGTGGCCGACGAGCGTGAAGTCGGGACCGTCGTGCGCGACGAACTCGGGCGTGGAGGCCAACCGCATCAGATGCGTCGGCTCGCCGCGGTCCTCGGGGAACTGCTGCTCGACGTCCGGATCGAAGCGTGCGAAGAAGCCGGGCCAATCGCGGGCGAATCCGCCGTCGAGCGAGCCGTCGGTCCCCGGCAGGCCGCTGCCGGTGCCGATCGCGAGGATCGACCCGTCCGGCTCGACGGCGACACGGCTCGCGAGCTGGTCGTTGTCGTGCCCGATGTACGTCGCGAACGAAACGTCGTCAAGCGCCGGTGTCATGCGCAGCACGATCGCATCGGTGTTCCCGAAGAACTCGCGGCCGCTGACGACGGGCATGCCGACCGCATCCGACCGGCCGCCGATGACGAGCGATCCGTCCGGGGCAAGTGCCGCCGAGAGGAACGCGTCGAAGCCCTTGCCGCCAAGGTAGGTCGCGTTGCGGATGGCCGAACCGTCCGGCTCGAACCGCACGATGATGCCGTCTGTCGTCTGGTCGCCCGGGACGGAGAACGACTTCGACGGCTGGAACGCGTTGACCACGTTGAGCTCGATCGAGTGGCTCCACCCGACGATCGTCGGGGCGCCGTCCGGCGCGACCACGATGTCACCCGGGTACTCCGCACCGGCGCCGCCGTAGTACGTGGACCAGTCGAGAGACGATCCGTCTGCGGAGAGACGCGAGACCCAGAGGTCGTAGCGCCGCAGCGGATTCAGCCCGTCTGCGTGCACCCCCTGGATCGGGAACGGTGACGTCGGGAAGTCCGTCGACGTGGTGAACCCAACGAGAAAGACCCGGCCCGATTGATCGACATCGACTGCGATCGCTCCCTCTTCGCCGGACCCGCCGATGTACGTGCAGTACACGAGCGAGCCGGAGGGATCGAACCGCGCGACGAACGCGTCGGTCCCACCCGCGAAGAACGGTTGGAACGCTGCGGTCGTCGGGAGGTCGGGTGAGAACGTCTCGCCGACGACGATGATGTCACCGTTCGGTGCGAGAGCGATGTCGTTGGCGCGATCGAAGAACGTCCCGCCGAACCCGATGCGGAGATCGACCGCACCCAATGGGTTCAGCCGCGTGATCTCGATCCCTCGCCACGTGCCGTGCAGCACATCGAGGGGGTGTAGATCGTCGCTGAGTCGGGCCGCGGACAGAAAGACGAGGGAGCCGTCAACGGCTCGTTCGACCAGACGGGCGGTCCCGTCAATGGTCTCTACACCGTCTTCTGCCCGAACGACGCCCGCAAGTGCGAGTGCACACACCATCGCCGCTGCCGACGCGACGATGCCTCTTCCGCGGAAGGTGCCCGCCAAAACCGCCTCCAGTCAGCCCCCGCCCGGGGTGACCGGATCATAGCCAGAGACGGAACGTCATGCCACCGCCTACTCTCGGACCTTCCGCCGGCAGTCGCTCATCACGAGGGCACCGCGCGGACGAGCCGGGTTAGCTCGGACTTCTCACCACGTCGGCGCGGCCTGCGGCTGGACGGCAGGAACTACGGGCGATGGACGACGTGACGACTGCTGCTGGATCAACGACAGAGTGTCCTGACGGAGCGGGGGCCGCGAGATCAAGGCGGACGCAGCGTGGTCGGGGCTGATCCCCCCAACGAGCTGTGTCAACGCAGAGATCGCGGTCCCCGCGATGTGTCAGGCGTGGCGAGGTGGTGAGAAGGTCGGGTTAGCGAATGGTGAAGCGGCGGCCGCGCTTCGAACGCTTCCACGTCGCCACGTCGCCGCCGGCGTCGCTGCCGAAGAGCATCGTCAGGACGATCGGGTTCTCGACGTCGCCCGGGAGGAACACCTTCCGCAGGTCGATCGTGAACTTGCCGCGTCGCAGGTCGAGGAGGATGCGCCCGTCGATGGGCGGACGCAGGCTGCGCTTGCTGGTCCACTCCAGCTTGCCGCGCTTGACGCGCCAGCCGAGATCGCCGGCCGGGATGACCACCTCGAGCGGACGAGCAGCCGGCCCGGCTTCGATCGTCAGCGACTGCGTCACGGGGTTGAAGGGCAGATCGACGCCGCCGTTCGCCTCGTAGATGCCCTTCGCCGTGAAGCGGTCGGTGCCGTTCGGATCGTTCTTCAGGCGGCCGTTGCGGATCAGCATCGAGAACGTGCCGGTCGGTCCCACGCCCGCGCCGGAGACGAACCCTGAGGTTCCGAAGCCGTTGAATGCACGCACGCGATACGTCACGCGTTGATCCGAGCCGGCCGGCGTGATGATGCGTTCCTCGTACGTGCGCGTGCTCGAGTCGAGGGTCGTGAGCGGTTCGAACTCGGCCAGGGCCGGGTTGCCGATCGCGCGCTCGATGTCGAAGCCATCGGCAGCTTGCCCGTCGTGCGACCACGTGAAGCGCACACGGCCGGGACCGACCAGTGCGGTGCTGACGCCGCTCGGTGAGCGCGGTGGGCGCGTGACGTTGGCTGCTGCCGACGTCGCGCGGAGACCACTGGGGAGGACCGCGCGAACACGGTAGGCGAACTGGATGCCTTCCGGCGGCGACGGGTCGGTGTACGTCGTCGAGTTCGCGCTCAGCGTGGCGATCAGCTGGGACGCCGCTCCGTCGACCGAACGCAGGACCTCGAACCCCGTCTCGTCTTCGCTGCGATCTTCCCACGTGAGCGTCACGGAGCTGCCGCCGGAGCTGATGTTGGTGATCTGCGGTGCCGCCGACGGGTCCTGCGGCGTCCGCACGAGGAGTCCCTCGTCGCCCGTCCCGGCCGAGTCCTGCAATGCGTTGAACGTGAAGACGTCGGTCGACCCGGTGGAGCCGCCGAGGACCAGGAGGTCGCAGGGAGCGACGGCGACACACGTGAACACGTCGTCGTCGGAGCCGCCGGTCACGACCGAGTCGAGCAGCGTCCCGCCGTCCGCGGAGATGCGCGACGCGAACGCGTCGAGCCCGCCGATGACGCCGCTCGTGTCGCCGTCGCCGGTCGGGAACAAGGGTGACCGTGTGGAGCCCGCGACCACGATCGTGCCGTCGGTGTCGAGTGTCACGGCACGGATCTCGTCATCCCCCGCGCCGCCCAGGTACGAGGCGAACGTCAGGTTGAGGCCGTTCGGCGAGAGCTTGGCCACGAACGCGTCGGTCGCGCCGCCGTGAGCTGGTTGGAAGGCGCCCACGACCGGGAACTTGCCGTTGTCCGTCCGTCCCGCGACCACCGCCGAACCGTCCCCGGAAACGCTCACAGCTTGCGCGGCGTCGAAACCGGCACTGCCGAGGTAGGTCGAGTAGACGAGCCCGCCCTCGACGTCGAGGCGAACCACGAAGCAGTCCGTCGAGCCGTCGAACAGGCTCCCCGCGCGATTGGGCTGGAACGCCGCCACCGTGGGGAAGTCTGTCGCGGCCGTGACACCGACGGCGTACGCGTCGCCGTCAGGACCCACGGCGACGTCGAGCACGATGTCCGTGCCGTCGCCTCCCACGAACGATGAGAGCTGCAGCGAGCGACCGTCGGCCGCGAAGCGCGCCATGAAGCCGTCGGAGCGTGAGGAGAGCTGGGCGAAGTCCTCACCCGGCTGCGGCTGGAAGGCGATCGCAAGTGGCAGATCTGTGGAGAGCGTTGAGCCGCCGATCGTCACACGGCCATCGGCCGCGACGGCGATGCTCCGGCCGACGTCCTCGCCCGAGCCACCGAAGTACGTCGCCCAATCGACGTCGCTGCCATCGGCCTCGAGTCGCAGTACGAAGCTGTCGAGGCCGCCGCCGAACTCCTCCTGATACGACCGGAACGATGCCGGGAAGTTCGAGGAGTCGGTGAAGCCGACCAGGTGTGCACGTCCAGCGGAGTCGACGGCCAGATCGGTCGCACGGTCGCTGTTGCTGCCGCCGATCCGCGTCAGGAAGTTCTTCGTGCCGTCGGGGTTCAGCTTGGCGACGAACAAGTCGACGCCGCCTCCATCGCCGATGAGCTCGTCGAACTCCATGCCCGCGAGCGTGGCGGAACTGGTCGTGCCGGCCACCCAGATGTTGCCGGTCGCGTCCGTCACGACCCCGACGACTTCGTCCGAGCCCGATCCACCGACGTAGGTCGTGAACGGGGAGGCTGCGTCGCCGGCGGCGTCTGCACCGACGGCGCAGAGAACGATCAGCAGTGCGGCAGAGGTTGTGGCACGGAGCACGGATTCGACTCCAGCCCCGCCGACGGTCAGCCTCCGGCGAGGGCAGTAAGGAGGACGATCACATCACCGTCCCTCAATGGTGTGAGCGGATCCGTCAGGAACTTTCCCCCATCCAGACTTGCTCTCCAATGCGGTGCCAGGCCGCTGGGAGTCAGGACGTCCGGGACGAGCGCCGGATACCGCTGCGCCAGAGCGGTCAGAACGTCACCGAGCGTCGCGCCCTCGACGTCGGCGCGGTCCACGCCCGCTCGGGCTCGTGCAAGGTCGTAGAATTCGACGTGGATCATCCCGAGAGCCTCGCGAGCGCCGCGTCGTAGGCCTCCGGCGTGTTGAGGTTCTGGAGCGAGTCGAGCTCGGGGTCCACTCGACGGAGGTCGGCCTCGCTCACGCGAACGGTGGGGACCTCGTCGTAGAGGAACACCGGACGACGTCTCCCTGCGGCGAGGAGTGCGGCCAGGATCGGCGCGACGCGGGGCCGATACACAGCGCAGAGCGGGTGCAGATACCCCTCGGCCTCGGCGACGGCGACGTCGTGATCTCCCAGACTCTCGAAGAGGAGTTCGACGACCTCCGCGCGCAGGAACGGTGCGTCACACGCCGTCGCGAACACAGCCTCGGCCGTCGAGGCGCTCAGCCCGGGCACCAGTCCACCGAGGGGTCCCTGATCGGGAACGTCATCCCGCAGCACGGCGACCCGATCCGGGAGATCCGGCACGTCTTGACCGGGGCGCGCGACGACCGCCACCTCGCCGACGCAGGCGCTCACTCGCCGGACGACGCGGAACAGCAGGGCCTCGTCGCCGAATGGCAGCGAGGCCTTGTCGCGCCCCATGCGCCGGCTGCGGCCACCGCAGAGGACCAACGCGCCGCGGGAGACTAGGCCGGCCTATTCATGAGGCTCGCGCACTCCGTGACGACCGTCGTCCGGGAGTACAGGAACCGCCTCAATGCGGGGACCACGACACGCGCCCAGAGGCCCGCCCTGAGCGAGGACAGCCCCTCCTCGATCGAAGACAGGGCGTCGAGATCAAGGCGCGCCGACGACTGCGACGCCGCTTCGTCTCGGAGGAGGCGCAACGCCGAGATCGGCGGTCTGGACCGCTCAGGTGTGTGAGTCCTCATGAATAGTCCGGGCTACGAGACGCCGGTGTGACGGGCGACGTCCTCGGGGAAGTGACGGAGCACGCTCGTCGCGGGGTTCAGCACGACATGGCCGAGTCCGCAGATCGACGTGAGTCGCAGCACCTCGTCGAGCTCCGGGAACACGGCGAAGTCGTCGCCCTGCGCCTCGCCGTCGAGCACGCGGTCGAGGATCTGCACGGCCTTCTCGCTGCCGACACGGCACGGCACGCACTTGCCGCACGACTCGTTGCGGAAGAAGCGCACGACGTTCGCGGCCAAGTCGAGCATGTCCGTGCCCTCGGCCACGACGAAGACGGCGCCGGAGCCGAGCATGCTGCCGGCCTGACTCATGGCATCCCACTCGAGCGGCGTGTCGGCCGCCGACGCCGGTAGAAACGGCGCGCTTGCACCGCCCGGGCAGAACGCCTTCATGGTGCGACCGTCGAGCATGCCGCCGCCCTGATGGTTCACGAGGTCGGTGACCGTCGTGCCCATCGGGACGCAGTAGACGCCGGGCGTCTTGACGTGGCCGGAGAGCGATAGGTACTTCCAACCGGTCCCGCCGTTGATGCCGTGGGCCTTCCAGGCGTCGGCGCCCTCGGCCAAGATCGTCGGCACGAAGGCGTACGTCTCGACGTTGTTCATCAGCGTCGGTTTGCCGTGGATGCCGTGCGTGGTCGGGTAGGGCGGCTTGTTGCGCGGTTCGCCGCGCTTGCCTTCCAGCGCCTCGATCAGCGCGGTCTCCTCACCGAGGATGTACCCGCCGGGCGAGACGAAGACCCAGGCGTTGATGCCGAGCTCGTCGAGCAGACCCATCTGGCGCACGCGTTCGATCTCGCGGTCGATGGCGAGCTTCTCGCGCGTGTACTCGTGACGGATGTACACGATGCCTTCGTCGGCGCCGCCGACGAGACAGCCGAGGAGCAGTCCCTCGATCACGAGGTGGGGGAGCTCTTCGAGGATCACGCGGTCCTTGAAGGTGCCCGGCTCCGACTCGTCGGCGTTGACGACGGCGTACTTCTTCTCGCCCTCGGCTTCGCGCACGAACTGCCACTTGAGACCTGTCGGGAATCCGGCACCGCCCATGCCCTTCAATCCGGCGTCCTGTAGCAGCTGCGGGATCTCGGCGCGCGCCATCGCGCGATCGGCCATGGCCCGACGCAGGGCACCGTAGTGGTCGTCCGTCGTCGGGTACGGATCGCTGGGCCAGCGCTGCGGCGCGGACGTCGGCTCGTCCGGCGGGAGCTCCTTGTCGCCGCGCGCTGCCGCGACGACGTCCTCGGCGCTCCAGCCCTCCATCGGCACGTCGTCGACGCAAGCCGCCGGGGCGTGCTCACACCGCCCGAGGCACGACACCTCGTGCACCTCGACGTCGAACTGATTCGCGAGACCGTTCCGGATGGCCTCGCGATACCCGCAGGCATCGAAGATGTGGCACGTGGCGTCGCGGCAGACCGTGACCTCGGCGCGCGGGGGCGGCTTCAGGCGGTAGTGCGGGTAGAAACTCGCCGCCGCCTGTAGCTCGTAGAGGGGGATGCGAGTCTCGTTCGAGAACGCGCGAAGCACCTCCTCGGAAAGCCATCCGTGGGTCTTCTGGAGCTCGTTGAGCTGCTGCAGCAGATTCATTCCGACCGTTCGCCTCCTGGGGCGGGAACTCTACCGGATCGGTGCGTGGCGGCGCAGGTCCGGCGGTGGCCCGCCCGGGTGCTGCGCGAGGAGCTGGGCGCGCACCGTCCCGTCGACGAGCGCTTCGCGGTAGAGACGGGTGCGCAGCCCCTCGGCGTAGGTGAGCACCTGACTGGGTTCGGCCAGGTAGCGAGCGGACGGCGCGGAGAGTCCGAGCTCGTGATTCTCCGCGGTCAGCGTCTCGACCACGAGGAACCCTCCCCGCGCCAGGAGTGCCCGCAGAGCCGGGTAGAGGGACGGATCGTGGAAGTGGATGCAGGAGATGACGTCGAACGGTCCGGTGAGCGGCGGGAGGCCGTCGTCGAGGTCGTGGACCAGGAACGACGCACGATCGCTCACGCCACGTTCGCTCGCGAGGGCGTGCGCCTTCTCGATGCCGATCGACGAGACGTCGATGCCGACGGCATCGAGCCCCCGTTCGGCGAGGAATGCGACGACCTGCCCCTCGCCGCACGCGAGGTCGAGCGCGCGGCCCGAGGTCGGCAGCGCCCCCGCGATCCCGCGGAGGAGCGCTGGCGGATCACCACCGCGTCGTAGTCCGGGGTTGGCGTAGCGATCGTCCCACTTCGTGCGGTCGGCATCGGCCATGGCTAGCTTCCCTCTCGGTGGACCAGGATCACGCGGAGATCCTGGACGTTGGTTCCGGTGGCGCCGCCCTCGAGCAGTGCCCCTTGGTCGGACAGGGCCCCTCGGTCGGACAGGGCCCCGCCCGCGCGGAGCGCCGTCAGCGCGTCGCAACGCTCCAGCAGTCGTGCCGGATCGAGTCCCTGAGCCTCGGCGGCACGTAGCACGGCGCTGTCGACGACCGCCCCGCTCGAACCCGACGTGCCGTCCTCGCCATCCGTCGCGCCGACGAGAACGGTCACTCGGCCGCGCAGCGCCGCATCGGAGTCGATCCCGACCCCGAGACGCAGGGCGAGATCGCAGCAGCGCCCGCCGGGCGGTGGCCGGAACGGCAGAGCCAATGGGATCTCCCCGGCCGAGAGCAGACACGTCCCCGGTCGGGCGCGTCGCACAGCGTCGATGTGGTCGGCCGACGAGATCGCACTGCGACCCAGGATCTCCACGATCCAGCCCCGACGCCCGGCCTCCGCCGCGGCCCCGCGCAGCGCGTCGTCCGGAGATCCGATGACCGCGTGCGAGACAGAGGACGGGAGTTCGTCTGGCGTGTCGACGATCTCGCCGCGTGCGCCGCGTCGGAGGAGCTCCACCGCCGGCCCGCCGAGATCCTCGAGCTCGTGGTCGTCGAGGGCGCGGATCGCGTCGGCGAACGTCGTCGGGTCCGCGACCGCGGGGCCCGACGCGATGGCCTCCGGTGGGTCACCGTCGACGTCCGAGAGTAGCAACGACACGATCGCCCGCGCCCCGCCCGCGGCGACGGCGAGACGTCCGCCCTTCACGGCGGACAGGTGCCGACGCAGCGTGTTGAGCGCTGTGATCGGCGCTCCCCGTCCGTCGAGCGCCGACACCACGTCGAGCTGGTCGTCCAGGGCGAGGCCGCCGAGCGGCGCGGCGAGCGTCGCGGAGCCTCCGCCGGTCAGCAGGCAGAGGAGGAGCGTGTCGTCGCCGAGCGTCGCGACGCGCGCCAGGACGGCTTCGGTCGCCGCGACGGCCCGCGGCGTTGCGCGATTGGCGTCGGCCGGCCGGACCTCCTGAACGACGAGCGGCCCGGTACGCGCCGGGGGAAGGCCCTCCGGCACGAGCAGCGTGCCCTCGATCGAGACCGACTCCGGCAGGACCGCCGCGAGCGCATCGAGCGCACCTTCGGCCAGGCGAGGGGCGGCCTTCCCGGCGCCGACGATCACGATCCGTACGAGGCCCGCCAGAGACACGCTCGCTGCCCCGACGGTGAGCTCCTCGCCCGTCCTCCCGATGAACGGCGCCACGAGAGTCGCTGGGTCCGCAGCGCGCACCCCGGTTGCGAAGATCTCACGGACGTCCTCTTGCGGTGCGCTCACGCCCGTCATTGGAACCGACCGCGCAGCGACCTTCGTACACTTCGCGCGCAGGAGGAGCCCCGTGAGCCGACCCAGAGTGTTCGTGACGCGCATCATCCCGGAGGAGGGGCTCGCCCGTGTGCGGGCGGCCTGCGACGCCGACGTGTGGGATGGTCCGCTGCCACCGTCGTACGAGACGCTCGTCGAACGCACGCGGGAGTGCGACGGGTTGCTCTCGCTCCTCACCGATCGGGTGGACGCGGCGCTCATGGATGCCTGCCCGCGCCTGCGCGTGATCAGCAACTTCGCTGTGGGCTTCAACAACATCGATATCGCGGCGGCGACGGAGCGCGGCCTCCCCGTCGGTAACACGCCGGGCGTGCTGACCGATGCGACGGCCGACATGGCGTTCTGCCTCCTGATCGCGGCGGCGCGCCAGCTCGTCGCGGCCGAGCGTTCGATCCGCGATGGCGAGTGGCGCACCTGGGAGCCGATGGGCTTCATCGGCCAGGACCTCGTCGGCGCGACGCTGGGCATCCTCGGGATGGGGCGCGTCGGTGCGGCGCTGGCCGCGCGTTGTCACCACGGCTTCGGCATGCGCGTCCTCTACACGGACCCGCTGCAGAACGCGGACGTCGAGCGGGATCTCGGTGCCGAGCGCGTGGCCGTGGAGCGCCTTCTCGCTGAGAGCGACTTCGTGAGCCTCCACGCGAACCTCGACGACGCGACGCGCGGAATGATCGACGCCGCCGCTCTCGCCGCGATGAAGCCGAACGCGGTGCTCGTCAACACGGCTCGCGGTCCGCTTGTCGATCAGGCGGCCCTGCTCCACGCGCTGCGTTCCGGCGAGATCTTCGCCGCCGGCCTGGATGTCACGGACCCCGAGCCGATGGCCGCTGACGATCCGCTGCTCGCCGAGCCGCGGTGCATCGTCGCGCCGCACATCGCCAGTGCGACCGTGCGGACCCGCGGCGCGATGGCGGAGATCGCTGCTGACAACCTTCTGGCCGGGCTCGACGGGAGGCCCCTACGACACTCCGTCAACCCGGAGGTTGCTCCCCGGACGCGCTGAGCGGGAACATCGCCTCCCGTCAGTCGTCCAAGCGGAGGACTGAACGGATGGAGGAGATGTGATGACACGCAACGTGATCGCCGCAGCAATGCTCGTAGGTGGACTGATGGCCGGTGCGAGTGCGGCGCACGCGCTCGAAGCACTCCGCGGCGCGGAGTCGGTCGGGACGGTGTTCGAGAGCTACAAGATGCCGCTCGGCGTTCGCGCGAGCGGCGCTCCGGCCACACCGAAGGTCGTGGATGACGAGCGCACTCTTCTTCACGTGCCACTGCACTTCGGCGAGATCCTCGTGGTCACGCCGCACGGGAACGGCGACGTGTTCTGGTTCCGCGACGATGCGGGCGATCTCCGCAACGTGATCATCGACGCGGCTGCGGAACGCGGCGTGCGCGTGCGGATGTCGGCGACGGAGATCGTCGAACTGCGCTACCGCTAGCCCGCTACTGGCGACGGCGCTTGGCGAACACGTACGACGTCTTCGACAGCTCGCGTGTGCGGAAGCCGAGCAGGTGGAAGATCTCCACCGTGTAGAAGCGCGCCGTGCGGCGGCTGACGACGAGGCAGTCGCGGCGAACGGGATGGCGCTTCACGCCGGGCAGTAAGGGCACGAGTCGGTCGATCCCGACACGCCGCATCAAGGCCGAGACTCCGAGCCAGAACGGCTGCACCACACGGATCAGGAAGAACCCGTCCTCACCCTGCTCTTGGTAGAGCGGCATCAGCAGGCGGCTGTCCTCGTGCACGGCGATGTCGCCCAGCACATCCTCGGCAATGACCTGTCCGCCGCTCACGCGATCGAAGCCGCGGAAGCCGGGTTGCATGCGGAAGTGGTCGGCCGGGCACACGGGGTGGCGATACCGCACCTCCAGCACGCGCGGCAGTCCCTCGCAGGCCGTCTGGAGTACCTGGCGATGTTCGGCGAGGTCGGGAACGTCGGCCGCGTCGACAACGCCGAGCGTGACGAGCGTCATCCAGATCGCGGCCTCGTGGTACGTCACCGCGAGTGGGTCGCGGTGCTGCCCGCCCTCGACCACGAGCGCACGCAGGCCGGTCTTCGTCGCGTAGTCCAGCAGCGTCCCGTCGATGCACTCCTCGAGTCCGAGGATGGCCGGCACGCCGAGTTGCATGGCGACGCGCCGGTTCTCGAGCGTGTCGCTGAAGATGCAGAACGGCGGGCCGCCCGCTGACGTGGTGTGCAGGTCGAGGATGGTGACGTCACCCGTGGCGCGCCGACGATGCTCCTCGAACAGGTCGAGGAGGTCACGCTGCTCGGCGTCCTCCGCGTCCCACGCATGCCCGTCGTCGGCGCTGAAGAACGCGGTCACGCGCTCGTGGGTCCACGCGCGATTCAGATCGTGCTCGACGAAGCGGCGATCCGCAGAGAGTGCCTCGAGGTTGCCCGCGATCGCGACCAGGGACCCGCGCACTGCAACACCGTGATCCGCGAGCGCGGCCAGCACTCGTTGGGCCGCCAGCGCGCCGGCCGGTTCGTTGCCGTGGATCCCGCCACAGACCATGAGCGTTGGCCCCGGGGTGGTGCCCCCGTGCACTCCCAGAACGCGCTCGAACGTCTCCCTCGCCGGCGGAGCCATAGTCACGAAGACGGCTCCTCCCGCAGATGCTGATCCAGAACGGCTGCGGCGATGCGCACGAGGTCGTGCTCGGTGATCAGGCCGACCAGGCGGTCCTTCTCGACGATCGGCAGGCACCCGATGCGCTTCTCGCGCATGATGTCCATCGCGTCAACCGTTCGAGTGCCGGGTGGGATGGTGATCGGGTTGGCCTTCATGACGTCCTCGATCACGACCGGACCGTGCTCGCCCTTCCCATAGCCCTTGGCGAGGAGGCGGACGAGCGTTCGGTGGGAGAGCAATCCCACGAGGTGTCCCTCGTCGCTCTCGACAGGGATGTGGCGGATGCGCTCCCAGTCCATCATGTTCGCGGCGAGGTCGACGATGTCGCTCGGCCGCACCGTGTAGACGTCGGTCGTCATGAACTGATCGACCGTCTCGAAACTGGGTCGCCAGTCAAGCGGCTGCTGATTCTCTGCGATCGACCAGGTGTGCACCGGCTCAGACGAGATCTGCCGCGAGTGCGTTGCGGCGGTGAGGGCTCGCATGCGCTCGTCGCTCGTGCCGGTAGTGCCGAGCGAGGCGAGGGAGTCGAACGCCCACTGCGCTCCGGTCTGACCACTCTCGACGCGGGCCTCGAGCACACCCAGGTAGCGGTCGACGTCCTCCGAGTCGATCCCGTGGCTGAGGAGGCCCTGGCGCGCGAGCGGAATGAGCTCAGTCAGGATCAGTTCGTCCGCTGGGACCTCGCGACCATCGAGCCAGGAGAACTGCGCCTTCATGCCCAGTCGCGCCGCCGCCACGAAGTTGGCCTGGACCTTCTCGAACGGCATGCGCTCAGCGATGTCCGGGAATGCATCGGCACCGCCGGCCATGAGTCCGAAGAAGAACGCGGCGTTCGCCATCTCGTCCACGATCGTCGGTCCCGCCGGCAGCACGCGGTTCTCGATGCGCAAGTGCGCCTTCCCTCCGTGCACGCCGTAGCACGCGCGGTTCCATCGGTACACCGTGCCGTTGTGGATCCGTAGCGCGTTCAACGGCGGGACCTCACCGCGATCGAGCATGTCGAGCGAGCTCTCGCCGACGTCGGTCGCGAGGACGGAGCGGAAGCGCGCGATGTCGTCGCGGAAGATCTCGAGGACGGAGTTACGGAGCCAACCGTCACCGAAACTGACGCGGCTGCGTCCGCCGCGGATCTGGTGTGCCTCCGAGCGCGAGTCGACCGACTGCTCGAACAGGGCGACGCGGGTCTCGTGCCACAGCCGCTTGCCGAGCAGGAGCGGCGAGTTCACGGCGGCGGCCAGCAGCGGCGGCGTGATGAACTGCGCCACGTTGTAGAGGAACGCGAACTCGTCCGGGTTGGTCTGAAAGTGGAGCTGGAAGCTCGTGTTGCACGACTCGAGCATCACGTTGTCGTGCTGCGCGTAGAGATCGTCGATGCCCTTGATCCGCGTCTCAAAACCGTCGCCGCGCATCTTCACCATCGCCTCGTTCAGGGCGAAGTAGCGCGGGATCGGACACATGTTGTCGAGACCGAGGTCCGACAGTCGCAGCGTCGGAAGGATCCCGGTCAGCAGGATCTTGGCGCCAATCGGTTCGATCTTCTCGAGGGCGCCCTCGAGGAGCTCCCGCAGCTCGGCTTCCATGTCTCGCAGGAAGGAGCCCTGGAACTCGTAGACGGGCAGGTTCGCCTCGAGGTTGAAGCGGGCGAGTTCCGTGGTGAAGCGCGGATCGTCGATGATCTCGAGCGCTTCCATCGCCTTCGGCGCCGGACGGAACCCGTCGTTGACCAGGAACATCTCCTGCTCGGCGCCGACACGGCGGGCACCCGTCTCGATGAGGCCGTCGTCGAGCATCCGCTCGAGCGCTCGGACGTCCTGAAGGAGCGCTGTCGTGAACGCCCGGAGCGCCTCGTCGGACGCGCGCTTGTCGACGTCGTGTTCACCCATGCCGTGGCCTCCACAGTTCCCGCAGGAGGATAGGTGGAGCGTCGCCCGGTAGCCACTTCGGGAGCGCGCGCGCCGAGGACGTCGTCGGCGGCGTCACGCGCGAAGGGGGACGTCGTAGCCGCTCGGCGCCGAATCGAACCGGAGCGGCTTCCGGTGGCAGCTACCGCGGGCCACGTCGAACACGACGCACGAGTCGAAGGGCAGGGAGTAGACGTGGAATGAGACCACCGGCTCATCGCAGTCTGGCGGGACCGCCAAGGAGTGGATCGTGACCCGCTTCGTCACCGTGTTGATCGGACCGTCCGGCGTGGCGGTCAGCGTCGACAGTGGCTCGAGGTTCACCTGCATCCCGCCCGCCGTGCAGTCCAGCCCGGAGACGTCCTGGTTCTCGGGCCGATCACAGCCCTTCCACCGGTACTCGACGCAGTCGAGCGCGCCGCGAACGGTGAAGGCCCAGCCGAGCTGACCATTGTGCGTGTGGACCGGCGTGCCCTGACCCGGCATCCAACAGAGCGCCATGATGTCGAAGTGGTCGTCGCGGTGGATCAGGTGGCGAGAGTAGTGCGAGTCCGTGTGATCGAGATAGCGCTTCAGACTCTTCTCGTCGAGCCGCACGGAGCCGAGGACATCGAGGATTCGCCCGCTGGTGATGGGAGCGCCGGCTGTCGCGCGGAGCTGATCCACGAGGGTGGCGACGGAGACGATCTTCTTGGCCATGTCGAGGTGCGCGGCACGGTATCCCGCCCTCGGCGGGCGGTCAACCAACCAGGAGCGCCGCCACCCCGCCACCGTGCCGCCACCCCGCCACCGTGCCGCCACTGTGCCACCACCGTGCCGCCACCGTGCCGCCACCGTGCCGCCGGCGCCGAGTCGCCCACGAGTCCGCTGCATGCGAGACTCCGCACGTGAAATCCGAACGCGCCGGCTCGACCCGCGGAGCGCTCGCCGCCGTCGCGTCGGCGTGCGGCATCGTGGGCCTGACCCTGCGGGGCCTCGTCCACGGCGATCTCTACGCCCTCGACCCGCTTCTCGCGCAGCCGGTCCTCGACGACGCGGCGTACCTCTCGATGGCACGCTCGCTGGTGGAGGGTGGCGCCGGGGCGTGGTTCCTGGCGCCGCTCCACCCGTGGATCGCCGCTCGACTGGCGACGTTCCTCGAACTCGATCTGGCGTTGCTCGGCGGGCTGAACGCCGTGGCTGGCGGCCTGACCAGCGCGGTCGTGGCACTGCTCGCAGCGCGACTGGCCGGCCTTCGCGGAGGACTCTGCGCGGGCCTGATCCACGCACTCGCCGGCACGTTCGTCTTCCACGACGTCCTGCCGGGGCAGGAGCCGCTACTCGGTCTTCTGTTTGCTGTGGCCTGTCTCGCCGCCCTGCGACTCGAGCGTACGGGCGACGAGCTCTCGGCAGGTGCGCTCGGACTGCTGATCGGCGTGGCGATGCTCGGGCGAGGCACCTCGGTCGCGCTGCTCCTCGCGGCAGTGCCGGGACTGCGACGCTCCGAACGACCACGGCGCGCGATCCTCTCGCTGACGGCCGGGCTGATCCTCGCACTGGCGCCGGCAACGGTGCGCAACCTGGTGGTGGCCGACGCGATGACGCCGTTCCCGAGCTCCGGCGGGGCGAACATCTATCTCGCGAGCGGACCCGACTCGCGGGCTGCAGTCGCGTTCGCGGCACACGAGATGGGCAACAACCCCGTCAGCATCCAACAGCGATCACTGGCGATCGCGAGTCGAGCGGAGGGCCGCGACCTCGGTCCTTACGAGGCGTCGGCATGGTGGCGGGCGCGGGCGTGGGCCGATCGTGGCTCCGCCGCCGAAGCGCTCGCGCATCTCGGTCGCAAGGCACTCCTCTTCCTGGACTCTGAGGAGCGCGGCAGCAATCACGACGAGCGAGCGGAGCGCGGGTTCTCCGCGTGGCTCGGCTGGACGCTCCCGGGCGGCTGGTGGCTGCTCTGTCTCGCGGGTGGGGCGTGGTGGCTCGTGCGGACGGGGCGACCGGAGGCCGACGTCATCGCGCTGCCGATCGCTGGGACGTGGGGCCTGCTGACGCTCTTCTTCCCACTCGCGCGGTATCGCCTTCCGGCCGCTGTGCTCGGCGTGGTGCTCATCGGTGCTGCGCTGGCTCTCATCTCGCGTGCGCGGCCGGGACGTCGGATCGTGGCGCTGGGGCTCGTGCTCGTGCTGGCGGGCGCGGCGTTCCTGCCGATCCGCGAACGCGACCGCGGGACGGGGCACGTGAACGTCGCCCTGGCGTTGGCGGCCACGCCCGATCGCGGCGCCGAGGTTCGTCAGCACGTCGAACGCGCGCTCGACGTGGCGCCGCGTAACGGTCCGGCCCACGAGCTCATGGGCCAGATCCTGCTCGAGGACGGGCACGCGCAGGAGGCCTTCGACCACTTCGTGATCGCGGCGCAGGACGGTCGGACCCGTCTCTCCGCACAGGTCGCGGCCCTGCCGGCGATGGCCGCGCTCGGGCGGCTCGACCAGGCTGAACGCGCTGCGCAGGGCCTGCTGCGGGAACTGCCGGAGCATCCGATCCTGCTCGCCCATGCGGCGGTGGTGGCGTTCGGCAGGGGCGATCGGCAGACGGCGGCGACGCGACTGCAGAAGGCTCAGTCGATTGCTCCCACGCACCCGGCCGTCCAGCGAGCTGCCGCGCTCCTGCGTTGAGCGCCGAAGCTCGAGACGTCAGACGGCGGCGCGGACGCGAGCCACGGCCTCGACGAACGCGTCGCTCGCTGCACGGACGTCGTGGGCCGACGTGTCGTGGCCGAGGCTGATCCGGACGCTCGTCGAGGCCCGACTGCGCGAGAGGCCCAGCGCGAGCAGGTTGGCCGACGGCTTGATCTCTCCCGAGAGACACGCCGCACCGGCCGAGATCGCAAACCCGCGGCGGTCCAACTCCTCGCAGAGCAGATGGGCAGGGCAGCCGTCGAACGAGACGTTCAGCGTGTTCGGAAGTAGCTGGGCGCCCGCACCGTTCCAGGCCGCCCCGTTCCAGGCCGCACCGTTCCACTCGGCGCTGGCGATCCGCGAGAGAATGGCCTCGGCCAGCGCGTCTCGCAGCGTCGTGACCCGCTCCGCCTCGGCGCGCCATCCGGTGCGGGCCAGTTCTGCCGCGGCGCCGAGGCCGACGATCCCCGCCACGTTGTGGGTGCCGCCGCGCTCGCTGCCCTCCTGCTGGGCACCGTGGACGAGGGGGGCGAGCTCGATGCCGTCCCGAACCAGCAACGCGCCGGCGCCCTTCGGGCCGTAGAGCTTGTGCGCCGAGAGCGCGACGACGTCGGCGAAGGAGGCAGCGCTCGACGCATCGAGCTTGCCGGCGATCTGGACGGCATCGCACACGAACGGCACGCCCCGTTCGCGGCACCCGCGTCCGACCGCCTCGACCGGCTGCACCGTGCCGAGCTCGTTGTTCGCCCAATGCAGCGTCGCGAGAAGCGTGTGGTCGTCGACGGCGTCGAGGAGCGCGTCGGATGGGACGACACCGTTCTCGGCCGGCGGCACCACGACCGTCTCGAACCCGAAGCGCGTCGAGAGCCAGCGCACCGGCTCCGTGACCGCGTAGTGCTCGATGCCACCCAGCACGATCCGGCGGCGCTCGCCGGGGGCTCCGTTCACGAGCGAGGCGAACGCGAGACCCTTGATCGCGTGGTTCAGACCCTCCGACGCCCCGGAGTTGAATAGCACGCGGAAGCCGCCGTCCTGGGCACCCAGCAGCGCGCGTACCTCCTGCCGGGCGGCCTCGATCCCGCCGCGCGGTCCGTCACCGAAGCGGTGCGCCGTGAGCGGGTTCCCGTACTGGCCCTTCAGGTAGGGATCCATGGCGACGAGGACGTCCGCCGCGATGGGGGTGGTCGCGTTGTGATCGAGGTAGACGGGACGCATCGACGTGCTCCTCCGGGCGGTCCGGTCCCCTGCACCAGCCACTACACGGGCTCGCCGTCGCGGCTCGGATGGACCAGAGCGGACTCACCCTACAGACGAGCGACACGGCGCCGATACGTCGGGGTCTCCGGCTCGCGGTGCGAGACGGCTCACGGGCGCGGCACGATCGCTCCGAGGCCGGAGCGAGGCTGTCTGGACCGAGGCCGGCCGGCCGGGCGGAGGAGCTCCTGCGTGCTCACGGGGAAACTCTCGATCCGCGCAGGGAACCTCTCGATCCGCGCAGGGGATGACCGTGGCGGAGGGACGGGGGTTCGAACCCCGGGTGCCCGTGAAGGCACACGCGCTTTCCAAGCGCGCCCGTTCGACCGCTCCGGCATCCCTCCGCAGTCGGTGGTCATCCCACCATCGTGCGACTCCGTGGCGGAGGGGCAGGGATTTGAACCCTGGGTACGCTTGCACGTACACCGGTTTTCGAAACCGGCCCGTTCGACCACTCCGGCACCCCTCCGCGGGAGTTCACGATGAGGAGCGCGTCGTTTTCGCGGCTCGTCTCCGGCTCGCAAAGAACTCCACGAGCAGTCCGCCGCATTCGTCCGCCAGAACCCCACCGCGAACGTCGGCCCGATGGTTGAGTCGCGGGTGCCGCAGCAGGTCCAGGACGGAACCGCCGGCACCGGCCTTCGGATCGCTCGCGCCGTAGACAACGCGGGGGACGCGCGCGAGGACGATCGCCCCGGCGCACATCGAGCAGGGCTCCAGCGTCACGTAGAGCGTGGTATCCAACAGCCGCCAGGAATCGAGGGCGGCAGCGGCGGTCGTGATGACGAGCATCTCCGCGTGGGCCGTCGGGTCGTTCAGGCGCTCGCGACGATTGCGGTCGCGGGCGAGGACCTCACCGTTGCGGACCAGCACGGCGCCCACGGGCACCTCGCCCTCGGCCCCGGCCTCCCGGGCCTGGACGATCGCCATCCGCATCCAGTGCTCGTCGGGCTGTTCGGTCATACGAGCGGGCTCTTCGGTCACACGGGCCGGCTGTTCGGTCACACGGGGGACGATACGAAGCGCGACCCGCCGCGCGGCGCGAAAGAATGATCCGTCTTCGCGTGGCGCAGTACGATCTGCGGCGGCGCGGGGGGGAGCGTTTCCGCACACGCAGCGGAAGGACGCGAACCGGGTCAGATCCTGACGGAAGCAGCCCTCAGCCCATCCGACCGGGTGCGTGCACCCCGGGGATGAAGAACCCCGCGCCGCTTTGCTGCCCCTGCTAGTTCAGTTGTGAGGGGCTGGCTCGTTCAGTCGTGAGGGGCCGGTCTCCATCGCGAGCGGCCGATCCGATCGTGACGCGAAGCGCGCTCGCGCTCCGCGGGGGCGCCTCGTGATACCGTCCGAGGTCCCATGGCTGGCTACCAGGTCATCGCCCGCAAGTACCGCCCCGGGACCTTCGACGAGGTCATCGGGCAGGCTGCCGTTGCGCGCACGCTCACCAACGCGATCGAGAGCAATCGCGTCGCACACGCCTACATGTTCTGCGGGCCGCGCGGTGTCGGAAAGACGTCGATGGCGCGTATCCTGGCGCGTGCGCTGAACTGCCTGTCGGTCGACGCCCCGACCTCCACGCCGTGCGGCACGTGCAGTCTGTGCGTCGCGGCGGCGGTCGGCGAGGACCTCGACGTCTTCGAGATGGACGCGGCATCGAACCGCAAGGTCGACGACGCGCGCAACCTGATCGCCAACGTCTCGTTCCATCCAGCGCGCGCGCGCTTCAAGGTGTACGTGGTGGACGAGGTCCACATGCTCACCACCGAGGCATTCAACGCGCTGTTGAAGACGCTCGAAGAGCCGCCGGCCCACGTGAAGTTCGTCTTCGCGACGACGGACCCTCAGAAGGTGCCGGCCACGATCATGAGCCGCTGTCAGCGGTTCGACTTTCGCCCCATCCCCGCGGCCGACATCGCAGCGTCGTTGCGCCTGATCGCCGTGAGCGAGGGCCTCGAGGCACAGGAGCCCGCGCTCATCGCGATCGCCCGCGCGTCGGCCGGCGGAATGCGCGACGCCCAGTCGCTGATGGAGCAGCTGGGAACGCTCGGTAGCGGCAAGGTGCAGCTCGACGACCTGCACTCCCTGCTCGGAACGGTCTCGTCGGGGCGGATGCGCGAGCTCTTCGATGCCGTCGGCGCCGGGGACGTGGCCGCGTCGCTCGAGGCGGCGGGCGCGATCCTGGACGCTGGGACCGATCCGGGTGAGCTGCTGCGCCAGTGCATGCGACACGCACACGACCTTCTGCTCCTGAAGGTGCAAGGGCCGCGGGCAGCCGGGGTTGTGGCCGACGACGACACGCGACTCGCCCTTCACGCCCAATCCGAGAGCTTCGGCGACGCGACCCTGGCGTACGCCGTGACGCTGTTCTCCGAGTCGCTGAAGAACGCGAAGGCGGTGGGGGAGGGACGCCTGTTCGCCGAGACGGCGTTGGCTCGCCTGGCCGGGCACCGTGACATGCGCTACCTCGATCAGGTGCTACGTGACCTGCAGCGTCTGGAGCAGCGGCTGGATGGCGGCGCCGGGTCGACCGGGTCCGGGTCGTCCGCGTCCGGGCCGCCCACAGGCGGTGCCGGTCCCGGGCCGCACGGCGACCGGCCCGGCAGCCCGTCCGACAGTACGGAACCGCCGCGGCGCCGGCGTGGGATCTCGCGTCCCGGCGACGAGCCGGGAGCTCCTCCGCCGCGTGCGTCCGCGGTGCGCGATGCGCCCGCAGCTCCGCAGGTGGTCGCAGCTCCGCGGGAGGTGGCAGTTCCGCAGGACGTCGCAGTTCCGCAGGACGTTGCAGTTCCGCAGCAGGTCGATCCGACCGTCGATGTCGCGCCGGTCGCCCCGGCGCCCGTCGCTCCGGCGCCAATCACTCCCGCGTCCGCCACCCCGACGCCCGGCGCGAACCCGACTCCCGGCGCGAACCCAACTCCCGGCGCGAACCCGACCTCGTCCGGCGGCAACGCGGACCCGGCTCTCGACGCCGGCGGACTGCGCGCTCGCTGGGACGAGGTCCTCGACGCGGCGCGCGCGGCCAGCAGCCGCCTCGGTGCCCATCTCCAGCCGGCGCGGATCGAGGAGATCGAGGACGACACGCTCCTCCTCTCGTTCGCGCGCCAAGATGCCTTCCACCGGAGCGCGCTCGACGGGAGCGACCTTCGCGCGGCGTTCCGCGACGCGCTGGAGGGCATCCTCGGCCGCCGCGTCGACGTCCGCACGACCGAGCGCTCCGACGAGCCGGAGGCCGAGGGCGGGGACGAGGGTGGGGCCGCCCGGAGCGGTCCAGCGCCGCGCGACATCCTCGACCAGCGACTCACCAAGTCCGAGACCGAGGCCGCCCGTCGCTCGCCGCTCACGAAACTGGTCGAGGACCAGTTGGGCGCACGTATCGTTCACATGGAGCGCGACGTCTGACCGCGCAGGAGCCCCACGATGTCGTTTCAGGACCTGAACCCGAACATGCTGCGCCAGGCGCAGAGTGTGCAGAAGAACCTCGTGAAGTTGCGCGAGGAGCTGGCGGACCGCGTGGTCGACGCCGAGGCCGGCGGCGGACTCGTGACCGCCTTCACCAACGGCAATGGCGACCTCGTGAAGCTCACGATCAAGCCCGATGCGGTGGACTCCGAGGACCTCGGCATGCTCGAGGACCTGATCGTGGCCGCGGTCACGAAGAGCCTCGAAGCCAGCCGCGCGATGCAGCAGAGCGAGATGGCCAAGGTCACCGGTGGGCTCTCGCTCCCCGGTCTCTTTTAGCCCGGACCGTTCATGACGACTCACGCACCTGACCGGTCCAGACCGCCGATCTCGGCGTTGCGCCTCCTCCGAGACGGGATGGCGTCGCAGTCGTCGGCCCGCCTTGATCTCGACGACCTGTCCTCGCTCAGGACGGGCCATTCGACGCCCGGCGTAGCCCCCGCATCCAGGCTGCGCCTCGACTCCCGAACGATGGTCGTCACGGAGTGCGCGAGCCTCATGAACGGGCCGGGCTAGACCACCAGGCGCACCCGCGTGTCGTACGGCGAGTCCATGGATCGGCTCCTCGAGGAGCTCGGCCGGTTGCCTGGCGTCGGCCGGCGCACGGCCGAACGTCTCGCTCACCACCTGCTCCGGGTGACTGACGACGAGGCGCTCGCGCTCGCCATCGCGATCCGCGACGTCAAGCGCAACACGCGCTCCTGCTCGGTCTGCGCGACGGTCACCGAGGACGATCCGTGCGGCATCTGCGCGGACGCGCGGCGTGACGCCACGCGCATCTGCGTCGTCGAACAGCCGCGCGACGTGATCGCCATGGAAGAGGCGACCGCGTGGCGGGGTCGCTATCACGTTCTCGGCGGGCGGGTCTCACCGCTCGACGGCGTCGGTGCTGCCGACCTGACGATCGCTCGCCTCGCCAAGCGCGTGCGGGAGCACGGCGTCACCGAGGTGGTGGTGGCCACGAGCCCCGATCTCGAGGGCGACGGAACGGCGCTCCACGTCGAGCGCGCGCTCGCCGAGACCGGCGTCCGGGTCAGTCGCATCGCACGCGGGGTGCCGACCGGGACGTCGCTGGAGAACGCCTCGGCGGCCATGCTCCAGGACGCGATCCGAGGTCGGCAAGACGTCTTCGACGACGCGCTCGACGACACCGACAACACCTCGGACCGGACCGGCGACGACGAGAACGCCTCCTGATCCTCGGCCTCCGGCGCCGCCGCGGATCGCGGAGCGACGGCCCCTCGTCACGGAGCTCCGTTCGGCGCAGCGATCGCTGCAACGCAAGTTGCGGGCCAAATCGGAATCAGGCTCGCGCGGGCGTCAGCCGACGCTACATTCGAGTTCACGCCCCTCGACTGCCGAAGAAGGGGAGCGCGGAACAGGCCGCGACCGATCAGGAGGCTCACACAACGGCCATGCGGATGGATCTCAACCTCAGCGCCAAGCTCCAGCTTCAACAGAAGCAGGTGCTCGCGCCCCAGATGATCCAGGCGATCGAGATCCTCCAGTTCCCGATGGCCAACCTGCTGGACTACGTCGAGCAGCAGCTCAGCGAGAATGACGCCCTGGTCGTCGACACGCCGGACGAGGTCCGCTCCGACGACGAGGACGACGACACGGCGGAGTCGCCGCCGACCGATGCAGAGGTCGCCGAGTGGTCTCCGGACGACTGGGACGAGTGGCGGCCACCCAAGCGCAATCACTCCGACGAGCCCAACGGCAAGATGGAGGCGCTCCAGAACACGGCCGGCCGATCGGCCTCACTGCAGGATCTGCTGGCCGCGCAGCTCGGCATGCTCGATGCACCGGAGCGCCTGGCCAAGCTGGCGCGCGTCCTCATCTACAACCTCGACGATCGCGGCTATCTGCCGCCGCATCGCTTCGTCGAGACGCTCCTGGAGTCGACCGACGACGATGGCTATCTCTCGCGGACGCTCGCCGATGTCGTGACCTCGGTCGACGGCGTCGCTGCGATCAAGGTGCCCGAGGCGAAGCGCGGCGTGACCCCGGAGCAGATCGTCGAGGCCGAGGAACAGCGGGATCGCAACATCCTCGAGGCTCAGGGCGTCCTCAGCCTGATCCAGTCGATCCGTGCCATGCCCGGCGGCAACGAACTCGCACGGCGCGAGATTCTGCTGCGCTATCCCCTCGAGGAGATTCTCCAGCGCGAGCGCGCTGACTGGACGATCCACGAGGCCGAACAGGCTCTGGCGCTCGTCCAGAGCCTCGATCCGCGCGGTGTCGCGGGCCGCACGCTGTCCGAGACGCTGGTCATGCAGCTCGACCCGACCGACCTGCTCTATCGCGAGAAGAAGCGCCTGCTCGAGGACCACCTCGAGGATCTCGAGAAGAACCGCATGCAGCGCATCGCGAGGGAGATGAACCTGGACCTCGAAGAGATCCAGATGCTCGTCGACGAGTTCCGCGGACTGGACCCGCGTCCCGGCGGGGAACTGGCTCCGGTCTCCGCACGCACCGTGCATCCCGACGTCTTCGTCGAGCAGATCCAGGACGGCTCGTTCCAGGTCGACCTCGTGAACTCGTACCTGCCGCCGCTCGCGGTCTCGATGGAGGCCGTCGAGTTTGCGACCGACAAGGCGCAGTCCGATCGCATTCGCAACCTGTACCGCAAGCGCATCGAGAGCGCGCGGTGGCTGATCGAAGCGATCCGGCAGCGTCAGCAGACGCTCACGCGGGTGGCGCAGCGCATCTTCTACCACCAGCGTGCCTACCTGGATCGCGGCGACGATGCACTCCGGCCGCTGAAGATGCAGACCGTGGCCGACGAGCTCGGCATCCACGTCTCGACGGTTTCGCGGGCCATCGCGGACAAGTACGTCCAGACGCCGTTCGGCGTGCGCGCGTTGAAGTTCTTCTTCACGGGTGGCACCGAGACGGCGAGCGGCGAGGTCGAGTCGCGCAACACGGTGAAGAACAAGGTGAAGGCGATCATCGATGCCGAAGACCGAACGAAGCCACTCAGCGACGACGACGTCGCGTCGCGGCTGAAGGAACAGGGCCTCTCGATCGCGCGCCGCACGGTCACGAAGTACCGCAAGCAGCTGAGCATCCCGTCGTCGCGTCAGCGCCGCCAGTGGGTGTGAGCGGGCGCGACACCCCCGCGCGGACCGCTGCGAGGACGCGACTCGCCACCCATCGTCTTCGGGGCCACCGCCCGCCCCGGCGGCTCGATGCACCCGTCTGGTACCGCGCGATCATCGCGTACGACGGCGCCGACTTCGCCGGCTGGCAGCGTCAGCCCGATGTCGTCGGTATCGCCGAGATGATGGACGCCGCCCTGGAACTCGCGACTGGCGGGCCCGTCGTCGCGACCGCTGCCGGGCGCACGGATGCCGGTGTTCACGCCGACGGTCAGGCGATCTCGTTCCAGACGGACGCTGCGTTGCCTCCCGATGCCCTGCGACACCTCTGCCTCCAACTGCTCCCTCCGACGATCCGCGTCGTCCACGTGGAGGCCGCTCCGGACGGGTTCCGCGTTCAGCGGGACGTGACGAGCAAGCTCTACCGCTACTGCATCCTGGAGTCGCCGCAGCCTTCGCCCGTGCGCGAGCGGGCCGCCTGGCGCTTCGACGCACCCTTGGATCTCGATGCCGTGCGTGCCGCCGCGGCTCACCTGGTCGGAACCCACGACTTCCGAGCGTTCCGGAACGACCCCGGTCCGGCGCGGCGCGACGAGGACACCGTTCGGACGATCACGTCGCTGGATGTCGACCGAGCCTGGGATCGCGTTCGCTTCGACGTCGGCGGACCCGGGTTTCTCTACATGATGGTGCGGAACCTGACGGCGGCCCTGGTCGAGGTGGGGACGGGACGCCAGACCCCGGCCTGGGTGGCGGAGATCCTCGCCCAACGCGACCGTCGTCACGTCCCGGCTCCGGCTCCGCCAGAGGGCCTCCGGCTCGTCAGCGTCGAGTATCCGGACGGGTTCGGCGCCGCCCGTGCGCCTTTGTTTTAGGGCCCGAATTCGGGCGCTACTATCGCTCCAGCGAGGTCGCCGATGGGCCGGCGAACCGCAATCCCGAGCAGGGGAGAGCCACGTGGACGTACGCATCTCGATTCGCCGCCGCAACGACGAAGAGGACGAGCAGGAGATTCGAGACTACGCCACGAGCAAGATGGAGTCGCTCGACCGGTACAACCGGCACGCGCGGTCGATCGAAGTCGTGCTCGACGCGGATCACCTGGAGCGTTCCTGCGAGGTCATCGCACACCTCGATCGAGGTGCCCCGCTCGTCGTCACGGCGAAGCACGCGGACGTCCACGCGTCGATCGACCTCGCGCATGACAAGATCGAGAAGGTGTTGCGTCGCTTGAAGGAGCGACTCGACGATCGGCGCCACGCGCCCGCTCCGACGCCGGGCGTCGAGGGTGACATTGACGTGCCTACGGGCGACTCGGAAGAGCAGGAGTAGCGCAACGTGTCGGTGATGAAGATCAGCTCGTACATCCGTCGGGATCTCGTGTTCAGTGACATCCCTCCCGGCGATCGGGACGACGTCCTGCGACACGCCGTCGACCGGCTCGTCGATGCGGACGCGCTCACGGCCGACTCAGGCCAGACCGTCTACCGCGGGATCCTGAAGCGCGAGCGCATCGGTTCGACCGGTATCGGCCGCGGCATTGCGATCCCGCATTGCAAGACGTCGGCCGTCGAGACGCCGTTCGTCAGCTTCATGAAGCCTGTCGAGCCGGTCGAGTACGGCGCCACGGACGGAGCCCCGGTGCACAGTCTGTTCGTCGTGATCTCGCCGCTGAAGGCGGCCGATGAACACCTCGCGATCATGCGCTGGATCGCCAAGATCGCGCGCAACGACTACTACGCGAAGCTGCTCTCGACGACCCGCGATCCAGACAGCCTTCACGAGCTCTTCCACGAGATCGATGGAGCGGCCTGAGATCCGACCCGGCGTGGCCGAGCACGCTGCGGACGTCGTCGTCACTAATCCGCAGGGCCTCCACCTGCGGCCGGCGACGGAGTTCGCTCGACTGGCGCAGGCCTCCGGCTGTGCGATTCGTCTCCAGATCGACGTGCGCTCGGCGAACGGCGCCAGCGTCCTCGAGCTGGCGATGCTGGCCATCAGCGTTGGCAGTCAGCTCACGATCCACGCGACCGGCGACGACTGCGAGCAGGCCGTCGCCACGCTCGTAGCGCTGGTCGAGCGGGACTTCCGGCCCCTGACCGACGGGCTTGGGCCGGCGGGGACTCCGACTCGAGGCTGAGGCCTCTCGGCCGCTGCGCGGCCGCCGGATCGCACGCCGTCGGCTGCGTTGCGACTCCTCCACGACCCGGGGGGTCGCGTCGTCGTCGCGCCTTGCCGCCGACGCACGCTCCAGCGTCGGAGCCTCCCGCCGCCCCTGCGCCCGCCAGTCAGGGGCCGCCCTCGTGGTGGGGGAGGTTGGTCGCGCTGGTCAGTTTCTCGGTCGCTGCGCGGCGGGCTCGGAGGCTCGCTCGGAGCCTGGGACCGTCAGTCAGGAGCCGTCGCCAGGGGGATCAGGAGCGGTCATGCTGCCCCGTCGGGGGGACGCGGGGCGAAGGACGGCCTTTGGTGATTCCGGCGCTCGGAGGCGAGGGCGGTCGATAATCGCCGAGGTATGGAGACCTACACCGGCATCCCCGTCAGCCCCGGCGTCGCGATCGGCGAGATCTACCTCCTCGAGACCGAGGAGCGGAGCGTGCCGGCGCGTCCGATCAAGGCGGAGGGGGCCGACGCCGAGGTCGCGCGGCTCGATCGGGCGCTCGCGCAGGCGCGCGCGGACCTGAACGAATTGCGGTCGGCATCGGGCATGGGCACCGAGATCGACGCCATCTTCTCCACGCACGACATGGTCCTGCAGGATCCGACGCTGCACGCGGAGGTCGCCGGGCTGATCCGGCAGCGCCTGATGTCGGCGGAGTGGTCTGTCGCGCAGGTGTTCGAAGAGTGGATCGTGCGTTTCGAGAGCCTGGAAGATCAGTACTTCTCCCAGCGAGCGAGCGATGTGCGCGACATCGAGCGGCGCGTCCTGCGCGTTCTTCTCGGCGACCGGACTCGTGAGATCTCGCAGCTCGAGAACGGCGTCGTCATCGCCGCACACGATCTCACGCCGTCGCAGACGGCCACCCTCGACCCCCAGCGAACGCTCGGCTTCCTGACGGACGTGGGCGGGCCGACGTCCCACACCGCGATCATCGCGCGCAGTCTCGGAATGCCCGCCGTGGTTGGCCTGGGCGACATCACGAGCCGACTGCAGGACGGCACGCTGATCATTGTCGACGGCAATCGCGGGCAGGTGATCGTGGACCCGGATCACACACAGATCCGGAGGTACGAGCAGATTGCCCGCGGCTACGAGCGCTATCGCAGCGAGCTCGAACGCATCCGCGACTACCCCGCGGAGACGCTCGACGGCCACGTGATCCGGCTACTCGGGAACATCGAAGTCACCACAGATGTCTCCGCAGTGATCGAGGCCGGCGGTGACGGGATCGGTCTGTTCCGCACGGAGTTCCTCTACGAGCCGGGCAAGCCCGTCCCGTCGGAGGACGATCACTTCGACGCCTACGTCTCGGCACTACGTCAGCTCGCCGGTCGCCCATTGACCGTGCGGACGTTCGACTTCGGCGCCGACAAGGTCACACCCGACGCGGCGATGAAGCAGGAGCCCAACCCGTTCCTCGGGAGCCGATCGCTGCGGCTGTGTCTCGAGCGTCCTGGTCTCTTCCTGCCCCAGCTGCGTGCCATCCTGCGCGCGTCCGGGTACGGCACGGTGCGCTGTCTGTTCCCGATGGTCTCCGGGCTCGAGGAGCTCCGCGCGGCGAAGGGGCTGCTCGAGAAGGCGCGGGTCTCGCTGCGCGCCGAGGGGCACTACGTCGCGGAGAAGCTCCCGATCGGCGTCATGATCGAGATCCCGTCCGCGGCGATCATCGCGGACCTCCTCGTCGACGAGGTGGACTTCCTCTCGATCGGGTCCAACGACCTCGTGCAGTACTCCCTCGCGGTGGATCGTGTGAACGAACGCGTGGCGCACCTGTACCAGCCGGCGCACCCGGCGCTCCTGCGTCTGATGCGACACGTCGTCCAGACGGCCGATAACGCCGGCGTGCCGGTCAGTCTGTGCGGCGAGATGGCCGGCGACATCCTGTACACGATGTTGCTCATCGGATTGGGGCTCCGCGAGTTCAGCGTGCCCGCGCGCGCTGTCCCGGAGGTCAAGCAGGTCATTCGCAACCTCACGGTCGAGCAGAGCCGTGAAGCCGCAGTCTGGTGCTCGGAGGCTCGCGACACGGCCGAGGTGCTCGAGCGCCTCCGCGAGGCGATGAACGAACTCCTGCCCGCGCTCTCGTAGTCGCGAGCGCGTTCGCCCGATCCCTCACCACTGCCGACCCTCGGCCGCACGGCGAACGCGACGCACAATCGCGGTGCGCGACGCCACGCGCGTCGGACATCGACGCACGCCGGAGCACGAGACGACGGCGACGTGACCCGACCTCTCCTCGGGAGCTGCTGTCCCTTTTCCGAACCGCCGTGAGTCGCCGTGCCCGCCGTGCCGCCGTGGTGAATCCGCCGTTCGGACCGCCGCAGCGCGTCGAGCAGCGTTCACTTTTTCCGACGTGCCCCTCAACTCCGGCCTCCCTACGCACCGACAGGTGAGTTGGCGGCCCCCGCCGGGTGCCCGCTTTCGGAGGCGAACGCATGTTCAAGAAGCAACGGAGCCTGATCGGCCTGGACATCGGCGCTCACGCCGTGAAGGCGATCGAGCTCACGCAGTTCGGGAACGAGGTCGTGGTCACGGCCTACGCGCAGAACGACATCGTGTCGGAGGGCGCTCGGGCGGACGCGATCGTCGACATGATGCAGGGACAGCAGTTCCGCACACGTCGCGTCGCGACGGCGGTCAGCGGCAAGTCCGTGATCGTGCGTTACCTGACCATGATCCAGATGTCGGACGACGACCTGCGCAACGCGGTCAAGTTCGAGGCCGACAAGTACATCCCCTTCGACGTCGACGAGGTCGTGTTGGACGCTCAGCGTCTCGACGATCGCGGCGTGCAGTTCGAGGGCCTAGCAGACAACGAGATGCGCGTGCTGCTCGTGGCGGTCAAGCGCAGTCTCATCGAGGACCATGTGGGCCTCGTCCAGTCCATCGGCCTACAGCCGGACATCATCGACGTCGACGCCTTCGCGCTCGGCAACTCGTACGAGCTGCGCGGCCTCATGTCGGCCGGGATGGAGCAGGACGATCGCGTCACTGCGCTCATCGACGTCGGCGCGAACAAGACGAACATCAACGTCCTGCGCGGCGGCACGCTCTGCTTCACCCGCGAGATCTACCTCGGCGGTGACGACTTCACGTCGGCCGTGGCGAAGCGTCTCGGCTGCGAGGTCCATCAGGCCGAGCTCCTGAAGCGCGAGCCGGGGGACAACATCGAGGCGCTGCGCGATGCGGTGCTGCCGTCGATCGACGACCTCGGCAACGAGATCCACCTGTCGTTCGACTACTTCGAGAACCAGTTCGATCAGCCGGTCGACGACGTGTTCCTGTCCGGCGGCGGCGCTCAGCTGCCCCTGGTCGCGGACACCTTCGAGAAGATCTTCGAGAAGCACACGCGCCACTGGGACCCGACCGAGCACCTCCGCGTCGATGAGGACAACGTCGACATCGACGCGCTCCGTGCGAACGCCGGGCAGCTCGCCATCGCGGTGGGCTTGGCCAGCAGGCTGCGAAAGGACTAGGCGCCATGATCCAGGTCAACCTGCTTCCCCCCGAGTACCGCAAGGTCGAGGGCACTCCGGTAGCGCGGCTCGTCGCCGTGCTGGCCGGTGTGTTCATCACCGCCACCGCGGTCAGCGTGTGGGGCTACGTGCACTTCGCGATCCTGGCCAAGGAGCAGACGAAGCGCGCCCAGATGGAAGAGGAGCTCGTCAGCCTCCAAGCCCTTGCGACTCGGTCGCAGGCGCTGCTGACGGAGTTCAAGGAGTACCAGGCGCGTCGCGGCACGATCGAGTCGATCGGCAAGAGCCGCGTGCTCTGGAGCAAGAAGCTCGATGAGTTCGCCGATGTCGTCCACAACAAGGGCGACAAGAAGCGCCACCTCGTCTGGTTCTCCGGTGTGCGCACCGGCGCCCCGCGCGGACCCGGTTCGGCCGGTGTCCTGTCGGTCGACGGATGGTCGGGCGGTGACTACACGCGCCTCGCGGACTTCAGCGAGGACGTGCAGAAGAGCGAGTTCTTCGAGGACTTCATGTCGATCGACCCGCCCCGTGGCGAGCTCGTCCAGTTCCAGGACGCGCTCGACCCCAACACGGCGTGGAAGTTCGCAGCCAAGCTCGACTTGAAAGAGTCGGGCTGGCGGGAAAAGCAGTAGGCGTCCGGAGAGGGTGGAGGACCAGTCATGAACAGGTTCAGCGAGAAACAGCTGACGCTCTTCACGGTCGCCGGCTTCCTGCTGGTGGTGCTGGGGTTCGGTGCGCTGATCTATCTCGACTTCGAGCAGATCTACGCGGCTGAGATCAGCGACGAGAACCCCGATGCCATGGAGATCACCGATCCCGAGGCATGGGGTGAGCGACGTTGGATCCAGGAACTGCAGCGTCAGGTCGACGGCGCCCGCATGGAGGCCGAACTGATCGCCAAGCGCGAGCAGGACGTCATCGTGTATCGCGAGATCGTCGACCGTGACTCGAAGATCCTCCCGAGCGAGGACGAGGTCATCGAACTCGCCCGGAAGATCGACGACTTCGCCCGCATGGCGAACGTGCGACTGAGCCGCGTGGGGGATCTGAACACCAACGCGGGCGGTCAGGCCATCGCGTCGATCCCGTTCAAGCTCGAGATCTCGGGCTCGTACGACGAGACGCTCAAGTTCGTCAATCTGTTCGAGACGCTCGACCGGCTCGTGAACGTGCAGTCGTTGCAGATCGGCGCCGGTCCTGTGATCGGCACCGGTCGCGAGGCGAAGGCGTTGCACCAGGCCACGGTCAACCTCGCGACGTACATGTACACCAGCAACGCGGGCCTCGCGAAGCCGGTGAACATCCAGAACTACGAGCGCCGCACGAAGGACCCGGTCATCCAGAAGATGATCCGTCAGGAGAAGGCGGCCTACGTCGAGAAGTACCAGCTGCGGCCGCACATCAACCGTCGCGACCCGTTGGTCAATCCGCGCCGTGAGCCCCCCGCGGAGGGCGAAGGGATCGGCCCGACGGACGCTGCTCTGCAGAAGAGCCTCGTCAACAAGCTGAAGTTCCGGGTCGAGGTGCTCAAGGAGGACGTGCGCCAGGAGGCGCAGTACATCCGCGAGCGCAAGTACGTCCCGCTGGCTCAGATCCGTCCGCTCATCGACGCGAAGGTCGGACAGCTCGAGCTCGACATCATGCACGCCGATCCGAAGATCACGATCCCGGAGCTGCGGAAGATCTTCCACGACGACGTCGTGGAGCCGTTCGAGGGCATTCGCGCCCAGCGGAAGGTCTCGCGTCCCGTGCAGATCATCTCGCAGCAGCAGGTGCGTGAGTTCCATCGCAAGATGGACGACTACCTCGGCGATCGCGACTACGAGGCCGTCATCCGCCAGCACGAGGAGTACCTCGTGTTCGTGTCGAGCATCAAGGTGGCCGAGGACGCCGCACCCCTGGTCGGCGAGATGGAGGACATGCGCAAGCAGTCGCAGGTGATGCTCGACTTCGAGCGTCTCAACCTCGAGTACACGGGCGTGATCCTCCAGAAGCAGAAGGGCGCCAGCCGCGTCATCGTCAACGGTCGCGTCCGCAAGGAAGGCGACTTCATCGACGGTGTGAACCGCTGCCGCCTGATCACCATCACCAAGGACGAGCTGATCTACGAGTTCGACGGGTTCGAGATCGTCGATCCGCTCAAAGCGAAATAGTCGAAGTAGGTGGTCGCCGCCGAACCATGGCGGCCACCCGTGAGATATGTCTCCACTGGGAGGAATGAAGATGCTGCGCAACAACAGACACACAGCGGCCGGACTGGCCCTCGGTGTCGCCCTCGGGTTCCTCGCGGTTCCGACCGCGATGGCCCAGGACGGCAACATCGAGGTGAGTCGTCGCGGCGGTAAGGGAGCCGGCGAGGTCTCGCTGGACGTGGTCGAGCGTCCCCTGAAGGACGTCATCAACTACATCCAGGAGAAGACCGACGTGAACCTGGTGATCTCGGCTGAGGCCGAGGAAGTCCTGGTCACGATCAAGCTGAAGAACCTGCCCTGGCGTGAAGCACTGAACGTCGTGACGGAGAAGGCGGGCTGCCAGGTCGATGAGCGCAGCGCCAACCTCATCCAGATCGAGAAGCCGCCGCAGGTGAGCTTCGAGTTCACCAACGCCGATGTTCGCGAGGTCATCAAGGCCATCGCCGACATCTCGGGCGCCAACATCGTCGTCGGCCGCGAGGTCGAGGGCACCGTCAGCGTTACGCTCCACGACATCCCGTGGCGTGTCGCGCTCGACACCGTGGTGAAGACGCTCGGCTACACCGTGGTCGAGGAAGAGCGCGGCATCCTGCGCATCGTCTCGCCCGCGAGCATCGAGGAACAGCTCGAGACGCGCGTCTTCCGTCTGAAGTACGTGCGCCCGGCCGCGCCCTATCGCCCGATCATCGACACGCAGATCAGCTCCAGCTCGGTCTCGGCCCGCGGCGACTCGATGTCGGACATCGAGGCGGAGTTCAACCTCCTCAAGGCCTTCCGCAGTGCAGTCGGCACCAATGGCGCCGTGCAGTACATCAAGGAAACGAACGCCTTGATCGCGACCGGCACCACGCCGCGTCTGTCGAAGCTCGAGAAGCTCATCGCCCGCATGGACATCGAGCCGGCCCAGGTGTTCGTCGACGTGAAGTTCATCTCCACGTCGAACACCGACTTCCTCGACATCGGCGTCACGCCTGGCGATGCCGGCCTCTCGGCCTCGCTGAGCCTCGGCAAGATGGTCAGCCGTCTGCCGTTCTCGATCGGCGACGGCGGCTTCGAGACGGCGCTCTCGCCGTTCCGCGACAGCAATGGCAAGCGTGCGGGCCCCGAGCCGCTGACCAACAGCGCCGGCGCCTTCACGTTCGGCACGCTGGACTTCTCGAAGACCAACCTCGCGCTGAACCTGATCAAGACTGACTCGCAGACCCGCATCGTCCAGGCGCCGAAGCTCATCGCGCTGGACAATCAGGAGGCGACGATCTTCGTGGGCGAGACGATCCGTTTCGCGCGCACGGTCGCGACCTCGAACCAGTCGGGTGGTCTGGAGTTCTCGATCGACGAGGCTGCGAACAGCCCCGTGCAGGTCGGTTTCCAGCTGCTGATGATCCCTCACGTGATCCCCGAGAGCGATCAGATCATGATGACGATCATCCCGCAGGAGCGGAGTCTGACCGGCCGCAGCGCCGAGCAGCCCGGCTTCGACGTGTTCCAGACGGGCGCGGGCGGCACCACCGGCGAGCAGACCATCGCTCTGCCGCGTGAGCAGTCCAGCACCGTCATCACGAACATGAAGCTCGACAACCGCGAGACGGCCGTCATCGGCGGCCTGCTCCGTGACCAGGAGTCGCACGAGGTGTCCAAGGTCCCGTACCTCGGTGACATCCCTGTGCTCGGCTACCTGTTCCGCGGTGAGCGCACCTCGAGCACTCGCTCGAACCTCATCATCTTCGTCACGCCTCAGATCATCCGCGACTCGTCGCAGATGCGGAGTCTCGTGGTGGAGGAGATGCGCGACCGTCAGGACCGCATCGAGTCCGAGCTTCTGGACATCTTCGGCAACGCCTCGGGCGGTTCGTCGCCCTCGTCGATGGATGCTCCGGCGGCCCTCCCGTCCGCGCGCCCCGCGCTCTCGGGCCCCAAGTAAGACATCGCGGCGTCTCTTCGGAGACGCCGCGCCACATGGCCCCTCGGCTGCTCTGCAGTCGGGGGGCCATCTTCGTTGGCTCGGCGAGATTGCGGCGTAGCGTGCCCACCCCGTATGCTCTGTGCGGCCCCGTCCCAAGGCCCTCGTCAGACGCAGGACCATGTCTAGAACACTCCTGATCAACGTCGCCGACGACGAGGAACGACGCGCCGCTCTCCTAGAGAACGACCGCCTGTCTCTCCTCTGGGTCGAGCGCACCGACGACCACTCGTACGTGGGCAACATTTACAAGGGGCGCGTCGTGCGCCTCGAGCCCTCCATCGGCGCTGCCTTCGTAGAGGTCGGCCTCGAACGAGCCGGCTTCCTGCACGTCGCGGACGTCCGCCATCCGGACACCGAGGGCGAACGCGGGGAGCGCGGAGAGCCCCGGACGAACGGCCGGCGCGAGGCCCGCATCGACGAGGTCTTGCAGCGTGGCCAAGAGATCGTCGTCCAGGTGGCGCGCGATCCGATCGCCAACAAGGGCGCGACCCTGACGACGTACCTGTCGTTGCCGGGGCGCACCCTCGTGCTGTTCCCCGGTCTCGGCCGCATCGCCGTCAGCCGGAAGATCGAGGACGAGGCGGTTCGGGATCGGCTACGGACGACCCTCGAGTCGTTCGACCTGCCGCCGGACGTCGGCGTCGTCGCGCGGACCGCTTCGGCGGACGCCCCGGACGACGAGCTGCGGACGGAGATGGAGAGCGTTCTCGCCGACCACGCCGCGCTGCGGGAGGCCGTGCAGCGCGCGAGCGCGCCCGCGTTGGTCCACCGCGCGGCCGACTTCGCCAGTCGTGCCGTGCAGGAGCTCCTCGTCCGGTCGCCGGACGGCGCAGGCGGGCCGACGCGTGTGGTCGCCGACACCCCGGACAGCGTCGATCGTGCGCGAGCAGCCGTCGTCGACGCCCACGAACGGCCGAGTGTCGAGTTGCACGACGGGCCCGAGCCGCTGTTCCATGCGCACGGGATCGAGAGCGAGGTGCGTCATCTCGCCTCGACCCGCGTCGCGCTGAACGGCGGTGCCTCGCTGGTGATCCAGGAGACCGAGGCGCTCTGGGCCATCGACGTCAACTCCGGGAAGCGGCGTCGCGGCGCCAATCTGGAGGCGACCGCGCTCGAGACGGGTCTGTTGGCCGCCGCGGAGGTAGCTCGCCAGATCCGCCTTCGAGATCTAGCTGGGCTCATCATCGTGGACTTCATCGACTGCCGCGAGCCGGAGAACCGCGCGCAGGTCGAGGCGGCGGTTCGCCAGGAGCTCGCGCGGGACCCCGCGCGGATGCGCGTTGCGGCGATGTCGGAGTTCATGGTGCTGGAGATCACGCGCAAGCGGACACGCGCCGGAGCGGGGCGAGCTGGATCGCTTCGGTGCCCGTCCTGCGGCGGTGTCGGCCGGGTGCGCAGTGCGGCGTCAGCCGGACTCGCGGCTCTTCGCGACGCGCGTGCCGCGCTCGCGCGTGGCAAGCCGAGCCGCCTGGAGATCGTCTGCTCACCGTCCGTGGCCGACGACCTCGAACGCCGCGAGGGCGATCTCGCCGCGCTCGAGGCGGCTCACGGCGTCGAGATCGACGTCGTGGAAGAGCCCGGCATCGGTCCGGATCAGTTCCACGTCCACCTGGTCTAGCTCGACCTTCTCACCACGTCGCCACGCCGGACACGTCGCGGGGACCACGATCTCTGCGTTGACACAGCTCGATGGGGGGAACGGCCCCTGACCACGCAGCGTCCGCCTTGATCTCGCGGCCCCCGCTCGGTCAGGACACTCTGTTGTTGGTGCTACGCCAGTCTTCACGTCGACTATCCCTCGTCGTTCCCGCCTTCCGGCCGCAGGCCGCGCCGACGTGGTGAGAAGGGCGGGCTCCCCCTCATCGAGTGTGCAGGCTGGGAAATCGCGTTCTCCACGGTGGGGAATTCGATGGGCGGCGCACCGCTGCTCACTACTCTGCGCGGTCTTCGACGCACAGGTGCGCCCGAACGGCCCGAGAGGGTCGTCGAGAGCAGTGTGGGTCGCCGAGAGCAGAGTGGCCGAGGGCGCCGTTGCGGCGCTCGACGTGTCCAGCCCAGGAGCAGGATCAGCATGTACGCAATCGTCCGTGACGGCAGCCACCAGCTGCGAGTCGAAGAAGGCCAGACGGTGCGCCTGGCGTACCGCGCTGCCGCGGAGCCCGGTGCGAACATCGAGCTCGATCAGGTGCTCCTCGTCGATGCGGACGGCGACGTTCGCGTCGGCCTGCCCCACGTCGAGGGCGCGTCCGTGACCGCTCGCGTCACGACGCACGGCAAGGCCAAGAAGATCGTGGTCTACCGCTACAAGCGGCGGAAGAACCACCACAAGAAGCAGGGCCACCGCCAGCGCTTCACCGAAGCCGTTATCGAGAAGATCCAGGGGTAGCGACATGGCACATAAGAAGGGCCAGGGCTCGACGCGCAACGGTCGCAACTCGAATCCTCAGTTCCGCGGCATCAAGATCTATGGCGGCCAGACCGTCAAGTCGGGATGCATCATCGTGCGCCAGCTCGGCACGCGCTTCCATCCCGGGCGCAACACGCGACTCGGCCGGGACTACACCCTGTTCGCCACGGCCCCCGGCGTGGTGAGCTTCGGCACCGGACGTCGGATCCACGTCGACCCGGTTGCCGAGACGGCTGCCGCCGAGTAGCTCACTCGACTCCAAATGCCCCGCGATCGCTCTCTCGCCGCATACGACGAGCTCGAGCTGACGGTCCAGGCCGGCCGCGGCGGCGACGGCGCCATCGCGTTCCTTCGTGAGAAGTACATCCCGAAGGGCGGACCGTCCGGTGGGGACGGCGGAGACGGTGGAGACGTCATTCTGGTCGCGTCCGAGGACGTGCACGGCTTCTACGACCTGCGCGGACGTCGCGTGGTGCGCGCGAAGAACGGCGCCCAGGGTGGCAACAACTGTCGCCACGGTCGGAGCGCAGACGACCTGACGATCGTCGTCCCGGTCGGCACCGAGGTTCGGGATGCCGAGACGGACATCGTGCTGAAGGACCTGACGGCGCCCGAGGCGAGCGTGCGCATCGTGAAGGGCGGCGGTGGGGGACGCGGCAACGCGCGCTTCGCCCGCGCCACGCGGCAAACCCCCCGTCGCGCCGAAGAGGGACGTCCTGGGGAGTCCCGCGCGCTGCGACTGACGCTCAAGCTGATCGCTGACGCCGGGCTGGTGGGCCTGCCGAATGCCGGGAAGTCCACGCTGCTCGCCCGCTTCAGTCGCTCGCGGACTCGGGCTGCGGCGCACCGCTTCACGACGCTGACACCGCATCTCGGCGTCGTCGACCTCTCCCCGTCGGCGCGGATCACGTTCGCGGACCTGCCAGGCCTGATCGAGGGCGCGCACGCTGGCAAGGGGCTGGGCGACCGCTTCCTGAAGCACGTCGAGCGCACGCAGGTGCTCGTGCACATCGTGGCGCACGATCCGACCGGCGGATCGCCTCCTCCCGAGGAGGCCTACGCGACGATCCGCGAGGAGCTCCGGCTCTACTCTCCCGAGCTCGCCGACAAGCCAGAGATCGTGGTGCTGTCGAAGTGCGACCTGGCGGGTTTCGAAGATTCACTCAACTCGCTGGCCCAGGCTTCCGATTCAAAGGTAGTCCCTCTTTCGGCAGTCTCCGGCCTCGGTCTCGACGTTCTGCTCACGCGCGTCGCCCGTTCGCTCGGCCTCTCGGAGGATCCGGACGAGGTCTGGTGAGGGGGTGCCCGCCCCTCCCGCGGCGGACGCGTCCGTCGCGCGCGGGGCAGGAGCGCCGATGCAACTGGACGATCTATTCCGCCACCTCGTCGAGAGCGGTGGCTCGGACCTGATCATCCGCACGAAAGGCCGCCCGTCCGTCCGCGTGGACGGCAAGGTGCGTTTCGTCTCTGACATCGAGGTCACCGCCTCGATGGCCCAGGAGCTCTTCGACCGCGTGCTCGACGCGCGTCAGCAGGATCTGTTCTTCCGGAACGGTGAGGGCGACTCGGCCTACGAGGTCAAGGACATCGGCCGCTTCCGCGTGAACGTGTTCCGCCAGCGCGGACGGCTGGCGTTCGTGTTCCGCCACGTCAAGTCCGACATCCCGAACTTGACGGACCTGAAGCTCCCCGAGCAGCAGATGATCAACATGGCCCGCCTCCGACGTGGCCTCGTCCTCGTGACCGGCACGGCCGGCAGCGGCAAGTCCACCACGCTGGCGGCGCTGGTCAACTGGATCAACCGCCACGAACACCGCCACATCGTCACGCTCGAGGACCCGGTCGAGTTCCTGTTCAAGGACGACCAGTGCACGATCAACCAGCGTGAGATCGGCGTCGACACGCTGGGCTTCGAGTCGGCCCTGAAGCATGTGGTTCGCCAGTCGCCCGACGTGATCATGGTCGGCGAGATGCGCGACCGCGCGACGGTCGAGGCCGTGCTGATGGCGGCCGAGACCGGACACCTCGTGTTCTCCACGCTGCACACGGTCAACGCCGTGCAGACCATCGAACGCATCCTCGCGTTCTTCCCGCCGCATCATCACAACCTGATCCGGATGCAACTCTCGATCCTGCTCGAGGGGGTTGTGAGCCAGCGACTGATCCCGCGCAGCGGCAAGTTCGGCCGCGTGCCGGCGATCGAACTCATGCTCGGTACGCCGACCGTTCGCGAGCTACTCGCCGAGGGGCGCACCCGGGAGCTGTCGAAGGCCGTCTACGAGGGCTCCGAGTACTTCGGAACGATGACGTTCAACCAGTCCCTCGTGAAGTTGATCCGCCAGGGTGAGATCACGGTCGAGGACGCGATGACGCACTCGGACAACCCGGGCGAGCTGAAGCTCGAACTGCGCGGGATCTCGAAGGGCACGCGCGGTGCCGTCTCGTACGACGGCGCCGGGTACTGAGCGGCCCCGCTGGGCGGTGAGCGATCACCGGAGCGAATCCGGCAAGTCGGCCCCTCGCCGTTCGTCCAACCTGTTGACTCGCTCGACTAGGATGGACCCCTCATGCGCATCAGCCAGCTGAAGAACCTCTGCTGGGCCGGCAACGGCCTCGTCTTCCTGGGCGTGGGCTTCGTCGTCCTGCAGTTCGTGCAGACGTACCAGGAGCGCGGCGTCCGGACCGAGCACGAGTGGCCGACCGACGGCGACTCGGCCAAGATCGAGCAGCGCTGGCCCGGTGCCGTCACCGGGTTCAATCACATCTGGGACACGCCCGTCGATGGCGAGGTC
The DNA here is from genome assembly GCA_021776825.1 of Planctomycetota bacterium. Lineage (GTDB taxonomy): Bacteria > Planctomycetota > JAJSAM01 > JAJSAM01 > JAJVHW01 > JAJFFG01. The sequence goes on from JAJFFG010000092.1 coordinate 61,525, forward strand.
CCCCCGCCGCCGGTGAAGAAGACCCCGACGCCGACGAAAGTCGACCCGAAGTCGAAGTTCCGGCGCGAAACCGAAGTGATCGCGATCATTTCGCATCTCGGCGACGCGCGGCTGACCGTGGCGTTCATCAAGCACCCACAGGTCGAGACGCTGGGTGAACTGAAGTACGGCGCGCTGCGCACGGGCCAGAGACTGGGCGACTGGACGCTGCTCGGGTACGAGCGCAAGGAGACCGACGATCGAGGGATTGTCGACGTCCTGGTCTTCGGGAACGACGAGGTCGAAGGTCTCGTCCGGATCGAAGAGACGAAGAAGCCGGCACCGAAGTTCCCGATGGGACCGCCCGTCATCGCCGTGAAGGCGCTCGATCCCGACGGCCTCGTTCAGCTCGACCCGCTGCGGGACCGCATCGAGCGTCCGGCCTACCGCGATCTGTTGAACCACGCGGACGGGAATCACTGGGTCGTCCCGGACGAGGAGATCCGCTGGTTCGCGATGTGGGGCGAGTCCGATGTCCTCGGTCGCACCAGCCTCACGCCGAAGAAGAACCAGAACGGTGACTCGGTGGGCGTCGAGGTCCGCCAGGCACCGACCATCCCCGGTCAGAAGCCCGGGATGGAGAGCAGCCGCGGCATCAGGAAGGGCGACGTGATCGTCTCGATCAACGGCGTCGCCGTCCGCTCGAAGGAGGACATCGTCCTCTACCTGCGAGGAGACGGGAAGGGTCTCGACCGCTACGCGGTCGCGATCGTCAGCTCCTCTGGGAAGGAACGGACGCAGGTCTACGAGATGCAGCGCCCGCGCAAGAAGCTGCCGAAGCAGTAGCATCCCGCGATGCTCGTCGCGGTCGACCTCGGCAACACGCGGATCAAACTGGCCGCCTTCGAGGGCGACCGGATCGTGGCCCGCGAAACGATCGAAGGCGGCAGCCTGGACGGCTCTGGCGCGACGCTCGCCGCCGGCGTGATCCCGTTCGCACCCGCCGCGGCCGCCGATGAAGTCGTGGTCGTGTCCTCCGCGCCGGATGCGACCGCAGCGCTCATCGCCGCGCTCGATCGACCCGTCCGCGTTCTCGGGGACGATGTGCGCGGGCAACTCGTCCTCTCGTACGAGCGGCCCGAGGAACTCGGGATGGATCGACTCGCCGCCGCGTTCGGCGCGCGCGAGCTCGTCGGTGGCGGGAGCGTCGTCGCGGTCGATGCGGGCACGGCGGTGACCGTGGACGCGATCGACGCGAGCGGGAGGTTCGTCGCGGTCGCGATCGCGCCGGGCCTCGCGACGGCCTCGCTGGGACTACGTCGGACGGCCCCGCATCTACCTCCCGCGCGCACACGAGGCGCTGTCACCGTGCCGGCCACGTCGACGGAGGAGTCGCTGCGCAACGGAGTGCTGCTCGGATGGGCCGGTCTGGTGTCCCGGATCGCCGCCGCCGCCCAGAGCGCAGTTCAGCGCGCCGCGCCGATTGTCGTCACCGGGGGCGACGCGCCTCGCTTGGCACCGATCCTCGGGCCTGGGTTTCGTCACGAGCCCGATGCCGTCCTGTACGGCATTCGTGCGCTGCATCGTCTGGTGCCGGCGTGAGCGCCGCCCTGTCGTCGTTCCTGGATCTGCCGCGCGACGCCGTGGAGGCCCTCGCGGCCGCGGTCCTGGCGCCGCGCACCGACGCGCCGCTCGCCGGCCGCGTCGTCGCGGTACTGGACCAGGGGCCCACCTGCCTCCCGCCGGCCGCCTGGGTCGCCGGTGCTACGCGACTTGGCGCCGGCGTGATCCGTTCGGCCGATCTCGGTGGCGTGGAGAGCGACGACGCGTTCGCGGCGGCGCTCGAGGCCGCGCGGTGGGCGGACGTCCTGGTCACGAGCCACCCCGACCGCGGGTTTGCGCACGCCGTGGGCGTGTCCACGAGCCGACCCGTCATCGATGCTGGGGAGCGTGGGGGCGAGGATCTCGCTGCCGGGCTGTCGCTGCTCGCCGCGGCGCGTGCGACTCGACCGAAGAGGCGCCGCCGCCCGTTGCACGCCGCGGTCTGCGGTGATCTGCGCGAGAGTCGCAGTGCGCGCGGGCTTCTCTCCGCTCTGGCTGCCGTTGGGGCGACGCAACTCCTCGTGCCCGCGCGGGGGCGCGATCTTCCGCACGACGAGCTCGATCGGCTCGCGCGCCGCACCGGGCGCCAGGCGCTTCGGTTCGAGGCGCGCTCGATGCGCTCGCTCCTCGACATGGTCGACACGGTTCTCATCTCCCCCGAGACGGCCGCGCAACTGCCGCTGTTTCGAGAGGTGGGGGTCCCGCCCGGCGAGGCGGAGCGTCGCGTGCGCCGTGAGGTCGAGGATACGGACGTGCTGTTCGTGGCCGCCGGCAACGGCGCCGCCGATCGTCTCGTCGCCGAGCCGTTCCGTACGCGTCGCGTCGGCGTACCTGCCGGACAGGAGCACCGCACGGGTCGCGCGGCGGTCGAAGCTCTGCTCTGGATGACGACCGAAGGCTTCCCGGCGCGGCCGAGCGCCGCGATCTACGCCAGCGAATTGGGACTGACCTGCCGGTCGGCGCACTGCTTCGCCGCGCGAGATCCAGGGCGTGCGCCGCCGAACTTCGAGCTTCTCGACGGCGGCCCCGACGAACTTGCGTGCTCGTACTGCGCCGCGCGGACGACGGCTGCGTTCGCCGCCAGTGCCGAGAAGGGCCGGTTCCACGCCGTGGGGTCGGCCGACGCGGCCCGCGTTCTGCCCCGCAATCTGGTGTTGTTTCGGTCTCGCGGTGAGGCTCTCGAGGCCGGTTTCGTGGCCAGCCGTCGCGGCGGAGGCTGAGGCCTGGGCTCGGCGATGCGCCCCAAGTTGTGCGGAACCGCACGCCACCCCGACGTGCGACCTCGCTCGAACTGCCCGGATACCGAGCCTCGGGGCCACCTCGGACGGGCTCGGGCGGCGGCACGTCGATTGCGCACAACATGTGCTCTCAACGGCCCTTCCGGGGGCCCGGAAGGGCTGGATAATCCTGTAGACTGGGTTTTTCGGTCGCCGTAACATCCGACCGGAGCCGCCGCGCGTGAGATCACGTGTGGGGACGCTGGGCGTGTGGGCACGTGGTGCGTGTTCATGGGTCTGGTGCGCGGTTCCGGGGGCACCGGGTGACATCGGTGGCTCGTCGACCCGAACCGACACTTTGGAGCTCGCCCATGCGAAGGTCCTCGATCCGCCTCGTTCTCGGACTCACCGTCGCCGCTGCCACGCTCGGCATGGTCGCTGAGGGCGCGCAGGCCAAGCGTCGTCGCCGCCTCAACCCGCGCCTGGCACGCGCACCGCTCTATCTGTCCTCGTTCCTGCAGGACGGACGGACGGATGTGCGGCGCAACGAGCAGCTGGTGTTCAAGTTCACCGCGCTCCTCCGCACTGGCAGCCTCGAGAACCGCACCGTACAGATCGCCGCTGTCACGCCGAGCGGCGTCCGGCCGGCCCGCGGTGCACTGCGAGCGAAGGGCACGAAGGTGTTCTTCGACCCGACGCGTACGCAGCGCAACTTCGACGAGTCGCGGAAGAAGAACTCGACCGTCACCGACAAGGACAACCCGACTGGGTTCGAGGCCTTCCAGGACTACACCATCCTGCTGCCGGCGGCGCCCGAGCTCAACACGCTCCAGAACAAGCGCCGCGATCCGCTGCGCCAGGAGTTCACGAGCAACTTCCGCACGAACGGCACGTACGACGATCCGGTCGCAGGTCAGCCGCAGTTCATCGGCGACTTCGGCACCGGCAAGCTCGGCTTCGACCCGCCGCGCAGCGGCTCGACCGGACTCGTGGATGAGGATGCGATCGTCGTGTTCGAGTTCAGCGAGCCCATCGACATCAACACGCTCGACCCCTCGTCGAGCGTGACGGTCGAGCGCATCGCGATCGGTGAGCCGGTGCCCGGCTTCATCCGCCTCGATCCTCTCGACGGCTCCGGTCGTCGCTTCCAGTTCGTGCCGTCGCTCGGCTTCGGCTCCGACGAGGTGAACTCGTCCGGCTGGGACATCGTCGTCAGGCTCACCACGAGCGTCAAGGACCTCGCCGGCAACCCGCTGAAGCGCCCGGTCGAGTTCCCGGTGTTCCGCACGCGCTTCGTGCCTGGCAAGCCGTCCTCGTCGATCCTCTCTGAGGGCTTCGATGACCAGACGCGCCAGGACCCGCTCTCGATCCTCGAAGGTGCGGAGTGGGACACGCTCGAGGAGGGCTTCCTCCTCGGTGGCGTGCCGACGACGTTCCCGAACGTCGATGTCCAGTACACGACGGCTAGCACCGGCACCGCGATCGTGCGGACGCGCGTTGCGGAGCCGCTCGTGGCCGAGGCCGTACCCGCCAGCGGTGGTGGCGGCTGCGCCACCGTGCCGCAGGGCTCGCGCACCCAGATGCTCTACATCCCGGCCGACATCGGCGCCGAGGCGGCTGTGGTCGGTGTGGGCTGGGGTCCGTCGTCGAACGCACTGTTCGCCGCGACCTACCCCGACATCGAACTGCGCCTCGGCCACACCTCGGTGGCGACGCTCGGCAGCGACTGGGACGCCAACGTCAACCTCGGCAGCCCGCTCCTGGTCTACCAGGGCGACTATCACGTGCCGCAGGCGCTCGACATCTTCCCGGGCGGCGTGGACATGGGCTACTGGGACTGGCCGACGTTCACGAGCGTGTTCGAGTACAACGGCTTCAACAACTTCGTGTTCGACGCGAAGGCCCCTGGCGGCAACAACTGCCAGATCCTACGCGTCGGCTTTGTGCCCGCGGGTGTCACGTTCGCGAACCGTCGCGCGGTCTCGCGTAATGCAGAGTCGCCGACGGCCGACTTCGGCCTCGGTGCCGACAAGGTCATCTACGACATCCGCCTGAAGAAGCGTCGTCGCACGACGCGCGCCACCTCGAACTTCATCGAGCTGGCTTCGGACAACCCGGTGCTCGCCGCTCCGATCCTCTCGCCTCCCGGACAGTCGGGTGGTGTGGATGTGCTCCTCGAGCTGGATGGCGCTCACGGCAAGTCCGACCCGTTCAACCCTGGCGGCTTCATCGCAGATGCAAGCACCGCGACGGGCTGGACGAGCGATGCCACCAAGATCGACGGTCACCGCTTCGTACGCTTCCGCGTCACGATGGTGGCCAACCTGACGACCAATCAGACGGCGCGGGTGTCTAGCATCCAAGTGCCGTACCAGTTCTAGAGCGACAGACGACGAGAGAGACATGACGGTGTGAGATGCTCGTGCGAAGCACGAGGATCCGCGGGCGGTGCGGAGGCACGCTGGTTCCGGAGTAGCGCAGGGGCTCCCGGGACCGTATGGCGAGCGATCCAGTGACCGATGCTTGGAGATCACATGCAGAAGACGCAGTTGCGGAAGACGTCGGGCCTGGGAGCGGCACTGCTGTATGGCGGTGTGTTCGCGACCGGAATGGCCCTGGGTGCCTTCTCGCTGGTCACGCCGACCACTGAGGTGGATGCGGGCGAGGCCAACTTCGTGCGCAGCGCTAGCCATGACGCGATCGCCGGAGTGCGACTGGACGAGGAAGTGGTCATCCGCTTCAAGTCCGCCGTGCTCAAGTCGAGCGTCGGACCTGACACGTTGCTCGTGCGAACCGGCACGAACAACGGCGAGCAGGCCCGTGGCGCGTACATCGTCGGCAAGTTCATGTACGACCGCGCGACGCAGCAGCGCGTCGTGGTGCGGCCCGAGGCGATCCAGGAGTGGTACCAGCTCGTGCGCGGTCTCTCGCGCACCGACGCGGCCCGACTGGCGGCGCGCACGATCAAGCGGATCGAGCGCACCGGCAAGTTCCGCAAGTTGGCCAAGATCGACCGCGAACTGCGCAATCAGTTCTTCGGTCCGTCGAACGGCGCGGGCACGCGTCTCGACGACGCCAACGTCACGGGCATCTTCCCGCCGCAGTTGAACGATGGCGACGACCTCGAGCCGTACCGCCAGCGCATCGCTGGCGACGACGTCCTCTACCAGGACTACTTGGTCGGTGGCGACCTGACCGCGTTCCCTGCCCTGCAGCAGAACAGCGAGTCGGAGCGCTTCTTCCACCCGGTCGACCCGGGCACGGGCGTTCCCGCGACGCGCTCCGTCCTGCGTGACCGCACGTACCGTCAGGTTCTGATCGACCGTCGCAACGGTCGCAATGCCCTGTTCGTGCCGGATATCCCGATCCGCCCCGACCTGACCGACGCTGGTCTCCAGCCCGGTAAGGCGTACTCGATCGTCATTCCGTCGGCACAGCCCGGCGTCTTCAACACCGTCCTCACCAAGAAGGGGCGGCGTCCGCTCCTCCAGGAGGCCGGGCGCGACTTCAGCACGCTCTTCACCACCGTCCCGCTGATCGGCAGCGGCACGAACCTGTTCCAGGGCACCGATGCCCGCTCGGGTATCGCAGAGTTGCAGAAGCCGCGGATCATCAACATCACGCCGCCCAACGGCGAGGCGTTCGTCGACTCGACGACCGACTGGGAGGACCCGGACAACCAGTTCGAGGTGCCGCTCCCGGCACGTCGCACGTTCACCGTCCGCATCCGCTTCCCCCACGCGCTCGATCCGCGCACGGTGAACACCGACTCGTTCAAGGTCTTCAAGACGAAGACCCAGCCCGGCACGGGCAGCGAGCGCACTCTCGATCCCGCGATCGAGGTACCGGCAGGCGTGTTCCTGAACCAGCAGCGCCTCGGCATCGTCGAGGTCGAGCTCACCCCGGCACAGAACCTGGACCCCGAGTCCGAGTACGCCGTCACCGTCGCGGGCAATGTCCGCACGCTCGGCTCCGTGAACGGGGCCCTCTCGACGCTCGGCACGGAGTTCCGCTCGACCTTCATCGTCGGTCCGGGACCGATCCCCGAGGACGGTATCCGTGAGACGTTCGCCGGTGTCGGCAACCGCGCCGATCCGAACAACGCTGACACGATCGATCAGGCGACGACGGCTCTCTGGCCGGCGCCCGTGCTGTTCGACAGCGAGATCTCCGGCAAGCTCGCCGCCAACTTCATGCCGTTCGTCGGCTTCGGAGTGGGGGCGCAGCGCGACCCGCTCAACCCCGTGACGTTCAACCCCAACGACCCCGACACGTTCCCGGTGCAGAACCTCGCGCTCGGCGCGGGTGAGACCATCACGTTCGTGTCCGAGGGGCTCGACCCGCAGGACCTCACGACGTTCGGTAAGCAGATCGAGTACGAGTACCAGAGCGTGGCGTTCAACGCCGCGACGGCCGACGTGGTCGGTCGTTTCCCGCTCGTCGTCCGCTCGCAGCAGGGCATCTCGCTGACCACCTCCGCCATCTTCGCCAACGGCGACGAGGGACAGGTGGGCAAGGCGAACGTGGACCTGATCAACGGCGGTCCGGTCGGCGGCCTCGGCGGGCGGCCGGGCCCAGGCGGCTTCCGCGGTGGTGACGGCGCGGGCGCGCCGCTCACGGACCAGAACGGCGACGTGATCCTGGACGGCCTGAACCAGCTCCAGCTCGATCCGGCGAAGTTCGACGGCCTCACTGGCGCTCCCGGCCACTTCGCCGGCGCGCTGTCGCCAGGCGGCGGCGGCACTGGCGGCTTCTCGGGTAACCAGGAGTTCCTGCCGCGCTTCACCGATCCCAATGACTCGACCATCGTGCTTCCCGAGGCGACTGCCGAGGCGATCCGCGAGGCGGGTGGTGGCGGCGGTCACGCTGTCGCCGGTACGAATGGCTCCGGCGGGGGTGGTTCGGGCAAGGTCAACGCTGAGGGACAGGCGGGCGGCATCGGCGGTCCGGTGTTCGGCATCGGCGACATGAGTGATCAGCCGCTCAACGTGAACGGGGTTCCCACTCTGCAGACCAACGCCGGTGGTGGTGGTGGTGGTGGTGGTGGCGCAGAAGACGACGCCGATTCCGGTGGCATCGAGGGCACGATGGGTCCTGAGGATGCAGGCGGCGGCGGCGGCGGCGGTGGCGGTGGCGGCATTCAGCTCGTCGCGCGCACAGAGATCCTGCTCGACTCGAGCATCCTCGATTGCTCGGGCGGTGTCGGCGGACGTACGTTCGACGCAGCGCTGTCCGACGTGGGCGAGGGCGCCCCTGGTGGTAGCGGCGCTGGCGGCACCATCTGGATGCAGTGCTTCGGCGACATCACGATCCAGAACGGCTCCACGGTCACGGTCGCTGGTGGCATCGGCGATCAGACGACCAACATCGGTCAGATCAGCCCCGACCCGCCCGACACCGGCACGATCAAGGGTCTGGGTGGCTTCGGTGGCAACGGCTACCTGCGCTTCGAGTCGGCGACCGGCGCGGCCGTCATCATTGGCTCGACTGTCACGGGCTCGCTCTCGCAGGCGGCCTTCCGTCCCGATGCCAACGGCGACTACCCGGCGCACCCGGGTGCGCCGATGGTCGTGAACACGTCGATCGCGTACTCGCGGTGGTTCAACAGCCAGCTCGACACGCCGTCGTTCGTGGCGGTCTTCGACGACCTGCTCACGCCGGAGGTCGACGGCACGTCGATCTTCCAGCCGGCCGGTCATGTCGTGGACGTGCAAGTGCGGAGCGCTCCGCAGAACATCAACGCCGTTGGCCGTCCGGATCTCGGACTGGTCACGGGCTGGGTTCCGCTCGCGTCCGCGAACACGATCAGCGACCGTCGCTTCCTTCAGTTCCGCATCGACTTCGTGATGCCGCTGTCGTTCACCTTCGATCAGGCACGGCCGACCGTGGAGTTCATCGAGATCTCGATCGAGCTCAACTAGTCACTTCGACCAACCACGACGGGGCGTCCGCCGCAGGCGGGCGCTCTGTTCGATTCGAGGATGGGTTCGATTCGAGGCCAGGCTCGATTCGAGGAGTGGCCGCGGAGATCGGAAGGGGCGGCTGGAACGGGGGAACCCGCCCGATCCGTTCGGGTGGGTAGGATGGCATCGCGGTTGCGGGAGAATGACGTGCGACGTGAGCCAGGCAAGATGGAACGCAAGGTCGCGGGGCTGATCGCCTCGATCGGCGCTCGCTTCTATCTGGGCAAGCCGGACGTGCGCGAGCTGCTCGAGGTGAAGTTCCCGACCCTTGGATCGGTGGGGAACGCGCTCCGCAACGAGATCGCGTTCCGAGCGCGTACGCCACGCTCCCACGTTCTCTCGAGCGTCAACCTCGAGCTGACCAACCACTGCAACCTGAAGTGCACGATCTGCCCGGTCAACACGACCATGCGTCGCGCCAAGGGCTACATGGATCCGGACCTGTTCCGGCGCGTCATCGACGAGAACCAGCAGCTCGACTTCGTCCTCGCGTTCCAGTGGGGCGAGCCGCTGCTCCACCCCAACTTCTTCGAGCTCACGCGATACGCCGCGGACCGCGGCGTGCGCACGATGATCACGTCGAACGGGACCCATCTTGGTCCTGAGAACCGCCGTGGACTGATCGAGTGCGGACTCGAGCGCCTTACGTTCTCCATCGACGGTGACCACGCGACGCACAAGGCGATCCGGGGCGTGGATCTCGACGTGCTGCGACGGGACATCCTGACGCTCGTCGCGGAGCGCGATGCGGCCGGCGCCCCGCTTCGCATCGATGTCTCGATGGTTGTCGACCAGGCGACGGAGGGCGCCCTCGACACGTACTTCGCGGACTGGAAGGGCATCGCCGATCGCGTGCAGGCCATCCCGCGGATGGTGGCCGAGAAGCGCAGCGCGCCCTGTCGCGAGCTCTGGCGCGGCACGCTCGTCGTGCTGTGGGATGGGCGCGTGACCGTGTGCTGCGTCGACAGCGAGGGACTGTTGACGGTGGGGAACGCCAACGAGCAGCCGCTGGCTGAGGTCTGGAACGGCGAGGGGATGCAGGCGATCCGACGCCAGCACGCGGAGCGCAGCTTCCCGTCGCTCTGCTCGATGTGCGGCGAGTATGAGCACCCAACCGTCTCGAAGAGGTTCCGTTGAGGAAGCAGTACGTCGACGTCATTCGCTCGCGACTGCGCGACGGCGGCTGGACGCGCGTGCTCGACGCGGGCCTGAAGGCGCTCGCTCCTCTGATCCCGTTCCGCAACGGTCACGCCGAGAGCGGGCCGATCCTGGGGACGGTGATCCTGTCCTACTCGTGCAACTACCGCTGCACGTTCTGCGAACTGCCACAGCGCTTCGTGCGGCGTCGCAAAGAGGGCTGGACGGAGTTCGACACGGCTGGCTGGAAGAAGGTCCTCGACGGGTTCGCCGCGCTGCGCACCGTCGGGATCGGCTTCACGGGCGGAGAGCCGTTCCTGCGGAAGGACTGCGCTGACCTGCTCGAGCACTCCCTCTCGCTGGGCATGGTCACGCACGTCAACACGAACGCGCACCTGCTCGACGATGCGCTCGTCGATCGGCTCGCTGCGATGGGGCTCGACTCGGTGAACGTGTCGCTCGATGGCGCTCTCGCGGAGACCCACGATCGACTCCGCGGGCATCGCGGTTCGTTCGAGCGGGTGACCGATCGGATCGCTGCGCTCGCTCGCGCGCGCGATCGACACGCGGGCAAGGGGCGTCGGACGCGCATCGGGATCACGTCCGTGCTCACGCCGGACAACGCGGATCAGGTCGAGGCGCTCGTCGACCTGACCGAACAGCTCGGTGCCGACTCCGTTGGCTTCATCCCGATGCACGAGTTCCTCGCGGAACCATCGATCGCCGACGTCGCCCCGCTTCGTCCATGGGCCGACGGGATGGCGAGCGCCGTCGCGACGCTCCAGCGGCTCAAGGAGGAGCGCACCGTCGTCGAGAACAGCACGGCTTATCTTGCTCTGTTCCCGCGGTGCTTCTCCGGCCGCCCGACTCCCGTTCAGTGCCGCGCTCCCGAGACGTCCCTGGTGATCGACGCGTACGGTCGGGTGTTCCCGTGCGTTCCGTTCTCCGAGGTCGATCGTGCCATCGGTCGGATCGACGCCGGCGACCTACCGGCGTTCTGGAAGTCCGAGCGCTACGCCGCCGAGCGCCGCCGACTCGCTGGCTGCCGGGCGTGTTACTGGAACTGTCACACCGAGATGAACCTCCTGTGGGAGAAGGCGTTGCCGCGGCGAGCCGGGATCCCCGGAGCGGCGAGCCTGTGAACCTGACGTTCGCGAAGGCCGTCGACCGGTACGTGGGGATGGCGCTCTGCGCCGGTCTCGCACTCGGTCGTCAGGTGCGCGAGATGGTGTCGTCGAGCGACCGCATGGTGAGCCCTGACACGATCCTGCTCGTGAAGTTCTGGGGGCTCGGCAACATCGTCCTGCTCTTGCCCGTGTTGCGCTTGCTGCGGCGCCGCTTCCCGGACTCCCGCATCGTGTTCGTCTCGCTCGCCCGCAACCGTGAATTGCTCGACGCGTGCGCGGACGTCGACGAGCGCGTCTACGTCGACGACCGCAACGGCCTGAAACTGATGACGACGTTGATCGCCGCCGCGGTTCGCGCTCGGCGGGTGCACCCGGACGTATGCATCGACTTCGAACAGTTCGCACGTGCGTCCGTCGTGCTCGCGTCGCTCGCCGGTGCCAAGCAACTGATCGGCCTCGATACGCCGGGCCAGGGCCGCGCGCGCCTCGTGCACAAGCTGGTGCGGTACGACGACAAGCAGCACATGGGGCAGACGTATCTCGACCTGGCGCGTGCGGCTGGAGTGGACGAACGGCTCTACCGACCGACGCGACCGCCGGTCGGAGACCTCGATCGCGCCGAAGCCCGGGAGGTCCTCGGCCCGCTCGCCACGGCGGCCGGACCGCTGCTCGTGATCCACCCCGGCTCCGGAGACAACTTCCAGGGACGCCGCTGGCCGACAGCCAACTTCGCCGCGCTGGCGGATCGGCTGATCGAGACCTTGGGAGCCCGCATCGTCGTGACCGGCACGCGTGGGGAGGCGGCTCTCACGTCGGCCGTTGTCTCGGCGATGGCGCATGGCGAGCGCGCCGTCGATGCGGCCGGACGACTCACGGTTCTCGGGCTCACAGGACTGCTCGAGGGTGCGACGGGACTCGTCACGAACGACACGGCGCCAGTGCATCTGGGCTCGGCGTTGGGCATCCCCGTGTTTGCGTTCTTTGGACCGAACACCCCGCGGCTCTACGGGCCGCTCTCGGCGGGCAGCTACACCTTCTATCGGGCGCTGCCCTGCAGCCCGTGTCTGACGAACATGAACTACAAGACCTCGCTCTGCCGCATGCCGGTGTGCATCCGTGACATCACGGTGGACGAGGTGCACGCGAGGATCGTGCAGCACCTCGGCGACGGGGTGCCGGCCGCGTGAGCGGCGCTCCTCGGTCGTGGCCGGTGCTGGCGGCCGCGGCCCTCTCGGTCGTCGTGTTCCTTCCCGCTCTCGGCGGGGAGTTCGTTTATGACGATCACCGGTTCTACGCGGGCAACGATGCGCTGACATCGTGGAGCGTGCTCTGGCGAGCGTTTTCGGATCCCGTCGTCCAGACCGCGGACGGCACGCACGCGGGACTCTGGCGGCCGCTACGCACCCTCTCGTTCGCGCTCGACCGCGCGCTGTTCGCCGACGCCGCGTGGGGTCCGCATCTCGTGAACGTGCTGCTGCACGGGGTCGCAAGCGGGTTGCTCGGCGCGGTGCTGCTACGGCTCTCGGCGACCCCCGTCGCCGCCTTCCTCGGTGCCGCGGTGTACGGCGTCCACCCCGCGCAGGTCGAGGTGGTCGCGTGGATCTCGTCCCGAGGAGATCTCCTCGCCGCCGCCCTCGTCTGGGGCGCGCTCCTTCTCGCTCTCCGTGGTCGCGACCGTTGGGGGCTCCTGCTGGGCGGGCTGGCGTTACTCGCCAAGGAGCAGGCGATCGTCTGGCCGGCGCTGCTGACGGTGACGTTGCTCTGCGACGGACGACACTGGCGCGCCATCCTTCGGCGCGTCGCGCTCCCCGTCGCTCTCGTACTTGTGTTCGTCGCCGTGCGTCACGTGCTCCTCGTCGAACCGCTTCAAGAAGGCGGGCTCGGAGCTCCGGGACCGGCAGGTGTCGCGGCGATGCTCGGGCACCAGGTCTGGAGTACGTGGTTTCCGGTGGGGGCGCTCTTCGACTGGCAGATGCCGCTTCCCGCGCGCGGCGCCGCCGCCGTGGTCGCCCCGCTCGTAGCGACGCTGGCGTTCGCGGGTCTCGCCTCCACGACGACCCGTCGCGCGACCGCGTGGTTCCTGGTGGCGCTCGTTCCGACGCTCTTCATCCAGCTCGTCGTCCCGTTGAACATCCGCGTCGCCGACCGCTTCCTGCTGTTCGCGCTCCCTGCGCTCGCGCTGATCGTGGTGAGAGTTGCTGCGCTGCGGCGAGGCACTCCCGCCGTGGCGCTCGGCGTGGTCTGTCTGGCGGTCCTGACGATCGGCGAGATCCCGGCCTGGGCGGACGGGTCCTCGCTGTGGACACGCACGGCTGAACGGAGCCCCGGGCACTGGCGCGCTGAGTCGTGGCTGGGGGCGCAGGCGATCACCGACGACGATCTGCCTCTCGCCGTCGAACACCTCGAACGCGCCGCCACGGCCGGACCGTCGGACGCCAAGACTCGATTTCTCCTGGCCGACGCCCTCTGGCGCCTCGCGAGCGCTGGTCCCTCGGAACAGAGTGTCCATCTGACGCGGCGGGCGCGGGACGAGTTCGTCATGTGTCTACGGCTCTATGCGTCGGGTGCGCGGCAGGAGGGCGCCGAGCTGCTCGAGCCGCTTGCGATGCTGACGATGCTCGACCTCACCTTGGTCCTCGGAGAGCGTGATCGCGCCGAGGCAATGCTGCGAAGTCGGATTCGATTGGCCTCGCCGAAGATCCACCCACTGAGTCGCGCGGCGTGGGATCACCGCCTGGAGCTCCTCACGCAGCGAATCGAAGTTCACTTGGACCCGGGACTGGAGTCACCTCTGGCCCCGCGCGTGCGAGAATGGGCAGCCTTGAAATGAGACCCCTCCTCACGCTCGGCGCACGGGCGCTCCGCAGCAACTTCGGCCGCGGACCGCGCCCCTTCAAACTCACGCTCATCGTCACGTTCGCGTGCGATACGCGCTGCAAGATGTGCAACATCTGGCAGCGTCCGAAAGACGGCGTGATGACCATCGACGAGGTGAGCCGCTTCTTCGAGCGGAACCCGTACTTCTCCTGGGTCAACCTGTCCGGCGGCGAGATCTTCACGCGTCCGGATGCCGCTGAGCTCATCGAAGCCGTCGTCGCGGGCTCGCCGGATCTCTACCTGATGGATTTCCCTACGACCGGTCAGCAGACCGACAGCGTCGTCGCCGGAGTGGAGCGCGCGCTCGCGACCCGACTGCCGAAACTGCTCGTGACGGTCTCTCTCGATGGTCCCCGCGAGGTGCACGAGGAGATCCGTGGCCGTGAGGGCGCGTTCGACCATGCCATCGCCACGTTCCGCCGGCTACGCACGCTTCGCTCGAAGCGCTTCGACGTCTTCCTGGGCATGACGCTCTCGACGTTCAATCGCGGCGCGCTCTTCGACACGATCGAGGCGGTCCGTGCGGAGATCCCGGACGTCGAACTCGACGAGTTCCACGTGAACGTCGCGCAGGTCTCGTCGCACTACTACGACAACGAGGGACTGAACCCGACCGACGACGCGTGTCTGGCGGACGTGGATCGCTTCCTCGAGCAGAAGGGCCACCGATTCCACCCGGTCGCGTGGCTGGAGCGCCGCTACCAGCGTCTGACACGCGGATTCGTCGCGAGCGGGAAGACCCCTCTGCCGTGCAAGGCGCTGGCGTCGTCGGTGTTCATCGATCCGCGATGGAGGGTCTTCCCGTGCTCCATGTACGACGCTCCGCTCGGTAGCCTGCGTGATCGCGATTTCGATCTCGTTGGACTGTGGGCCGAAGAACGCACCACAGCGCTGCAGCGTGAGATCGCCGAGGGTCGCTGTCCGAACTGCTGGACGCCGTGCGAGGCGTATCAGACGATCCTCGGCAACCTTCTGCGCCCCGCGCGCTGAAGCGCCGTTCACGTCGCGGATCGAGCCTCGCGCCACTCGCGATCATGAGCACCGCTCCCTTTCAGACCGGCGACCTCCTTGACGGCCGATGGCCGATCCGTTCCGTGCTGCACGGTGCGATGGGGACCGTCCTCATCCTGGACGACCCGTCGAGCGGCGCTCGACTGGCCGCGAAGACTCCGCGCCCCGACCGGCCGCTCGACGACGCGACGCGGCACCGGTTCGAGGTCGAAGCCCGCACCTGGCTGTCGCTCGGGCGGCACGAGAACGTCGTGGAGGCTCTCTTCCTCGAGGACGTCGCGACGCCGACCGGCAGTCGACCGTTCCTCTTCCTGGAGTACGTCGACGGTCCGACTCTCGAGACGGTCCTTGTCGACGAGGATCAGCTCGGCGTCGGGGTGGCGCTCGACATCGCGAGCGGGATCGCGTGGGGGATGGCGCACGCGCACGGTGAGGGACGTCGTGGCGCGCGCATCGTGCATCGTGATCTGAAGCCGGAGAACGTCTTCCTGACTCGCGAGCGCGTGGTGAAGGTCTCGGACTTCGGCATCGCGCGTGCCCTCGATCGCGACGATGACGTGGCGGACGCGGGCGCGGGCCTCGGCACTCCGTTCTTCGCCGCGCCAGAGCAGATGAAGGACGCCAGGACAGCGGGGCTGCAGAGCGACGTGTACGCCTATGGCGCTCTCGTGCACCAACTGCTGACCGGGGCACCGCCGTTCCCCGCGGACACCCTGTCGCAGCTCGTCTGGCGCGTGCTTCGAGAGCGTGCGTCGCCTCCGTCGAGTCTTCGGCCGGGTCTCCCGGTCGCCCTCGATGAACTGGTCCTCGCGTGCCTGGAGAAGTCCCCGGGAGATCGGCCCAGCACGTTCATGGAGGTGCTTGGCGCGATCAGCGCCATCCGTGGCTCCGACGAGATTTGGCTGCCGCCCGATGGTGCGCGCAGCTGTCCGAGCTGCGGCTGGATGACGGTCGCTCCGCGCGGGACATGCTCGATCTGTGGCACGAGCACGACCCGCGGCGTGCGCTACGCCCCCGCGGCGCAGCTGCATCCCGATGCGCATCTGCTCGGGTCTCGCGAGAGCGACGCGACGATCGTTGTCGAGCGGTTCACCGCGCGGCCACGCATGCCGCGCGCGGGTGAGGAGACGATCCTGACCGTGCGCGTGGGCAACCCCGGCAGCGCGCCGCTCCCGCACGTTCTCGTTCCGTACGATCTCCCGGACCGCAACGCCTTCGTGCGTGTGACCGGCCATCGCCGCGCGTTCCGCGGGACGGTGCCGCCGACGGCGCTCGATGCGCCGCTGCGACTCTCCTGGGCAGTGCGCCCGCTGCGAGAAGGACAGTTCGTCGTCCCGGCACCACGTGTCTCGTACCGCGGTTCCGACGGTGAGCGCGTCACGGTGACGGGGGAGTCCCTCGAGCTGGTCGTCGCGCCGCAGGAGACGGCCGCGCTCGTCGGCCGCGAAGCGGAGATCGCCTCGCTTCGTGCCGGCCTGGTCGACACCGACGTCTCCAGCACGATGCTGCTCCTCGGCCGCTTCGGGATGGGCAAGTCGCGTCTCGCTCGCGAGGTACGTCAGCTCGCGGCAGCCGACGGCGCTCGTGTAGCGCGCGGCCGTTGTCTCGACCGAGGCGTCGCCGTGCGTGGTGCTCTCAAGGAGGCACTGCGTCAGCTCCTGCGACTTCGCGGTCGCTCGGGCACGAGCGCCGAGATCGCCGCGGCGCTCGTGGATCTGCTCGGCGACGCCGTTCGCTCGGAGCCGTCGCTGCTCGACTTCCTCGTCGCCGAGCTCAGCGGTCGGCCGCTGCCACGCGGTGAGAGTCCGTCGCTGATGTGGAGTCGCTGCGCGTCGGTGCTTGGCCGCGAGCGACCGTTGTTGATCGTGCTGGAGGACGTCCAGCGAGACATGGACGTGGCATCCATCGCGGTGCACATGGCGCTCGCGGCCGCGCGGGACGGATCGCGTGTGTCGATCCTCCTGACCGGCCGCCCTTCCCTGGCCGACACGCCATCCGGTCAACGGCTCATCGACCGCCTGGCGATCGCGCGAGAGGAGCTCGGAACGTCCGAGGTCCTCGCGCTGGCGCCGCTCCCGGCGGGGGCAGTTCGGCGGCTCGTCGACACGAGTTTCCACCCGAACGACTTCTCGGTCAGCCTCCCGTGGCTGTATGAGCGCATCTCCACGTTGAGCGGTGGCAATCCCCTGCTGGTGACGGAACTCGTGCGAGCGCTGCGCGGCAACGATCGGGCCGCGCTCCTCGAGACGCGCGACGGTCGCTGGACCGCCCACGAAGGGGCGACCCGCGAGGTGCTCGAGGAGCTCGTGCCGCCGCGTGTCGAGGAGTTGGTCGTGGCGCGTCTCGCGACGCTTCCAGCGGCGACCCGGCAGTTCGTCGAAGCGGCCGGCATTCTGGGTGATGTCTTCGAGACGCATCTGCTCCAGGCATTGCTTCCGCCCGACGCGGAGCTCGACGGGCCTCTCGGTGACCTCGAACGCGAGGGCGTCCTGCGCGAGGTGGCCGGCACGCCGCCGCGCATCCGGTTCCGCGAACCGCTGCTTCCCGAGGTGCTCGCTCGTGCGCTTCTCGCGCGCGATCCGGCTGAGTTTGCGGCGCTCCACGGCCGCGCCGCCGACGAGATCCTCGCGCACGGCCAGCCGGAGTCCCGCGATGCGCTGCGACTGGCGCGACACCTCGCGGCGGCGGGCCGTCCCGTCGAGGCGGTGACCGCTCGTCTCGCCGCCGCACGGCGCCTCGCGGACCGCCAGGCCTATCGGCAGGCGGCGCGCGTGCTGGACGACGCCGAGACGCTGCTCTCGGAGACCGGGATCGAACTGCGACACCGTGAACGGATCGAACTGCGTCTCCTCGAGGGCGAGGTGCGTCGCTTCTCCGGCGATCTCGTGGGCGCGGCAGATGCGTACCAACGCCTCGTGGAGGGAGTCGACGGTCAGCCGAGCGAGGACGTCCTGGCGACGGTGTTCGGCAAACTGGGCAAGGTCAACGAGGGACTCGGACACCTCGACGAGGCTCTGTACTGCTACGCCGTCGGTCTCTCACTCCGGGAGGAGAACTCGGCCCACGCCGACGTGCCGATGTCGCTCGTGAACCTCGCCGGCCTGCACGATCTTCGCGGCGAGCACGAACGCGCCGAGCACTACCTGGCGCGGGCCATCGCGTCGGCCGAGCTCGTCGGAAGCGCCCGCGCGCTGGGGCGTGCCCACGCGATTCGAGCGCGTCAGCTGGTGGCTCGCGGCGAGGCGGGCGCGGCGCGAACTGCCGTGCGCGATGCGCTGCGCTGGAGCCGCAAGGCCAGTGATCGACGCGCCACCGCGACGGCGTGGAACGTGCTCGGCATCGCCAACCATCGCAGTGGGCGGCCGCGGCGCGCCTTGCGCCACTTCCTGCGTGCTCTGCACCTGCGTCAGGAGTCGGGGGATCTGCCCGCCGTGGCTGCGTCGTGGAACAACGTCGGGGCCGTGCGCGAGGACCTGGGAGACCGGATGGAGGCGCTGGGCGCGTACGAGCGCGCCGTCGAGATCTATCGGCGGGTCGGCTCTCGCCGCGGTCTCGGCGTGGCCCTCTCGAACGTCGGGCGCCTGCGACTCGACACAGGCGCCCCGGCTGCCGCCCGCGATGCGCTGGTCCCGGCAGTCGAGGCGCTGCGCGTCGCCGGTGATCCTGTTGGCCTGTCGACGGCTCTCGCCGTTCTCGCGCAAGCGGAACTCGCGATGTCGGCCACGGGATCTGGAGGTGCGCAGCGTGTTGCTGACCTCCTGGCGGAGGCCGTCGAACAGGGCGGGGGACGTGGAGATCACGAGTCGGAGGCCGATGTTGCGGCGGCGGCCGCGGACGCGCGGGCCGCGATGGGGGACATCGATGGCGCCGTCGCGCGCCTGCGCTCCGCCCTCGGGCTCGTCGGCCTCTCTCCGGGGCGCCGGGTCGACCTGCTCGTCCGCGTCGCGGAGCTCGACTCCTCGTCGACGGACGCGGACGAAGCTGTTCGCATCGCCGGCGAGGGCAGCCCCCCCTGGACCCGGGCGGCCGCGCTCGCCGCACAGGGGCGCCTACGGCTGCGGTCCGGAGATCCCACGAGCGCGGCCGGCCCGTTGCGTCGAGCCGCAGGTCTGTTACGCTCCGCGCACGCCGATGGGCCGCTGCTCCTGAACGTGCTGGCCGACCTCGAGCGCGCCGAGGTGATCGCAGACCCGGACGCGGCGGCCGCCGCCGGTGAGCGGGCCCGTGAGCTACGCGCAGAGCTGTTGACGCGGGGCTACGTCGCCGAGCGTCTCGGCTGAGACCACGGCCGCGGCGAGGCTCGTTTTCGCGCGCTTCGCTCGGTCCATCGCTCGTGTACGATGCGCGGCCGGGAGGGCGATCCAGCCGCTCCCGGGTCCCGACCTGGTGCGCACCTTCAACCACACGCTGCCCAGCGACCTCGCCGAGGTCCCGACCGTCCGTGAGCTCTTCGAAGCCGCGTGCGTGTCTTCGGGCGTGGTCGACGAGGAACTCGACGCGTGGAAGCTCATCTTCACGGAGTTGGTGTGCAATGCGATCGAGCACGGTTGCAACGGGCCTGAGGAGATGATCGAGGTCCGCTACGCCATCAGCGACGACGAAGTTGAGTTGCGGGTCTTCGATCCTGGTGAGTGTGATCCGGCACTGCGTAGCCTGTTCGATCGCACGACGAGCAACTTCGCCGAGACCGGCCGTGGCGCCGGTCTCATCCTGGTTCGTGCGTTCACGGACGAAGTCGACGTGAGTCCGGTCCCGACGGGTACCGAGATCCGCGTGATGAAGCGCCGCGGAGGCGTGTCATGAGACCCGACCGGAAGACCGGCATCTATCTCCCGGATGCGATTCAGCAGGCCGAGAACTACGCAGACTTCCTGACGGGAGATCTGGCGGCCGACCGCATGCGCGTGGGCATCCTCCTCGAGACGCTGGCCGAGGTGAACTCGAGCGTCGACCTGGCGGAGGTCATGCAGAACGTCGTCGACAAGAGCATCACGGTGACCGGCGCCGAGCGCGCGATCATCATGCTCTACGACGATGAGAACGTGCTGCGCGTCGATCTCGCCCGCGACGCGCGTGGTCAGGATCTCGGCACCGCGGTGCAGTACAGCCACTCGGTGGCGATGCGCGTCGCGCGTGACGGCGACGGCATCTGCCTGATCGACACGGCGAACCAGGACGAGATCTCGCTCGGCCAGTCGATCCTCGACCTCAAGCTGCTCACCGTCATGTGCGTGCCGCTGCGCGTGAAGGATCGGATGATCGGACTGCTCTACGTCGACAGCAAGGCGTCGTCGAAGGAGTTCACAAATCGCGATCTGACGCTCTTCAAGGCGCTGGCCAGCCAGGTCGCTGTGGCGGTCGATAACAGTCGGCTGCTCGAGCACTACGTCGAGAAGCAGCGCATCCAGGAAGGCCTGAACGTCGCTCGCGACATCCAGCGCAGCCTCCTGCCGCGCGGCGGGATGAGCTTCCCGGGACTCGATCTGTTCGGCGTCTCGGTGGCCTGTGAAGAGACGAGCGGCGACTACTTCGACTACATCCGCCGACCCGGTGGTCGGCTCGGCATGGTGGTGGGGGACGTCTCCGGCCACGGCATCGGTGCCGCGCTCGTGATGTCCACAGCCCGCGCACTCCTGCGCGCACTGACGGCGACCGAGGCCGCCTCAGCCGAGATCGTGACGCGACTGAACTCGTTCCTCTCGGAGGATGTCGAGACCGGTCGCTTCATGACGATGTTCTACGGCGAGCTGGATCTGGCCAATCGACGGCTCAACTACGTCCGAGCCGGGCACAACGAGCCGGTCATCTATCGCCATGCGACGGACACGTTCGAGGAACTCTCCGAGGGCGGGATCGCGCTCGGGATGATCGACGACTTCGAGTTCGACGCTCACGGTCCCGTGACGCTCGAACCCGGCGATCTGCTCTTCATGTATACGGACGGAATCATCGAGGCGATGAACGACCGCAACGAGCAGTTCGGAATTCATCGCGTCCGCGAGCTTCTGCGCGAACATCGCGATCGCGCGGCTCGGGACATCGTGGAAGAGCTGCGCTCAGCGGCTCAGGCTCACATCGGCACCGACGAACGGCAGGACGATCTCACACTCGTCATTGCCAAGGTCACCTGACGGAGGGGCTCCATGGAGATCCTCGGCTCGAACGAAGGCGGCATCCATTTCCTTCACCTCGTGGGGAACTTCGACACGACGGACGTGGAGACCTTCCACGCTCACGTGGAGGAGGCCATCGATAACCAGCACTTCCGAGTGCTCGTGAACGCGTCGCAGATGCGATTCATCAACTCGACGGCCCTCGGATCGCTGATCCGTGCGCAGAAGCGTCTGCAGCAGTACGGCGGCGATCTCGCCGTCACGAGTCTGCCGAGCTTCGCCGCTGGCGTGTTCAAGACGTTGGGGTTGGATCGGAAGATCCGCTGCTTCGACGAGGACCCGGAGGCCGTGGCGTACCTCGAGTCCGTCGGTGCCGAGGGCGTCGGTGTCGAGGGCGACCAGCAGGTCGGCTTCTCGTTCCAGGGTGACGAACAGGTCGCGGTCGCCGGCGAAGAGCCGCGGATCGGGACCATGAAGAGCATCGGCGAGTACGGCGTCCAGTTCCTCTGGGAGAACCTGGACAACCTCGACTCCGACACGATGTTCACCCCAGGCGCGGCGGTCCGTCTCCGCTTCCGCCTGCCGCTCTACCACGAGTCGCACATGTTCCACGCCGACGCGCAGATTGTGAGCTCCACGGTCACCGCCGGCAACCGGATCACGGTGCAGACGAAGTTCACCAACCTGAGCGACGTCGAGCGCCGCGCGATCCAGCAGTTCGTGCGCGACCTTCGGTATCTGAAGGGCGAGCTCAGCGAGTAGGCGTTCACGGCGATTGCTGGGCGCGTCGTAGGTGAGCACTCGTCGAGAGGGTGGCAATCTCCGCGCCCCGGGGTCACGTCGATTGCGGGCGGTTGCTCGGTCACGGGCATCGGGGCATCCGGCAATCGACGTGACCCCGCGCCGTGACGCGGCGGAATGAGGCCACGCAAGGGTGCGGGCGACACGGTGGCTCTCGCGTGAGAGCTCTCGCACCCGCGGAGCCGACCAGAAACGAAATCGGGCGCGCCGATCGCGCATCGCTATCGGCGTGAACGATTATCCAGGCCCTCGACGTACACCGGCTCGCCGCCGAGCTGCTCGAGGACCGGACGCAGCTCCTCCATCCGCACGCGGCGGCGGCGCTGGTCTTCGGACTCCGGCTCGACGAAGGCGAACGGGTCGGCCTTGGTCGTCTCGACCGGCTCCGGGCCGTTCTCGAACACGATCTGCGGGTTGCTCTGGTCGTACCCGCCCGTGCCGATGATCGAGCCGCTGGGGCCGTGCATCGTGTGACTCGGGATCGCGGGAGCGTTACCTGGGGCCGCGTTCGGGCCGTTCGTGTCCCCGTGTTCCGGAGTCTCCGGGCCGGAGAACATCATCGCGATGCCCCCGACGAGACACGCGGCAGCGACCAGGTAGAGGACGGGCTTCTGCAGGTTGGAGAACGACATCGCAAGGCCTCTATCGGTCGCGCGAAGCGGCTCACTTGAGGGGAATCCGACGGCTTGGATTAGGGCAGTTCGCGGTGACGTGCCGCGGTTCTCTCCCGAAGTGAGAACTCTCTCATTTCGAGAGGTCGTGGTAACCGCGCGGCGTGTCATAAGTCACTTCTGCTAAGCGACTTGTGGCTCCCCCTCTCGACTCGCTTCCCGTGGCACCCGCTTTGCCCTGTACCACCGGGCGAACTCTGCCCCGACAGACGAGAAACAGAGATGAGGAGCCGTTGATGCTACGCAGACTCTCCCGACAGGCAGGTGTCACGTTCGTCGAGACACTCGTGTCGCTCGGTGTGCTTGCAGTCTCCCTCGGAGGCTTCGCGATGGTGGTGATTTCGACGCAGAGCGCTGCGTCGGACGTCCGTGAGAAGGACATCATGCGCGCGCAGGCCTACAAGTACATGGAGCGCCTGTATGCGCTGCCGTTCGGCGTCGACGCCGACCCGGCGGCGACCACGGCGCAGATGGCCGAGCTGTTCGACGACGACGGGATTGTGACGGCGGGGCTCCCCATCACCCTGAAGTCGCTCGAGACCCCCGTCGACGACGAGGGCTGGCGTTTCGCCATCACCGGCTTCGAGACCGACGGCGTCTTCGAGATCGAGATCAACTCCGACCTCGACGGCGACGGCACGTTCCGCGGCATTCGCGGCACCGACACCCCGACGACCGGCGGCCTGCCGGTTGCCGGCGACGGCGCCACGATCGTGACGCTCGAGAGCGAGAACGATCCCCAGCTCATGCGTGTCGAGATCTTCTGGAACGGCGAGAGCCTCTTGCGCACGTATCGCGCCGCGCCTGTGGAGGGCACCTAATCATGGACTCGACAATGAAGCGATCCTCCCGGAAGCAGCGCGGCAGCATCCTGCCCGTCGTGCTCGCGATGAGCGTCGGCGTCGGCGCGCTCTCGGCTGGCTACTCGATGCGACACCTTCGCGAGCAGCAGCGCAGCGATGCGTACCGCTATCGTGGCGAGGCGCTCTACGAGGCCCTCGGCCAGCTCGAGCTCACCGCGTACATGATCAACACGTCGGGCTACAGCGAGACCGGTCAGAACCTGGCACTCGCTCGCGCGCTGGAGCGGGACGACAGCCAGTTCGTCGACCCGGACGGTTGGCCGACCGGCGTCACCGCCATCGAGACGTCCGAGGACTCCGGGTTCTACGAGCTCGTCTCGGAGTCGACGGTGCGCGACTACACCCGCGCCGTCTCCGCGCTCGTTCGCGAGCGCCAGTCGTTCGCCGACTTCAACTACTTCGTCAGCGAGCACCCGCTCGGCATCTCGGGCGGTGAGTCGGGCGTGTTCCCGTATCCCGACGCGCCCGAGGGGTCGATCCACTCGAACGATCGGATCGACTTCTACTTCCCCGATCGCCACTTCCGTGACCCCGTGACCGCGGTCAACGGCTTCGGCTACCTCGCCGGGGCCAACGGTCCCGAGCACGTGGACGGCACCAATACCTTCTTCCACGGTGCCACGAACAACGCCGCGGGTCGCGTCGAGGGCCTCACCAACGTCGACATCGGCGGGATGGGCGGTCGCGCCGACGCGCTGCTGAACCTCGACGGACAGTGGGACTACGCCAACGTCAAGCTGAAGCGCGACGAGATGTGGGTCGAGCACCGCGAGCGGAGCCACTGGGAGGACCAGGAGGTCACGACGGAGACCGATGTCTTCGTCGACGAGGCGCGCACGCGCATGGTCCCCGAGACGGCGCTGGTCAACGAGCCGATCACGGTTGTGGTCGATGAGTGGAGCCAGGTCGACGTGTGGGTCAAGGAGTACGAGAACATCTACGAGACGCGTCAGCGCTGGGTCGAGGACATCGACATCTTCTACAAGACGGTCCAGGAGACGCGCACCCGCACGGTCACGAAGCAGCGTTGGATCGAGGGCGGCGGCGGCGCGGACACCGGCGGCGCCGGTGGCTCCGGCGCGGTCGGCTACTGGGAGTCCTACCGGGTGACGGAGACCTACACGGTCGACGTGCAGGTCGAGGACTACCGCGTGGACAACTCCCGCTGGGAGGACTACCAGAAGAAGGTCGGCAGGCGTGAGATCGGTGGCCACTGGGAGAAGAAGTGGCGTGTGACCGGTCAGCACACCGAGTTCGAGGACAACTTCGTCGAGCGTGCGACCGGGAACATGGTCGAGGAGGCGTACACGGAGTCCGTGTTCAGCCACACCGACGTGACGACCTCGATCCAGAGGGTCTACGTCAGAGACCACCGAGTCGCGGCGCACGACCTGCCGACCGACGGCACCGTGTACGTCCGTGGAGACATCCGCTTCTACCCGATGCGAACCTCCCGGCGCGATCCGTACGACACACACGTTCTGGACGGCTCCGTCACGTTCGCCTCGGGCGACGACATCCTGCTCTACGACTCGATCGTCTACGGAAAGAACGACGCCGACGGCAACCTGCAGACGGCGTATCTGAACGGCGGCGACCGCACGAAGGACTACAAGCCGAACGCGGACTACGAGGGCCGCAGCGTCCTCGGCCTCATCGCCTACGACGACATCGAGTACCGCCGCAACCTGCCCGACCAGACCGAGATCAACGCCACGATGATGGCGAAGACCGGCCATGTGCGGGTCTACCGCACGGGAGTGCGCGCCAACGGCGACGCGTACACGCGCGGCAGGGGCTTCGTGAAGATGTCGCTCCGCCGGCTGGGCGGGCTCATCTCCAACCAACGCCCCATCAGTGCGTACATCGACGAGAACAACGCCGTGACCCACGGTTTCGTGTTCGCCAAGTCGATCTTCGATCGCCGGCAGCTCACAACGCCGCCGCGCGGGTTCCCGACGATCAACCGCCCGCGCGTCCTCGCGCTCGTGCTCAAGGAGGTCAACTAGCCATGATCCGACTCACCACGCGATCCCTGCGACGGTCGAGCCAGCGAGGCATGTCGTTGGTGGAGACCTCCATCGCCAGCACGATCCTCGCGGGGGCGATGCTGTTCTCCGTTCCGTTCCTCCAGAACGTGGGCGAGGCGAGTGACGAAGGACAGACACGCATCACGGCGCAGTCGGACAACTTCCACGCCCTGACCCGTGTCGGCACGGAGCTCCAGAACACGAGCACCACCTCCACGGACGATCTCGGGCGCTTCCGTTTCGAGATCCTCGAGGGCGAGAAGCCGCAGCCGTTGCGGAACCTCCGGACCGGCGATCTCGGCGGCTTCCACGGTCAGCTCGGCGACTACGAGGATCCGAACAAGCCGCCGCCGCTGGACGCGGACGGCAACAAGATCAGCGATCCGAGCCTCGACGGAACGCTGACGACGACCACGAGTCCGTCCAACGGCGGTCCCGGCGGTCCCGGCGTGATCTTCTTCGCGCCGGATCCCGTCGCGGGTGCCGCTGCGGAGCGTCAGGCATCCGAAGCGGCCGCGACACAGACCCGCATCGACGAGTTCGCCGCGGCTGCGGCAACGCGTGCGGCCGCCGAGGCCGCAGCCGTCGAGACGCGCCAAGGTGCGGTCTCCACCGCGCAATCGGCTCGGAGCTCGACCGAGGCTGCGGCGACCGTGGCTCAGGCGGCGGCCGAAGCCGCTGCTCAGTCGACGTACGAGAGCAAACTGTCGCAGGCGGACGGGTTGAAGGCCGAAGCCGAGGGCAGCGCGCTCTCGGCGAAGCAGGATGTCGTCGCCCAGGCGAGCGTCGACCGCAAGGCCGCCGAGAGTCAGGCGACGAAGGATCGCGATGCCGCGCTCGCCCAGGCGGCGACCGATCGGTCCGACGCGATCCAGCAGGCCGAGAAGGACCGTTCAGCCGAACTGGCCGCTGCGGCGAAGGATCGCTCGGGAGACCAGAGCGCCGCGGCCTCGCAGTACTCGAAGGACCGCAGCAGCGCGCTGAAGGACCGGTCGAAGGCCCAGAAGGACCTCCGCAAGGCCTACAAGACCAAGAACAAGAAGAAGCGCAAGAAGGCGATCCAGAAGGCGAACAAGGCCCTCGCGGCCGCGAACGCGGCGCTGACGCAGGCCGGGGTCGATCGCAACTCCGCGATGGCGCAGGCCGACGCGGACTACAGCAAGCGCGTCGCGAGCGCGCAGTCGGACTACAACGGAACGGTCACGAGCGCGAACAAGCAGTTCCCGAAGGACCAGGTCGCGGCGCAGAACCAGTACTCCGACGATCTCGGCACCGCGCGTCACGATGAGACCGCGGCGATCGCCCAGGCGGACGCCGACTACGATGCCGCGGTGAGCAACGCCGCCACTCAGTACGCCACCCTTCTCGACACGCTGGCCGTCGATCGCCAGAACGCGATGGACGCTGCGGCGACCACGGAGACGGTCGCGAAGGCCGCTGCGGTCGCTGACGAGGAACGCGCCATCCAAGCGGCCTTGGCCGCGGAAGCCGCCGCCAAGGCCGCAGTTGTTGTGGTCGAGACGGCAGCGCAGACCGCTGCGCTGTCGAAGGAGGCAGCGACCAAGGCAGCAGCCGCGGCGCGCGAGGCGGCGGTGATCGCCGCGGGAGGCGGTTCGCCAGGTGGCACCGCCGCCGGCGGTTCGGCCGACGGCGGAGGCACGACGCCCGGCACGGGCACCGGCGCGACGCAGGGCGGAGTCGACGGAGGAGGTACGTACGGCAGCGATGCCGGCAACCCGGTCGACTCCGGCACTGCGGGCGGCGGCACCGGGTTCACGGGAGGGCTGGGTGAAGGCGGCGCTGTGACCGGCGATGTCGGGCACACCGGCTCGACCGGCAACGGCGTCAACGTCAATAACAGCAACACCTCCGTCGGCAGCGGCGCGCGTGGCGGGACGAACATCGGCCGCAATCGACTAGCGACGATGGGGGGGGCCGCGGTCTTCGGCGGCTCGGCGTCGCGTCCGCGTCGCAAGGCCATCCCGACCAACAGCCGCCTGCGCTTCCAGAAGGTCACCGGGTTCACGATCGAAGCCGATGGCACACCGTCGGTGAACTGGTCATCGCCGATCGAGTTCCGGGTGCAGGATCGCAAACTCGTCCGCATCCAGGATGGGCAGACGCAAGTCATCGCACCCCACGTCGTCGGCTTCCGGACGGAGCTGACCGACGCCGGCACGCTCCTGGTGACGCTCGTGTCCCAGAAGCAGACCGGATCGACTGGCACCGTGGCGTTCCAGGCGAACCAGATCGAGGTGAGCCCGAAGAATTGAACGGCCCTTGCGGGCCGTTCAATCGCGGAGCGAGCGTAGCGATGTGACCGCAACTGACTCTCGACCGAGCGTCGAGAGCTGACACAGCCACAGTCGCGATGCCCGACACCAACCAACACATGCACTCGGGGGGGCGCTGACCAACACGGCCGGCGCCCCCTCTCCTCGTGCAGCCCTTCGAGAATACCCAACGCGCGCCCCTAAAGGCGCACCCCCCAGAGCCGATGATCACATCGGACTCGATCGGGGGGTCGGTCACTGGTGAGCCGCCAGGGCCGGCCCCGACTCATTTCCTACGCGACCGGTGGCGGGGGCCACGGGGGACGGTCAGAACAACCGTCTCGAGAAGGACCCCCCCCGCTCCATGAACGACCCCGATCCTCGGCGCCGAAGCCCGCGCGCCTCCCGCTCCACGGCCACGACCCTTCTGGCCCCTCTCGCCCTGCTGGCTGCCTCCAGCCTTCCGGCGTTCCCGCGCTCCTACGACGTCCCGGCGTGGCGACTCCTCTCGACGACCACGATCGGCGGCCCCGGCGGCGACGGCGCCGTCGAGCCTGGCAAGGGCAGCGGCGCCCGCGGTCTGACTCATGTCGGACGCAGCCGCGACGTTGGCGGCTCCGCCGTCTACGGCGGCTCTGCCAGCCGTCCCCGACGCCGAGCCATCGCTCGAAACAGCGTTCTCCGCTTTCAGAAGGTCGTGGGATTCTCGATCGATGACTTCGGCACGCCGAGCGCTCAGTGGAGCACGCCGATCGAGTACCGCGTGGACGGGCGCCGGCTGCTCCGCGTCCAGGACGGTCGCACCTCGGTGGTCGCGGTCGGAGTCGTCGGCTTTCGTGCCGAGCTGACCGATGTCGGGTCGATCCTGGTCACGATCGTCAGCCAGGCCGCCACCGGGCGCACGGGACGCGTCACCTTCCAGGCGAATCAGATCGAGGTGATGCCCAAGAACTGAGCGGCCCTTGCGGGCCGCTCAGTCGCGGAGCGAGCGCAGCGAGGCGACGACACGGCCTCTCGACCGACGTCCCTACTCCGCCAACCCCGCCTCCAGATCCTCCAGACACCGATCCACGTGCTCGGCGTGCGTTCGCGCGCCGAGCACACACACCCGCAGCGTGAACGCCTCTCCGTCGACCACGGGCAACGACGTGCTCGAGAGGAACACCCTTCGCCGTGCGTTGATCCGGTCCAGCCACGCGGCGTTCCGCGCGTTCCAGTTGTCGAGCGCCTCGCCGTCGCGGCGTTCCAGTCGAAACGCCACCGTGCTCAACTGCGCCCGCGCGACGATCTCGATCGGAGCCCTCGCCTGGCACAGCGCATCCAGTCCACGTTCGAAGCGCGCGGCAAGATCGAGCTTCTCGTCGAGTGCTTCGCGGAACGCCCGGGCACCGTGGAGCATCAGCGGCAGCCACACGCGCAGCCCGCGATAGCTGCGGGAGAGTTCCGGTCCGTGCAGCGTCGGGCTGGGAGCTTCGCGAGTTCGGTCGAGAGCCGTGAAGTCCTGCAGGTAGTGCGCGTCAGCGTCATGCGCTGCTCGCAGGTGGCGTCCGTCTCGGACGAGGAGGCATCCCGTGCCGAACGGGACGAACAGCCCCTTGTGGGGATCGAACGTGATGGAGTCAGCGCGCTCGATGCCGCGCAGCCGTTCGCGGCCTCCGGGCCCCAGCACGAACCCGCCGCCGTACGCCGCGTCGACGTGGAGCCAGAGGTCCTCGACCTCACACAGGCCGGCGATCTCGGGGAGCGGATCCAATGCGCCGGTGTTCGTCGTCCCGGCGCTGGCGACGACGAGGAACGGCGCGAGCCCCGCAGTTCGGTCGGCGGCGACCGCATCGCGGAGTGCGGCGAGGTCCAGCCGGTACGCCGCGTCGACGGCAACCTGGCGCAGATTACGAAGCGGAATCCCAGCCAGCCGGACGGCCTTGTCGACCGAGTGGTGCGCCTGCGCCGAGGTGTAGACGGTGGCGCGGGAGAAGTCGCCCGAGTCGCCGAACGCCTTCCATCGAGCCGTGACCACGGCGCCGAGGTTGGCGAGCGAACCGCCCGACAGCAGCACTCCGCGCGCGTCCGGCCCGTAGCCGAATTCGTGCGACAGGAATTCGATGACGTCGGCCTCGAGCCGATTGAACGCCGGCGCAGCCGTCGTCACGCCGGTGAACCGGTTCATCGCGCCGGCGACCAGGTCCGCAAGGGCGCTCGCGAACAGCCCCGTTCCAGGCACGAAGGCGAAGTAGCCGGCGCCCGAGGGGACGAGCGCCGCCTCCGCTGCCCGACGGATGCGGTCGGCGGCCTCCTCGACGCCGCCGGGTAGCGGCTCCTCGGGGATGCCGCTTCCGACCTCTTCCGCGATCTGCGCCGCGGCGGCCCCCAGCGAGCCGACGGCGGGGCCCGACGCCAGTCGCTCCTCCTGTTCCAGTGCCAGATCGCCGAGCACGGAGAGCCACCGTTCACGGACGGTGCGGGACGGCTCGAGGGGGCGTGGAACGTCGCTCATCGCGGGCATCGTACGGGTACCAGTCCAGCGTGTCGTGCGCCTCCGGAGACGCTGCCATGCGGCGCTTGACCCCCCCCGCAGCGGCGCGTAGGTTGCCCCCGCCCGTCCCCGTCGGGGATGGCGCAACGGCGAGCGGCGTCCGCAGGGCACGCCCGGCTGCCGACCTCATCCGAAGGAGCCGTCCCATGATCCGCATCCGCAACGGACTCGCGTCTCTCGTCGCCGCACCGCTTCTGGTCGGCCTGGCCTTCGGTCTGGGCGCCTGTGGGGGTAGCGGAGACGGCGACACGGACGGCGAGAACGGAAGTGCAGGCGGCGGCGCCGAGGGCGGCACGGTCCGCGTGGCGGTCTGTGGTCCCATGACTGGCTCCGCAGCGGCGTTCGGCGAGATGATCAAGAATGCCGCGAAGCTGATGGAGAAGGAGGTCAACGCCGCGGGCGGCGTTGACGTCGGCGGCACGAAGATGAAGCTCGAGGCGGTCGTCTTCGACGACAAGGGCGATACGACCGAGGCCACGAATGTGGCCCGCAAGGTTGCGTCGGACGACAGCCTGCTGTTCGTCATCGGCCACTTCAACTCGACCTGCTCGAACGCTGCCAAGGGCGAGTACAACCGCGTCGGAATCGTCCAGTTCAGCCCGGGATCGACGAACGTGAAGGTCTGCAAGGACGGCCCGTTCACGTTCCGGAACCTCTACCGCGACGACTACCAGGGCCAGCAGATCGCGGCGTACGTCAAGGAGACGCTGGGTGTCTCGAAGGTCGCCGTGATCTATGACAACGACGATTACGGGAAGGGCCTGATGCAGTCGTTCAAGGCGCAGGCCGAGAAGGAAGGCCTCGCGGTGGTCGCCGAGGAGGGATACCTCCGCGAGCGCACGCAGGACTTCAAGCCGCTCGTGCAGAAGGCCAAGGACGCGGGCGCCGACGGGATCTTCATCGCTGGCCTCTACAACGAGGCGGCGTTGATCACCAAGGCGGCGCGGCAGGACCTCCAGCTGGACGTCCCGATCATGGGCGGCGACGGTGTGATGAGCCCGACGTTCATCAAGAATGCTGGCGCTGCAGCCGAGGGGGCGTACATCGCGACGCCGTTCCTCTTCAACACCGGCAACGACAGCTCGGCGGCGACGGCGTTCATGAAGGCGTTCGAGGACGCGTACGGCAAGGAGCCGGACACCTGGGCCGCGCTTACGTACGACGCGCTCGGGATGGCGCTCGCCACGCTGGCCGACGCTGGCACCGACCGGGACAAGGTCCGCGCGGCGCTGGCTGCGGCGACCGACGAGGCGTCCGGGTACACGGGCGTCACTGGCGTGACCTACTTCGATGCCGAGGGCGACTGCTACTCGAAGCCGGTGTATGTAGCGACCGTCAAGGACGGGGCGTTCGTCCCCGCCGAGAAGTCGATCACGAAGTAGCCGGAGTCGCGTGGCCGATCTCCTGACTCCCGAGAATCTCGTCAACGCACTCTCGCTGGGGGCGCTCTACGCGCTCATCGCGGTGGGCTACACGATGGTCTACGGGATCATCAAGCTCATCAACTTCGCCCACGGTGAGATCTACATGCTGGGGGCGTTCTGGGCCCTCCTCGTGGTGGGCATGGAGCAGGCGACGGGCATCAACCTGTTCGTCGCGATCGTGCCCGCGATGCTGCTGTGCGCAGCCGTCGGCATGACCGTGGACTGGTCGGCCTACCTCTCGCTGCGCCGTCGCCTGCCTTTGGCGGACGGCCTGAGCATCGGTGGGCTCACCCTCCTCGGTGTGGGCGCGATCTTCTACAAGCTGACTGGCGATACGACCCATGCGTGGTACTCCGAGGCAGCCCATGGTGTCTTCGGCTGGTCGATCGTGGCGCTCGTGCCCGTCGTCATGCTGGCGCTGTCCATCGGCGAGAAGGGTGGGATGCTCGGGCGCTCTCTCGGCCGAGTCAGCTCGGATCGCCTGAGCGCGCTGATCACGGCGATCGGCATGTCGCTCATCCTCCAGACGCTGGCCCAGCTCGTGTGGGGCGCGGACTACCGCGCGTTTCCGCAGGAGTCGATCCCGGCCTGGATGAACGAGCCCTCGTTCCATCTCGGCGACGCACCGGTGCTCGGCAAGGAGCTGACGATGTGGGTGGTTGCGCTGGCGATGATGGCCGGGCTCCATCTGCTCGTCAGCCGGACGAAGATCGGCACCGCCATGCGGGCCTGCTCCATGGACCAGGAGACGGCGGCCCTGATGGGGATCTCCGTCGATCGGGTGATCGCGTTCACGTTCCTGATCGGCTCGGGCATGGCGGCAGTCGCGGGCGTCCTCTACTCGGTGAAGGTCGGCGGCAACATCTCGTTCCGCATGGGGTACTACCCGGGTCTGCTCGCGTTCGCCGCCGCCGTGCTGGGTGGCATCGGCAACATCCGCGGCGCGATGCTCGGTGGCGTCTTGATCGGCTTCTTGCAGGGCTTCACGGGCGGCACGTTCACGATCCCGTTCCTGGTGATGATCCTCGTGCTGCTCGTGCTTCCGCGCGGCATCCTCGGCGAACCGCAGGCGACCCGCGCATGAGCGACGCCCCACCTCCGAAGACCCCCGCAGCGCCCCTTCCCCCGCTTCACCCGCGGGCCGGGTTGGGCCGCTACGCCAACCGTCTCGATTTGATCCTCGGTGCGGCGGCGCTCCTGATCGTCGCACTGATCCCCGAGGTGCGTGAGGCCCTCGGCGTGAAGAACGGCTACCGCGGGACGGTGCCGAACATCGTGCTCTTCCTCGGCATCTACACCGTTCTGGCCCTCGGCCTGAACGTTGTCGTCGGATTCACGGGGTTGCTCGATCTCGGCTACGTGACGTTCCTGGTCACCGGTGCGGTCTTCACGTCGTTCATGCTCTCGCTGACTCGCACGGAGACCGGCATCGACTGGCCGATGGCGAACCCCGAGTTTGCCGGCGGAGAGCCGGTGATGGCGTGGAATGGGGCCATCCTCCTGATCCTGCTCGGCGCGGGAGTGCTCTGCGCTCTCGTCGGTCTCTTGCGCGGGATCCCGACGCTGCGCGTCCGCGGCGACTACTACGCCATCGTGACCCTCGGGTTCGCCGAGATCGTGTACGAGGTGGCGCTCTGGGACGACTCGAACCTGCTGAACGTCTCGCGCATCACGAACGGCGCGTTCGGCGTGAACCTCAGCGACTCTCATCGGCCGACGCTGTTCGGCGCGAAGCTGTACTACGACACGTGGCAGCTCTACTTCCTGATCATCGCGGTCGTCGTGGGCGCGTTCCTGATGACGCACCACCTGAACCGTTCGCGCATCGGACGCGCACTGGCGGCGATCCGGCTGGACGAAACGGCCGCGCAAGCGTGTGGCGTCAACGTGGCCAAGCACAAGATGATCGCGTTCGCGGTCTCCGGCTTCATCGGGGGCGTCGGCGGCGGACTGTACGCGATCTGGAACGGCACGGTCGCCGTCAAGGGCCTGGACGTGTGGCAGTCCGTGCTCATCCTCTGTGGCGTCGTGCTCGGCGGGATGGGCAGCATCCGCGGCACTGCGGTCGGCATCGCTGGGCTGATGTGCCTGGGCGAGGTTCTGCGCGAGGACATCGGTGGCGTCAGCGTGCCGCCGGAGGCGCGGTTCCTGATTTACGGACTGCTGCTGATCATCGTCATGCGCTTCCGTCCACAGGGCATTTTGCCGGCCGTGCGACGCGGGACCCCGGTGACCGCCGCGGAGCACGAGGTCCTCACGCGACAGGCGTCGACGCTCTACACGCTGGGACGGCCGCAGGACGCAAACCGGGAGACCGACCGGTGAGCGAGGGGCGCGTCGTTCTGCAGACCACCGCACTCCGCAAGGACTTCGGCGGTGTGCGCGCGGTCAATGACGTCGACATGACGGTGCGCGCGGGACGCATCACGGCGCTGATCGGCCCGAACGGCGCCGGGAAGACGACGCTGTTCAACCTGATGACCGGGAACTACGGGGCCACCGCCGGCACCGTTGTGTTCACGGACGACGACGGAGCTTCGCACTCGCTCGTCGGTCGTCGCCCCGATCGCATCACGCGGCTCGGCATTGCCCGCACGTTCCAGAACATCCGGCTGTTCAGCGACGTGGCGACGCTCGACAACGTCAAGCTCGGGATGCATCCCCGGACCCGCGCTGGCGTGTTCTCCGCACTGCTCCATCTTCCCGCTCGCCGCGAAGAGCGAACGGTCCACGAGGCGGCGTACCAGTACCTGCACTTCGTCGGTCTCGCGGAGAAGTCGCATGAGCTCGCACGCAATCTGCCCTACGGCGAGCAGCGTCGGCTGGAGATCGCGCGTGCCCTCGCGCTCGATCCATCGCTGCTCCTGCTGGACGAGCCCGCGGCGGGGATGAACCCGCAGGAGACCGAGGAACTGATGGGGCTCATCCGTCGCATCCGCGATCTCGGGATCACGGTGCTCCTGATCGAGCACGACATGCGGCTCGTGATGGGCATCTCCGACCACGTCGTCGTTCTCGACCACGGCGAGGTCATCGCGCGCGGTAAGCCCGAGGACGTGAAGAACGACCCAGAGGTCATCAAGGCCTACCTCGGAGACGAGGCGGCATGATGCTCGAGCTGAAGAACGTCCACGTGCACTACGGCAAGATCCACGCTCTGAAAGGCGTCTCGCTCGAGGTGCGCGAGGGCGAGATCGTCACGATCATCGGTGCCAACGGCGCCGGCAAGAGCACGACGCTGAAGACCATCTCCGGACTGCTGCGCCCGACCGAGGGCGAGATCCGCTACGAGGGGGGTCCGATCCATCTCGTCCAGCCGTCGGACATCGTCGCTCGCGGCCTGTGCCACACGCCCGAGGGGCGGCGCATCTTCCCGGAGCTGACCGTCCACGAGAACCTCGACATGGGCGCCTACCTCCGGAAGGACAAGTCCGGCATCGAGAAGGATCGAGAGCACGTCTACGAGATGTTCCCGATCCTCGCGGAGCGACGGGAGCAGCACGGCGGAACGCTCTCCGGCGGTGAGCAGCAGATGCTCGCCATCGCGCGCTCGATCATGAGCAAGCCGCGGCTCCTGATGCTCGACGAGCCATCGCTCGGACTGGCGCCGATCATCGTGCAGCAGATCTTCGAGGTGATCGCGCGGCTCAATCGCGAGGAGGGTCTGACGATCCTCCTCGTCGAGCAGAACGCCTCGCTCGCGCTCAAGACCGCGCATCGCGGCTACGTCTTCGAGACCGGCACCGTGCTGATGAGCGATGAGGCGTCGTCACTCGCGGCCAACGAGCAAGTTCGGGCGGCGTACCTCGGCTCGGACTGACGCGGCTCGGACTGACTCGGCTCGGAGTGAGGCTACTCCGTCTCGGATTGCTCGGTGACGCCGTCGCGCGCGACGGCGGCGACGCACTCGCGGACGTAGCGACGCCCCTTCTCCGTCAGGCGCACGTACCCGGGAGCCGTGCCGATCTCGAGGAGGTGGGAGCGGCTCACGTGCTTCATGACGCTCGGCTTCACGCGCACATCGGCAAAGTTGGGGTGGGCAGCGAGACGACGAGCGACGGCCGCTGGCGTGGTCTCGCCCGTGTCGCCCGCGTCGCTCCACGCCGCCAGCAGAACGGCATCCTTGGCGGCGCGGCGACCGCCCTCGGAGGCGAGGCGGTTCAGGGCGCCCTCCGTCTCGCTGGGGGAGGGAGTGGGGTGGATGGGATCGGTGGGGCGGAGGCTCGCAGCCGGAGCAGCCGGTGTGGCGAGAGTCGCGCGAGCGGTCTGCGTCGCCATCGCTGAGTGGCCCGTCGCGCCCTCCTCCCGCGCCTTCGGGCCGCCCACGAGTGGACGGACGATCTCGTTCCAGAGGCTCGCGGGCCCCTCGAACTCGATGCAGTAGGCGCTGGTTCGAACTCTGGCGCGCATGCGTCCTCTCGTGTCCCGAGGTGCCGTTCTTGCAACCGGCGCCAGGTGACTCTGCCTCAGCGACCCTGCCGGGACACTAACGCTCGCGGAGCGCAGTCCGTTCCCTCGCCCGCGCGTCCGAGCCCGGTTTCCGTCGGGGGCGAGCCCAAAATCACGGCAAAGCGGGCTCGCTCGTCGGCCATAGGACTAGAGACGGAACCCGTGCGTTTCGTCGTGACGTGAAGCCTGACAGACGCGACCCGACCGGACTCGGGCTCGTCCCGGAGGAACCATGCGCATCATCCGAACCCTCTCCGTCCTCGCGCTGGTCGGCGCCGTGAGCGCTCTGGCCTCGGGCTGCACCGTCTGTCGCGATGGCGACATCGGCAGCAAGAACGGCCTCGCCCAGGGCGGCGGGACCGACAACATCCCGCTCAGCATCGCCGAGAACCTCGTGTGGTGGCCGTGGAAGCTCGCCACGGTGCCGCTGGTCGGCGCCGTGCAGGGCACGGTCGGCTGGTACGAGGTCACCGGCGAGCCCGTCTCCGGGACGCTGACCGCACCGATCGGTACGGCCTTCGGGCTCATCGTCGGCACGTTCAACGCGATCGGCCAGGAGCCGTTCTTCGTCGAGCGCGACGACAGCCTGCCGAAGGTGCTGATCAACCCGTTCATCACCGACCAGGAGATCTGGAAGTACACGACCCCGCCGCACGCACGTCCCCGCTACGCGCGTCCGCCGGTGCAGGACGTCGAGTACGTCTACGTGAACGAGGGCGCCGACATCGCGATGCCGGCATCCGCTCGCCGCTCCGTCGATCGCTGATCGGCTCGCACGTCACGCACAGGAAAGGGACCGTTCCTCATGAGGAGCGGTCCCTTCTCGATTCCGTACGGCTCGCTTCGGCACGGCTCGATTTGGCACGGCTGGACGCCGCAGGGCCTACGCCACTCCGAACCCCGGAGCGACCTCGGCCTTCCACCTGAGCAGACCGCCGCGCAGGTTGCGAGCCGACGCGATCCCGGCCGCCCGGAGCATCTCCGCCGCGCGCTCGCCACGTGGCCCCACGCGACAGACGACGACGACCTCGCGGTCCGTCGGGACGTCGTTCAGGCGCATCTGAACGTCGCCGAGCGGACACCCGACGGCATCGGGCAGACTCCCGGCCTTGAATTCCCAGTCTTCGCGCACGTCGAGGACGAACGGCGGCGGGTCGGCGGCGAGCAGCGTGGCGAGCTCTGCCGCGTCAACCGATGGACCGCGCTGTCCACCCGACGCGTCGAGGCAGACACCCCCGCCCGCCTCCACGGCCTCGGTGATCGTCGGCGCGTCCCCGCACGAGGGGCACGACGTGTCACGCCGGAGCCGCACCTCACGGAAGGAACCGTCAGCGGCGTCGACGAGCAGCAGTCGTCCGCGCAGCGGTCGTCCGATCCCGAGCAGGATCTTCAGAGCCTCGGAGGCCTGGATCGAGCCGACGATCCCCGGGAGCACACCGAGCACGCCCGCCTGGGCGCAGTTGGGCACGAGCGCGTCCGGCGGCGGCTCGGGGAAGAGACAGCGATAGCAGGGGCCGTCGGGCGGACCGAAGACGGAGACCTGGCCCTCGAAGCGATAGATGCTGCCGTACACGTACGGCGTCGACTCGAGCACACACGCGTCGCTCACGAGGTAGCGAGCTGTGAAGTTGTCGGTCCCGTCGACGACGACGTCGCTCGCGGCCACCAGCGCGCGCACGTTCTCGGACGAGACGCGGCCCGCGAACGGCTCGATCGCGACGTGCGGGTTGAGGTCCCGGAGGCGCTCGGCAGCCGCATCGACCTTGTTGCGCCCGACGTCGGACGTCCCGAAGAGGACCTGGCGCTGGAGGTTCGTCGTGTCGACGACGTCGAAGTCGCAGAGCGTGATGCGACCGACACCGGCCGCCGCGAGGTACAGCGCGACGGGCGACCCCAGCCCGCCGGCCCCGACCACCAGAACACTCGCGGCCTTGAGCCGTCGTTGCCCGGTCTCGCCAACCTGCGGGAGCGTCAGATGTCGTCCATAGCGTCGGTACTCCGCCGGCTCGAGCTCCGGGAGGATCTCGTCAGAGGGTGACGGCGGCACAGGTCGATCAGACGGCTCTGTCATTGCTCCCTTATCATCACCCAGATGCCTCCCACCGTCCCGCGACAGACGCGGGGAACCCTCCGCGTTCTTGCCCTCGTGATGTTCTCACTAGCCACTGGTCTTGTGTTGACGGCGTGCGGGGGGGGCGGCGAGTCGTCTCCGCCCGAGCTCTTCGACGCGGTGCACCAGCACGCCCTCGCCGGCGAGTGGTCCTCGATCTGGGATCTTCAACACCCGTGGGCCAAGCAGAAGTTCGCGGACGAGATCGCGGGCACGAAGCAGATGCTGCGGACCAATCCGGACCCCTCCAACGACAACATCCCGCGCCAGTTCAACGTGAGTCGTGCCGAGTTCATCGAGATGAGCCCGCGCGCTCTCTGGTTGAAGGAGAACGAGGGCCGTGAGCGGTGGATGGAAGGCTCCGAGTACATCGAGCACGAGCCGGCGCTCGACGTCCCCGGTGACTGGTGGGTGCGGTGGAAGACCGGGCTCGGCCGCGAGCATCAGATGCGCGCCCGGGAACTGGACGGCCGCTTCTACCTGATCAAGTTCGTCGAATGAGGCGCCTCGCGACTCTGCTGCTCGTCCTCTTGGCGACCGCCTGTGGCGGCGGACGCGACTCGCCCGAACGAACGTTCGAGTCGCTGCTCGCCGCGTTGGCGGCCGGTGACGGCGCGCGCGTGCACGAACTGCACGACGCCGACTACCAGGCCTGGCTCGTGCGCCGAGTTCGCGACGTGCGCGGGCGCTTGGGCGAGGGCGAGTCCGCAGCCGGAGTGTTGGAGGGACCGCATGAGACGGCTGCGACGTTCAGCGACGGGAGCCTGGAGGAGGCGACCGGTCGCGTGGCGCTGGCGCACTCCATGATCGGCCGTCAGCGAGAGTGGTTCGACAGCGCGTCGGTCGTCGACGTCGTGCTCGACGGGGAGCAGCAGGCGACGATCCAGCTGCGCGGCGTCGACGGCGCGGAACGTCAGCTCTACTTCGTGAAGGAGCCGGCGGGCTGGTCGTACGACCAGTACCGGCACTACCACGAGGCGTTGAGCCGACAGTAGGGGCGCGGCGCTCGGCGCGAAGACCTCGGCGCTCGCAACTGACCCCGTCGGGGCGGTCCGCCGGCCCGCTCGGCCCGCTCGGGTGGCGCGCGGGATTCCGGTGCGATGGCGCACCGCGGGCGAGGCTGGTAGCGCGGACGGCCGTCGTTCGAGAGCGTCGGAATGACCGCGACACCGTTGACCGGCGACGGTCCGCGTGCACGGCAGACGTCCGCTGAGCGCCGTCCACCGCGTTGGTGCGAGCGCTCGTCGGTCGGCGCGGGCGGATCAGGAGATCCGCCCCTACGCGGCTCATCTGCATGGAGCGGCGGATGGCCAGGTCGGGCCCGACCGCTACGTAGCCGGGTCGCGAGCACCGCAGGTGCTAGCGCCTGGCCCGACGCTCCCGCAGGTCCTTGATGATTGCCTCCTGCAGGCTGCGCGGAACCTTCGCGTACTCCGACGGTGACATCGAGAACGTGCCGCGTCCCTGCGTCATCGAACGGAGTGACGTCGAGTACTGGAACATCTCGGCGATCGGCACCTTGCCACGAACGATGCGGAGGTTGCCGGCGCCCTGCGCGATCTCGGCGATCTGGACGCGACGGCTGTTCAGGTCGCCGATCACGTTGCCAACAAACTCGTCGGGCACCGAGACCTCGAGCGTCATGAGAGGTTCGAGGATCGTCGTGCCGCACGTCTCGATCGCCGCCAGGATGGCCAGCCGACCGGCCGCGCGGAACGCGATCTCGCTCGAGTCCACGTCGTGCGACTTGCCGTCGATCAGCGTGGCGTGCACGCCGACGATCGGCAGTTTCAGCTCGCCACCGCCTTCGCAGTACATCCGGATGCCGTACTCGATGGCCGGGATGTACTCCTTCGGGATGGAGCCACCGACGATCGCGTTCTCGAACTCGAAGTCGCCACTGCCCGGGATCGGCTCGAACGCGACTTTCGCGACACCGAACTGACCGGAGCCGCCCGTCTGCTTGACGTGCCGGCCCTCGACCTCGGCGGCGCGGGCGAGAGTCTGGCGGAACGCCACGCGTGGCCTGCCGGTCTCCACGGGGACCTTGAACTCGCGCGCCAGACGGTTGGCGATGATCTCGAGGTGGAGCTCGCCCATGCCGGCGACGATCGTCTCCTCCGTCTCGTCGTCGGTCCACCGCTGGAACGTCGGGTCCTCGCGGGCGAGGCGGGCCAGCGCTTCGGACAGCTTGTCGCGGTCCCCGCGGCTCTTCGGAGTGATCGACATCGAGATGACCGTGTCGGGGAACTCCATCCTCTCGAGCACGATGGGGCTGCCCAGCGCAGTGAGCGTGTCGCCCGTGATCGTCTGCTTCATGCCGACGATGGCGCAGATGTCACCGGCGCGGACGCGATCCATGTGCTCGCGCTCGTCGGCGTGCATGCGCAGCAGTCGGCCAGCACGCTCCTTCTTGCCGGTGCGCGTGTTGAGCACCTCGTCGCCGCGGTGCAGGACGCCGGAGTACACCCGCACGAACGTCAGGTCGCCGTTCGGATCGCTCACGGTCTTGAACGCGAGTGCGCAGAGGGGGTCGTTCTCGTCGTGCGAACGCGTCTCGGCGGTGTCGTCCTTCAGGCCGCGCACGCCCTCGACCGGCGGCATGTCCAGGGGCGACGGCAAGTAGTCGCAGATGCCGTCGAGCAGCGACTTCACGCCCTTGTTCTTCAGGGCAGTGCCGCACAGCACCGGGAACATCGCGGAGCGCAGCGTGCCCTGACGGATGGCGAGACGGATCTCGTCGCGCGTCACGTGGCCACCCTCGAGGTAGGTCTCGAGCAGCGCGTCGCTGTACTCGGCGATGGCGTCGATGAGACCTTCGCGCGCTTCCTCGGCCTCGGCCTGAAGCTCCTCGGGGATCGGCACGCGGACGGGCTCCTCGCCCTCCACGCTCATGATGGCGTCCATCTCCACCAGGTCGACGGCGCCGAGCAGGTTCTGGCCCTCGAGGATCGGGAGCTGGATCGGGACGGCCTTCGCGCCGAGGCGGTCACGAATGCTCCGCACGCAGCCCCAGAAGTCGGCGCCGGCGCGATCCATCTTGTTCACGAAGCAGATGCGCGGCACGCCGTAACGATCGGCCTGGCGCCACACCGTCTCGGACTGCGCCTCGACGCCGGAGACGGCGTCGAACACCGCGACCGCACCGTCGAGCACGCGCAGGCTGCGCTCCACTTCGGCCGTGAAGTCCACGTGCCCAGGGGTGTCGATCAGCGTGAGCTTCTTGCCCTTCCACTCGCAGAAGGTGGCCGCGCTCGTGATCGTGATGCCACGCTCGCGCTCCTCCTCCATGTAGTCCATCGTGGCGCCGCCATCGTGGACCTCCTTGGTCTTCCGAATGCGTCCGCTGTAGTAGAGGATTCGCTCGGAAGCGGTGGTCTTGCCGGCGTCGATGTGCGCCATGATGCCGAAGTTGCGGCGAGCCGCGAGATCGGCGACCTGATGCGCGTGAACCTTGGGGTCCATGATGAAGAGCTCCGCTGATCGGGTTCCGGGGGAGTTCCCACGGGTCCGGGGGGGTGAATCCGATCAGGTTCCCCGGTCGATTGGAGTGCGGCAAGTTCGCACCGGGGGTGAGACCCCAGTCGTCGATCGCTCAGCCTGAGCGAGGGTGCTTGCGGAGCGCGATCTCGAACACCTCGTCCATGTGCTCCACCGGGTGGATCTCGAGCTTCGAGAGCACCTCCGGTCGCACCCAGTACAGGTCGCCCTCGTTGGCCTTCGGCACGATGACGTGGCGGATTCCCAGCCGCGCGGCCGCGGCCAGTTTCTCCTTCAGACCGCCGATCGGCAGCACACCGCCACGCAGCGTGACCTCGCCGGTCATGGCGACGTCCTTGCGCACCGGCCGTCGCGTGTAGAGCGACGCCAGGGCCACGGAGATCCCGACGCCGGCCGACGGGCCGTCCTTCGGCGTCGACCCCTCCGGGAAGTGGAGGTGCACGTCGACAGCGCCGAAGACCTCGTGCGGGATGCCGAGATCGCGCGCA
This sequence comes from Planctomycetota bacterium, assembly GCA_021776825.1. Classification (GTDB taxonomy): domain Bacteria; phylum Planctomycetota; class JAJSAM01; order JAJSAM01; family JAJVHW01; genus JAJFFG01. The sequence goes on from JAJFFG010000092.1 coordinate 103,694, forward strand.
CGGCTTCGGACGTACGTCAGTGACGCGGCCACGGACTCCTTCATGACCTCCCCGAGGCTTCCGGTGATCTGCACCGAGCCCTCGCCGGGGACGACCAGCCCCTCGATGAGCAGGACGTCGCCGCCGATGTTCGTCCACGCCAGTCCGTTCACGACGCCGATCTCGTCCTTGCGACGCCGCGCACTGGCCGGGATCGGTCGCGGACCGAGCAGCCGCGTGACATCCGCCTTCTTGATCCGCTTCGGGATCTTGCGTCCGGAAGCGACCTGCAGCGCGAGCTTGCGCAGCACGCTCTGGATCTTCCGCGACAGATCGCGCACGCCTGCTTCCGACGTGTAGCCGCGCACGATCTCGCGCAACGCGGCGACGTCGAACCGCACGGCGTGCGGCAGGCCCGTCCGTTCCAGCAACTGCGGCAGCAGGTGTCGTCGGGCGATCTCGACCTTCTCGCTCTCGACGTAGCTCGAGAGTTCGATCACTTCCATGCGATCGCGCAACGCTGCCGGGATCTCCCACCAGTCGTTGGCCGTGGCGATGAAGAACACGCGGGAGAGATCGAACGCGACGTCCAGGAAGTGGTCGGTGAATGTCGCGTTCTGCTCCGGGTCGAGAACCTCGAGCAGCGCCGCGCTCGGATCGCCCTGTGGGCCCGAGCCAAGCTTGTCGACCTCATCGATCACGAGCAGCGGATTGGCGCACTCCGCACGTCGGAGCGCCTGGATGATCCGACCCGGCATGGCGCCGACGTAGGTGCGGCGATGTCCGCGGATCGTCGACTCGTCCCGCACGCCGCCGACGCTGAGGCGCCCCAGTTTGCGACCGGTCGCCCGGGCGATCGACTGTGCCAGCGAGGTCTTGCCGGTGCCGGGGGGACCGAGGAAACACAGGATCGGCGCCGGAGCGTCGGGTTGCAGCTTGCGCACCGCCAGGTACTCGAGGATGCGCTCCTTCGGCAACTGCAGCCCGAAGTGCTCGGCGTCGAGCTGCTTGCGAACGTCGTCGATCTCGAGGTGCGTGGGGCAGCGGAGGTTCCACGGCAGGGAGAGCATCCAGTCGAGGTAGTTCTGAATGACGGCGTACTCAGCGCTCGCCGGGTTCGTCTCGCGGAGTCGTTCGATCTCCCCTCGAACGGCGCGGCCGGCGGCCTCGGGCAGATCAAGAGCCTCGGCGCGGGTCAGCGCGGCGTTGGCGGCCTCCTCTTCGCGGCTGTTCTCGCCGAGCTCCTCCTTGAGGACCTTCATCTGGCGCCGGAGGTAGTACTCACGCTGCGTGGCCTCGATCTCGGTCCGCACGCGCGCGTCAGTCTCGTTCTTCACGCGGGCGTACTCGAGGTGCCCGCGGACGAGGCCGCCGAGGTATTCGAGACGCTCGACGACATCGACCTTCTCGAGCACGCGCCGCTGGTGCACGGGATCGAGCCCGGACATGGCGGCCATCAGGTCGGCGAAGCGTCCAGGATCCTCCACGTTGGTCTGCAGCACGGCCACGTGCTCCGGTTGAACGCCGGCGCCCAGCCCGGCGAGCTCCTGCGCCATCTCGAGAAGCCGCAGGATGGCGCTGTCGGCTCGGGTCGGGTCGCCGAGGTGTTCGAGAACGCACGCAGCTCGACCGACGAGGAACGGTGTGTCGCGGATGATCTCGTCGATGTGGACGCGCTCGAGGCCCTGGATCGTGATCTGCTCGCTGCCGTCCGGGAGCTTCAGACGGGCGATGACGCGCGCGACGATCCCGACGTGTCCGAGGTCGTCCGCCGTCACGGCCTCGGGCTCGGCGCCTGGCGCGAACGCCACGGCGAACAGGTCGTCCTCGCCGAGCGACTCGATCAGTGCCAGGTTCTGCGGCGTGCGGACCCGGATCTGCGACGCGCCGAACGGGAACACCACCTGCGACACGAGGAACAGCACCGGGACCTCGTCGGGCAGGTCGACGGAGTGATGCTCGACGCGATGGACGCGACTCGCGGCGGCGCTGCTGACAGGCTTGGGCATGCCGCGCATGGTAGGGGAACGCCCAGGGGGCGCCCCCGATCCGCGCGGCGATCCTCGAGCGCGACTACTTGGCGATGGCGCCGAGGACCTCGAGCGTGGTCACGATCCCGAGGCAGCGGCTCTCGTCCTGGACGAGGAGACGGTGGATCTTGTGCTCCACCATTGCCGCCGCGACCGCTCGTAGCGAGGCATCCGGGGCCACGGCGTAGACCTCGGCGTTCATGAGTCTCTCGGCCGTCTCCTCGGACTCCTCCGGCAAGTCGTACGAGTCGTAGTCCACGTCGTCCATCTCGCTGCTCGACAGATGGAAGTACCCGTGGCCGCGTCGCGGCCGGGAGTCGGGGTCGCTCGCGTAGCGCTCGATGAGGTCCGTCACGGAGATCACACCGATCACGTGGCCGGAGACGTTCGTCACGGGCATTCCGCTGATGCGGTTCTCCGCGAGGAGACGTTCGACCTCGGAGAGCGGAGCGGAGTACGAGACGGTGACGACGTCCGGGATCATCACGTCGAGGGCAGTCAGTTCGGTCCAGGGCCGGATCGTGTCGTGGTTGCTCATGAACGCCACGGTAGTCGTTCGCGAGACTACGTTCCGTGACGCCAGTCACACGCTGATCGGGCTCCTCATCGGAGACGCGAGCGGCGCGGCGCGGCGGCCGACCAGCGGATGTCCTTCAGGACCTCCCACTGGAACAACGCCAGCACGGTGACGATCTCCAGGCGACCGATCAGCATCGCGAACGTGAGCCACAGCTTCGACAGCACGTGGAAGTCCTGGTACGTGCCCATCGGCCCCGCGGGACCGAACGCGGGGCCGACGTTGCTCAGGCAGGCAACCGCCGCCGATGCGGAAGTCTCAAGGTCGATATGGGTGCTGGTCGCGGGGTCGGCGCCGAACACCGCAACCGGGATGGCGACCACGACGTAGCCGAGCAGGTAGAGGAGCACGAGCAGGAAGATCGCGCGCATGACCGACGCGTCCACGCGTTCGCCGCCGTGGCGGATCGGGATCACGGCGCGAGGGTGCAGCACACGTGAGAACTCGCGCCGGATGAACTTGAACACGAGGAGGAAGCGCACCTCCTTGGCTCCACCCGCGGCCGAGCCGGCGCAGCCACCCAGGATCATCACGACGACCAGCAGCGCCTTCAACCCTGGGTCCCACTTGTTGAAGTCGTCGCTGGCGAATCCAGCCGACGAGATCAGGCTCGTCGTCTGGAACGCGGCGTTGCGGATGTGCTCGACGCCCGGGATGTCCCCCGCGAGGGCGAACGCCAGCACGGTGACGGAGGACAGTGCGACCAGCGTGTAGAGGCGGAACTCACCGTCACGGAGGAGAGCGAGGGGATTCCGCGTCACGGCGATCCACATGAGCGGGTAGCTCGCCCCGGCGAGGAACATGAACGCGATGAACACCCACTCCGCGGCGGCTGAGTCCTTCATTCCCATGATGGAGTTCGGATCGTTCGAGAAACCGCCGGCCGAGAGCGTCGTGAGGCTGTGGATCGTCGCCTCGTAGATGCCAGCCGACTTGCCAGACGTCAACGTGACGCCGTCCATGGTCCACCAGAGCAGGGCGACCATCAGCAGCGTGAGCCCGACGTAGAAGATCCAGAGCTTGGCAGCGCTGCGCCGCACCGAGGGGCTCACGGCCTCGCCCGGTGCGCTCGACGACTCGGCGAAGAAGATCTGCCGGCCCGCGATGCCGAGACGGGGGAGGACGACGACGAACAGCGCAATGACGCCGAGACCGCCGAACCACTGGGTCATCGCTCGCCACAGGAAGAACGCTCGGGACTGCTCCCACATGTCGGGGCCCAGGATCGTGGCGCCCGTGGTCGTCAGGCCGGAGATCGCCTCGAAGATCGCATCGACCGGCGAGAGCCCTGCGAACAGGTACGGAATCGCCGCGAACACCCCGAGCAGGCCCCACGTCGCGGCGGCGACGGCCAGCGCCTCCGAGCGTCGGAACACGCGTGCATCGTCGTCGTGCCCGGCCACGAGGAGCGTGCCCGCGACGTAGGTGCTCACCCCCGTGACCGCGAACTTCACGGCCTCCTTGATCTCCTCGCCATCGAGGAGGAACGCCCAGTCCGGATCGAACAGCCCGTCGCGCAGCGCAAGCAGGAACGGTGGCAGGAAGGCCAGCGCGAAGGGCCGCAGGATGCGGCCGACGACTCCGAAGACGAGGGCGAGGCGCATGGTGGCCTAGTCCTGTAACTCCGACAGCGTCTCGAGGAAGAACGTCCGCACGGCGCGCTCGTCCTCCTTCGTGCAGAACACGATCAGGTGGTCCCCGCCCTGCACGAAGTCGTTGCCGCGCGGGATGATCACCTGACCGCCGCGCAGGATCGCGCCGATGATGGCGAACGTCGGCTGCCGCAGCTTGAAGATCGAGATCGGCTGGACCTCGGCCGGCAGTGTGAGCTCCAGCACTTCAGCGTCGCCGTGCTCGAGCTCGGCGAGGAGCTCTTCGCGCCCGTGCACCAGGCTCCGCGCCACCGAACGGATGGCCGCGCCGCGCGTGGACTTGACGACGTCGATGCCGACGCGCTCGAACAGTCGTTCGTTGGCGTGCAGATCCGCGCGCGTGATCGTGCGCGGGATCCCTAGGCTCTTGCCGAGGAGCGAGACGAGCAGGTTCTTCTCGTCGTTGCTCGTGACCGCGACCAGCACGGAGTCGTCGCCGACGCGCTCCTGCTCGAGCAGCTCGAGGTCGCCACCGTCGCCGTGGAGCACGAGCCCCATGATCAGCGGCGCGATCTTCTCGCACCGCGCGGCGTCGGCTTCGATGAGCTTCACGCTCCAGCCGGCGTCCTCCAGCCCCTGGGCGACCGAGATGCCGACGGCGCCGCCGCCGATCACGGTTGCGGTTCGCGCCTCGCTCCCGTGGTCCGCGGTCCGGAGCTGACGGAACAGCAGCCGATTGATCCCCTCCGGGCTGCCCATCGCCGTCAGCTTGTCGCCGGCCTGGAACTGCGTGTCACCGCTCGGGATGAAGATCTGATCGCCGCGGCGGCCCATGACGAGGACGACGCCGTCGGGCACTCCGAGCTCGCGCAGCGTGCCCTTCGTGATGGGGGAGCCGTCTTCGACCGGATGACGCAGGAGGCGCACCCTGCCGCCCGCGAACGCCTCGACGTCGAGGGCGCCAGGGACCGTGACGATTCGCACGATCTCGTCGGCGAGTTGCTGCGCCGGTCGGACGACGATATCGATGCCCAGAGAGTGGGCGAGTGCGGTGTCGTCCTCGACAGACTGGCGCAGGTCGCGACTGAACAGGAAGCAGATCGTGCGCTGGGCGCCGATCCGTCGCGCCGCGACGCAGGCGACGAGGTTGCGTTCGTCGGGGTGCGAGCACGCGACGAAGCAGTCGGCATCCTCGACTCCGGCCTTGCGCAGGGCCGTGGACGAGACGCTTGCACCATGCACCACCTGGACATCCATGATGTCCGTGCGCGGACCGCGCAGCTCTTCCGGAAGCAGCAGCACCACGTCGTGGTGGGCCATGAGCTCCTCGGCAAGCCGGAAGGCCACCTCGTCCCCGCCGCTGATCACGATTCGCATGTCGCTTCGGCTCCCTCTCCCGGTGAACCGCCTCCTACTGTGGAAGATCGTCCGAGGCGCCCTCGCTCCGCTGTCAGATACTCTCGCTCCGCCGTCAGATGCTCTCGTTCCGCTGTCAGATGCTGGGGCGCGCCACGTCGAAGACGCCCGCGGTGTCGCAGTAGGCGGTGCCTCCGAGGCGTCCAACCGCTGCCAGTCGGCCCGGATCGGGACGTCCGTCGACCAGGAACTCCTCGGCGAGATGGAAGCGCACGATCTCGAGCAGGAACATGTCGACCGGCCCCGCACCGATCTCGTGGTGCGCGGTGACGCGCGCCTCCATGGCGATCGCTGCCTCCGCGACGCGCGGTGCGTCGACGTCGACGGAAGCCTCAGCGGCCAACCCCGCGAACGTCATCTCGTTGTCGCCAGGGGGCAGATCCGCCGACGTCGCCACCATCGCCTCGGCTAGCGGACGGTGCGCGATGTGGATCACGGCCTCCCGCGTCGCGACCAGGTTCGCGGCGGTGTCCTTCTGTTCACCGTGGCGCCGCCCGATGCTGACCATCACGGTCGGTGGCGAGCTCGTCACGCCCCCGAAGTAGCTGAACGGCGCCAGGTTCGGCCGGCCCTCCGCATCGACAGTCGCGACCCACGCGATGGGGCGCGGGATGACGCAGGCGGTCATCAGGAGATAGGCCTCTCGGGGCGCGAGGTCGGCAGCGGCGATCTGCATCCCGGGATGGTACGAGCGGCGACCCCTGCTCCCTCAGAAGCGCGTGCGCCGGCCTCGATGGTCGAGACCGGCGTCCGGAAACTCGGAGCATGACGCCAGGAGGACGTCCGCGTGACGCGGGGGTGATGGCACAGGTCGAGCGTGGCGTATCGGAGGACTCGATGACCATGCGTGCACTCGTACCGGCCGCTCTGATCACCGCGGGACTGCTGTCCGCAGGTTGCCGTAGCGCGCCCGACGATCCCCGGGCCGACATCGATCCGTTCTATCTCCTGGAGGCGATCGCTCTTCAGGACGTGCAGCAGGTCGAGGTCGCCCCTGGGAACGCGACCGGATACTCCGTGCGCACGTTCCTGCGCCGCGACGACACGACGGTCACCGCTCCCTGGATCACGATCTACGCCGGACAGCGCGCCAACGTCACGGTGCTCAACCAGACGACGTTCATCCAGGACTTCGATGTCGAGGTCGTCGAGTCGAAGGCCATCGCGGACCCGATCGTCGGCATCATGCAGGAGGGGGTGATCGTCGAGGTGCTGGTCCAGCCTGCCGATGAGCCGGGCTACGCGGACATTGGTTTCCGCGTTGTCGTCGCGGATCTCAAGACGCCGATCCCCGTCGAACACGTCCACCTGCTCGAGCACGGCCCGGGCGGGCAGATCCAGCTCCCGCGGATGGCCGTGGCACGCGCCGTGGGCGCCGCCCGTGTGGAGCTCGGCACGACGACGCGGGTCGCGCTGCTGCAGCTCGGTGGCGACGGCGAGACGGTGGTTCTCCTGCGCGTCGACGAGGCCGACATCGGCATGTTGCCGCCCGGCGACATGCCGGACTTCGCTGGTCCGGACGGCGTGGGGCCGGATGGCGAGGACGTTGATCTCGCGTCGCTCGCCGCCAGCGCCGCACAGTCGGGACGGCTCCGGCTCGACGCCGTGCGGCTCGACGGGCACCTGGACGCGGGGGTGATGGAGGAGGGCGCCGCACGCTCGTTCGGTCTTCGCGATGCGTCGCCGCTGCGCCGCCTCGAGGTGTTGGTCGCTCCGCGCGCCGGCTCGTCCATCAGCGACCAGTTCCAGGAGAGCTACGTCGCCAACTACGACGTCCAGGTCACCGAGGCGGAGGGCGGCGTCACGTACGACCCGATCATCGACACGCTGCTACTCGGGCTGACAGCCACTGTTCAGGACGACGGCCGACTGATGCTGCTCTGGAAGAGCGCTCCGTCGATGCGCCGCGTGACCTCGGCCAAGGTCGCCGGCCGGACCCACGTCGACCTCCAGGTCCCCGATGTGCGGACGCACTCGCGTCTCGTCGACCTGCGGTCCGGACGCCGCGTCGTGCCGCTCGCGCGCCTGCCCGACGGTGGCACCCTGGCGATCGTCGTTGACTATCAGCCAGCTGTGCGCCCGACGACGGCGCTCACCGCGGCCCCCGACCTGCTCCTCCCCGCCGTCGCCCGCGCAGCGCGCTGACCTCTGCGTGCCTGGTTCGCCGGAGCGCCAGCAGTACCGCTCCGCGTGGCGCGGCTAGCGCAGCGCGCATCAGGAGGTTGCGGAACGAGCAGCGGCGCTACTTCCCACTGCGGAGGTTCTCGATGCTCGCCGCCAAGTCCTTCGCGTACGGCGCGAGAGCCCCTCCGAGACAGGAGATCAGGGCGATCTGTGCGATCTGCCCGCTCGCGGGCTGGACGCCGCAGTTCTGCCAGAGTGCGACGAACATCAGGATCGCGCCCGTGAGCATGGCGGCCCCACGGTTGCGCCACGCCCAGGTGTGTTGCGTGGCCAGTCCGAAGGCGTTGATTCGTGCCACCGCCACGCGCTGAAGTCGCTCGTGGTCGGCCCAGTAATCCTGCCCGGTGTCCGTCGAACCGTCAGGTCGCGGAGCCTGCGTCGCCGCCTCCCACTTGGTCACGTCCACCCCGGGGGTCCCGCCGGCGAGGAAGGCGAAGAGGTGGGGGTGATCCACCGGCTGAAGGATGGCGATCTCAGCGGCGTCCCTGATGCGCGCCACGATCGCCGTGAGGTCCAGCGCGAAGAATGCCTCTTCCGGTCGGTCGCTCCGTCGCCCAAGCGCGAGTCGCTTGCCGGCGAACACCGGAAGCCGGATCTGGTCGGGGCGGACAGCCGTCGCCACGGCCAGAAGCTCGCGGAAGGCGTCCGCCGGCATCCACCGTGACAGCACGGCTGCTTGGAATCCGTCGCGGCGACCGGTGATCCGCTTCCACGTCTCGACCAGCGCCATCGCGAACACGCTCACCGACGACAGCGCCAGCGCGTAGTCCGTAGCGCTCTCCGCCAACCCGTTGATCGCCTCTTGCAGTAGTTCGGCAGCCATCAGTGACCTCCCGTCGTTGGGTCCACGGAAATCAGTAGGTGTTCAGCCACGTGACAAACGCATCGAGGAGCTCGGCGGTGAGTCGGACGCCGAGTTTGCGTGAGTGCCGTCGAACGACATGGACACCCGCGACCATCTCGTCGCTCAGGCCCACGGAGTCGAAGCGAGCCCAGAGCCCCGCGCCGCTCTCGCCCTTCGCGGTCTCCGTGTCGTACGTCAGGTGGTGGGGATCGGCAGTGACGGGCTCGCGATCCCCCCACAGCGTGACGCCCCCCTTGGACTGGGGGTATCCACAGAGGCTGAGCTTCGTCGTGTTGAGGGTTGCGTCGGGCGCTTGCAGCATGCCCATCCAGCCCGTCTTCTCGCCGACGCGTCTCTTCAGAATGACCATGCCGATGTCGTAGCGCCGGTCGCCGCGATCCCATTCGCGGAAGGTCGCGACTCGGCTCCCGCCCACCGCGCCGTCGAAGGGCTTGACGTCGCCGTCCTGTCCGGCGGCGAACGTGATCTCCTTGGCCCAGCCGTCCGATGGCGACAACACGTTGTGGCCCGCCGTGAGGACATGGTGATCGCCGACGAGCACGCCCGTGCCGATGCGTTTGGCCCCGTTGCGGTACTTCATCCAGAGGCGTCCGTGAGGGCGATATGGCCAGAGGTGTGTCGTGTGAATGGCACGCCACCGATCGTCGAGTGATGGCGCCCGCGGAGCGGCGGGCTCCAGACGCTGTACGGTTCGCGTGAAGCGATGGCTGCCGCGTCGTTCCAGCGAGAAGTGTCGTGGTGGCGGAGTGTCCCCCCCCAGCCGTTCGATCAGTGGCCTGGCCATCGCGCTGTCCGGCTAGTCCGTCGTGAGGAACTCGTTTGCCTTCTGGATGATCTTCTCGCGGTCCTCCTCGATCGCTTCCGCGGCCTTCTTCGGGTACTGACCGAAGTCGTCGGACTCCGTGACCTGCACCGTTAGCGTGTAGTTGCCGCGTCCCCAGATCGTGCCGTCGGGGAAGATGCTGACCGGGACGGACGAGAACAGGCCGAGCGCCCTACGGGGCCGGAGATGGTTGAAGTCCTTTCGCGTCGGAAGCGTCGCGTCCTTGTCGATCAACCACGTCCATGCGGCGCAGCCCACGTCCGTTGCGCTCGGACCCGAGTCGTCACCGCTGATGGCGACGTCCTTCAGCGGCGGCATCGAGCCGTCCCCAAGCTCCAAGATGATCTCTCGGTGCTGCTTCTGCTTCTGGTCCGTCCACACGGCTTCGATCCGCACGACCGGCTGAAGGTCGACTGACTCGTCGCTGTCGAGGAACCAGCCGTAGAGGAGCGGGAACTTCGTCAGCAGCGACGGCTCGAACACCTTTGCCTTGCTGCCGCGAATCCAGACATCGTCGAGGAACAGCTGGAATGCGTCCCCCTTGGACTGGGGCTCGACGCGGAACTTGTAGATCGACTGGATCTCGTCCTCCGCCGTCTTGGCCAGAACGAACGCGGATAGCTTCACGGCCGCGTCGATCGTCATGACGTTCTCGGTCTTGTTCTTGGAGTCGCGTCGCGTGTCGGGGTTCTTGTCGTAGCTCAGGAAGAACTCGCCGACGCCCTTGGAGGCGAACGAAGCGGTGTAGAGCGATGCTTCCTTCTCCAGCGCCTTCTGCGACTGGTCCACCGCCAGCTCGATGGCCTTGGCACCCAGAGCGGCTCCGGTCAGCGCGGACTCGGGGGCGTCTCCATTGGCGGTGCCTGAACTTGTGAGCTTGAGAGGCTTCCCGGGTGCGGCGGTCGTGTTCTCCACAAGGAACAGTCGGGTCTTCTCCTTCTTGCGCAGATTGGACCGCGGGTGTGCCGGTAGGAAGACCGCGCACCCGCCGAGCGAGGAGAGCAGACCGACGACGACGAGGGTTTGGACGGTGGACCGCATGGGGAGTTCGCTCCTACGAGGATGTTGCGTCGCAGCAGGTGCCCCTCGGACCGTGCGGAGGATCGACGAGATCCGGCGACTCGGGCCGCGGGTGGCTGCGCACAGAGGTGAACGAAGCGGGGAGTCGCAGTCCGCCAGAGTCGAGCCAACCGCCGGAAACGACCGCTGAACGACGCGAACGTGCGCAGGGAGTCCCCGCGCGGCATCGGTCAATTCACCGCGCGGGCGCGCCGCGGAGATGAGCGTGGCGTGCGATCGCCAACATGCAGGCGTCCGCCTCGGCGAGGGTCACGGCCGAGTACCGCCGCACGAACCGAACCGCCCCGGTATCGTTGACCATGCGCGTGGACGAAGATCGGTGGGACAGGTGAGCGGAGTGATGCGCGGCGCGACGGCGCTGCTGGCGATTGTCCTCGTGTGCGCCCTGCTGCTCGTCGCAGGGTGGAGTTGGATCGACGGGGGGCGCGGCGCGACGCAGCCGGTCTCCACTTCAGCGCTTCACCCGCATGACCCTGACGCAGACGACGCTGACGCGAACGAATCCCACGACCCCACGCGACGCGTCCGCATCGTGCCGGTCGCCGAGGCGGCCGACGACGAGCCGATCGAAGAGGAGGAGACGCAAGACGACGCGTCGACCTGGGAGGAGAGCCTCGACCTGCGCGTCGTCGCAGACGACGACGGCGCCCCGGTCGCGGGCGCGGAGGTGCGCATCCTCGTGGCATACGCTGCCGAGCGCTACCGCGATGGAGTCACGGACGCGGAGGGACGCATCACGCTCCCGGTTTGCGATAGCTACCCGACCGTCTGGGTGCGCAAGCGTGGGTTCCAGTTGTTCACGCAGGGGTCGCGCGACGGCTTCGGAGCGAACTTCGACGTCCGCCTGAAGCGTGGCATCGCACTCGACGGACGAGTCGTCGACACCCGCGACGGCTCCCCGATCGCGGAAGCCGAGGTCTTCGTCTGGAACACGGCCACCGAGACGGAACTCGACGTCGATCCGTTGCGCTACGACGACCGCAACGGCGACGGACGCGTGACCGACGCCGAGGGGCGCTTCGAGATCGCGGGTGTCGCCGCCGGAACGAGTCTGACCGCGGCCGCCCGGGCCGAGGGCCGTGGACTGTCGGTCCAGCGTTTCGCACCCGGGTCGGTTGGCGGAGAGTTGACAATCCGTCTTGGCGAGGGCGGCGTGATCGAGGGCCGCGTGACCGTGGCCGGATCCGGCCCGCCCGCCGGCGTCACCGTCTACGCGGTGCCGGCTGGGAACGCCCACGCCGTGCGCCATCCCGACTCGAAGTGGCTGGCGAATGGTGCGGTTCGAATGGCGGCGTTCAGCCGCACGGACGCGCAGGGGCGGTACCGGATCCACGGCCTCGCCGTGCCGGGGCGCTACGTGGCGCTCGCCGAGACGGACGCGTACGCGATGGGCGCCGGGCTACCGGCGGCGCTCTTGCGAGACGGTGAGACGGCGGTCCGCGACATCGAACTCGTCTCTGCGTGCTGGCCCAAGGTCGTTGCGGTCGCGCCGGATGGAGCGCCGGTGGCGATACAGAACTGCGCTCTGCTCACGCTCGACGGTGCCGAGATCGACTACCCGTTCTTCTCGGGCAGCGCGTCCCACGCATCCGGGTCGAACCGCTACTCACTCCACACGCGTCCGCCGGGTTCGTGGCTCTTGGTCGTGACGCCCACCGGTCCCTGGCAGACCGCGCGCGTTCGCGTCGAGCTGCGTGAGGGCGAGTCGCCCGATCTCGACGTGACGATGCAGACGGGCCTCACCGTCCGCGGTGTGGTCGTCGATGAGACGGGGACACCAGTGAAGTACGTGAGAGTCGTGCAGGGGCCGAAGCGGGGGCGACGTAGCGCCACGTCAACGGTTGACGGAGAGTTCGAGATCGGGGGCTTGCCCGACGGCCCGGTGACCCTGAGCTTCTCGACGTACTACGATCGGTGCGCCCCACGCGATGTGACCCTCGATCTGCCCGCGGCCACCCCGCTGCGCGTCGTGCTGCAGCGACGGCCGGACATCACGGGCGTGCTGCACGGGGATTCCGGCGAACGACTGTCGTTCCTGGCGTTCGTGAGAACGGCAGAGTGGGAGCTTCGCGTGTATCCGGAGTGGGACGACGACGGCCGATTCCGACTCCCGGGACCTGCGCCCGGCGTGCCGTTCGATCTCCGGCTCCAGATCCGCGATCGGCAGACGCCCCTGCTCCGGCGCGGTCTGCGGACGTCCGTCGGCGCCGCGCTGGATCTCGGAGCGCTCATGCTCCCGGAGGAGCGCCCCGCAACTGGCCGCCTCGTGGACGAGTCGGGCGCTCCGATCGCGTCGGCGAAGATCGACTACGACGGCGCATGGGGGACGGCTCGCGCGGAGTCGGACTCCTCCGGTCACTTCACGGTGGAGGGCATGGGCGATGAGGCAGTGCGCGTCACCGTCCGTGCCATGCACCGCGCGACGGTCTTGGCCGTCGTCCGTCCTGGTGAGCTGACCGAGATTCGCTGCCCGACCGGGTCGCGTGTCGTTGGAAGGCTGAATGGCGTCGCCGGGAGCAAGACGGCGGGGGTGGACATCCGTCTGGCGCCGCGCGACTCGGACGGCCCGACGACGGACCTGAGGACGGACTCTCTCGGGGGCTTCGATGTGCGGTTGCTGCCGGGGACGTACGACGCGCACACGTTCGTCCGCGGCCGGCCGTTCAGCCAGGGCAACGGCCGGCGCACGTTCGACCGCCTCCGAGAGCATCTCGGATCGATCACCGTTCCCGTGGAGGTCGGTGTCGTGGTCCTTCGTCTACCGGCCCGCTGAACCGGATCGTGTTCTGGACTCATCAGTTCCGTGGGGACTGCCGCGCAGCCTCGTCGCTGTACCCTGTGCGGATGAGACGACGCGTCCTGGGATGGTTCGGTCTGGGACTGCTGCTGGTCGGGGCGTTGCTCTGGTCTCGCGGCGGAGATTTTGGTCCGAACACCGACGCGGAGACCGAGTCGACGTCCGCAGTCGAGGCGCGTCGACACGCGCCGTCACCCTCCGCGCCGACCGAGTCGGCACGACAGAGCGGCGGGTTGCGCGTTGAGGTGGTCGATCTCGCGGGCAGCGCGATCACGACGGCGTCGGTCCGACTGGCGGGCGACCGCACACGGAACGTGCAGGAGGTCGACGGCTCCGGCCGCGCGGTGTTCGACGATCTGCCGGACGACGTTCTGACCGTCGCCGTCACGGCTCCCGGATACGCCGCCACCACGCTGAGCTCGCTGCCGATCCATCATGCGATGTCGCCGCCGACGGAGCGCGTGGTGCTGGCGCCTGGTGTCGCCCTACGCGGTCGCTGCGTCGACGCGATTGGCGATGCGGTTGTCGGTGCCCGGCTGCGCGGCATGGTGGACATGGTTGGCATCTGGGGCGGACCTTCCGCTCGGGTGGGAGACACCACGTGCGACGCGGCCGGCAGATTCGTGATGGAGGGTCTTCCGGCCGGCCCCATCCGCATCGTGCGCGGATTGGGCGACGACGCGTGGGTCTCGGTTGCTGAGGTCGTGCTGCCCGTCGACTACGAGGTACTCCTGGTGCTCGAGGCTCCACCGCGAGCCGTGGGGCGGGTGACCGATGCCGCGACAGGCGAGCCGATCGCGGGCGCCCTCATCGAGCGCGAGTTCAACGGTTGCTACTCGTCGGGCGTCGCGCCGATGGGGCGCACGGACGCGCACGGGAAGTTCGACGTGCACCACAGCGTGGACACCGATCGATACGACACCGGTCAGCTCTGGGTGCATGCTCCCGGCTATGCATCGATCGTGCGGTCCATCTACGGCGTCGACGCCGGCGGCGTGGCGGAGGTTGACTTCGCGCTCACCGCCGGCGCGTCGTTGGAGGTTCGCATCACTGCGCGTGGTCGTCCGCTGGCAGCAGCCAACGTCTCCGTGGTGCGGGAGTTGGGATGGAACTATGACGACGAGCAACCGCTGACCGGTCGGAGCGGCGCCGACGGGGTTGTCAGACTCGACGGATTGACGCCGGGACCCCAGCACGTGCGTGTGTCCTACCCCGAGCTTGAGTGGAGCGCTGGCCTGGAACGCGGCGTCGAGCCCGTGGCGGGCGAGGTCGCGACCGTCGACGTCGATCTCGACTTCGAGCCGTCGTTCGCGGCGGGCAGGGTGCTGCGCCCGAACGGCGATCCAGCAGCCGGAGCACTGGTTTGGACGGCGGCCACGCGCGGCGTGACCGGTGCTGATGGCACGTTCCGCCAGCAGTTGGAGTACTCCGGAGACGAGGTCTGGGCTGCGCTGCCGGGCTTCGGAGCCGTGTCGGTCGATCTTGAGGACGAGCCGGACGCAACGGATGTCAAGTTGACACTGCTCGCGTTGGTGGAGGTCAGCGGCGTCGTTCGCGACGCCGACGGCGCCGTGCCCGCGGGCGTACGGATCCTGGCCGATGCCTGGACCGGCGACACGCGCGCTCATCCGGTTGATACCGATGGACGCTTTCGCCTCCGAACCGACGCCGCTCCCAACGCCTTCGCTCGCGTGCAGGCTCCCGGCTATGCGGCCGCTGAGATCTGGGTCACCGCGGACGTGAATGGCGTCACCCCGCCCGTGACCGTCGTCCTCGAGCGTGAGCCGCGCGTCATCGGGCGCGTGGTCGACGGCGCCGGAGTCCCGGTGATCGGGGCGAGGATCCGGGAGGCCGATGCTTGGGGCTGGTGCGTCGTGCTCGGTGCCACTGACGCGGACGGCCGCTTCGACGTTGAGGCGCTCGACACGTCGCTGGCAGCGGAGGCGCCCGGATTCCGGCTGACTCCGATCGTCGGCAATGGCGACACGATCCTCGCGAACCACGACCTGCGTCGCGGCACCGTCCGGTACCGAGACGGAACACCGGCGAGCGGCGTTCGGGTAGTCGCGGGGGAGGACGCGGGTGGCCGCGGGGTTGTGACGGACGACTCCGGGGAGTTCGTGTTCGTGGATCTGCTCGAGACGCCGACGGCGCTGACGATCCACGATGCACTGGGGCAGTCGGTTGCTCCCATACCTGCCACCGTGTCCGTCAGCGCTTCCGACGTGCGTTGGGAGGTCGAGGTCACGCGCGGCGCGTCCATCCACGGACGGCTCACCGACAGCGCCGGCCGCCCGGTGCCCCGACCGAGCGTCACGGCGTACCAGCGCAAGGGCGAGGGTGAGGGCGAGGAGTGGGACCCGGTCGCGTTCGTTGTGCCGGTCGGACTGCGTGGCGAGTTCGTCCTGGCCGGGCTGGCCCCCGGGCCGCTGCGTCTACGCGCCGAGGCGGCCGCCCCGCATGAGGGGGCCAACGTGCTGCTCCAGGTCGTGGCGCCGACCGACGTCGTCGTCGAGCTGCGCTTCCCCGAGGTGACGGCGACGACTGGCCGCTTGGTCGACGAGGCCGGGGCTGCGATGCCGGACGAGATAGTCCAGGGCGAGCCGCAGTCCGAGTCCGGCGATCCGGGAGTCGAGTACGAGGAGGTCATGGCGATCACCAAGACTGACGGCTCGTTCCGGCTACCGACCATTGCGGGCGTGCGCTACGTGCTGACCATCTTCTCCGAGGACTACCTCGACGTCGCCCGCGGCCCAGAGTTCGGAGCCGGTGCCGAAGACCTCGTGTTCGTGGCTCTGCGCGGCGGTGTGGTTCGCGGAGTCGTGGTCGACGGAGTGGGCCCACCACTCGCTGACGTCGAGGTGGTCCCGACGTCCGGCTCGACGGGCTCTAGCGCCCGTACGGACGACGAGGGCAAGTTCGTCCTCTCTGGCCTCCCGGAGAGAGTCATGGCGAGGGCGTTCGGCTTGAGGCTCCATCTGGAACACAAACTCACCGGCGAGCGCCGCTACGAGTCGTTGCACCTCGCCGAGCGGCGCTTCGACGGTGTCACGGAGGTGCGGCTGCAATTCGCGGTCGATCAACGCATCCGCGGGCGGCTCATCGCGAGCGACACCGACGTCGACGGCGAGATCAGCAATCGCAACTTCCGGCTCGAGTGCGACGGCGACGAACTGCACGGCGAATCGGATGACGCGGGCCGCTTCGACATCGGTGGCCTCGTGCCGGGACGTACGTATCGCTTCACGACCATTGACGACCGCCAGTACGTGCGCGTGCAGCTCGCCACGGTGCAGGCAGGTCAAACCGGCCTCGAGATCGACGTCTCGCGCCGCTGACGGCGGCGGTGTCCCGTCCGCTCGCCGTGCGAGAGCGTCGACGCGGACGCGGTCTCGCACGCGGTATGCTCCGGACCTCGAGACAGGTGGAGGGGAGCGAGCATGCGGCGGGACGCGCGACGACACATCCAGAGTGCGACGGTCGCGCTCCTCGCGTTGGCCCTGGTCGCACCGGCGGGCGGACAGGACGCCGAACCCGTCGTGTACGAGGTGCCGCAGAAAACGCTGCGCCGTCTCGGCGGGAGCGTGAAAGCGCTTGCGAGCAAGGGGTGGTTGGGAGAGGCCCGCGAACTGGCTGACGTCATCGGCGAATTGGGATTCCCGGCCGCCGACGTCGAGCGGCTGCGCGCGGCCTGCGACAAGGCCGCGGCGAAGCGGAAGAAGTCGTCGCGCGCACCCGAGGCCGTGCCGTCCATCGCAAAGCGACTGCGCGCATCGGTGGGAGACCTCTGCGCGACGCTCGGAGACGCGCCTGCCGACCGGCGCACGGAGCTCGCGCAGCTAGCGCTACGCATCGACGGAGGTGCGGAACCGGCGCACGAGATCCTCGGCCACGTTCGGCACGACTTAGCGTGGGTTCGCGCGGACATGCCCGCAGCGATCGAGCGCCGCACCGCGCTGACGGATGTGCTGCGGAAGGCGCGCACGCTCGAGCTGCCGCTCGAGGTCGCCGAGAGCCCGATCACGCTGATCGAGCGGATCGATGGACACCTTGGCTCGATGGTGCGGTGGCAGAACGTGGCGATTCACAGCGGCATCGTCAGCAGCGAGAAGCTCGAGCGAATCCTGGTCACGACGTTGCGGGCGGCGGCCGTGCTCGAGTGGATGCGGACCGGCCGGCTCGAGATGCGCCGCCCGGCGACTGCGGTCGACATCGTCCTCGTCGAGCAGACCAAGGGCTACGACCGCGCGATTGTGCAGTGCCTGAAGGACGGTCTCATCACGGAGAAGAAGGCGGCCGACGCGCGCAAGATGTGGGGCTTCTGGACGCGGCAGGGCTTCAAGGTGAAGAAGACCGTCACGGAGGCGCACGTCGAGACCAACCTGCTTCGCGACCTTGTCGCGCTGCAGGTGGATCCCGTCATCGGAAACCTGAGAGGCATGCAGCCCTGCCTGCGAGCCGGGCACCTGAACTGGGTCAGTCTCGCGTTCATCGGCGACGTGCTCGCAGAGACGGCGTGGACGGACGTCGAGGAGGGGGGCCGAGTCGGCGGCGGCGGGACGAAGGACACGCCGGAGGTCACGCGCGAACGCACCGAACTGCTGCGTCTCGCGAAGGGAGGGATGGCGGGAAGTCGCGCGCTGATGCGGTTCCTCGCGCGTCGCGATGAGGACCCGGCGTACGTGAGCGCCATCCAGGATACGCTCGGCAAGATCCGCGGCTTGGAGCTGCTGAAGGCGACGCTCGTTGCGGAGTTCCTGTGGGAGCGAGGCGAGTTCGTCGCCGTGACGAAGCGCTCGGTGCACGCCTCGCGCGACGCAGCCGGAATGGTGGAAGCGCTCGGCATGCCGTTGGCCGAACTCGAGAGCGCGTGGCGCGACTGGCTGCTGCCGCTCGCGCCCGGGATCGCGGAGCGGATCGCGCGCGCTCCGACGGACGCCATGCACCCGGACGAACGCGCTCTGCTCGACTACCTCGACCAGCTGCGGGTGCTTGCGCTACCCGACAACGAGCACGACTTCTACCTGCCGCTGAAGATGGACGCGGAGCTCAGCCACGGCGCGCGCCGGCACGCGCTCTATCTCTCCCGCAATCGGGCGCAGGCGGCCAAGTGGCCCGACGCGCACGAGGAGTATCCGGACAAGGCCGGCTTCACGCCCGAGGGCAGCCTGGCCGGTCTCCATTCCGTGATCGCGCCGGGTGTGAGCGACGGCCGGGAGGCGATCGACGGCTGGATGGGGACCTTCTACCACCGGCTTCCGCTGATCGCGCCCGGACTGCTCCGTGTCGGCTGGGGCCTGGAAAAGGGCATCGCCGTGCTCGACAGCGGATCGATGGTCGCGCCGGCGGCGTTCCAGTCGCGCGTCACGTGGCCGGCGCGTGGGATGCGCGACGTGCCGCGCCGCTTCCGGCCCGAGCTCCCCAACCCCGTCCCCGGGGAGGACCAGTCGAAGTGGGGCTACCCCGTGACGCTTCAAGTGCCCTACGCGAACGTCGGTCTCGACGTCCGGATGACGCTCTACGAGGGGAATTCCTCCAAGGGCAAATCGGTCGACTGCCACTACTCGTCGCCGCTCCACCCGACGAATCCGCAGCTCGCGCCCGCGGCCTCCTTCTGTCTCATTCCGAAGCGGCACCTCGCCGCCGGGACCACGTACCTCGTCTCCGTGACGGGTCTCGAGAACGGGGAGACGTTCGCCTGGACGTTCACGACCGGACGCTAGCCCGGCCTATTCATGAGGCTCGCACACTCCGTGACGACCGTCGTCCGGGAGTCGAGGAGCGGCCTGGATGCGGGGGCCACTGCTCGCGCCGAGAGGCTCACCCTGAGCAAGGACAGATCGTCGAGATCAAGGCGCG